>NZ_CP082780.1:692500-1385000 GCF_019915265.1 Bacillus aquiflavi
CCCATTCTTCCTATTTATGGGCATGGACAAGATGAACAGGAATTTGCAAAGTTAACATATAAGGATATTACTGTTGGGATCGAATATGATCCAGATGAAACACTTGCTATTGGTCCCTTTTCAATTACTTTTTTACAAACTAAACATCCTGTTGATTGCTATGGAATGAGAATAGAAGCAGGTGAAAAGTCAATTATTTACACTGCCGACACGGCATATAACGAGGAATTTGTTCATTTTAGTAAAAATGCAGATCTCCTTGTTTGTGAATGTAATTTTTATGGAAATCAAAATGGCCAAGAAGCGGGGCATATGACAAGTATTGAGGCAGGGAGGCTTGCGGAAAAAGAAAATGTTACGAAATTATTGTTAACACATTTGCCGCATTACGGGAACTTAAATCATCTTGTGACTGAAGCTGGACAAGCTTTTAAAGGAACAATTTTATTAGCAAAAAGCAAATTATCAATTCATTTTTAATAAAGGAGTGTCTATGATGTTGTTCATTGATAATAAAGGAATAACTGATCCGCGAATTAATTTGGCAATTGAGGAATATGCGTTAAAAAACTTAGATATAAATGAAACATATTTGCTGTTTTACATTAATGAGCCATCAATTATCATTGGAAAGAACCAAAATACAATTGAAGAAATAAATACAGACTATTTTGAAAAAAATCAAATTCATGTTGTTCGGCGTTTGTCTGGAGGAGGCGCTGTGTATCACGATTTAGGAAATTTAAATTTTAGTTTTATTACGAAGGATGATGGAGATAGCTTTCATAACTTTCGTAAGTTTACTGAACCGGTTATAAAAGCACTACAGAAGTTAGGTATTCAAGCAGAATTGAGCGGCCGCAATGATATTATTGCAGGGGGACGAAAAATTTCTGGCAATGCTCAATTTTCAACAAAGGGAAGAATGTTTAGTCATGGTACACTTTTATTCGATTCCGAAATCGATCATGTCGTATCTGCATTAAAGGTGAAGAAAGATAAAATTGAATCAAAAGGCATTAAATCAATTAGAAGCCGTGTTACAAATATTTCAGAACTTTTATCAGAAAAAATGACAATTGAACAGTTTCGTACTTTACTATTAACCTATATTTTTAATGAAACAGAACAGATTCCCACATATAATTTAACTGAAGGAGATTGGAAAAATATTGATCAAATTTCTAAAGAACGTTACCAAAATTGGGAGTGGAATTACGGAAAATCACCAAAATTCAATGTGCAGCATTCCTATCGTTTTCCTGTTGGCCAGATTGATATAAGAATGGAAATAGTTAAAGGAATAATAGAACGATGTAAAATCTATGGCGACTTTTTTGGCGTTGGGGATGTAGAAGAATTTGAGAAGAAGCTTAACGGGATCCGCTATGATAAAGAAGAAATTAAAAAAGCGTTAACCGCTGTAGATGTTAAATATTTTTTTGGAAATGTAACGAAAGAAGAAGTAATCAATTTAATTTACTAAATAATTGTTTGAGCTATAGACTCATTCGTGTGAAAGATGATTTCACACGAATGAGTCTTTTAAATGGTTCCTTATGATGTATCTAGAAGGAGTTTTTATGATATTTATCCTGACATCCTGCTGTTAATAAAAATTGAAATATTACATAAAGCACTTGTTTTATTCATTTTTTAAGAAAAAAAACACATAAAAGCTTGATTGATAAAATTTCTTTCAATATAATATATTTAGAAAACTTCTGCAATAAAAATGAATGGCTACTCATTCATTTGTTAAGCAAAGGGGGATGGAGGACGATGAACTTATCATCGCAGCTGTATGAAACAGCTAAAAGGGTGCCAAATAAGCCTGCATATTATTTTATGGATCAGTCAAGCAGTTATGCTGAATTAGATGGGGCAGTCACAAAATTTGCTTCTGGTCTAGCAAAGCTAGGCATAAAAAAAGGAGATCATGTTGCATTACTGTTAGGCAATTCACCTTATTTCGTGATTGGAATGTATGGGGCATTACGTTTAGGAGCTACTGTTATTCCGATTAATCCTATTTATACTAGTGATGAAATTAGTTATATGTTGAATAATGGTGATGTAAAGACCGTTATTACGCTAGATTTGCTCGTTCCTTTATTTGAAAAAGCACATCATAGTCTACATAAAGTAGAAAACTATATTGTTTGTGAAACTAAAAAGGATGAACAAGCAAACGTTAATGTGAAGGAGTTTTCTATTTTTCCAAAATTGAAATCGTTTGCAAATGTGTTGTCATTAGGGGAACTAACTTTTAGAGGACCTGACCTGGATGAAGACGATGTTGCGGTTATTTTATATACATCTGGAACGACAGGAAAACCTAAAGGTGCAATGCTTACCCATAAAAATTTATACAGTAATGCAAAGGATATCAGTGATTATTTACAATTTAATCAAAACGATCGTGTCATTACAACATTGCCCATGTTCCATGTTTTTAGCCTTACAGTTGTTTTGAATGCTCCACTCATCAATGGAGGAACGATTCTAATCGTCCCTAAGTTTAGTCCAGCAGAAATATTCAGACTTGCCAAAAAATATGAACCAACTGTTTTTGCTGGTGTTCCTACAATGTTTAATTATCTTTATCAACATGAGGATGGGCGAGCTGAAGATTTAAAATCACTTCGCTTATGCATTTCTGGAGGAGCATCTTTACCTGTTGCACTTCTTAAAAATTTTGAAGAAAATTTTAATGTCACTATTTCGGAAGGCTATGGATTATCTGAGGCTTCACCAGTAACGTGTTTTAATCCGTTAGATCGGCCGCGTAAACCGGGTTCAATCGGTACATCGATCCTTCATGTAGAAAACAAAGTAGTGAATGAATTAGGCGAAGAAGTAGCACCAGGCGAAGTAGGTGAGTTGATCGTCCGTGGACCTAACGTAATGAAAGGGTACTATAAAATGCCAGAGGAAACAGCTGCAACAATTCGAAACGGCTGGCTTTATACAGGTGATATGGCAAGAATGGATGAAGATGGATACTTTTACATCGTTGATCGAAAAAAAGATATGGTGATAGTTGGAGGCTATAATGTATATCCGCGTGAAGTAGAGGAAGTGCTTTATAACCATCCTGACGTTGTTGAAGTGGCTGTTCTTGGTGTTCCTGATCCAAATCTTGGCGAAGTAGTACGAGCATTCGTTGTGAGTAAAAATCCTCATCTAACAGAAAAACAGCTAATAGAATATTGTTCTAACTTTTTAGCAAAATACAAACTTCCTAAATCAATTGAATTTATTAAGGAACTTCCAAAAAATACAACTGGTAAAATATTGCGAAGATCACTTCGCGAAAAAGTTTTACAGAAAAATAGTGAAACCCCACATTTATGTGGATAAAAAAAATAATATTGTTATTAATCCTGTTTCATGAAAGACTTTTATGCGCAAATTTTCTACTTTGCAATATAGTATGTTTACACCCCTTCATACTAAATGCACAGTGGAAATGAGTCGTAAAAGTTTAAATGTTACAGGATTATTTTTTTGAAAATTTGAAAGGGTTTACATAAAAAATAAAGAATGTAATAGTAAAGAAAATAAAAAAAGAGGGGGATCACTTATGAGTCTAGTTACTTGTAAAATAAAAAATTATGTTGCGCTAGTAACGATTAATCGTGCTGATTCTTTAAATGCGTTTAACTATGAGACTTTAACCACTTTACAAGAAACAGTTGCAGAATTGCGAACAAATAGAGAGGTTCGGACTATTATTTTTACTGGCGCTGGTGAAAAAGCGTTTAGTGTAGGTGCTGATCTCAAGGAACGAAAAGGTTTATCTGAAGAAGAAGTGAAACGGAATGTTTACAAAATAGGTGATGTTTTTAACGACATTGATACATTACCTCAACCAACGATTGCTGCTTTGAACGGCTATGCATTTGGCGGAGGTATGGAATTGGCTCTTGCTTGTGATTTTCGAATTAGTATTGATAAGACGTTAATGGGGTTAACAGAAACGAGTTTGGCTATTATTCCAGGTGCAGGTGGAACACAGCGTTTGCCCCGGCTTATTGGTGAGACAAAGGCGCTTGAGTTAATTTTAACCGCAAAGCGGTTAACAGCTCAAGAAGCCTATCAATATGGGTTAGTTAACAAAGTTGTTGAAAAAGAGAGGTTAATCGAGGCTTGTTTTGAATTTGCTGAAGCAATGCTTGCAAACGGTCCGATCGCTTTACAACAAGCAAAATTTGCGATAAAACAAGGAATGAATACTGATTTACAGACAGGTTTGCAAATTGAAAGGAAAGCGTATGAAATAACAATTCCGACAGAAGATCGCCTTGAGGCGCTTCAAGCTTTTAATGAAAAACGAAAGCCGAAATATAAAGGGAGATGATCATCGAGTAGATAAAGTCAATAATTGACGCAACTGCCCTCAGACTGATCGAAAACGATTTATAAGGCAAGAAGTAATGAGAACCTCGTTCATGGGCTTAAAACGCAGAATACGAGCGTTTGTCAATAGTCTAAAGAGCTGCGATTGATAAGAGGGCACTGTTTTTTATATCATAACGGTTTCCAAGATAAATAGAGGGCACTTTCTGTTCAAAATAGAACAGAAAGTGCCTTCTTTCTTTACCTATTTCTTACTCTCTTCGTTCATGAGCTTCAATATTTGCTTGAGATTCACGGCAAATATCGTTGTGGCTCCTTGAAATCCCCATGCCAAATAGACCCGCTGACGATGCTGTATCGTACCCGTGTCATTTTTTTTTAACTCACTATTTTTTGCTTCCTCTTGTAAGAATTTTTTTGGTGACTTTAGATTGTACCGTGCTTTTGTATGTGTGGCATCCACAATAATGATGTTACTTTTTATGATGCTCTTTTCCAGTGTGATTTCAACAGTTTTCCCAATTAACATATCTAATAGTCCGACATCTTTTAGACGCAGTCGATGAAACTTTGTCAGGAAACTTGGATCGATAACGTCATATCTAAGAAGGATTTAAAGGACATATCGTATTTAGAACGCTTTACTAAATCAACGTCTGAGTCATCATGAATCGCCTTCAATAATAAATACTTAAACATCTGGAAAGAAGGAATTGAATTCGACCATTATCCAATTTTCGTTTTTAGCTCTTCTCATATAAACGAAAAAATCGCCAAGTTCGTTCATTTAACGAAGCCTGTTATCTTTTGGCACGAATAGTCAATAAATTACCATATATGGACTTGATTGAGCGTTTTTTAGGTTTAAATCACGGAGAGCACCATCTGCATTTACATTTACTTTATTTTAGTAGACAGGAAAAAGGCCATTTTTTAGAGGATAGAAATATTTTTAATGACACTAGTTGATTGGAGTAGAAGGTGGCGACTCCTGCGGGAAAGCGAGACAGACGAGACCCGAGACCCGCAAGAAGAGAAGGAGGAGGCTCATCGCCCGTCCGCGGAAAGCGTCGCCTGAAACGGAAATTAACGGGTTTCAAAAGGCGAGTAGATGAACGACAAGTCGCTCACCTTCTCGCTATGAAATCCCTCCTTTTGAGGACTTTTTCAGTGCCCTCGATTGTTAGCAAGCTTTTTTTTTGTTACATATCATATACATAATGATAATTTGCTGATTAAAATTTAAATAATAACGGATATTTTTTGGAATTTATAAAAAGGTCTTGAAATTTAACATCATTCGACATTATAATTTAATGAATAAAAGCAAAAAAGCGTCAAAGTAATAAAGGTGATTTTATAGAAGGGAGAATGATCATGAAGCGGGGGAAAAAAATGTTTGCAGCCATCGGATTAATAAGTGCTTTATTATTAAGTGGCTGTGGTGGTGGCAGTGAAAGTTCAAACGGGAAAAGTAGTGACGCTGAGAAAAAAGATGGAGAAAAGACATATAAAATTGGTGTATCACAATTTGTTCAGCATCCTTCTTTAGATGCAGCATTTGAAGGTTTCAAAAAAGCCCTTGAAGACGAAGGATTAAATATCGAATATGATGTACAAATGGCTCAAGGAGATCAAAATAATACACAGTCGATAGCAAACAACTTTGTTGGTGATGGAGTTGATTTAATATTTGCAAATGCAACTCCTAATGCGTATGGAGCATTAAATGCAACGAAAGATATTCCAATTGTCTTTACATCAGTAACAGATCCAGTCGGCGCAAATTTAGTAGAATCTATAGAGAAACCAGGTGGCAATATTACTGGTACGATTGACTCTCATCCTGATTCAATTTCAAATATTGTTAAATTTATGAATGATTATTTCGATGGGAAAAAAGTAGGAGTTATTTATAATACTGGTGAGCAGAATTCCGTTGCCCAAATTGAACTCGTTAAAGAATCTTTAAAAGGAACGGACTTGAAATTAGTTGAAGCCACTGTATCAACTTCTGCTGAAGTCAAGCAAGCCGCTGAATCGTTAATTGGAAAGGCTGATATGATTTATATTTTTACAGACAATACTGTAGTATCTGCTCTAGAGTCAGTTATTCAAGTTGCTGAAGATAATAAACTGCCACTGTTTGTTGGAGAGTTAGATTCTGTAAAAAGAGGCGGTCTTGCAGCATATGGATTTGAATATGGTGATATCGGTTATGAAGCAGGTTTAATGGCAGCGGAAATTTTAAAAGGGGAAAAGCAACCTTCAGAATTATCAGTAAAATTTCCACCGAAGTTAAAGCTCTTAATTAATAAAAAAGCTGCTGCTGCAATAGATTTAGAAATAAATGAAGAATGGAACGAGATTGCTGAATTTGTTGAGTAAATATAATTATTTTTTAAATGATAGTGCGGCAATGAAGGTAGCGACGGATGTTTCAAACACGCATTAATAGAAAGGGAGAAATAATATGCTTACGGCCATATTTGGATCTGTTGAAGCAGGTGTCATATATGCAATTATGGCATTAGGAGTCTATCTTTCGTTTCGAATTTTAGATTTTCCCGATTTAACTGTTGACGGCAGCTTTGTAACTGGTGGGGCAGTGGCTGCTACGCTAATTGTCTCTGGAGTTCATCCTTTTTTAGCGACAATCATGGCTTTATTCGCAGGTTTTATCGCAGGCTGCATCACAGGTCTTTTGCATACAAAAGGAAAGATCAATCCATTATTATCAGGAATTTTAATGATGATTGCTCTTTTTTCGATTAATTTACGAATTATGGGGAAATCGAATGTTCCACTTTTGCAAGAGGAAACACTTTTAACGAAAATAACGGCTATATGGAAACAATTTGGAATTGATGATGCGATTCAATCGGGCTTAAATGCAATCGGTTTAAGTAGCTTTACTCCAAAAACGTGGGGGATTTTAGTAGCCATGTTTTTATTAACGATTATAATTAAAATATTCATCGATTTATTTTTAAAGACGGATGTTGGTCTAGCAGTTAGAGCAGTCGGTGACAATGAGATGATGATTCGCAGCTTTTCCGCAGATACAGATCTTTTAAAAATTCTTGGCCTTGGTTTATCAAATGGACTTGTTGCTTTTTCAGGAGCATTAATTGCTCAATACAATGGGTTTAGTGATGTTGGAGCAGGAATTGGAATGATTATTATCGGATTAGCTTCTGTTATTATTGGCGAGGCGATCTTTGGAGCAAAAACTATTGTTCGGGCAACGTTTGCTGTGATCGGTGGAGCGATTTTATATCGAATTATCGTCACTTTAGCATTGCGGGTAAAGTTTCTTGAAACTGGAGATATGAAATTAATAACAGCGTTAATTGTTATTGCCGCTCTTATAGTGCCAAAGCTGGTTGCACAGCAAAAAGAAAAGAAACGCAAGAAAAAGCGATTAGTTGAAGTAGCTGAAAAAATTTCAATTGAGAATCGTGGTGAAACAATTGCTCCAGTTAAAACAGATTTATAAAGTATTTAATGAAAATACTCCAGATGAGAAAGTAGCATTAAATTATATTAACCTTCAGCTTAATGCCGGAGATTTTGTCACTGTTATCGGAAGTAATGGTGCAGGTAAATCAACACTGATGAATGTTATTTCTGGTAAGTTATTTTCTGATATCGGGGAAGTTTTAATAGATGAAAAACGTGTAACGAACGTAAGTGAGCATAAACGGGCTAAATTAATTGGTCGAGTGTTTCAAGATCCGATGGCTGGTACAGCACCGTCAATGACAATAGAGGAAAACTTAGCAATTGCTTATGGAAGAACAAAAAGACGAGGATTAAAATGGGGAGTAACGAAAAGTAGACGTACTTTTTTTCAAGAGAAGCTGGCGATGCTTAATCTTGGTTTAGAAAATCGTTTACAGGCAAAAGTAGGCTTGTTATCCGGAGGGGAACGGCAAGCTTTATCTCTATTAATGGCTACGTTCACTGAACCTAAAATACTACTACTTGATGAGCATACTGCTGCATTAGATCCGGCCAGAGCTGAGTTAATTACGAAGCTGACTAAGCAGATTGTGGCAGAATATAAGCTGACAACATTAATGGTTACGCATAATATGCAACAAGCTCTTGAACTTGGTAATCGCCTTATTATGATGGATAAAGGGCAAATTATTTTTGAGGCAAATGAAGAGGAGAAGCAGCAGTTAACGGTTGAAAAGCTATTGAAAGAGTTTCAGCGAATTCGCGGAGAAAAGATGAACAGTGATCGAGCAGTCCTAATTTAAACATGTATTTATTTATTTTACACATGTTACTCTAATTTTATCAATCATAATAAGTGGAATGTAGGAACATAAAAAAACTCTGTTACAAATACAAATCTTAAATGATGAATATGTAAGATGGAATTGGCCAATGCGCCAGTTCCATTTTTTAAATTTAATTAAAATTGGTAAAATGGTTAACAGATTTGAGAGGAGAGGTTATGAGTAGAATAAATTAATAGATTAGAAAGTAGGTGTATGCTTGTGCCAGAAATAGTACTTAGTAGTAAACAACAATCACAATTTAAAAGAGGTTTACAAGCGGGTGTAGCGATTGCACTTGGATATTTTCCAGTTGCGTTAACATTTGGATTAATAGCTAAAACGACAGGTTTGACACTAGGGGAAACGGTTTTAATGAGTTTAATCGTTTATGCTGGAGCCTCCCAATATATTTCATTAAGTCTAATTGCTGCAGGAACAGGAGCAGTGAGTATTATTTTAACGACCTTTATCGTTAATATTCGTCATTTTTTAATGTCGGCCTCCTTAAATGAGAAATGTGAAGATGAACATGTTTTGTATAAGCTTTTATATTCTTTTGGCATTACTGATGAAACGTTTTCGATCGCAGCAACAAAGGAGGGAACAGTAACAAGTAGTTACATGTTTGGATTAAACGGTATTGCTTATTTCAGCTGGGTATTTTTTTCTTGTTTTGGATTTTTAATTGGTAATAGTTTGCCGCAAATATTGCAGGAGAGCATGTCTGTTGCTTTATATGCAATGTTTATTGGTTTGTTGGTTCCTTCTATAAAAAAAAGTACAAAAGTTATATATTTAGCCGTTTTAGCTGCAAGTTTTAATTCTATTTTTACAATAACAAAATGGCTTGAGACAGGGTGGGGGATTGTTTGTTCTACGTTGTTATCTTCTATTATTGTTGAATTAATAGAAAGATTGAAAGGAAAGGGGATCCATGATGAGTAAGGAAATCGTGCTAATGATTATCGGGATGGCACTCGTTACATATATTCCGCGTATGCTGCCATTTGTCTTATTTAAGGATAAAGAGCTCCCGCTATTTGTACAAGGTATTTTAAATAATGTGCCTTATGCGACGTTGGGAGCACTAATTTTCCCTGGAATTCTCTTTATGAATGGCGTTGATATTTGGTATGGTGTGATCGGTGCAGCGACAGCTTTTGGTCTGGCATACGCTGGAGCAAGTATTATGATTGTTGTAATCGGAGCAATTGCTGTTTTAACTGTTTATTCGTATTTTATTTAAAATGAAAGGATGTTTCTCGAGGTTACAGGTCGATGTTTGTTGACTTGTAACCTCAAGGTAATTTTGAATTTGAATTATTTTAACTCTTTTTGAATTTGCTTATAAACTTTATCTTTATCGAAGCTGCCTTCACCCATGCCAAAGACTTCAATGACTCGATTTTTTTCATTAAGTAAGTATGTTGAACTGGAATGTATTAAGTAGCCTGTGCCGGGATCACGATAAAAAAAATTAAATTTATCTGCGATTTTTTTCGTTTCATCATTTGTGCCTCGCAATAAGTACCAGCCATCGTGTTTATCTACTTCAAATGCAGCCGCATAATCTTGTAACATTTTTTGTGTGTCATTATATGGATCGATTGTGATTGTAATAAATTCAACTTTATCTCCAAAAACTCCATCATCTACAAGCTTATCTCGCAGTTGCTTCATTTGAAATGTTGTATTTGGACAAATATCAGGACAATTTGTATACATAAATTCTAAAAGTCGAACCTTTGGAGGCATATCTTTAAATGAGTATTCTTCTCCTGTGTGAGTTTCCATCGTAATTTCTTGAGGAAATTCCATTTTAGATTGACGATAGCCTGTGAAGTAATAAATCCCTGCTGCAATGCCAATTACTAATAATATAACAAAAGTAATATACAGTTTTTTCAAAGTTATGCTCACCTCAAATGAAAAGCGGATCTTATTTTTAAATTTTTCGTTTTGATAAAGTAAGTTCTATGTTTATATTACATAACCGTTTGATTAAATAACATATCATTTTCAAGAAATGATTGAAGATTGTTTGAACTTATTCATATTAGTTTTTTAAAAAATAGAAAATTCGAGTTCTATTCATTTCTTTTAGTACTACACTAAATATAGGTAAGCTGGACAAGAGAGGGGATTTTGATGGCAAGGAAAATTGTTTTTTTTTCAGTATTGGCTTACATTATTTACGGTTTTCTCATTTACTTTTATTTGTTTTATGGCGCTGATACGAGTATTCCATTTGAGTATGAGGGAACGAGTGCCGATCCCACGATATTCTTAAATGGAAAAGAGCTGATGCTTAGTGAGGAATATTCAAAAATACGTGATTTATTGTTTTTCTTATCAACTCCGTTTGAATGGCTCGTTTACTTAATGATCTTACTTTTCGGCCTATCTAAGGCATTTAAACGATGGGCAGAGCAATCGTCTCGCTTTCGCTTTATTCAAACAGCTATTTATTTAATTTGGTTATCATTTTTTGCTTTCGTTGCTACATTTCCACTTAGCTATATCAGTTATTCGTTTTCAAAATCATACAATATCTCCACACAAACATTTGCTTCATGGATGAAGGATGAGCTAATTGATTTCTGGATCAATTATGGAATGATGTTGATAATTGTTTCTGTTTTATATTGGTTGATTCAAAAAAGTAAAAAACGCTGGTGGTTATATGCATGGCTTTTGTCTATTCCTTTTACCTTATTTATTATGTTTGTCAACCCAGTATTAATTGATCCTTTGTATAACGACTTTTATCCATTGAAAAATAAAGAGCTTGAAACTAAAATACTTAAAATGGCAGATAAGGCAAATATCCCAGCAGATCACGTTTTTGAGGTAAATATGTCGAAAAAAACAAATGCTTTAAATGCATATGTTACAGGGATTGGTTCAAATTCGAGGATCGTGTTGTGGGATACAACATTAAATCGTCTGAGTGAAGATGAAATCTTATTTATAATGGCTCATGAAATGGCTCATTATGTAGAAAAGCATATTTATATTGGGATAGGCGGATATTTGTTGCTATCATTAGTCGGTTTATATTTAAGTGCAAGACTCATGAATTGGGCTATCAATCACTATGGAGAAGCATTAAAATTATCAACAGTTCAAGATATTCGCTCACTGCCTTTGTTTTTAATGATTTTATCAATGTTATTATTTATATCGGACCCATTTTCAAACATTGTTTCACGTTATCAAGAAGCACGTGCTGATACGTATGCCATTGAGATGACCGATAATCCGAACGCAGCCATTTCAACTTTTCAAGAGTTATCGCGGGCTGGATTAAATCAGGTAAAACCGCCACTTTTAGTAAAAATATTCCGCTACAGTCATCCAACAATGCTTGAACGAATGACGATGATTGAAGAATACGGGTTGAAAAAAAGTATAGAGCGGCAGCAATAAATCTTTATTCGTAAAAAAATGAAAAAATAAACACGAGAACTTTAAGGTTCTCGTGTTTTTCTTACGTTCCAAAGCGTACATTCAGTTCTTTTAATTGTTTACACAAAGAATTGAATGCTACTTTATCACGGTGATCAAGAGCTAAATCAATTTTTTTTAACAACTTTGTTTTCTCTGCTTTTAGCATCGCTTCAGAAAGAATCATGTCAACGTATAAATCTAACATAAAATTAGCTTCTTCATTTTGACGATTCATCGCACATGACTTCATAAGCTCTGCATATGATTTTTCATTTTTCATGAAAACCACCTCTGATGCCTTTTCAATATTATACGGGAAACAATAGAGATAATCAACAGAATTTTTATAATTTTTAGAAAAGTTAGTACCAATAGAGGAAATATTTTAAAGATATCAATTTGTGAGAAAAAATGGAAGAGGAAAATGGTAGGATAAAGTTAAGTTTTATTAGTGGGACATATATTCCCTGCTAATAAATTATCCCACTTAAATAGGCGATTTGCTCTTTTTAGGGTGGGATAAAAAAATGCCTGAGGAGGAGAAAAAGTAATGGTCAAAGACAAATGTCACTTAATTGAAGAGTACGAAGCAAATCCATTTACGATGATGATCATGCCTATTAAATATGAGAGTAATACGTACTCGAAAATTGTAGAATTTGAAGATGAATTAATCTCTCCATTAAAGCCGATTGATATTATTAAAAAGAGCTGCGAATATTTTGGTTCGAGTTTTGAAGGCAGGAGGGAGGGGACCCGACAGCTTATTGATATTACCCACAAAGCACCAATTACGATTGACCCCACCAATTCCATTTATTTTTTCCCAACGACATCACCGTCGCGCCTACAATGCATTTGGATTTCTCACGAACATGTTTTATCTCATAAACGGGCAGGTGCAGGCAGTACCCTTGTAACATTTCGTAATAAACAAATATATACACTTCCCATTTCATATGCTTCATTTGGAAATCAACTGCAAAGAGCAGCTTTATTACAAACAAAGCTTATGCAGCGACTAGAAGAAACAGAACGGCGATTCCAATATTTATGGTGGTCAGCTAGACTGATGAAAGTTTCACCAAAAGGCAGTCTTTATGAACAAGATGCTCATTTTCGAAGAAATCCATTTGAATAATTGCCAAAAGGGTTGTTCCAAAAATCGATGAAAATCGATTTTTGGGGCAATCTTATTTTTTCTATAAAGATTAAAGTTAAAAAATTTGCATGTAAAAGTAACAATTCTGTTTCATTTCTAACTGGTCAATCTTAATTAATATTCGTCTCCACCATACATGAAAATATCCATTATATGGAGCTGTCTTTTATTTTTTTGTAGCTTGTAAAGCTGAAGAAACTAAGGGGGATGTTGCTGGTACTGCCATTATAGAAGCTGAAGAAAATAATATTGAAGAAAGTGATATTGCAGAAAATAATATTGAACATACTTCTTTGGCAAATGCTGATCGACCGTTAAACATTCCAACATATGTTGATACGGATAATCACGCAACACATCCAAGAGTATTTAAAGATGAAACAAAAAAATACGGTTATGAATGGATTATGGTATTCACACCATATTCTCAAGGACAGGATCAATTTGAAAATCCTTTAATAGTTGTTTCGGATAATGGTATTGATTGGTTTGTTCCTAAAGGTTTAACAAATCCAATTGTTGCTCCAGAAAAACCAGATGAATTTCATTTTTCCGATACGGATTTATTCGATAATGGAGAAGAATTAGAACTATGGTTTAGGGAATCAGATAAAATAAATGACTCTAGACTCTCTCGCTTATTACGCATGACATCTACTGATGCTGTAAACTGGTCCGAACCAGAGATTACTTTTGATTTTGGTACAGGTGGTTATGGCTACGGTTCGCCAAGTGTTGTGATGATGGATGGGGAATATCAATTGTATTATAGGGAACATATGAATTTAAATTCAGAAGGTTATGTGCTTCAAAAAGCTAGAATACTAGGTGATTGGAGCGAAAAAGAAGAAGTCGTTTTTGATTTTGGAGAGAATTATAAAGATTATGTAAGCTGGCATGTTGAAATTAATTATATGGATGGAAAATATGTTGCATTAAATCATGCGGCTAAAGATAATCAATTCTTTGATGGAAAGTTATTTTTATTTGAATCTGATGATGGGATTCATTTTTACAATCCGAAGCTATTAATCTCTAAAAGTTTAGACGGATTTGATCACTCTTTTATCTATAAATCTTCAGTAGTAAAACATAATAATAAATACTGGATTTATTATTCAGCCTTTAATACTAATAATGAAAATTACATAGGACTTACAATTGGCAAGAGTTTCAATGATTTAATCGGGTATAAAGTGAGTGAATAGAAATAAATAATATTTACAAAACGTGTTTCAGTCTGTTAACAAAAAATATATTGCTAAGTTAAAATACAGATATTTATATAGTAACATTTTGTATAGTTAGTCGTTTATACACTTTCCGATTTACGGGAGTGTATTTTTATTTAATGGGAATTATTTATCATACTCGCACACGTAATCCGAAAAATACCAAATGGAATATCCGTCTTGCGTTTAGTATAAATAACACAGCCTTTTTAATCAGCTTATCACTTTAATAGGTCATTTTATTTTTCATTATAATGTCGTTTAAATAAATAATATTCTAATAGTTCTTGGACTTTATTTCGGATACGTGGATTAAAATAATTGTGCTGTTCTTCATATCCTTTATATATAAACAAAAACATAGTAAAGGAATCATCATGGTTAATTTGTTTCACCTTTAAATTTTTTTTATTCATGTAATGTTTTACTTGATAAAGTTCAGTCTGAACGATTTTTATCGTTTTATCAATTAAGTCTAAGTAAGGTTTTCTTAATTTAAATGGGCTGTTTTCTACAACAGTAAGATCCCGATTTAAAACGGTTAGCACCATCGGCAAATATATTGCCTGTTCGATTTTATCTCGATCTTGCTCAGGGATTTGCGTCATATTGTTCCCATGCTCCTTTGTATTTATTAGGAACGTACGTTCTGTCCCTATTGTATAAAAAAATAACCTCAATTACAAGGTGTACTCTTTTTAATCATAATATTCGCTTAGAAAAATATTAGCATGTTAATAAAGTCAACATCCATATTCAGATTGTAGGACAAGGTCAATTTTTAAACTCATTCCTTTCGATTGTTTGAAAATGTTTGTCAGTCGAGGTGCCGAGTAACAAGGCGGAAGCTAGAACAGTCGTTGCATGAGCTACAATGAAGTGTCAGTAACGAAGAACACGAACGTTTTGTTAACAGTCTGCATACATATTAAAAATGTTTGTCACTCAATGACAAGATTTTTTAAAAAGGTGCAGGAATAATTATTTCCATTGTCGAAAGAAAAAAAGAGACACGATAAAAATAGTCCATATATACCATATATTAACATCATTTAAGGCTTTAGATTCACTTAACCTTGAGTAGGGATATATTTGACTTTCATCCCAAAATGGAATAAAGAATTGTCGGGGATGCTGAAAATGAAATATTTCTCCCTCCCCATTGTTTTAGATAAATTTACACGTAAGAAAGGCGGACAAGGTATGACTGACAAACGGAGAATAACTGCAGAAGATTTATATGAGTTAAAATCAGTTGCTGATCCGAGATTGGCATCGAATGGAAAGGACTGTGTTTTTGTACAGACAGAGATTTTAGCGGATAAAGATGAATATTGTTCAAACATCTATTATTTAAATATTGAAAAGAGGGAGAAACCTGTTCAGTGGACATTTGGCGAGAATCGTAATCATTCACCACGCTGGTCTCCAGACGGGAGTAAATTAGCGTTTGTCTCCAATCGCAGTGGAAAAAATCAAATTTATGTGATGAGTATGAACGGTGGAGAGGCAAAGCAGTTAACTAATTGTAAAAACGGTGCAAGTAATCCAGTTTGGTCTCCTAATAGTGAGAAGATTGCTTTTTCTGTTTTGTTAGAGGAAAATGAATGCGTTGATAATAAAGTGGAGAAAAACAATGAAAAAGAGAAGCTTGTTCCACTTGTAATAGATAAAATGAAATATAAAACAGATGCAGAAGGTTTTTTAGAAAAAAAATATGCACAAATAGCAATTGTTGATGTTCTAACAGGAAAGAAGGAATTATTGACAAAGAGAAATGTTAACCATACACTGAATGCCTGGTCTCCAGATGGCAGTCAGTTAGTTTTTACAGCAAATATGAATTTAGAGTTAGACTTTTCTTTCGTCCTGGATGTGTATTTATTACATGTTGAAAGTAAAGAATTAAAAAAACTAACGAAAAGTACTGGTTATTTTCATCAGATTACATGGTCACCAAACGGAAAATATCTTGGGATCATCGGTCATGAACGTGAATTTGAAAATGCAACAATTTCAAAAATATGGATTTATAATTTAGAAAGAGAAGAGTTATCCTGCTTGACAAAAGATTTTGATATAGCGATAGGTGATCATGTCGTAGGTGATTTCCAACAAGGGATTGTTACTCCAGGATTATTATGGACTGAAAATAGTAGAGGCTTTTATTTTATTGCAACTGATCAGGGAAGTACAGCTGTATATTATGGCTCACTTAAAGGTGAAATGTACCCTATCGTGTTAGAACAACAGCATGTGTATGGTTTAGCAATTGATAAAAAAAATCATTTTGCAGTATTAGCAATAAGCAAACCGACTCATCCAGGGGATTTATTTTATCATCATTTTAAGACGAAAGAGGAGCACCAATTAACAGCGGTTAATGAAACATTTTTAAATGAAGTTATTTTAGCAGAGCCTGAAGCGATCCAATTTGTTGGAGCAGAGGATTGGAATTTGCATGGTTGGTTGATGAAACCAGTAAATAAACAAGCAGAAGAAAAGTATCCACTTATACTGGAAGTTCATGGTGGCCCACATGCCATGTATGCCAACACATATTTTCATGAATTCCAAGTACTGGCGGCAAATGGGTATGGAATTCTTTATACAAACCCTAGAGGAAGCCATGGTTATGGTCAGCAATTTGTTGATGCTGTCCGTGGTGATTATGGAGGCAATGATTATAAAGATTTAATGAGTGCTGTTGATTATGTACTTGATACATATCCACAAATTGATAAACAACGACTAGGTGTAACAGGAGGAAGCTATGGCGGTTTCATGACAAATTGGATTATTGGTCAAACAAAGCGATTTAAAGCGGCTGTTACGCAAAGGTCTATTTCTAACTGGATTATTTTTTATGGTGTCAGTGATATCGGTTATTATTTTACGGAATGGCAAATAAAAGCCGATATTTCTAATGTTGAAACACTTTGGAAACATTCACCTTTAGCATATGTAAATAATATAGAGACACCATTACTAATTCTTCATAGTGAGAAAGACTATCGGTGTCCGATTGAACAAGCCGAGCAACTGTTCATTGCATTAAAAAGAAAAAAGAAAACGGCGAAAATGATTCGTTTTCCTGAATCGAATCATGAGCTGTCTCGAAGTGGAAATCCTAATTTACGTGTCGAAAGGTTATGTGCTATTAAAGAATGGTTTAATAGTTATTTAAAAAATAATTAACTACTGATACTATCTGCAAGAGACAGCAGATAGTATCATTTCTTATTAATGTTAAATCGAGTTCCGATTTTTTAAATTCCGATTATTTTTGATAGCCGATAATGAACATGGAACGATCAATAAGGGATTTTTTTAAGAATGAGGTGTATATTTCATGACTGTTCAAAAACTATTACTCGAAATTGAGCAAGATGCTATTTCAAAAAATAAGGAGACTGAAAAGTGCAGAAACTTAATAAAGATAGCAGAAGTAAAAAGAGTTAATTTTACAAGCTATATTGATTTAATATCTGATGTTTATGATGATGAACCACGTAAAGAAAGTGAGCAGCTGCAAAAATTTTTAAATGTGACAAATAAAGCGGAGAATTTACGTGTTGCGATGGAATATTTAGATAATAAAGGTGAAACGAGTCTGTTAAAACAACTAGTTGACAAACAAAAATATTCGAAAAACTACTTGAATCGTGAATGGGCTAAACTTTATTATATTGTTGTAAAACGTGCAAAAGGTAACATATCGACTGAAGAAATTGTGCAATATATTAAAAAGACAAATTTTAAATCAATAGAGATGGATATATTAGCAAATATATATCAAATTTATGCCCTTCTTGGTTTGAAGTCGTCTTTTGATATTTTTCAACAGAGTGAGCAACTTAAAATAAAAATTAATCAAATTCGCAATGAATATATTCGACAATCATTTCAGTTGCGAATGAGTGAAATTGATGCCTACAGCGCCCTGTTAGGGAACGAGTTAGAAAAGGCACGGAAAATTGCACTGAATGTTGTTTCAAACGAGAAGCTAGTAAATTGGTTTCCTATGCTTTACACATCGCATCTTTACTCATTAGCGATGTCATATATGTACGATTCCTATGACGCAGCTGTATTTTATTTAGATGAAAGCTTAAAAAATTATAAAAAAATGCAGATTGAACGTGCACCGCACAAGATTAAAGAAGTAGAGCAAACAATTACTTTTATAAATAATTTATGGGGAAAGCAAACTGAGGAGCCAAAAAATATTCCTGAAAAAATTCATTTCTTTATTAATCAAGGAAGGCTATATGAGGCTAGACAAAATTTAATTAATTTAAGAGATTCTCAAAATGGAGAGCTTTCGCCATTTCAACTATATTATTGGGGAATTGCATTTAATTGTGAAAAATCGTTAGAGCGTTCCTATGATATGTTTCATTCACAAGGAAATTATTTTTATGCACAACTCCCTTTGCAAAAAATATCAAAAGATAAGAAATATTGGGAAATATTGAGGAATTTATAGCATGTTAGGGATAAATCTAGTTTTTTTTACATTCTAGAGGTTGATTTATTTTAAAAAAGAGGGATAATTTTCTATAAGATAATAAAAAGGAGGAAGATGATAATGAGAGATCCAGGAACAGTAATTGGCAACTAATAATATTTGATTAGAAACAAGGTAAAACAATCACACTATCGTCATAGATAGTGTGATTGTTTTATTTTACAGAAGAAAAATAGTAAAATAAAAGCAGCTGATTGCACTATTAATTGGAGTTGTTTATTTGTTCATTATATATTTTTTAGAGTAAAAAAATGATATGATTTAAATGAAAGTGGACAAAATACCAAATGAGCCAAAATATACTATAAAAATAGTGGAACTTTTTCTAATGAAAGAAAGTCAATATATATAGAAGCAGCTACTAGGTAAAAGAAAGGAACATACAAAAATGAGAGTAGAACGACATAAGCGGAAGAAAAGATTTCGAAAGGTTTTTGCAATTCTCTTTATCTTATTGCTTTCTGTAGTAGGATATATTTATATTCAATATCGGTCAGGAATAGCTGAATCGTTAAAACTTACTGATAGCAATCAACAAGAATTTGAATTCAATGGAAAAAAAGATCAATATGGCGGGATAAACATTCTTCTGCTAGGAAGTGACACGTATGAAAAAGAGCGTTCACGTGCGGACACAATTATGATCGTTCATTATAACAAAGATAAAGGAACATATAAAATAACCTCAATTATGAGAGATACTTATGTGGAGATTCCAGGACACGGAAAAAATAAAATTAATGCGGCGCTTGCTCTTGGCGGACCAGAACTGATGAGAAAGACGATAAAAAACAATTTTAATCTTGATATACAACATTATGCAATGGTAAACTTTGAAGGTTTTGTCCATGTCGTTGATGAATTATTCCCTGATGGGGTAAAAGTGAATGTTGAAAAGAAAATTGTGGAGAGTCCAGAAATGACGATTGAACCTGGGATTCAAAAATTAGATGGCAAACATTTGTTAGCGTATGTCCGTTTTCGGAGAGATGCTGAAGGCGATTTCGGTCGAGTAAAGCGGCAGCAAGAGGTTATAAAAACGATTGCCAATGAAATGACTAGTATTCATGGTGTGACAAAAATGCCTAAATTAGTCGGAATGATTACTCCATTTATTAATACAAACTTAAATACAGGTAACATGATTTTTATAGGAAAGGATTATTTTTTAAATAAAGATCAACAGATAGAATCATTTAGGATTCCAGTTGATGGAACATATACCGACAAACGTGTAAGCGCTGGTGCTGTGCTTGATATTGACTTGAACAAGAATAAGGAAGCCTTACATGAATTTATTCAAAAATAAATATTATTGTCCATTTCATGTGAAATTAACTATATTACAGCTTAAATGAACCCCATTTTTAATGCTAAGCTTATTGAGGAGACAGCTTATGGATTTTGAAGCGATCAAAACATGGATGACATTAGAAAATATTATGGATTTAATTGAAGAATACCGTTCATTCGGGCCCCTTTTAGGTATTTTACTTCCATTAATCGAGGCATTTTTGCCATTTTTGCCTTTAATTTTGTTTGTAATGGCGAATGTCAATGCTTTCGGATTATGGCCTGGATTTTTCTATTCATGGATCGGGGCATGTAGCGGCGCACTTCTTGTCTTTATTTTAATTAGAAAGTTTGGACATACGAGGATTTTAGCATTTCTCCAACATCAAAAACAAGTGAGCAAATTGATGAAGTGGTTTGAAAAACATGGTTTTGGACCGTTGTTTTTATTACTTTGTTATCCATTTACACCATCAGCTGTTGTGAATATTGTTGCCGGATTATCAAAAATTAACATCGGCCAATATATGTTAGCGGTTTTGGCTGGAAAAATGGTCATGATTTTTACTCTTAGTTTCGTCGGTCATGACATTATTTCATTAATTACGCAACCAATGAGAACAACGATTGTCTTAATCATTATTTTTATATTATGGTATGTTGGTAAAAGGATTGAAGTAAGATTGAATATGAGCGGAGAAAAAGACCACACAGGTGGGTGATGGGGGATATAATGAAAAAAGAGTTAATGAAAGAAAGTACAGAGTATCTTAAAGCGATATTAATAGGAATTATCATTTTTGTATTAATTCGTACTTTTTTATTTACTAACTATATAGTTAATGGTGAATCAATGATGCCAACTCTTGAAGAAGGAAATAAGCTGATTGTAAATAAGATTAGCACACAAATTGGAAAGTTAAATCGTTTTGATGTGATCGTTTTTCACGCTACTGACTGAAGAAGAAGAAGATTATGTGAAAAGAATTATTGGTTTGCCTGGAGATAGTGTTGAATATCGTAATGATCAATTATATATTAACGGTAAAAAATATGATGAGCCTTATTTAGATCACTATAAACGAGAAAATCAGGAGGGCTATTTAACGGAAAATTTTTTCTTAAAGGAGATTACAGGGAAAAATACTGTTCCAGGGGACATGTTATTTGTTCTTGGTGATAACAGAAAAGGAAGTTGGGATAGCCGTGATTTCGGTTTTATAAAAATTGATCAAGTTGTAGGAAAGGTGAATCTTCGCTACTGGCCATTAACTGATTTTGATACATCACTTTAGAATACATATGAATCTAGTTGAAAGAATTCGAAAGAGTAATTGAACTCGAATTTTTTTTTATTTTATTTCGTATTTCAAAATGGTCATAAATAATGGATCTTATTTAAAGTTTCATATAATCAGAACCACAGTTAAGTGGTATGATTTAAAATATGTTAAAATATTATAAATATTACAAGAATGGAGGAGAGAGCTGTATGGAAATTCCCATATCAATCATTCAAACAAAGCTGCTAGTGCCCAATGTGAAGGAAAACTGGATACATAGATCAAAGTTAACGAAAAAAATGAAGTCTATTCCTAAATTTCCATTAACAATTCTGCATTCAGGTGCCGGTTACGGGAAGAGTACAGCATTAGCTCTTTTTGCAAAGGGAATTAAAATGAATTGTTATTGGTATTCCATTTCTCCGTCTGATGATGAAATATTACCTTTTTTAACTTATATGATTACAGCAATGAAACATAAAGAACCGGAATTTGGAAAAAGTTTATTGCAATATATAAATGGAATGGACCGCTTTATTCATGATGACGAGCTCGGACTATTATGCTCACTCTTTATTAATGAGATTCTCTCAGTTAACAAAGAGATTATTTTGATACTTGATGATTTTCATCAAATTGAACATTCACATACGATTAATGTCTGGATAGAAAAATTACTTGAACATCTACCTGAAAATCTTCATCTAGTTATTTCGAGCAGAAGCCGTCCCAAATGGAAAAGATTAATTAAGATGAAAGCAAGTGGACAATTATTAGAAATAACTGAACGAGATTTAATATTAACTTTTGAAGAAACAGAGCTGCTGTTAACTAATTTTGATGAAATTGAAATAAATAGAGAAGCAATAAAACAAATATATAGGCGTACAGAGGGCTGGATCATTGCGATCACAATGATTGCTCAGCAAATAATGGATTATGAAGAATTCCCTCAGACGATAGACCAATTTCCTCTACCCCTTTATGATTTATTTCAATATTTAGCTATGGAAGTATTTTTAAAACAATCTCCGCCTGTTCAGCAACTTCTTTTACAAACAAGTATTTTTGATGAGTTAACACCGGAAATTTGCAAGAACATTCTTGATTTAGAAAATTCATTGACGATGCTTAAAAATTTAGCAGAAAGAAATTTATTTATTCATAAAATTGGCGAAGATCAGTATCGCTACCATGCATTGTTCAAGGAATTTTTAGAAAAGCAATTTCAAAAAAAAGATCCAGAAGCTTATGAGGAGTTACATAAAAAAAGCGCTCGTTTTTTTGAAGGGAGAGGTTTATGGGAAATTGCACTCATTTACTACGAAAAAATTGGCTTCAGTAAAGCAGTTGCTACCATTCTACATCATTATGGAACGCTAATGTTGGAAAATGGTAAATTAGAAAGTCTTGATGAAAAATTAGCTTGTGTTACAGCAACTGATCAAGATAACTATTATCAACTATGGTTTCTTAAAGGAGAGATTCTTCGCTACAGATCTTTATATAAAGAGGCGGAGGAATGTTATAATAAAACAATTTACTTTGCTCATTTAAAGCAAGATTTATTAAGTAAGAGTAACGCATTAGAGGGTAAAGCGCGGATTTATTTAGATACAACTCAACCACATATTGCTGAACGGCTATTATCTGAGGCAATTGCTACTAGGGAAAAATTAAGTAAAAAAGAAAATATAGCACGATTGTATCGTTTACAAGCAGAAAATTTAATTAATTCTGGAAAAACAACGAAAGCGGAAAAATGGATAAAAAGAGGTAAAGCTTTAAACTTATCGATTGAAAACGGTAATTTACAAGCAAGGCTTTATTTGCGTACTGGGAGACTGCTAGAGGCAAAGAAAATATTAAATAAAAATAAAATAAACGAACAACATAAACTTCTTTTACCTCAATCACATCGGGAAACCGAATTACTTCTATCATTAATTGAAGTGTTAACTGGAAATGGAACTGAAGCTAAACAGCTAGCACAAGCGGGGATTCAACATGGAATTAGTATTCAATCTCCATATGTAGAAGCATGCGGCTGGATTCGACTCGGACATTCCGTTCAATTAGTAGATGAATACGACTCGTTGTTAGCAAAAAACTGTTATGAAACCGCGCTGCAAATGATGGACAAATTGCGAGTAGCTCGAGGCAAAGCAGAGCCGTTAATGGGATTATGCCTCTTATATGGAGCTAACGGACAATATGAACGAGCGATTGAAGTTGGAGAGCAAGGTTTAATAGAAACTGAAAAAGCAAAAGATATTTGGTTATCGGCATTAATTACGTTAAGCATTGGCTTAGCTTCAGTCTATCATTTTTATTATGATAAGGCGTTAGTATCAATTCACAAAGCAGAAGAATATTTTGATCAGTGTAATGATATATTTGGAAAAATGTATTGCTCGCTATGGAAGGCCTATATTTATCATGAAATGAGTCATGAGGAGCAGTTCGAAAAAAATATGGACTTGTTTTTAAAACTAGTTCAATTAAATCATAATGAGTATATTTTTTATAAAAGAACAATGTTCGGTCCACAAGACTTACAAATGTTTATCCCATTATTAATAGAGGGACAAAAGAGAAATATTAATCGTCATTTTACAACAAAAATATTAAGAGACATGGGATTAGTAGGATTACAAACTCATCCAGGCTTTACATTACAAATTCAAACGCTTGGACAATTTCGTGTTTATCTAGGAAAAAAGGAAATTAAAAATCGAGATTGGCTAAGAGGAAAGGCGAAAGAATTGTTTCAACTGTTTATAACAAAGCGTAATCACTTTTTGCAAAAAGAGGAAATATTTCAACTTCTATGGCCAGATCAAGATGAAAAAAGTGCAGGAAGAGATTTTAAGGTCGCCTTAAATGCATTGAATAATGCACTTGAACCAAAGCGTAAGGCAAGGGTAGCCCCCTTTTTTATCATCCGTGAAGGAACTGCCTACGGTTTAAATCCAAATGCCTCTTTTGAGTTGGATGCAGTGATATTTGAACAATGGATTTTAACAGGCCTTGAGGAAAAAGATGATGAAAAAGCAAGGCGCTTTCTACAAAGAGGCTTGCATTATTATAAAGGTGATTATTAATATAGAGCGGCGTTTTAATGATTGGTGTTTAATTGAGCGAGAACGATTACTCGTTTATTTTTTTTTTACGTGGAGCGGAAAAATTAGCTCAATTGTCTGTACGATCAGAAGATTATGATATCGCAATCTTTTGGTGTGAGAAAAAATATTAGAAAAAGATAAAACTTGGGAAGAGGCTTATCGGCTGCTTATGTTTTGTTATTATCGAAAAAAAATAATCGGTCTCAGGCGATAAAATGGTATAAAAAAAATGTTGTGATATTTTAGAAGTTGAACTCGGAGTTACCCCATTAGAGCCGATTGAGAGGATGTATGAGATGATTATTGGGTCAAGTAGAAGATAATCATTGATTAAACACTCTTTTATAAACATAAAAGAAAAAGAGTGAAATATAGTTTAATGCTTTTTACATGTATAACGGGGTTATTTTCATAACCCCGTTATGGAAAATAGGAATGATTTTATTTTTGAAGAATAGTAGCCCGAAGAAAAAAGCTTATAAGGAACTAAAATAAATCGCCTTTTCAGTTCAGCAATCTCCAGATGATCCTGATCAGTGTTTTCACTTAAATAGTTGATATATGTCTCAAATGATTTTGTGTTCGAGTCATAAGCTTACATATGTTTTTATGTCAATATAAATTAATGCTTTTAAAATAGCTTCGATTTTCTGATTGATCATTTTCGAGTTTTCTTCAATTTGTACAAACCTCTCATCAACTTGTTCCAATTACCTATCGATTTATTCTCATTTGTTTTTTCCCTGTTTCTACATGATAAAATCTTTTATTTAACTTGTGAAATTACGAATTAATTTGTTTCAACTAACTGTTCTATTTTTATTCCCTACTTTTGACATATTCTATCATGATTTAAATGGAATCATCATAAGTTCTTTTAGTAACCTTGGAGTTCAAGTAGGACCGATGTGTATTGTAACTGATTTGTAACCACTATTTATTATGATAATTCAAAGCAAATGGGCTTATTTAAGAGATTTTAAGGGGGAAAGCGTGTGAAAGCGTTAATAAGAAATACTGCATTATTATGTCTATTCATTTTTATGGTGTTTTTTTCAACTGCATGTAACTCAAATAAGACTGGGAAAGTTGAAAAAAGTAAAGGAGAGAATAATGAGCCGATAAAAATAGGAGTGTTAGCTTCTTTAACAGGTGGTTTAGAGTCATACGGAAAGCAAACAGTTCATGGCTTTGAGTTAGGTCTAGATTATGCAACAGACGGAAAAAAGGAAGTAGCTGGCCGTAAAATTGAGTATATCATTGAAGATACAGAAACAAAGCCTGAAGTAGCGGTTCAAAAGGCAACAAAATTACTTGAAGAAGACGAAGTTGACTTTTTAATTGGCTCCTCTAGCTCTGGTGACACATTAGCTGTTTTGCCGCTTGCAGAGGAATATGAAAAAATTATGATTGTTGAACCAGCTGTCGCAGATAGTATAACTGGTTCTGAATTTAATAAGTTTATTTTCCGGACGGCTAGAAATTCATCGCAGGACGCAGTAGCAGGCGCAGTAGCAATTGCGGACAAAGGTGTGAAAATTGCTACATTTGCACCTGATTATTCTTTCGGTTGGGATGGTGTTGAGGCATTTAAAGAAGCTGCTATAAAGCTTGGTGCAGAAATTGTTCATGAAGAATTTGCTGATCCTGCTGCAACTGATTATACATCTAATATTCAAAAAGTTATTGATGCAAAGCCGGACTATTTGTTTGTTATTTGGTCAGGTGCAAACTCACCGTGGAATCAAATTGCTGATATGAAATTACAAGAAAAAGGGATTAAAATTTCTACCGGCGCTCCCGATATTGCTGCATTATCAATTATGGAACCTTTGGTGGGCATGGAAGGCTTCAGCGTTTATTATCATGACCTTCCGAATAATAAGATTAATGATTGGCTAGTTGAAGAGCATAAAAAACGGTTTAACAACGAGCTCCCTGACTTGTTTACACCTGGTGGGATGAGCGCCGCGATAGCGATTGTAGAGGCAGTGAAGAAAACAGAAGGAGATACTGATGCTGAAAAATTGATTGAAACGATGGAAGGTATGAGTTTTGAGACACCAAAAGGAACGATGACATTTAGACCAGAAGATCATCAAGCATTACAAACATTGTATGCGATAAAATTGGAAAAACAGGATGGAATTCCATACCCTGTACCAGTGCTTATTCGAGAATTAGCACCAGAAGAGACGGCGCCGCCAGTCCAAAACTAATTTTAGATGAACTTCGGTATTGATCAATACCGAAGTTCATTGTTTCTCCCCAATTTTGAAAAGAGTCTAATGTTCGATTAACGAAAATATAGGAAAAATGTATAGGTGGTGGAATCAGATGACTGCACTTATTGAAACGAAAGATTTAACAGTTAAATTTGGAGGTCATACGGCTGTAGATTCTGTAAGTATAAAGGTCCAAGAAAATCATTTTAAATCAATAATCGGACCGAATGGAGCAGGGAAGACAACGTTTTTCAACTTATTGAGCGGTCAGCTCACTCCTTCTAGTGGGCAAATATTTTATCGAGGACAAGAGATGACAAAATTATCTCCAATGTTAAGAACAAGAAAAGGGATTGGCAGGTCTTTTCAAATTACAAATGTCTTCCCTAATTTAACAGTACTTGAAAATGTTCGTCTAGCAGTACAGTCTCAAGCAGGAGTACGATACAAAATGCTATCTCATTTTAAAAAGTATAAACACTTTGAGGAAAAAGCTCGTGAATGGCTTGAGCTTGTCTTACTTGAAGGAAAGGAACATGCAATTGTTAGAAATTTAGCACATGGAGAAAAACGGAAGCTTGAAATTGCAATGTTGTTAGCACTTAATACCGAAGTACTGCTTCTTGATGAACCTACTGCTGGAATGTCTCTTGAAGAAGTGCCAACAATACTTGAAGTCATTCAAAAAATAAAAGAACAAGGTAATCGTACAATTATTTTAATTGAGCACAAAATGGATATGATTATCGATCTTTCAGACTCAGTGATGGTGCTATTTAATGGCAGACTGTTAGCAGATGGAACACCAGAGGAAATTATGGGAAATGAGACTGTGCAGTCGGCATATTTAGGAGGTTTTTACGATGAGCGTGCTGCTAAAGCTTAATGAAGTTGAAACGTATATCGGACAATTTCATATTTTGCAAGGAGTTTCCTTCGAAGTAAAACAAGGAAGCGTCACAGTGTTACTTGGAAGAAACGGAGCGGGTAAGACGACAACCTTGAGAACCATTATGGGGCTTCATCCTCCCGCAAAGGGAGATGTCATTTACAAAGGCGAAAATATTAAGAAAGTACCAACCTTTTCAATTGCGAAAAGAGGGATTGGTTACGTTCCAGAAGATCAAGGGATTTTTGCACAATTAACCGTTGAAGAAAACATGAAAGTGGCAATGAAAGATGAAGCAGACGAGACTAATGAAAGGCTGGAATGGATATTAAAACTGTTTCCTGACTTAAAAAAGTTTTGGAAGAAACATGGTGGATTACTGAGTGGAGGACAGAAACAAATGCTTTCGATCGCAAGAGCCTATGTAAATGATAACGATTTACTGCTTATAGATGAGCCAAGTAAAGGTTTAGCACCGATCGTGGTGGATAAGGTGATGGAATCAATCATGCAGATGAAAGAAAAGACGACAATTGTCCTTGTTGAACAAAATTTTTATATGGCCAGTACGATTGGCGATGAATTTTATATTATTGATGATGGAAAGACAGTAAAGAATGGAGCAATGAAGATTTTAAAAGAAGATGAGTCGCTTCGTCAAAAATATTTAGGTATTGCATAAGAAAGGAGGAGTTCCTTTGGAGGTTTTTATTAATTTAATGTTAAATGGACTAGCAACGGGAATGTTAATTTTTCTTCTTGCAGCTGGTTTAACGTTGATTTTCGGTTTGATGGACGTGTTGAACTTTGCTCATGGCGGATTATTTGCCTGGGGGGCATATAGCGGTACATGGATCTATATGATGACTGGGAACTTTTTGATTGGAATAGGAGGAGCAATCGTAACTGGGCTGTTATTAGGTTTTATAACAGAAAAATGGATTATAAAGCCTGTATATGGAAATCATGTTCAGCAAATTTTAGTGACACTTGGCCTGATGCTTGTGCTGTCAGAAATGTTAAAAGTTATTTGGGGGCCCAACCAAATTGCAGCCGCTTCACCTGACGTTTTAAAGGGAAGCTGGGAATTTGGCGGGATTGTAGTTATTAAATATCGAATTTTTATTATTGCAGTCGGATTATTAATTTTCTCCCTTATTCAATATTTATTAAAGAAGACGAAGATCGGATTAGTTGTGAGAGCTGGTGTGATGGACAAAGAAATGGTGCAGGCTCTTGGAATAAATATTAATCGAGTATTTATGTTTGTTTTTATGGTTGGTGCGGGAATGGCTTCTCTTAGTGGAGTTCTTTTTGCTCCTTTTTCTGGGGTCATTTATGCTGAAATGGGCATGGAATTTGCGATCTTAGCTTTTATCGTTGTTGTTATCGGAGGAATGGGAAGCTTTTCGGGTTCAATTTTGGCGGCAATTTTAGTAGGATTATCTGGTTCATTTATGGCATATTTCGTTCCCGATTTAGCGTTAGCTGTAAATATGTTATTAATGGCTGTTGTCCTTATTTTTAGACCACAAGGACTGTTTGGGATGAAGGAGTGATCAGGATGGTCATGTTAAAAGAGAATAAAATGAATATTGTTTATATTTCGGTAGTTTTTTTTTTATTGTTTTTACCGTTCGTGAATGACTCCCGTAGTATGTTAATCTTACTTACCCAAGTGTTTATTTTTGCTATTTTTGCAATGAGTTATGATTTATTGCTTGGATATACAGGGATTGTCTCGTTCGGTCATGCAATGTTTTTTGGGATGGGAGCATATGTGACCGGCATATTATTGAAGCAGTTTGAACCAACGATTACTACTTTGCTTTTTGCTGTATTGTTAACCATCATATTAACTGGATTAATTAGTTATTTAGTAGGTTTGTTAACGTTGCGTTTAAAAAGTCATTTTTATGCTATGTTAACGTTAGCTTTATCAGGTTTATTTTTAGTATTAGCTGAAAAATGGCGTTCGGTTACATTTGGTAATGATGGGTTTACATTTCGAGTTCCTGAATTATTTAAAGATCGAACTGATTTTTATCTTATTTGTTTATTGATAATGATTTTCGTATTTATGTTTTTAAAAAGATTTACAAATTCACCTGTCGGAAGGGTCTTACAAGCAATTCGAGAAAATGAACAACGTACCGAATCATTAGGTTATAATGTGTTACATTATAAAATCATTGCCAGTGTCATGTCCGGAATAATGGCAGGAATTGCAGGTAGTTTATATGCTTTGTCATTAAGGTTTGTAAATACGAGTGTGTTTGCAATGGATATTACTCTCGATGCTTTATTAATGACCATTATCGGTGGAGTAGGAACGCTAGTAGGGGCAATTGTTGGAGCAGGATTAATTGAATTTGCCCATCATTGGCTGACAGAGTTAGCGAAGATACATTGGATTTTTGAACGATGGGTGATCTTCTTTGGAATCATTTACATTTTAGCTGTCATGTTTTTCCCATTTGGTATTGTCGGAACATTAAAAACATTAAGATTCCGTTTGAAAAAACAAAATAAAATAGAAAAAAGCTTGGCGAGTTTGGAGGATGTTGATGGAGCAAAGTAAAGTGGCCTCATTTGTTGTTCGTGTTCAGCTAACCGAAACGGAGAAAAATGAAATAATAAAACGGTGGCGTATTAAGGTTACTCATGTTCAGGAAGATGTTGAAACAATCTATGAAACGTTCGAAGATGTGATGTCGATGATGAAAAAAACAGTGGAAGATTTATAGAAGGGAAGAATGGGATGAATATCGGAATAGTTAGTACAGGTATTTACTTGCCAGATACGTTTATAACCGGGAAAGAAATTGCTGAAAAGGCAGGAATACCCGTTGAAGTTGTGGAAAAGAAGATGGGAATAAAGCAAAAGCCTATCCCAGGAAAAGATGATCATACGTGCGAAATGGGGATACGAGCAGCAAAGTCAGCAATAGAAGAAGGAGGCATAAATCCAAAAGAAATAGATGTTGTGATTTATATTGGTGAAGAGCATAAAGAATATCCGCTTTGGACAGCAGCAATTAAGCTACAAGAAGAAATTGGTGCAGTCAATGCTTGGGCGTTTGATGTTGCGTTAAGATGCAGTACAACTGTTATGGCATTAAAGGTGGCAAAAAGCTTAATGCTTACTGATTCTTCAATCAAAACAGTTCTTCTTGCAGGCGGCTATCGTAATGTTGATTTTATTAATTACGAGAATAAGAGAACAAGGTTTATGTTTAATCTCGGTGCAGGCGGAGGAGCAATGATTTTAAGAAAAGGCGAGTCTCGTAATTTATTGTTAGAAACAGAATTAATGACAGATGGCTCATTTTCTGAAGATGTTGTTGTGGTAGCCGGAGGAACGAAAAATCCGCTTACAAAAGAAATGCTTGCTAAAGGATTAAATAAGCTTGATGTGTTAGACCCCGAGGGAATGAAGCAACGCCTAGAAAAAAAATCAATGGAAAACTTCTTGAAAGTCATTAATACTTCATTAGAAAAAAGCGATTTCTCGAAAAAGGACATTGGTTATGTTGGAATGTTGCATATGAAGAAATCTGCACATGATTATGTGTTAAAACAACTAGGTTTGTCTAGTGATCAGTCAATTTATTTAGAAAACTACGGACATATTGGTCAGATTGATCAAATTTTATCATTACAATTAGCTGAACAGGCTGGAAAGATAAAATCAGGTGATATCGTTGTCCTTGTTAGTGCTGGGATTGGTTATGCATGGGGAGCAACAACAATCCGCTGGGGGGAAGGAGCATAAACATGACGAACATCTTACTGAAAGCGGTTGATTTACCAAATGGGGAGACAATTGCTTATCGAGAACGGAGTGGCGGGGAAGAAATAATTCTCTTAATTCATGGAAATATGACCTCTTCTAAGCATTGGGATTTATTTTTAGAGAAGCTTGATCCAAAATATAAAGTTTATGCCATTGATTTGCGCGGTTTTGGACGTTCCTCATATTACAATCGTATTTATTCAATTAATGAGTTTGCAGAAGATGTAGAATTGTTTGTTAATGAACTCAAATTGCAAGATTTTATCATGGTTGGTTGGTCAACGGGCGGAGCTGTAGGAATGGAGTATGTTGCCTCATATCCAAATGATTGTAAAAAACTTGTTTTGTTAGCTTCTGCTTCTACGAGGGGTTATCCATTCTATGGAACGACAAAGGAAGGTTTACCTGATGTTCAAAATCGATTAAAAACATATGAGGAGATTAAAAACGATCAAGGAAAAACAGTACAAGTCCAGGCGGCTTATGATATGAAAAATCGCGAATTTTTAAAAACATTATGGAATATGCTTATTTATACTCATAATCAGCCAGATGAGCAAAGGTATGAACAATATATTGACGATATGATGACACAGCGAAATTTAGCTGAAGTCTATTATGCATTAAATACGTTTAATATTAGTCATCATTCAAATGAAGTATGTGCGGGTACGAATAAAGTTAAAAACATTAATATTCCTGTGCTAGTGTTACGCGGAGAGCAAGATTTAGTTGTTACTGCACAAATGACCGAGGAAATTGTTGCAGATTTAGGAGCAATTGCACGTTACGTTGAGCTAAAAGGCTGTGGACACTCGCCTTTAGTCGATGACATAGAGCAAACATTATCAGTTATTTACGAATTTTTAGAAAATAATGGAGGACATTAAAATGAGATTAAAAGATAAAGTAGCAATTATTACTGGCGGAGCAAATGGGATTGGATTTGCTGCTGCGGAACGATTTGCTTCTGAAGGAGCGTCAGTCGTGCTTGCAGATTATAATCGTGAAGCTGGCTTAGAAAGAGAAAAGGAACTTAGAGAAAAAGGGTATAAAGTAAAGTTTATTCAAGTAAATGTCGCTGATCGTAACAGTGTTGCTTCTCTCGTTGCTGAAGTGATAAAAGAATTTAAGAAAATTGATATTTTAATTAATAATGCAGGAATTACGAAGGATGCGATGCTTAAAAATATGAAAGCTGAAGATTTTCAGGCAGTTCTCGATGTAAATTTAACAGGTGTATTCAATTGTACACAAGCCGTTTTACCCGCGATGCTTGAACTAGGAAAAGGAAAAGTCATTAGCACTTCATCTGTTTCAGGTGTATACGGTAATATTGGACAAACAAACTATGCAGCCACGAAAGCAGGTGTCGTCGGGATGACGAAAACGTGGGCAAAGGAGCTAGGGAGAAAAGGAATTAATGTGAATGCTGTTGCACCTGGATTTGTAGAAACGAGCATGGTTGCAACCGTGCCAGAGAAAGTGATAGAACAATTAAAGACGATGATTCCAGTTGGCCGTCTTGGCAAGCCAGAAGATATTGCAAATGCATATCTATTTTTAGCATCGGATGAATCAGTTTATGTAAATGGAATTGTACTTCATGTTGATGGTGGCATTATTATGTGATTTTTATTATTTAGCTATGTTTATAACTTTGTTGATTTATCGGCTCATTTCCCTTCTGCAATATGAATCGAAGAAAAAGTATGCTTGCTTTCTCTATTTATATGATCATGGTTCGAGGGTGGATGAGACTAGTCTCGCACAAATGAGCCTTTAACGTAGCTTATGATTTATAAAGGTATAGATTAGAGTGATAGCTGATACTAATGATCTTTAGAGAGGAAGAATTTAAAAAATGAGAAATGTTGTGATTACTTCTGCAGTTAGATCACCGATCGGAACATTTGGAGGTGCCTTTAAGCAATTATTACCAACGGATTTAATTGTTCCAGTTATGAATGAGGCTGTTATTCGTAGTAAATTAGAACATGATGAAGTTGACGAGGTCATTTTAGGGCATTGTATTCAGAGGACTGATCAGCCAAACACTGCAAGGACGGCAGCTTTATTGGCGGGACTTTCAGAGCAAACAACAGGTTATACTGTTCAACGGCAATGCGCCTCTGGGATGCAAGCGGTTATTTCAGGTGCCATGCAAATCCAAACCGGAATGTCAGACATTGTGCTCGCGGGTGGGGTAGAAGCCATGAGTTCAAGTCCTTATTTATTAAAACAGCATCGTTGGGGAGCACGAATGCAGCATGGACAAATAACTGATTCTGTTTGGGAAGTATTAGAGGACCCAATTCATCATATTATGATGGGAGAAACAGCGGAAAATCTAGTAGATACTCATCATATTTCAAGAAAAGAGCAGGATGAAGTAGCATTATTAAGCCATCAGCGGGCAATAACAGCGATTGAAAATGGCTATTTTGAATCACAAATTGTTCCAATCACAGTAAGAACGAGAACGGGAGATCGGATGATTTCAAAAGATGAAGGTCCCCGTCCAAATTTAACGATTGAAAAGCTTACAGAGCTTAAGCCGATTTTTCGTAAAAATGGCACAGTAACCGCTGGGAATGCTTCAAGCTTAAATGATGGTGGAGTTGCACTTATTCTCATGTCAGAGGAAGCTGCACTTAACAAAGGTTTAACGCCTTTAGCAAAAATTACTGGCTTTTCGCTTGCGGGAGTCGATCCAAAAGTGATGGGTAGAGGTCCAGTTCCAAGTATAAAAAATGGATTGGAAAAAGTGAAGTGGTCATTGGAAGATGCGGATTTAATTGAAGTGAACGAAGCGTTTGCAGCGCAATATTTGGCTGTTGAAAAAGAATTAGGCTTAAATAGAGAGATTGTAAATGTAAATGGTAGTGGAATTAGTCTTGGACATCCAATTGGCTGTACTGGGGCACGTCTTATCGTTAGTCTTATTCACGAATTAAAGCGTAGAGAACTAGAAAAAGGAGTTGCATCATTATGTGTGGGAGGTGGAATGGGGGCAACCGTCTTTTTAGAAATATTTTAATGATAAAAAATATTAAAAGCGCCATTTGGCGTTTTTTTAATTATATTTGTGTTATTTTTTCCATAAAACAAACTTTTTTAATAAAAGAGACAACGGCAGTAATGGTAAAAGAAAAATAAATAATTACGTAATTAAAGCTTGATTTTTAAATTTTTATTATATATATTAATTATAAATTATACAATTAACAATTAAAAAAATTTAACTAAGCCCAGTGGTAATATGTCAAGCACTAAAATTCGGTGGATTGGAAATTAATATTGGATTTCATTGAAAAGTGCTTAAAAAGAGTATAACAAATAAACCTCACACTATTTTCAGTTTTTTACCAATCACTATTAGTGTGAAGCTGGGTGTTTGAAAGGGTCTGAATGAGAAGTTTTAATCTCTCCTTTCAGGTTGTGTGTACAACTGATTGGTGCGCGTAGTAGCGAAAACACCAATCGTACCAGTTTTCTTGCAGTTAAGACGAGAGCGCGTTTGTGTTTATGTTTTGGAACTTCATCGTACTTTTTTGTGTAAAAAGCTTTATATTCAGAGTCATACTTTCGGATCTTATCGGCAGCTTGAATAAGGTAGTATCGCAAATATTTATTGCCTGTCCTCATTCTTGCCGTTTCTTGGGATTCGAATTCGCCCGATTGGTTTTGGTTCCATACCAAACCAGCATATTTCGCTAAGGCATGATGATCTTTAAATCGCTTTATATCGCCTATTTCGGCTATCAGCCCTGCCGCATAAACGTCTCCAATTCCTTTTACAGACGTTAGAGTTTGCGGTATGCCTTTCATTAACTTGGCAATTTCTTTATTTTAATAATGAACCATGGGTAGCAGGCTTATTAAGCAGTACATCGCGAGATGTCCGCAAGGGGGAAAAGCAATATCCTGATACGATCCTGTCGGGTTCCATTGCCCCATGAGCAGGTCTAAAACGCTATAAAAAAAATGACGGAGTAAAACGCTGGAGCATCCTCCATTCTCCGCCATTTCACGATATTCAGTTAAAAGGTATTTCAAAGAAGCAGTAGGGAACTATCCCCCCTGCGAAATAACAACAATACGTAAATCTATTATTGATAGTTTGATTTTACCTCGGCTTCCCCACCAAAGGGGTGAAACAAGGGTAAAACAAAAACATTTATTGATGGGAAAGCCGAGAGGCTAACCTTTAAAAAAACCTATAGGAATCTAGAGTGAATTGTAGAGGATCCGGATCAACTGGGAATTCTTCTAGAAAGAGCTCTTACTACTACTATACGAGGGTGAAGGCAATAAAAAAAAATGAAGAGGCGCTGAAATATTACGATCTAAATAAATATCGGACTCCTGACGGATATACAAGTGATATCGCTGTATTTACGATTGTTGACGATGAAGAGGATCAAAATAAAAAAGTTTTAAAGTTAATGTTAATTAAAAGGTCAGAAATTGATGCGGAAGGCAATCCAAATATCGAAGGTGGGAAATGGGCGCTGCCGGGCGGTTTTGTTCGTAATGACGAGACTGCTTTTGAAGCCGCAAAAAGAGAATTAGCAGAGGAAACAGGTGTTGATCACATACATCTGAAACATTTTGGGGTATATGATAAACCTGGAAGAGACCCAAGAGGTTGGATTATTGCCAACGCACATTATGCAATTGTAAATGAGTATTATTTAGAACATCGTCAAGCAGCAGATGATGCAGACGATGTTCAATTATTTACACTTGATGAAGTGTTTAACCTAGATTTAGCCTTTGACCACCGAAAGATTATTGAAGATTCAATAAAATGGATAAAAAAGGACATGGCTGAAACAACATTGGCACGAACGTTTTTACCAAGGGAATTTACAATTCCCGAATTGCAAAAAGTCATTTTAGCTGTTTTTTATCATAAACAAATTGAGTCAAATAACTTTTATAAAAAGTTACATAAATTTGACTTTATTGAAGAAGTTAAAGGAGAAAACAATGAAGTAAAAGAAACGAGGAGAAATTCAAAACGCCCAGCTAAAATGTATCGATTTGTAGATAAAGAAAGATTTGTATCAATTTATTTATAAAGGAGAGAGGAAAATGGAAAAAGTATTAATTAATGTTGATTACACGAATGATTTTATTGCTGACAATGGAGCTTTAACTTGTGGTAATCCTGGACAAGAAATCGAAAAAGAGATTGTTTCCTTGACAAAACAGTTTATCGAGCAGCAACAATTAGTAGTGTTTGCGATTGATTTACATAAAAAAGGAGATCAATTTCATCCTGAAACTAAATTGTATCCTCCCCATAATATTGAAGGGACAGAAGGACGAAAATTATTTGGAGAGTTGGAAAATGTATATCAAAATGCAAAGCATTTAGATCATGTTTTATATATAAATAAAACGCGTTACAGTGCATTTGCAGGTACAGATTTGTTTATTAAATTAAGAGAACGCGGAATCGATGAAGTTCACATTGTAGGTTGTGCAACAGATATTTGCTGTTTACATACCGCAATAGATGCTTATAATTTAGGATTCAAAATTGTTATCCATAAAAAAGCCGTCGCAAGCTTTAATCCAGTTGGCCATGAGTGGGCATTGCAGCACTTCGAAAAGTCATTAAATGCAACGATTATTTAAGGGGGAAAATACATAAATGAAAATGCAGTTAGATGATAGCTTAGCACTCCATACAGATTTATATCAAATTAACATGGCGGAAACTTATTGGAACGATGGGATTCATAATCGAAAAGCAGTATTTGATGTTTATTTTAGAAAGCTACCATTTGGTAATGGCTATGCAGTATTTGCCGGTTTAGAAAAAGTGGTCAACTACTTGAATAATTTTGCATTTTCTAACTCTGATTTAGCTTACTTAAAAGAATTAGGCTATAAAGATGATTTTATTGCTTATTTGAAAACAATAAGATTTACTGGTAATTTGCGCAGTATGCGTGAAGGGGAAGTGGTATTTGAAAATGAACCGATTCTCCGAATTGAAGCACCTTTAGCAGAGGCTCAATTAATTGAGACACCGCTTTTAAACATCGTAAACTATCAAACTTTAGTCGCAACTAAAGCATCTAGAATTAAGCAAGTGATTGGTAACCAAAGTGCAATGGAATTCGGTACTCGTCGTGCCCAAGAGATGGACGCAGCCCTTTGGGGAACGAGAGCTGCTTATATAGGCGGCTTTGATGCTACAAGCAATGTTCGCGCTGGTAAATTGTTTGATATTCCAGTGGCTGGTACACATGCCCATGCTTTAGTACAGGCATATCAAGATGAATATGTTGCTTTTAAAAAATACGCTGAAAGACATAAGGATTGTGTCTTTTTAGTAGATACGTATGACACGCTAAAGTCTGGTGTACCTAACGCAATTAAAGTTGCAAAGGAATTAGGAAATAAAATTAACTTCCTCGGTGTTCGATTAGATAGTGGAGACTTAGCTTACTTATCTAAAGAAACGAGAAAAATGTTAGATGCAGCAGGTTTTAAAAATGCGAAGATTTATGCTTCAAATGATTTAGATGAGTATACAATTTTAAATTTAAAAGCTCAAGGAGCACAAATTGATGTATGGGGGATCGGAACAAAGCTTATAACCGCTTTTGACCAACCAGCACTTGGTGCTGTGTATAAGTTGGTATCGATTCAAAAAAATAATGAAAGCGATGAAATGGTTGATACAATAAAAGTAGGGGCAAAGATGGGAGGCAATCTTGAAAAATTAACAACACCTGGAAAAAAGAGAGTTTATCGTATTATTCAAAAAGTTAACAATAAGTCCGAAGGTGATTACATTGCTTTAGAAGAGGAGACACCCCAAAAAGACAAGAAACTTAAAATGTTTCATCCAGTACACACGTTTATTAGTAAATTTATAACGAATTTTGAAGCGAGAGATCTTCATGTAGATATATTTAAAAAAGGAAAGCTCGTTTATCAATTACCAATTTTAAAACAAATTCAAAAGTATACCGCTGAAAGCTTAACATACTTATGGGATGAATATAAAAGGACGATGAACCCTGAAGTGTATCACGTAGATTTAAGTCAAAAATGTTGGGAGAACAAAATGAATAAAATAAAAGAGGTCCAAGAGAAGGTAAACAGAGTGGGTAGTAAATGATAGGAGAGTAAAGGGGGGAAAACAATGAAAATAGGCGTCTTTGGCTCGGCTTTTGATCCTATTACTTTAGGGCATATGGTAACGATGGAAATGATCAGTGACAGACGCGGGTTCGATTTCATTTTATTACTGTTGTCATCAGATAAAAGAATAGATAAAAGCAGGCAGCTAACCGCAAATTTTCATAGGCTTAACATGGTGAAATTAGCAATTGACGGCCAACGAAAATTTAAAATAGAGACAGTTGAAATGAATGCAGCAGGATGGGAAACGTATACGTATTATACGATGAAAAAATTAGCAAAGAAGTATCCAAATGATGAATTGTATTTTTTAATGGGTGCTGATAACTTAGCTAATATTTCTTCATGGAAATATGGAAAAGAACTAATCGAGTCTAATCGCTTTGTCGTGATGGGGCGAGAAGGTTATGATATGGCTGAAATGATTGCTCAAGATTCCCTTTTAACAAAATATGAACACCATTTTGATTGTTTAAGTAAAGGAGTTAAAGTTGAAACAAGTTCAAGTTTTATTCGTTCTCGTCTTAAAGATGGTTTAAGCGTAAAGTACCTTGTTCCGGAAAAAGCATTACAGTATGCACTTGCACACGGCTTGTATAAGGAATGAGGAGGATAAAACGAATGGATACTGGATTACAAAATGAGATTATTCAACAATTAAAAGTGAAGCCTCATATTCACCCACAAGCGGAAATAAGGACAAGGGTAAATTTTTTAAAAGAATTTCTTGAAAAAAATCATGCAATCAAAGGTTTCGTATTGGGGATATCTGGCGGACAAGATTCAACGTTAGTAGCAAAATTAGCACAAATAGCTATAAATGAAAAGAACAGAGAGAATGGAAATAATCATTATAAATTTATTGCTGTTCGGCTTCCTTACGGCGTTCAAGTTGATGAACGTGACTGCCAAGACGCGCTGGTTTATATTCAACCAAATGTTTTATACAGAGTAAATATTAAACAGTCGGTAGACGCAAGTGTTGCAGCATTAAGATCGGCTGGTGTAGTCATTTCAGACTTTATAAAAGGAAATGAGAAAGCACGTGAAAGAATGAAAGTTCAATATAGTATTGCTGCTGTAAATCATTGTGTTGTTTTAGGAACAAATAATAGTGCAGAATTTTTAACAGGTTATTTTACAAAACATGGGGATGGAGCATGTGACTTAGAGCCGATCTTCGGATTAAATAAACGTCAGGGCAAGGAACTTTTAAAGGCATTAAAGTGCCCTTCACACTTATATTTAAAAAGACCAACAGCTGATTTAGAAGATGATGCTCCTAACTTAGAAGACGAAATTTCTCTTGGTGTTACTTATGAAGAAATTGATGATTATTTAGAAGGAAAAGTTGTTAGTAAACAAACTAGTTCAATGTTAGAAAAATACTTTTTAAAATCAGAGCATAAACGTAAAGCACCAAAAACGATTTATGATTATTGACCTGTTCTTGATCTCTATAAAAACGAAGCTAGAAACCGTTATAAGGTTACTAGCTTCGTTTTTGCAGTTTGGCGCGCCCAGCAGGCCGTTAATTGCTAGTTGGTGAAAGTCCAACCTGAGTAAGTGCCAAGACGCTCAGTAGCTGACAGGCAACTGGTGGAGAAATCCTAAGGTTGAAGCCCTGTGACAAAGTAATTCATTCGTGAGTGCGAGCAACCTAGCAGGTCGTAACATGAAGTGAATCCTGCCGCCTCGTCAATTACAACCCTCGTTGAGGACAAAGGGAAGTTGAGCCTGGTGAACATGGGCGAAAACCATGGAAGGTGTGAGGAACTTGGAATTCAGCACTGAAGAATCCCTCGGGGTAAGGGGAACGACATGTTAGGAAAGTAGTTAACGGAACTGGGGATACCCTCCTCGGTCACTTCTAAAGAAGTAACACAGAAACCTATAAGCATGAAGCGAAGTGGTGGATGGACTGAGAGGGAGTCGGAGGGGGTCATAGTACCAATGATGACAATGCCAACACAACGTTGTCTAGGGAAGGACGGCAAAAGCCAATACCCTACTTCGTTCATATATTCAAGGAGGTAAGAGTCAGTGAATGCCAAGAAAATGGCTAACTACACCAATTATGCAAAAGCTCAAGAACTCTGGAAAACATTATACCTTTGTGCCAAGGAAAGCAAGACACGCCGGTTTCATGCCTTATATGATAAGATTTATCGACCTGATATCTTGTGGGAAGCATGGCAAAGAGTAAGAAGAAATCGAGGGAGTAGTGGAGTAGATTCTCAGACTATGGAAAATATTGAGATCTATGGGGAGGATAGATTTCTTAATGAGATTTATCTTGAACTGAAGGAAAATCGATATCATCCACAACCAGTTTTACGTACTTACATCCCTAAAGATGATGGAAAGAAACGTCCATTAGGAATCCCAACCATCAAGGACAGGGTTGTACAAATGGCAACCAAGCTAGTCATAGAACCTATCTTTGAAGCTGACTTTAAAGATTGTTCTTATGGTTTCCGTCCCAAAAGGAATGCGCATCAAGCCATAGCGAAAATCAGGAAAGAGAGCAAGAAAAGCTATTGGGTATTAGACGTCGATATCCAAGGTTATTTTGATAACATCAACCATGATAAATTGATGAAACTTGTAGAACAGCGAATTAGTGACCGCAAAGTGCTGAAATTGATTCGCAAATGGCTACAAGCAGGAATCATGGAAGAAGGAAAAGTGAGGAATTCTGTCTTGGGGGCCCCTCAAGGCGGTGTGATTTCACCATTACTTTCGAACATATATTTAGATGTGATGGATTCCCTCTGGGAAAAGAAATTCAGCCATCTAGGTTCTCTTATTCGTTATGCGGATGACTTTGTCATTTTGTGCAGGACAAAACAGCAAGCGCTAGAAGGTATACGAGTCATCCAAGCAATTATGGGAAAACTTGACCTCTCACTACATAAGGAGAAATCAAGACTCGTCAACATCTGGGATGACAGTGACGGATTTGATTTTCTGGGATTCCATCATCGAAAATTCCCCATTCGTAAAAAGGGTGGTCGAACATTCTTAATCATGAACCATGTCCCGAGTAAGAAGGCTATGAAGAAGATGCGAAAGAAAATCAAGGATTTTACGGAACCACGACATAAACTATTTATGGACATAAAAGAATTGGTGAAGGGACTGAACCGAAGGTTACAAGGATTCAAGAATTACTACCAACTTTCTCCAATGTCCAAGAGGTGGTTGAATCGCATTGACTGGTATGTGTTACAACGTTTAAATCTTTTTCATAACAAGAAAAGAAATAAACGACATAAACATGCCTATCTTCAAGATACAGTAAATAAAGTCCAATTCATATTGGTGAAATTAGCGAATTAAATCCGTAAAGCCAAAGGAAGAAGAACGTCGGAAAGCCGTATGAGGGAAAACTTCACGTACGGTTTGATGAGGGGGAGCAGCAGGAAAAGGAATTGCCCTCTTGTCTGGCTTAGTAAGGTGGAACACCCTGAACCCCGAGGACAAAGAAGGCAGTATCTAATTCCTGTTTTCTACTCTACTTTAATTTAAGCCCTTGCTATTGGAGATTTCCTGTTAAATATTCCAATTTTCATTCTCCAGAAAGACTTCGTCACCAACGTGAATTTCACAGTTTTTTTTTATAATTGAAATAAACACCAATAATTACTTTTATATTGTTAATCTACTTTTTTTGTTAAAGCTCCAATCTGTTTTTTTAAATAGCTTTATTGTAGCTTTGTAACTACGCTGTAACTCGTGTTTAATACAATTAATTTATCTTAAGTGAGGGAGAGATTACAGTGAGGTGGGAAATCGATTGGCTTCATAACAGAGCAAGATTAACACCAAATAAAGAAGCAATTATACACGCTGAAAACGGTCATTCATGGACGTATAAGCAGCTAAATGATCGAGCCAATCATTTAAAGAATTGGCTAGTTCATAAAGGAGTAAAAAAAGGAGATCGAGTTGCATTATTGGCTCCTAATCATATTAGTTATTTTGATTTTTTAACCGCTTGCTCAAAATTAGGAGCAATATTTGTACCGCTTAATTGGAGACTAGCTATTGAAGAAATCAATTATATTTTGGAAGATTGCACACCGGTATTACTAGGGTATCATACTGATTTAGTTAACATCGTCAAGGAGCTTTCATTTCTAAACAAAACTATTTGTGTAAATGATTCTCATTTTGAAAAAATAGTCTCTTCAGCGGAGGATGTAAATGATAGTGTGCATGGCGAAGAACATGATCCATTGGCACTTATTTATACTGGTGGGACAACAGGAAAACCAAAAGGAGCAGTTCTTTCTCATCGCTCAATCATTTGGAATGGAATTAATACAATCGTTAGCTGGAATTTAACTGAAAGGGATACAACGTTAACATACATGCCAATGTTCCATACAGGAGGATTAAATGCACTTTCTATTCCGCTTTTGATGACGGGGGGGAAAGTGGTTATCGCTGATCAATTTGATCCTTACAAGGCAATGATCTACTTAAATCAATATCAATGTACAATCGTATTGTTTGTACCGACAATGTATCATTTAATCACTCAAACAGAAGTATTTGAACAGACAAATTTTCCAACAGTAAAAGCCTTTCTTTCAGGAGGGGCACCATGCCCTTATGAAATTTACGCTCATTTTCAGCGCAAAGGTCTAGCGTTTAAAGAGGGATATGGGTTGACCGAAGCAGGTCCTAATAATTTTTACATTGATCCTGTTGATGCAATGAGAAAAAAAGGTTCGATCGGAAAACCGATGATGTTTAATGGAATCAAGCTTGTAAATGAGCATGGCGGAGAAACAAGTAGCAACGAAGTCGGGGAACTATTAATTATTGGGAAGCATTCATTTGAATATTATTGGAATAATAAGGAAGATACAGAAAATACAATTCGAAATGGCTGGATTTATACTGGCGATCTAGCAAGAAGAGATGAGGAAGGATATTACTATATTGTTGGCAGGAAAAAAGATATGATTATTAGCGGAGGTGAAAATATTTATCCATTAGAAGTTGAACATTGGCTTTCATCACATCCAAAAGTGAATGAAGCTGCGGTAATAGGAATGCCTAATGATAAATGGGGTGAGATTGTCACTGCGTTTATCGTCCAAATTGATGATGAAAATGTAACTGAGGAAGAATTGAAAAGCTACTGTGAAAAAAAACTTGGAAAATATAAAATCCCTAAACGCTTCATTTTTTTAGAGGAACTTCCAAAAACACACGTTGGTAAAATTGATAAAAACAAACTAAAAAAGATGGGGACTGTTTTTTCTAATTAGAGGTTTAACAGTTGCGAAGTGAGATTACGAACGCATGTTCTGTTTGCTTCCATCTCGTTGTTTAGTCTGAGGGCATCATCTTCTAAAAATACTCTTTTTTAACTATCTTACCTAGTATATTTATATACTGGGTTTTTTGTTCGCCCAGCATGGGCGAACTCTAACGGGTGAAAGTCCCGAGTACGACCTTGTAGCGGTAAGTACATAGCTGAAAGCAAGGGTGTCCACGGTAACGTGGAATCTGAAGGAAGCTCGAGGCAAACCTTCGGTCTGACGAACAGAAATCATATAAGAGGCAACGTATGAGGATAAGACTGCAAAAGAAGTCGAAGTCCCATAGCTACTGTATCATACGGTGTATATATGGCAGATAGATGAAGGGAAAGAGTTCGCACCTTAACTGGGGAGGTCTCACTCGTCTGCCCCAAAATCTTGTAGTGATACAAGACTGGATAGTGAGAAGTCAGCAGAGGCCGTAGTAGTGAAGACGTCTAACGAAAGCTAGAAAGAGCGAAGGGCTGAACAATTTTATGGTTATAGAAATCTTTAATTGGGGAAGGAAATAGACCACTGGCAAATCGCAAGAAAGTGGATACCAACCTACGAGAAAGAAAGGAAATAACAAGCATGCACGAGAGGAAACTACTTGACAAGATACTCGACAAAGATAATCTTGACCATGCAATCAAACAGGTTAAAAGAAACAAAGGCTCAGCCGGTGTTGATGACATGACTGTAGATGAGTTGGTTGGATATATGGCGATGAATAAGGATGAAATGATTCATCAAATCCGAAATAGAAAATACCATCCAAAACCAGTACTAAGGGTCGAGATACCAAAGCCAAACGGCGGAACACGACTTTTAGGAATTCCGACTGTCCTAGATAGGGTTATTCAACAGGCGATTGCCCAAGTTCTCACACCGATGTTCGATAAACAATTCAGCGAATATAGTTATGGTTTCAGACCAAGACGCTATGCCGAGATGGCTATTTTGAAAGCCTTAGAGTTTATGAATGATGGATACGACTGGATTGTAGATATCGACTTGGAACGTTTCTTTGACACCGTACATCACGATAGGCTGATGAATCTCATATCAAGAACGATAGATGATGGAGATGTTATTTCACTCATTCGTAAGTTCTTGGTAAGCGGTGTACAAATAGACGAGGAATACCAAGAAACAGTAATCGGCACTCCGCAAGGTGGAAACTTATCCCCGTTACTTAGTAATATTATGCTTAATGAACTGGATAGGGAGCTAGAAAATCGAGGGTTGCGTTTCGTCAGATACGCAGATGACTGTGTTATCATGGTCAGAAGTGAGATGTCGGCGAAAAGAGTAATGAGGTCTGTGACAAGATTCATTGAAGAGAAGCTAGGATTAACCGTTAATGTGGAGAAATCAAAAGTGACGAAGCCGAATGACCCCGATATGAAGTTTTTAGGGTTTGGATTCTTCAAAGATTACCAAGCTGATTTATACAAAGCGAGACCACACCAAAAATCCTTAGAAAGTCTTAAATTCAAACTTAAACAATTAACAAGGAAAAATTGGAGCGTCGATACGAAGTATCAGGTAGAACGAATCAATCAATTAATAAGAGGATGGGTCAAATACTTTAGGGTCGGTTATATGAAGACAGCACTTGGGAAAATAGATGCTCATACAAGATTTAGACTGCGAATGTGTATCTGGAAGAAATGGAAAACTGCGAAGAATCGCAGGAGAAATCTGATTAAACTAGGCATGGATAGATACAGTGCATACAAAAATAGCCACACAAGTAAGGGTGTTGCCCGTACAGCTTATTCTTGGATACTCACCACGACAATAACCAATGAGAGATTAGCCAAATTTGGTCTAATCTCCGGTGAACAACACTACATCAAAGTGCATACTTAATATAAAATTGAACCGCCGTATACGGAACCGTATGTACGGTGGTGTGAGAGGTCGGGGGCTAATCACCCCCTCCTACTCGATATATTTGCAATATAGTTATATTAGAATAATGTGTGAAATAAAAAAAAAATGATGTTAGTATCTGTAAATATATATTATAACAAAATGTTATTTTAATAAGGATATAAAATTTTTATAGTATTAAATGAATTTTTAAAATTTAATTAATACAAAAAAATACAAAAATCTTTTAAAAAATTTTAATTGACAGCTATTCATTAAATAGTATATCATTTTTTTAAATTAATATATCACATTTGATTAGGAGGAAAGAAATTGGGAGAAAATGTTCAATCATTATGGGGGAAATTATGGGATATTCATTATAAAACAAAAGACCTCCTCCTATTTTTTGCAACAGATAAACAATTAGATCATAAAAATCAGCAAGCAAACGTTGATGGACAATCGAAGAGACGAGGAAAAAAACCGAATCGAACTATGGGACAAAACATTGGATTTTGGTTAGGTCCAATTTTATTTTTAATTATCTTATTTGGTTTATCTCCAGAAGGAATGTCAAAAGAAGCTTTAGCTGTTTTAGCAAGCACCGTCTGGATCGCAACATGGTGGATCACTGAAGCGATTCCAATTCCAGTTACGTCTTTATTACCTATTATTTTATTTCCATTAACTGGTGCAGCTACAGAGGGAATTACAAATGCTTATGGAGATAGTACAATTTTCTTGTTTCTCGGTGGTTTTGTTATTGCTATAGCAATGGAAAAGTGGAATTTACATCGACGAATTGCGCTTAATATTATTTTAGTTGTCGGTACAAGTACACAACGACTCATTTTAGGCTTTATGGTTGCAACAGGGTTTTTATCAATGTGGATTTCAAACACAGCGACGGCAATGATGATGATGCCGATTGCAATGGCAGTTATTTTACATGTTAATGAAGCATTAAAAGAAAAAAATCCAACCGATTCGCCGTTTGGCAAGGCGATTATGCTTGGTGTTGCCTATTCTGCTTCAATTGGTGGACTCGGCACATTAATTGGTACCCCGCCAAATACGATTTTCGCTGGGGTTGTGAGAGAGCTTTATGGAATTGATATTTCCTTTGCTCTTTGGATGCTCTTTGGTGTTCCACTATCGGTTGTTTTACTCATTATTACGTGGATTTATTTAGTAAAGTTAGCGTTTCCAATTAAAATAAAAGAGATTCCTGGTGGTAAAGCAGTGATTCAAAAAGAGAAAAGTGCATTAGGGAAAATGAGTTTTGAAGAAAAGCTTGTCCTTACTGTTTTCTCTTTAACAGCAATTATTTGGATTTCTCGTACTTTTATCATGGATGCGTTAAAAAATAACGGGCTTATTGATAGCGTTGGCGGCTTGGCAAACATTAATGATACGATCATTGCAATTATAGCGGCAATCGTGTTATTTATCCTCCCGTCACGTCAAGCGAAAGAAGGAAAGCTATTAAATTGGAATGATGCAAAAAGTATTCCATGGGGGATATTACTGCTCTTTGGTGGCGGTTTAGCCATTGCGAAAGGGTTTAAAGACTCTGGATTAGCAACATGGATTGGTGAACAGCTTACAGTTCTACAAAGTATACACTTCGTATTTTTAATTGTTATTGTAACAACACTAGTTTTATTTTTAACCGAAATAACATCGAATACTGCAACAGCGACAATGATGTTCCCGATCATGGCATCCTTAGCATTTGCATTAGATATCCATCCATATAGTTTAATGGTTGCTGCTGGAATTGCCGCATCGTGTGCTTTTATGTTACCGGTTGCAACACCTCCAAATGCAATTGTTTTCGGATCAGGTTATATCCGGATTAAAGATATGGTTAAAGCAGGATTTTGGATTAATATTATGGCAATTTTCATCATAACGTTAGCGATTTATTTCTTAATGCCAATGGTTTGGGGTATAGATCTAGGTACGTTTCCAGATGCATTAAAGTAATGAAAAATTAAACAAAAAGGCTTATTCAATTAGTTAAACTATTGAGTAAGTCTTTTTTAGTTTTATCCCTTGTTAAGCTTATTATATAATTTTGTTGAATATTAACTCATTCTTTGCTAACGATATGAAACGAAGGGGAAGGCAAACTTTCTTTTACATTACATTGACAAAACTGGTGGGCCTAACTGCCGCTTAACGTGATTAGCCATTTAATTGTTACGATCCTTATAAGGTAAGAGTAGGCCTTTTTATGATTTATAAAAGTCCCCTCCTAATTCAGTGATCTGTTGTTTATCATCATTGGTTATTAATGCAAACGTAAAGGATTTTCAAGTTTCTATGTTAAGATTAAGAAAGAAAATAAACTAGTCGACTAATGTAAAAGAGGAGGTTATGTAAATGTCTGTCCGTTTTATCATCGGACGTTCAGGGACAGGAAAGACCGCAAACTGTTTAAACGAAATAAGAACAAGCTTATTGAGAAGTCCTGACGGATCACCAATCATATACTTAGTTCCAGATCAAATGACATTTTTATCAGAATACAACTTAATGACAACTCCTCATCTTGGTGGAATGATTAGAGCTCAAGTGTATAGCTTTTCACGGCTTGCTTGGCGAATTTTGCAAGATACTGGCGGAGGAAGCAGATATCATTTAAATAATATCGGTGTCAATATGTTAATTAGGAAAATAATTGAGGAAAAAAAGGATGAGCTCAAACTTTTTCAATTAGCTGCTGATAAAAACGGATTCATTGAACAGATGGAACAAATATTAACTGAGTTTAAGCAGTATTGTATTCGTCCGGAAGAATTAACAGATCAGCATAGATTACTTTCTGAAGAAAATAAAGGCTTACAAGATAAACTTCATGATCTTGAATTAATATATCGTTATTTTGAACAAGCTCTTTTTGGAAAATATGTTGATTCTGAAGATTATTTCCGTCTTATGGCAGAAAAAATAGCTCAATCTGACTATTTAAAAAATGCTGAAATATTTATTGATGGATTTCATAGTTTTACTCCTCAAGAATATATGGTGATTACCCAATTAATGAAACATTGTCAGCGAGTATCGATTGCATTAACTGTCGATCAGCCTTACATTCATTTTGGGCCAGATGAGCTAAGTTTATTTCGGATGACTGGGGAAACCTTCCAAACACTATATAATATCGCTCAATCAGAAGGAATTAAAATAGAAAAGAACAATCTGTTATATGAACAAAAGCGCTGGCGTGATCCTTCCCTCATCCATTTAGAATCATACTTTGATTCTCGTCCAGCAATTCCGTTTCAAAAAAAAGCAAGAATCCATTTATATGAAGCTGCTAATCGCAGGGCAGAAATTGAAGGGGTTGCTAGAAAAATTAATAAACTCATACGTTCTAAAGGGTATCGTTATCGCGATATTGCAATCTTAATGAGGAACGGGAACGATTATTTTGACATAATTGAAACGATTTTTAATGATTATGGAATTCCGATTTTTATTGACCAAAAAAGAACGATGCTAAATCATCCGTTAATAGAACTTATCCGGTCTACACTAGATATCATTAATAGTAATTGGAGTTATGAATCAGTATTTCGCGCAGTTAAAACTGAGTTGCTTTTTCCAAAAAATGAAAACAATCAGCAAATTCGTGAAAAGTTTGATAGACTTGAAAACTATGTATTAGCATACGGAATTCAAGGAGAAAAGTGGACGAAGCGAGATCGTTGGATTTATCGTCGATTTTACGGAATAGAATTTGAAAATAATGTTCAAACCGATCAAGAGAAACTAGTTGAATTAGAGTTAAACGAGCTCAGACTGCTTATCACTGCTCCTATTTTGCGATTAGCGCGCAGGCTAAAAAGAGCAAAGAACGGACGATTGCTTTCTGAAGCGATTTTTTTATATCTCGAAGAACTTGATATACCTGAGAAATTAGAAAAGTGGAAATTAGAGGCTGAACAAGCAGGTAAATTAGTAAAAAGTAGAGAGCATGACCAAGCGTGGAATGGGATGATTGAACTTCTTGATCAATTTGTAGAGTTATTCGGAAACGAGAAGTTATCTTTAAAGCAATTTTCAGTTATTTTCGAAGCAGGGATTGAATCTTTGCGATTTTCTCTTGTACCGCCAGCAATCGATCAAGTGCTCGTTGCTGATCTTGAAAAATCGCGTTTGTCTGACGTAAAAGCAGCATTTATTATTGGACTAAACGAAGGAGTTCTCCCTGCAAAAATGATTGACGAGGGAATTGTAGCGGATGATGATCGGGAAATATTACAGCAAAAAGGTTTGACAATTGCTCCAACTAGTAAAACAAAATTACTTGATGAGTCATTTATTGCTTATAAAGCATTTACAACTCCTTCAGACGAGCTTTATTTAACATATCCGATCGCAAATGAAGAAGGAAAAGCATTGCTGCCTTCATTTTATATAAAAAGAATAAACGATTTGTTTCCGGCGGTGGAAAAAGGTCTTTTTGCAATTGATCCTGCGCCATTACCAGAATTGGATCAGCTTGAATATGCTGCAAACGAAAACATGACACTGTCGTATTTAACTGCCCAATTACAATTGAAAAAAAGAAATTATCCGATCTATGATTTTTGGTGGGATGTATACAACTATTACTTAAAAAGTAATAGTTGGTCACAGTTAGCTAAAAAAGTATTAGCAAGTTTATTTTATGAAAATAAATCGAAACAGAAACAGCTTTCAAGCGAAACAACTCGTCAATTATATGGAGAAACGATTGAAGCCAGTGTATCAAGAATGGAGCTATTTCATAGCTGTCCTTTTTCTCATTTTGTTAAGCACGGACTAAAATTGCGGAAGCGACAAGTTTATCGTTTAGAAGCACCTGATATTGGAGAGTTATTTCATGCCGCATTAAAATATATTGCAGATACAATAATGAAACAAAATGTTAGTTGGTCAAGCTTAACAAAACAACAGTGTCGGGCCTTGGCAAGACAAGCAATTGACAACATAGCGCCAAAATTACAAAATGAAATCTTACTTAGTTCCAATAGACACCATTACATAAAGCGAAAGCTTGAAAATGTGCTTAGCCGCACGTCTCTAGTCTTAAGTGAACACGCGAAAGCTAGCGGTTTTTCTCCGGTTGGTGTTGAAGTAGGATTCGGACCAAAAGGACCGTTGCCTCCACTTGAATTTCGCTTAAAAAATGATACAAAAATGAATTTAGTCGGTAGAATCGATAGAATTGATAAAGCCGAAGCTCAGACAGGTGTCTTTTTAAGAATAGTTGATTATAAATCAAGTATAAAAGATTTAAATTTAACTGAAGTTTATTACGGTCTTGCATTACAAATGCTCACTTACTTAGACATTATTGTTACCCATGCAAACACATTAATCGGAATGGATGCAATGCCAGCAGGGGTGTTGTACTTTCATGTTCATAATCCAATGATTCAAGCGAAAAAGATGCTGACAATTGATGAGCTTGAACAAGAAATTTATAAACAGTTTAAAATGAAAGGATTGATGCTAGCTGATCAAAATGTCATTCGTCTTATGGATAAAAGCCTTGATAGCGGCGAGTCGAAAATAGTTTCAGCAGGGATAAAAAAAGACGGGACATTATCAAAACGATCAAAAGTTGCTAATAGTGAACAGTTGAATCACTTAAGGCATTATGTTCGAAATAGTTATCTAAAAACAGGAAATGAGATTATGGCAGGAAAAATAGACATTTCCCCTTATAAACTGAAAAATAAAACTCCGTGTACTTTCTGTTCATTTAAAACAGTTTGTCACTTTGATCAAACGATTGAACAGAACGATTATCGGATATTAGTCCCGCAAAAAGATGAAGATATCATAGAGTTTATTAGAAGGGAGGTTGCTGAAAATGAACGAAATGAACATACCGCCGAAGCCTAGTAATGTAACGTGGACAGATGAGCAATGGAAGGCGATTACCGCACAAGGTCGGGACATTCTCGTTGCTGCTGCTGCCGGATCTGGGAAAACGGCTGTCCTCGTCGAAAGAATTATTCGTAAAATAACTGCAACTGAAGAGCCGCTTGACGTAGATCAATTATTAGTCGTTACTTTTACAAACGCAGCCGCTGCAGAAATGAGGCATCGCATCGGAGAAGCTTTAGAAAAAGAGATTAATCATCATCCAAATTCATATCATTTACGAAAACAATTAGGCTTATTAAACCGAGCGTCTATTTCTACTGTGCACTCCTTTTGTTTAGAGGTTATTAGAAAATATTATTATTTAATAGATATTGATCCTGGGTTTCGGATTGCTGATGAGACGGAGGGGCAGCTATTAATAGACGAAGTAATAAATGAGTTATTTGAAGAGCAATATGGAAAAAAAGATAATGAAGCTTTTTTTGCGCTTGTAGAAACGTTTACTAATGACAGAAGTGATGAAGCAATGCAAAAAATAGTGACTGAATTGTACGAGTTTGCTAGGGCAAATCCAAACCCAGAGCAATGGCTTCATTCAATTGTTGAGATGTATAATGTCGATTCATCCACATCTATTAATGATTTACCTTTTATCGATACACTCTTATATCAAATTGATCTTCAACTAAAAGGTGCTTATCGTCTTTTAAAGGAAGCATACGAATTAACGAAACTTCCCGGCGGACCAGCACCAAGAGCTGAAACGTATTTAAGTGATCTGCAATTAGTAGAACATTTAATAAATGCTCACAATGATTCATGGGAGACCCTTTATAACGGAATGCAAACATTAGCTTTTTCTCGTGCAAAGGCATGTCGCGGTGAGGATTATGATCAAACTCTTGTTGCTCGGGCACAGCAATTTCGTGATCAGGCTAAAAAAATTTTAACTGATTTACAAAGTGATTTATTTTCTCGAAAGCCTAGCAGCTTTATCCAAGATATGAGGGAAATGAGCGGTCATATCCAAACGCTTGTTAATCTTGTAAAAACATTTTCGATTCGTTTTAATAGTGTCAAAAAATCAAAAGGTTTAGCTGACTTTTCGGACTTGGAACATTATTCTTTAGAAATTTTAACCGCAAACCAATTAGAAGATGGAACACGCCAACCTTCAGAAGCAGCACTTTTCTATCAAAAGCAATTTAAAGAAGTTCTTGTTGATGAGTATCAGGACAGTGCGACACGTTGCTAACTGAAAAGGTTAGCCACTAGCGAATTGCTAGGAGAACTGAAAATCCGATGAGTCGAATGAAGGGGTAACGCCCTGAAAGGCTCGCCTAATCCTCCGAATAGCATTCACCAGTGCAAAGCTGTTGAATGTTATAAGCTCGGTGAAGTCGGTTGAAGGCTATCCTAACGTCAAGTCGAGGAAAGCTCTCTGGAGGCAGGGGGTATAGCTGATAGACCGGGGCTCTATAAGATACCTATGGTGAGAGGGAAGACGAAATTCCGAATGTACGGCTCTTTAGGTACGGCTATTCGAAAAGGATAGTTCCTATTTGTAAAGTTAGTGAGGTAGAGTAAAAATTGTCTTTATGAAATACCTTATGGCGTTACAGGCGTCATCAAGCTAACAGGGCTAGAGGAATCACCTGTCGGTATGGATGAACAGATAGGATTTTTGGAACGTGGTAAGCCGATAACGCGGAGGGCTTTGCAGCTAATGAAGCGGTGATAAGGAAACAGTCATTGATAACTTATCTTTATATCGGTGAAGGTGGTGGCACAGTACCGTTGAAGCTGTAATAATACACAGTGGAGGGATAGCCACTAGTCAACTCGATGGCAGTTGATGGGGTGCCGTATGAGGTGAAAGTCTCACGTACGGTACTAAGCGGGGGAAAAGAGAGCGATCACTTCAAACTCTTACCTATCGCTACCGAATATGGTTCAAGAAGCAATTATTCAGCTTGTAACAAATAACAATTTGTTTATGGTTGGCGATGTTAAACAATCAATCTATCGCTTCCGCCTTGCGGAGCCAAATCTATTTTTAGGAAAATATAATCGCTTTACTGTTACGTTAGATCAATCGGGGCTAAAAATTGACTTAGCAAAGAACTTTCGAAGTCGTAAAGAAGTACTTGATGGAACGAACTACTTATTTAAACAAGTAATGGGCGAAAGCGTTGGTGAAATTGATTACAATGAAGCGGCTGAACTAAAGGTTGGGGCTTCGTATCCAGAAGATGAAAAATATCCAATAGAATGGATGTTAATTGATCAACAAATGACAGGACAAACAAAAGAAACAGGGGAAAATCCAGCAGAGTTTGATCAAGTTGATTTAGAACAGTCTCAACTAGAAGCGAGGTTAATGGCACAAAAGATTAAAGGGCTCATTAACGAGCGAAAATTAATCTATCATTCAAAAACGAAAACAAAAAAACCTGTTACGTATAGAGATATTGTCATTTTGCTTCGGTCAATGTCATGGGCACCAGAAATGATCGAGGAATTTAAACAGCAAGGAATACCGGTATATGCGAATTTATCCACAGGCTACTTTGAAGCAACTGAAGTAGAAGTCATGATTTCTTTACTAAAGGTTATTGATAACCCGATACAGGATATTCCCCTAGCATCTGTTTTAAGATCGCCGATCGTTAATCTTGACGAGGAAGAGATGGCGAAAATTAGGATTCATCATAAACAAGGTTCATTTTATGAATGTTTGTCTCACTTTTGTAGTCAGCCATCAACAGCTAATGATGAGGAAATTCACCATAAAGTTGTTACTTTTTATGAACAGCTTCAACAATGGCGAACGAAGGCAAGACAAGGAGCACTCTCAGAACTCATTTGGCAGCTGTATCGTGACACAAGATTTTATGATTACGTTGGCGGTATGCCTGGAGGAAAACAACGGCAAGCTAACTTGAGAGCGCTTTACGATCGAGCTAGACAGTATGAAGAAACATCATTTAGAGGGTTATTCCGCTTTTTGCGATTTATTGAAAGGATGAGGGATAGAGGGGATGATTTAGGAACCGCTCGTTCATTGGGAGAACAAGAAGATGTTGTTCGAATTATGACAATTCATAGCAGTAAAGGTCTTGAGTTTCCAGTCGTGTTTGTTGCTGGACTGGGACGAAATTTTAATTTAATGGATCTCCGTAAAGCGTATTTACTTGATAAAAAATATGGAATTGCCACGAAATATGTGAACGCAGTTAAAAGAATTACGTATCCGTCCTTACCTCAGCTCGCTTTTAAATGGAAAAAAAGTCTTGAAATGATTGCGGAGGAAATGCGTGTTTTATATGTTGCGTTGACAAGGGCAAAAGAAAAACTATATTTAATTAGTACGGTAAAAAGTTTAGAGAAAGAATTAGAACATTGGATCAATGCTACAAACAATCCAAACTGGTTATTAGATGAATTTAGTCGTGCGAAGGCAACATCATACTTAGATTGGATTGGGCCAGCACTGATTCGCCATCAAGATTGTAAAGAACTTTATGAACGAGATGATTCACTTCTTCCGAAAGAAATAGTAGAACACCCATCCTGTTGGAAATTTAACATCGTAAAAAGTGAACAACTAAGTATGACTGAGGTTGATGAATCGCATCAAGAAGAAGAACTACTCGTTAAGTTGAGAAATGGACAAAATATTCCAATTACATCTTCCTATGCTGACACAGTTCATAAACAACTTTCTTGGAAGTATGTTTATCAAGATGCAACAGTCCATCGAGCAAAGCAGTCAGTTTCCGAGGTAAAACGGCAACATGAAATAACAGCTGAAGAAAGCGGTACTGATTATATTAGAAAAATTAGAAAACCAATGTTTAATCGACCGCGCTTTATGCAGCAAAAATCGTTAACACCAGCTGAACGAGGAACAGCAATGCACGCCGTTATGCAACATATTGATCTTAGTCAGCCAGTTACTGAATTGAGTGTTACGATGCTTGTAGAAGATATGGTTCAAAAAGAACTACTAACAGGAGAACAACAAGAAACGATTGCTCCCGAAACAATTGTGCAATTTTTTGAAACCGAGGTAGGAAAAAGACTTTTAAAAAATTGGCAGAGTGTACGGAGAGAAGTCCCTTTTAGTTTATCCATTCCAGCAAGTACCGCTTATGCAAATTGGAACGATGAAGATGAACCTGTTTTAATTCAAGGAGTGATTGATTGTTTATTTGAGGATCAGAATGGGCTCATCCTTCTCGACTATAAGACAGATAATATTACCGAACGATATAAAAGGGGCTTTTCAGAAGCAAAGCCGATTTTAGAAGCACAATATCGTGTGCAAATCGATCTATATACAAAAGCGGTTGAACAAATTTTGAAAAGACCCGTGTTAGAAAGGTATTTATATTTTTTTGATGGAGCAAATTTATTGCAACTTAAATAGTCTTTGCATAGATTGTAAAAGAGAAGACTTATGATTATAAATCATAAGTCTTCCTTTCATTATTTTTATTAAGCTTCTAAAAATAGCAGAAGGAATTGCAGGGCAACTAACGATCAATGAATCCCACTGTTTCACGGATGCTAATTGTTTCCAACTGTTGGCTGATCAATAACATTCCAGTCTAGGATATTTGTGGAACTTACTCCATTATTCGTAATGATAAACCCACCTGTATTTAATGAACCTGAACCTGTGTGGGACTTTGTACTTCCTTTTGGTGATAAGATGAGGGCATCGCCAAATTGAACGACACCTCCGCCGACATTTACAATTTGAACTGGACCTATTATAGCAGGCATAGAAAACATCCTTTTCGATTTACTCCACCGTTAACCGTTGATTATAAGATATGTTATGCGTGATGTTTTCCTTTTGTTAATAAAGTTATATCATTTGACGTATATGTTTAATTCGTGTTTCCATCGAAGCATGTCGGGTATTGCCAACATGAAAGACTGATGCAGCTGTTAAACCAAGAATGTTAATATTACCAATTTTTATGAGGGGATTTTCATTATGAAAGGTTGTGTGAACTGGTTCATCAATAATTGGAAGAACTAATGGTTCAAAAAAAACCGAGTACCAGCTAAAAAATCCTTCTTTTCCATTGTATATGGGATACGTCCTTTGTACAGCAAGTGCTTTAGATGTCCCTTTAATATGTGTCGAGTCACCTAATTGCAAAACTCCTGAGAAGGTAATAAGGTTTATATGAATATGACCTACCTTTGAAACACGATGTGAAAGCATATTAACCTTGTGGAGGCAATGGAACTAATGGGCCGATAATTAATGATTCTGGGGGTGTATCAAAGGTTGAGGCTAGTTGAATCGTTTCTGAATCTCCAATTAAAAATAGTGATGAACTGGATACGCTAAGAATATGAATGTCCCCTACACATAACTCGCGATTAATGATTTGCAGTTCCATTATCCTCTTCTCCTTTCTGATCTTTTGGGAGCCTGCTTAAAAAGGCAAACACAGCTGTATGAATGTCATGTTTAACTTTGCCTATTGTAGCTTCTTTCACTTTTTCATGTTTATCTTTAGATCTTAGCTCGGAATTTTGTTCACTTAAATAATGATTAATACGTGCAGGCAGTTGTTTTCTTATATCTTGTTTAATAAATTCAATGTATGATTCATCAAGATTTAAACCCAATTGTTTTTCTGTATCATTAATAACTGCTGGTAAATCGATTTCGAGATAGCTGAATAGCTCTTCCTCTAATTCTCTCATTAGTTTTATCGGTTTAGGACCTATAAATGGAGGTTCAGGCTGTTTAACAGAAAACTCGTCAATCCCTTGAAGATCGGCTGGATTAAGGCCTACATTTAATGTTCCCTCAAGTGATTCCACTTTTAATTGATCAAACTTGTATTCAATTGTCTCGACTTGAAGCGGCGGTTTCGTTTTTATTTCTTCAACATCATTTATAATGTGAGTAATCGTTTTTTCAAGCTTTTTTATTCGTTTTTCTTGTGCAGTTACATAAGAGTAAAGCCTTTGAACATATTGATAAACAGCTTCGCTCATCGAATCACCTCAAATGAAACATTATTGCTGACAATGTCTTATAGGCGCCTGCAAAGGAACGAAAGGTAAATACTCTGTATCCTGTTCAAGCTCAGGAGCAGGCCCAGTAAATCCACCAGTATTATATAAATGTGAAGAAGGTTTAATGACTCCTGCACTGCCGATTTGTAACACTGATGAATTTGTTAAACTTTCAATTTTAATCATCTGAATATGGATGGACTGTTGAATGTAGAAATTCAATTGAATCACCTGCTTAGGTGGTAATTATAAATTTAAGATACTCGGTTGATCGAGGGTATCCTGATCGATTGCATTTGTTGCATTTTGTTTATTAATAATTTCCAAACTTTCTCCTGTATTAAAGGAACCAGCACCAGCGAAAGTTTTCGCACTTGAAACTGGCATAATTTTATATACGTCACCAATATTGAAAACACCGCTGCTTCCGACTGAAATAACTTGAACAGCTCCGACAATTGCTGGCATTTCTAACACCCTTTTAAAATTTTATCCTCATCTCAAACTTAAACAATCACCTGTCCTTAAAGTCAGCTTCTTTCATTCTTTTATATCTTATGTTTACGTGTTAAGAATGTGATACAAACGCCCAATATTGCAGTAATAAAATTGATTAAAAATTAATAAATTTGAGAATTTATACATAATAAATAAAATTCGACATATATCGCTATTTTAAGTAAAGAACAAATATGATAATATATTTTATATTCGTAATATTCTAATATACTTTTTAGGGGTGGGAGCTATGAACGTACCATTAGTATTAACTGAATTTTTAGACAGGGCAGTAGCTTTATATGGGACAAAAACTGCAATATTTTGTGATGACAGAGCTTTTACGTATAATGATTTAAATGAAAGAGTGAATAGGTTATCTCATGGATTAAAAAGTTTAGGGATAAAAAAAGGAGATAAGGTTGCATATTTATCCCCTAACACTGTCGAAATGCTGGAAGGATTTTATGGTGTTTTTCAGCTTGGAGCCATTATGGTCTCTTTAAATATTCGCTTAAAACCCGATGATTATTTATTTATTTTAAATCACAGTGAATCGAAAGTTTTATTTGTTGATCAAGATCTGTATCATCTTATCATACCAATTAAAGATAAGTTATCTACAGTCGAAACAATTATTGTTCATTATAAAGATAGTGAAACAGATGAAATTTGCTACGATGAATGGCTAAGTAAGCAACCAAATACAGCTTTTGAAAGAGAAATTTTAGATGAAAATGATATTTGCAGTCTTTTATATACGAGCGGCACAACCGGAAATCCAAAAGGGGTAATGCTTTCGCATCGAAATAATTATTTGCATGCAATGAGTGCGATGCATCATATCCGTGTTTCTGATCAAGATACTTTATTGCATGTTTTACCAATGTTCCATGTAAATGGGTGGGGATCGCCATTTTATTATACAGCAAATGGGGCAACGCAAATTTGTTTACGAAAAGCAGCTCCAGAGAGTATTTTTAAAGCATTACAGGAGCATCGAGTATCAGTTATGCATATGGCACCGACTGTATTAAACGCACTGCTTCAATATTATGATCAGCATAAAATAACAGTTGAGCAAAATGTAAGGGTTGTCATTGCAGGTTCAGCGCCACCTCCAGCATTTATTAGTCGAGTCGAGAAGGAATTAGGGTGGGAATTTATTCAAGTGTATGGAATGACTGAGTCTTCACCATTAAGTACTGTATCTACAGTTCGCTCTCATTTAGAGCACTTGCCAGAAAAAGAAAAGCTCAGTATGAAGGCGAAAGCCGGTCATGCAATGATTGGATGTCAAGTGAAAGTTGTCAATGAACATGGCGAGGAAGTTGCACATAACGGTAAAGAGATTGGGGAAATTATTGTTAGAAGCAATGGGATTATGGAAGGTTATTGGAAAAATCCAGAGGCAACAATGGAAGCGATTCGAAACGGTTGGCTTTATACAGGTGATATGGGTACTATTGATGAAAATGGATCAATCGACATTGTCGATCGTAAAAAGGATGTCATTATTAGTGGTGGGGAAAATATTTCTTCGATTGAAGTTGAAGGAGTGTTATATGATCATCCTGCAGTATTAGAGGCAGCAGTGATAGCGGTTCCACATGAAAAGTGGGGAGAAACTCCTCATGCATTTGTAGTAACGAGACAAGGACACACATTAACAGCGGAGGAATTAATTGCTTTTTCAAGACAAAAATTAGCCCATTTTAAAGCGATTACAAGTGTAACGTTCGTTGAAGAACTACCGAAAACTGCGTCTGGAAAAATCCAAAAAGTTCATTTACGCAATGATTATTGGAAAGAGCATAGTAAAGAAGGGAAATTTGTAAACTAACAATCTCAATAGGATACAAAGATTATTGTTTTTAAGAACGAATATAAAAAACGTTAATACCCCTATAAAATGGGGGGCACTGAAAAACTTGCGTTTTTTATATCATAACGGTTTCCAAGATAAAAAGAAGGCACTTTCTGTTCAAAATAGAACAGAAAGTGCCTTCTTTCTTTACCTATTTCTTACTCTCTTCGTTCATGAGCTTCAATATTTGCTTGAGATTCACGGCAAATATCGTTATGGCTCCTTGAAATCCCCATGCCAAATAGACCCGCTGACGATGCTGTATCGTACCCGTGTCCATTTTTTAACTCACTATTTTCTGCTTCCTCTTGTAAGAATTCTTTTGGTGACTTTAGATTGTACCGTGCTTTTGTATGTGTGGCATCCACAATTAATGATGTTACTTTTTATGATGCTCTTTTCCAGTGCGATTTCAACAGTTTCCCCAATTAACATATCTAATAGTCCGATATCTTTTAGACGCAGTCGACGAAATTTTGTCAGGGAACTTAGATCGATAACGTCATCTTCTGGTGCCATATGTAAGAAGGATTTAAAGGACCTATCGTATTTCAAACGCTCTACTAAATCAACGCCTGATACATCACGAATCGCCTTTCATAATCAATACTTGAACATCTGGATAGAAGGAATTTCAATTCGACCATTATCCAATTTTCGTTTTTAGCTCTTCTCATATAAACGAAAAATCGCCAAATTCATTCATTTGACGAAGCCTGTTATCTTTTTGGCATGAGGAGATCACAAATTGCCATATATGGACTTCAATTGAGCGTTTCTTAGGTTGAAATTATGGAGAGCACCACCTGCATTTACTTTATTTTAGTAGACAGGAAAAAGGACATTTTTTAGAGAAAAGATATATTTTTAATGACACTAGTTGATTGGAGTGGAAGGCGGCGACTCCTGCGGGAAAGCGAGACAGACGAGACCCCGCACGAAGCGAAGGAGGAGGCTCGTCGCTCGCCCGCGGAAAGCGTCGCCCTAAACGGAAATCAACGGGTTCCAAAAAGGCGAGAAGGTGAACGACAAGCCGCGCTCACCTTCTCGCTATGAAATCCCTTTAAGGACTTTTTCAGTGCCCTCAGAAAATGGGGCATTATAAACTGTGAAAAATAAGTATTTAAAAAAACATTTACACTATTGTGAAGTTGGAAAGCGTATTTTTAGTATTTTTCCAATTCGTGTGTTATGATATTTTACGAAACAAGATTTATGGGAGGGAATAAAATGACACATGCTCATTTAACGGCGTGGTTTGTGGCATTAATTTTATTTTTTATTGCACTCGGATTACATAAAAGTGGAAAAGAAAAAGGATTTAAAGTCGTTCAAATGATTTTAAGATTGTTTTATATTTTAATCATCGTGACTGGTGTGATGTTGTTAACAAGCATATCGAACATTAGCTTATTATATATTGTAAAAGCGGTGATCGGTTTATGGGTTGTTTCTATGTTTGAATTAATTCTCGTTCGAATGGCAAAACAAAAAAGCACATCGATTTTTTGGATTCAACTCGTGGTTACTTTTGTAGTTGCTTTATACTTAGGGTTCATGCTTCCGCTTGGCTTTGATTTTATTTAAACTAACTAAGCTGCTTTCAAAGCGGCTTTTTTAATTGTCTATCTTTAAGAAGATATTTTTTCAATAATAATTCTTTTTCCTGTATTTAATGTAAATTCAAACCGATCACTTTCTAGTTCACCGTAACAAAAATGATGCTGTACAGAACAAATTAAATGTTGATTATCGAACACTAAAAAGTTAACGCCATTTTGTCTAGTTCTCTCTTTTAAGAAAGATAATTGATTGTAACAATAAATACAATCATAAATAGAAAATTGAAGAGAATTTAAAGACGAGATAAATTGAATAAATGCATCTATATTTAATTGTTTTAACAATAGTTCTAACGAGTAGATCAGTTTATTTCGAATCCGAATCCGATCATGATCTTTGAGACAATGAGTTTCAGTATTGCAATTGATTTTCCCCTCGTCTAATAAAATGCCCTTTTGCCAACGATTTTGCAGGAAAATTTCAACTTCCTCATGAATGTATTCATCAATTAGTGACGCTTCTTCCGTTTCTTTATCAAAAAATACCCATTGCTCATTAATAAACTCGACAGTTCCTTCTGTAAAAGCTCGTGATTGGCGGTCAAGTATTTTTATTCGTTCAAGTTGATCCATTTCTTTACCTCAAAAAAATTGCCTCACCATCCTTTTTTGACATATCGTCACTTATTTATAACTAAATGATTAAGATTTTGGTTATGATTCCGTTTTAAAGAAAAGGATGATTCACTTAATATTTGAATCACAAGCAATATTTATTGAAAAATGAACGTTACGAATTTTTGCAAACCGTAATTAATTTGTTTTACAGAGATAAAACGATTTCTACTAAAAGGATATTCTCTAAGCCGCGGTTTTGATACAGACGTATGGCCAACTGACTAATAAGAAGAAAAAATGTACGAAAACAATAAAATCATTTTTAAGTTGCATACAGATTGACGTATTAAGGGGAAAAGGCTAATGTTAATATCGTAATACGTCTTTTAGGAGGAGCATGGATGAAAAAAGGAGTCATTACTCTCATGTTAATTCCGTTGCTTCTTTTTTACACGCTTCCTGTAGAGGGAGCTGAAAAAGAAGAACGTACTTGGCAGGATGAAACGATTTATTTTTTAATGATTGATCGTTTTTATAACGGTGACACTCGGAATGATTTTGAAGTAAATAGAAATGATCCTCTCAGTTTTTACGGTGGAGATTTTCAAGGGATTATTGATAAGCTTGATTATTTAAAAGAAATGGGATTTACTACTCTACTACTTACACCAATTTTTGATAATGATGAGAAAGGCTACCATGGCTATTGGATGGTTGATTATTACAAGCCTGATGAACATTTCGGTTCACTGGGAAAATTTAGGGAACTTGTAAAAGAAGCACATAACCGGGACATGAAAGTGATGGTCGATTTTGTCACAAACTATGTCGGAAAAAATCACCCATGGGTGAGTGACCCTAATAAAAAGGATTGGTTTTCAGATCAGCTTGTGAATGGATTACCTCAGCTAGCACTTGAAAATAACGATGTACAAAAGTATTTAATTGATGCCGCAAAATGGTGGGTTGAGGAAACTGATTTAGATGGGTATCGTTTAGAAGGGGTAGAGCAAGCACCTCATTCTTTTTGGAAAGATTTTGTGAAAGAAGTAAAAGGTGTGAAAAAGGACTTTTTCTTATTAGGTGAAATAACTTCTGATCATGAAGAAGAGATCGGCAATTTTGAAAATACGGGTATTGACGGTTTTCTTGACTATCCAAAAACCCAAACATTGCGAAATGCTTTCGCAATGCCTGACCAATCTTCACAGATGTTATTTTCGTTTCCTGCAGATCAAAATCAATATTTAAGGGGAACATTTCTTGATAACCATCTAATGAAACGGTTCACAAATGATGCGGCAGAAAAAAATAAACATCCAGGTCCAAGATGGAAGCTAGCGTTAACTTACTTATATACATCACCTGGCATTCCAATTGTTTATTATGGCAGTGAAATTGCGCTTGCAGGTGAAGACATCCCTGAAAATAGAGCTGTAATGGATTTCCGTACAGATCAAGATTTAATTGACTATATATCAAAAATAGGTAAACTGAGACAGGATTTACCTTCATTAACAAAGGGAACATTAGAGTTTCTTTATGAAAAAAATGGAATGATGGTATTTAAAAGAACATATAAAGAAGAAACAGTTGTTATTGCGATAAATAACACGTCTAAAACACAAATTGTTACATTAGACGATAAAATGATTGAAGGAGGAAAAGAATTACGCGGGCTTCTTGCAGGAGATCTTGTTCGAAGCAATGAGGAAAATAAATATAATATTGTAATCGATCGAGAAGAAGCTGAAATATATGTTCTTGCAGAAAAAACTAAAATAAAGCTGTCATTTATTATCGGGACAGTGGCAGTTTGGGTTATTTTTATCTTGTTTTTATATGTTGTTTGGAAAAAAGCGAAGACAGGCCGTTCATAAAAAGCAGTAAAAACAGCGAATATATTCGCTGTTTTTAGCTTGTAGTAAAGATTAAGTATTAGCATCCATTCCCCTCAGACTGATTGAAAACGCTTGTCAATCGGCGCGTAGCATGAGGCGGAAGCGAATAGAACATATCATTCATGAGCTTACAACGAAGTGTGAGCAACAAAGAATGCGAGCGTTTGAAACAGCGAAAATTGTTTCTGTTTCCTCCGAGATTATAGACATACTTTATATTTTAATCGATCTTACTCAGACTGATTGAAAACGCTTGTCAGTCGAGGCGCGCAGCATGAGGCGGAAGCGAATAGAACATATCGTTCATGAGCTTACAACGAAGTGTGAGCAACAAAGAATGCGAGCGTTTGTCAACAGTCTGAAACAGCGAATAATTTCGCTGTTTTTTACATGGCATCATATAGGATGGAATGTGTACTTTTTGCATCATAAGGTAAAATAACATTAGCGATAATTAATAAATTGAACATCAATCGGTAAATCAGCTTCACGGATAACCGAAATGATCTTTTGTAAGTCATCGCGACTTTTCCCTGCTACACGAATTTGATCATCTTGAACTTGTGTTTTTACTTTTACCCCGCTATTTTTAATAAGGGTATTTATTTTTTTGGCATTGTCTTTATCGATCCCTTGGACAAGTTTGGCACGCTGTCTAACTGTGCCACCAGCGGCATTTTCAATCTTATCGTAAGCAAGATTTTTAATTGGAATTTGACGTTTAATCATTTTACTAATAAGGACATCCTTTAACTGCCGGAGCTTAAATTCATCATCTGAAATAAGTACAAGCTCTTCTTTATCTAACGTTACATTGCTTTGACTTCCTTTAAAATCGTAACGGTTTTGAATTTCTTTCATCGTTATTTGAATTGCATTTGTGACTTCAGATAAATCAACTTGGGACACAATATCAAATGAGTTTTCTTTTGCCATCTTTACCTCCAGAAAAACTTTTTTTATTATAGGTTAATTATAGTAAAATATAGCCACATTTAAAACCCTAGTGTTTATACAGTTTTGAAGGATTATTTTGGGAAATTGATGAAGAATGTAAAAACAATAATTATTAAAGTCCAAAGCGCTCAAAATATTTGTTTCATGGCTGATAAAAGCTACAAAATATATACATTTGGGGAGTTGATGAAGTATACAAAATATATCATCGTGTTACCTTCGATAACTTTCGATCTAACAAAAAAGATATTTAAAGAATAATTATCTACTTCACAAAAAAGTAGGTTTTTAATTTTTTAAATGAAAAATCGAAACATCTTGTTTACAAAATTAAACAAAATAACCTTCCACTCTCTCCCTAACCTTGGTAATATTAATAGAGTGCTAGAATTAAAAGGAGGGGGAGAAAAAATAAAAATCCTACATGCCCGGGAGATATATACCGGCATTGAAGTCATTCAACAAACATTGAAAACCACCTATGAACAAGTGAGTGAAATTGAACGTGCTGTTGAAGGAATTATTCAACTAGAAGATTCACTTAAAGGGAAAGGCGGCGAAGCGATTCGTGCTTTTTTTCAAAACGTACATAAGCCATTTCTCTTATTCCATCAAGCATTCCTTACTGATTATGATACAATTTTAGCAGAAATTAAATACTTACTCCAATCGTTTGAGCCGGCAGAAGAGGGCTTTATTCACGAAAGTTTTATAGAAAATGATGTCGCAAATGGATTAGATCGTCTTGAGAGACGAGTTACATCAATAACGAGTGAAATCAACAATGCAATACATAGTGTACAAGATATCGTCAGCTTGCCACCTATCCAAGCTGAAGAAACAATCTTTCAGATCAATCAAGCGCGCCAACATAATCAACTGACGATCGAAAACCTTCATTCCTTTGATGAGCAAGCAACTCGTTTACTCGATCGGATCTGCGATGATTTACTAATGATGGCTAGCTTTATGAAGGAAATAGAAGCGATGACTCAAAGCGGTCAATTGCCAATTTCTCATAACAGCGTATCAAAAATGATGACAAGCGAGGCTTATCGCAAGCTTTTAGGCAGCTTAGTGCAAAAAGTCGGACTTGAGCCAATCAATACAGTCGAAAGAGATGCATATGGAAACGACAACAGTATCAAATATCACGTATATGCAGACGGCTTGATTGTGATGGAAGCCGACAGATCTGGCAAAAATCATTATGAAGTTGTTCCAACAATCCCCGAAGAAATAAGGGATGGTACCATTACTTCACCCGTTGATCGTGCATTTGAAGGTGTCATCGATGGAACGGGAAAAGCGCTTGGTGACACGATAGACGGTCTCGTTTCTCTATACAAGTTTGCCGAGAAAAATTTACAACCTGGTCATATCAATTATATTGAAAAAGCCATCTTCTCCTATCAACTCATCCATGACCCAAAGAAAAAGCTAGGGGAAATGAAGGATAAAGTAATCAATTTCCCAAAATATATGTGGGAAGGGATGAAAAACGCCTGGAATCGAGATGTCTAACGGTGATGCTCACAGCCGTGCTGAATTCTTCTCCTATGGTTTAACAACAAACGGGATTGGCGTAATCGGAGATAAAGGATTAAGTAGAGCAGGTCAGCTTGGAAATGCGGCAAAACTCGGTAATGTTGGAAAAATAGGAAATGTTGCAAATAAGATTCCGCCACCGATACCGATTACTAAAGGATTGACTCCCGCTTTTGCTACAGGCACGGTAAACAACATTCCATACAATGTCATGGATGACTTATACAATCGAATCCATCAAGCGAGTAAGGAAGTGTTTGGAGACAGTCGTGGTGGGAAAGTGCCGGTGGATGTGGATGTAATTGGTAAGGGAACGGGTAAAGGTTATACTGGTGGAAGAACTCAAGCGGAGTTAGACGCTTTATCATATGATTCGGCAAAGAAAGCAGTAACGAAGGGGTCTAAAAAAGAAGCAGTTATAGGTCTTGAGTTGGAGCAAAGGGGGGAATTTGGAAAACTTGAAAGAAGTTTGGATCCTAAGGCTGAATTTATAGATACTACTACTGGTAAAAAAATTGATGTAAAAAGCTTTGAATCTAATCCTATAGGAGCAGATGGAAAACCTATAACCTCACCAAGAAAAGGTGCATTTAAAGTAGAAAATGCGATGAAAAAAAATATAATAAAAGAATTTGAAAAGAACGGTAATGATATAGTTGTAGTTGATAAAACTAATTTAAAATTAGAACATATTAAAGAACTTGAAGGAGCTATAAAACAATCAGGATTAGAAAATAAAATTATTTGGTGGCCGGAGTGATATATTATGAAAAAAATTGACCAAAAAGAGCTCGATTTATTAATAAGCAACCATAATTTATATATGGATTCAGTAAATAAAAATGATAAAGAGGGAAAAAGGTTAATTTTAGATGAAATAGATTTCTCAAGTAATAATCTGTCACAGCTAAATTTTGTAGATGTATATATTACAGACTCAATTTTTTGTAATACTGTTTTTGAGAATACAAATTTTGGGGGAGCAAAATTATATGGTTGTGAATTTAATAATATAACATTTAAAAATGTAAACTTTGGAAAAGTAGAACTAGATGCTAGTAAAATAGTAAATTCGATATTTGATAATTGTACACTAATAAAAGTAAGTTCAAATGAAACCCTTTTTTGGGAATTTGTGTTTTCAACATTGCAAATTAGATGATGTATTTTCAAATAGTATAGTTAAAAATATACTGTTTGAAGAATGTGACTTTAATGGAATAGAATTTTGGGAGTGTATAATTAGTAGCCTTAAATTTAAAAAAAGTTAAATTTAAGGTTACTGATATGATAAAAAATATTAACAAGGGAACTTTAGAACGACCAGTAATTATAAATGGAGACGAGGCTATAAGCTTTTTTAAAGAGCGAAGCGAAATTCTTTAGAGGGCAAAGTGTAAAAACTAGCACATTATTTCAGACACCCTATTCCAAATTATCCTATACTGGATAGGCTACACTAAGTTGGACAGATAAAATAAGGGGCTGTAAACTTAGACTATTATATAAGGAGCGTGCTATGATGACACGTCAACGTCGAACTTTTACACCTGAATTTAAACTGCAATTAGTGTAGCTTTATGAAAATGGCAAATCTCGTGCTGATATTGCTAGAGAATACGATATTACACCGTCTGCTTTAGATCGTTGGATTAAAAACCATCGTGAAACAGGCTCTTTTGCAGCAAAAGATAATCGTTCAGAAGAAGAAAATGAATTGATACGCCTCCGCAAAGAAAACCAATTTAAAAATAATAGGCGTATTATTCCGGTATGTTTTACAGAAAAAAATTCCTTAAAAAGGGAGTCCTAATACCGAAATCGGTTCTTTGAATCAAGAATCATATCCTCGCTTTATATACTTCGACCAATCTCAGAGTAAATGTTACATCATCCTCTAGTGTCACAAACCACTCATTATCATTCTTTTCAAAGCATAAATCGTCATAACTATGTTGAATGCGTATTTGGAAGTTCGTTCCCATAAAATGTTTCGTATTCTTGCTGGCAATCTATATTTTCTAGTTTTGGCTATCTAGAAGAAAGGAATTATAAAATAAAAGATGGACATTCACCAAGCATTTAATAAATAGTAATCCTAATTTTGCTTTTGAAACCATAAAAGTTAATTCAGAAATTATGTTGAAGCTAGGGGATTTTTGGCACCAACTGCTTTTATTTTGTTTCCTCTTTTAAGGCAATTTTTATTTAATCCCGTTGCTATTGTAATCATCTCTGGCGGAGTACTGTTTAAAACATTATGTGGGACGATATCGTTCATTGGATTAATGCTAGTGAACTTATTGTTTTTATTTTATGATAAAAAAAAATGCCAAATATTCATAAGAAGCTTTTAAAAATTAAAATTATATCGAAAAAGCCATCTTCGCTTATCAACTCATCCATGACCCAAAGAAAAAGCTAGGGGAAATGAAAAATAAAGTAATCAATTTCCCAAAATATATGTGGGAAGGGATGAAAAACGCCTGGAATCGAGATGTCATCAACGGAGATGCCCACAGCCGCGCTGAATTCTTCTCCTATGGTTTAACCACAATCGGAATTGGCGTAATCGGAGATAAAGGATTAAGTAGAGCAGGTTAGCTTGGAAATGCAGCAAAACTCGGTAATGTTGGAAAAATAGGAAATTTTGTAAATAAGATCCCCCCCACCAATACCGATTACTAAAGGCTTAACTCCCGCTTTTGCAACAGGTACGGTAAACAACATTCCATACAATGTCATGGATGACTTATACAATCGAATCCATCAAGCGAGTAAGGAAGTGTTTGGAGACAGTCGTGGTGGGAAAGTGCCGGTGAGTGTTGGGGAAGGTAGTAAAAAAGCCAATGGAGATGAAAAAGTCTTAAAAGGGAAGGATGTTTATGGACCATATTATGATGATGCAAAAAAACTGTATAAGCAGAATCCTGATTGGTATCCAAATCCTGATGAGTCTACGATTGTTAAAGGAGAAGAATTAACACGTGTAAGAAATGAATATGATACACTTGTGAAAAATGGAGTATTAGAGAAGGGACATCATAAGAAAGGTTTATCTTTTGGTGGAGAAAATGTTCCTGAGAATATCAAGTTCACTGGTGAATCTACCATAAAGAGTAGTGAATTCAATGGTTTAGATATGGATTTTTATCATGAATTAGGTTATGGTAAAGAAAATGTCAAAATGTTAAAAATACATCAAACAGAGAACGGAGTCTTTATTTTTGGTAATAACCCATCTCATACAGAAGTTACAAAGTTCCAAAACAAAGTATTAAGATGGCGGAAACAGAATGGTTTGAGGTGAAATCCAGAGAGGAGAAATAATGTCACAAGAAAAAATATTGTTACCCGGAATGTGGTATGGTGAAAAAAAAAGTTCGACAGAAGTAGAATTTATAAAGAAAAATCTGACTTCTATCCAAACAGAAGAGGAATGTATTTTATCTATTGTAGAACTTTTAAAGGTAGGGGATTTTTCGGTCAAACCTCTATTGATTCAATTAATGAATACAACTAAAGATGATAGAGTGTTAAATCTATGTATACGAATTTTTTGCTCTGTTTGTACTCATGAAGATTTAAAGGATAGTAATAATTTTAAATTTTTATCAGATGTTTCAGATGCTTCAGCTCATTCTTTTGCATCTGGTGCTGTTGAAACATTATCCTATGAAGTAGTACCATATCTATTAGCTATGTTAGAAGATTGGGAAGATACTGAAATAGAGCAAACAATTAAAAATTCTTTAGATTTTATGTTAGGATATTCAAAAAAAATTTCTGATGAAGCAAGCCTAGATGAGATTGGTGAATTTTATTTAGAAGAAATGAAATGGATTGATGCTAGTGTATACTATTATGAAAAGAAGCCTGTTTTTCCAGGAGATTTAACTAAAAGATTGTTTAAAAATGCATTCATATCATTACAAATAGGCTCTAATCTAAAAATGTATGTAGTTCCTTCATTATTATCAATCTGGAGTGGAGAGAAGTGTCCAGTTGCTTATGAAACGGTTATGGACAGTGTCGAGATGGAAAAATTACAATCCTATGCAAATACACTTTCAACTATGGAATGGATAAAAGGGAAGAAGTATTTTTATTCTACAGAAATCTAAGATTATTCAGTTATTTTGATTCTGAGGAGGAAGAAAAAATTCAGTATAGATACAAGATTAAATATTACAGCAAACGGTGAGGCTTACTGCGTCTGAGGGACTGGCTAAGATATCAGCTATTTTGTGAGTTCCTCGGGCATTTACAAAACAACATGCTCAATAAAGCAAGTCAACAGCGACGTTGGGAAACGTAGTGGTCTGTTGATTTTTTTTATAGTGTTGTTTAATGGAAATGGCTAAAAATTTACTAAAAACAATTAAAGAATTAGAAAAAAAGAAACACATAAATTATAAATTGGAAAGACACTTAATGGACGTGATTAAGTCGCGTTAGCGATTTTGTTCTATGTGCAACCTTCTAACATTTTGGTTGCAATACTCTTAACTTTTATTTTGCATTAAACAGATGGGCATTAAGTAAAAAAATTATTAGTAATAGATTCCTTAATATTGATGAAACGGTAAATTTATTAGGAAGTCAATCACCTTTTGTACCTATTTGGATTAATGTATCTTTTGTAGAAATAGATGGAGATACGGCTATATTTAAGTTGGAAACTAGTTTGCGTTTTAGAAAGCCAACATTGCTTAGAAATGCTGAAACAGGTCACGCTCCATTTAAAGCAAACATTTAATTAGTAGGATAACTCAATACGAAGAATTTCATTACTTTATAAATTTTCAGAAAAGAAAAAAGCTAATTTAAATGAGAAAAAGGTTCCAATAAAGGAGCCTTTTTTCATCTCGTCAGTTGATCGTGCATTTGAAGGTATCATCGATGGAGCGGGAAAAGCTCTTGGTGACACGATAGACGGTCTCGTATCTCTATACAAATTTGCCGAGAAAAATTTACAACCAGGTCATATCAATTATATCGAAAAAGCCATCTTCGCTTATCAACTCATCCATGACCCAAAGAAAAAGCTAGGGGAAATGAAAGATAAAGTAATCAATTTCCCAAAATATATGTGGGAAGGGATGAAAAGCGCCTGGAATCGAGATGTCATCAACGGAGATGCCCACAGGAAATGCAGCAAAACTCGGTAATGTTGGAAAAATAGGAAATTTTGTAAATAAGATCCCCCCACCAATATCGATTAATAAAGGCTTAACTCCCGCTTTAGCTACAGGCAAAGTTAATACGATTCCATACAACGTCATGGATGACTTGTACAATCGAATCCATCAAACGAGTAAGGAAGCGTTTGGAGACAGTCGTGGTGGGAAAGTGTCGGTGGGTGTTGGAGAAGGTAGTAAAAGAGCCAGCGTAGTTAACCGTCCAATTCAAACTATTAAAAATAGGTATCCAAATGAAGTCCAGAAAGGTAAAACATTCAATATTACACTTATAAATGGTAATTTAAAAATTAGAGATGGGATAAAAGAAGTAGATTTTATTATTGATGTAAATAACAATTTAAAGGTAGGAAGAGGTCACTCACATTTGGCGAGTGGTAAGGATGTTCAAGCGGCTGGAAAATTGAAAGTTGATGAGCTAGGGAATGTGAGAAAAATAACGAATGAGTCTGGTCACTATACGCCAACTCCTAAACAAGCAAAAAATTATGAACAAATTTTTAAAGAAGCAGGAATTAAAAACAAAAAACGCATGGTTAGAGATTCATCAATTAGAGCTAAACGAATTCTGGTTATGTTAATTTAGGAAAATTGAAAAAAAACAGAATCAATTAAATTGAAGTAAAGGAGGTAGCAGGCGTGTGTAGAGTAACTCAAATGAATGAGGAAATTTTTGCTGAAAATCTGCTTAAAACTGTTAATGAATTAAAAGAAAATCGAGGGATTTCAAGTAATAATTATAAATTTATTATAGAACCCATAGAGGAAGAGGGAAAAACTTTAGATGGCGGAGACGAAATGATGAAGCGCTTAGTTTTATCCAAAGATAATATAGGTGGAAAAAGATTATTAATAAATGATGTTGTAGGCATTTTAGGAGGGCTTTTTCCAAGAGCTCCAATTTGGATTAATGTATCTTTTGTAGAAATAGATGGAGATACGGCTATATTTAAGTTGGAAACTAGTTTGCGTTTTAGAAAGCCAACATTGCTTAGAAATGCTGAAACAGGTCACGCTCCATTTAAAGCAAACATTTAATTAGTAGGATAACTCAATACGAAGAATTTCATTACTTTATAAATTTTCAGAAAAGAAAAAAGCTAATTTAAATGAGAAAAAGGTTCCAATAAAGGAGCCTTTTTTCATCTCGTCAGTTGATCGTGCATTTGAAGGTATCATCGATGGAGCGGGAAAAGCTCTTGGTGACACGATAGACGGTCTCGTATCTCTATACAAATTTGCCGAGAAAAATTTACAACCAGGTCATATCAATTATATCGAAAAAGCAATCTTCGCTTCTCAACTCATCCATGACCCGAAGAAAAAGCTGGGGGAAATGAAGGATAAAGTAATCAATTTCCCAAAATATATGTGGGAAGGGATGAAAAGCGCCTGGAATCGAGATGTCATCAACGGAGATGCCCATAGCCGCGCTGAATTCTTCTCCCATGGGTTGACAACAATCGGAATTGGCGTAATCGGAGATAAAGGATTAAGTAGAGCAGGTTAGCTTGGAAATGCAGCAAAACTCGGTAATGTTGGAAAAATAGGAAATTTTGTAAATAAGATCCCCCCACCAATATCGATTAATAAAGGCTTAACTCCCGCTTTTGCAACAGGTACGGTAAACAACATTCCATACAATGTCATGGATGACTTATACAATCGAATCCATCAAACGAGTAAGGAAGCGTTTGGAGACAGTCGTGGTGGGAAAGTGTCTGGGGGTGTGGGGGAAGGTAGTAAGAAAGTTAGCGAATATAATGTTAGTGGTAAATTTGCAGACAATATATTAGAATCAGATTATCAAAACTATGTTAAGAGGGAAATAAAGGAAGGGAAAACACCACGTGATAGATTAGATTGGAAGGAAGCAAGGAACTTTTGGAACAGTGATTCCCCAATTGCAAGAGGAAATAGATTCAACCAAAAGGCTGTTAGAGAAGGTCGTTATCCATACTCTGAAATACATTTAAGAAATGGAAAAAGATTGGATTCTTTTGATCCTTTTAGTGGAGAAATCATCTCTAGAAAGGCAACTGGTTTGGACAATACTACTGATGAAACATATAGAAGATATTTGTCTGAATTTGAATCGAAGTATTCAAAAGGAACAGTAATTAGATCCGATAAATATTCCGAGCTAGATGGCACACCACTTGAAGGTAAATACATTTTGGAAATACCCGCCAGTAATCAAATTCTAAAAAATATAGATTATTTTAGAAAAATTGCAAAAGAATACGATGTTGAACTGAGACTTTTTGAGGAGTAGATATTATGATGAAATTTAAACCAGAAATTGAAAAAGCATTAGTAAAAATAAATTTTGTAGAGAAGTATGAAGCTCTTTCAAATTCCTCAAGAGAAGTGTACGATCTAGAAGAAATAATTGTAGATTTAGACAAACAAAAAATAGAAGAAATATTTAATGAATTAGGTTATACAAGTAAATATGTTAAAAAGGAAAACTTTTATAAGGTTGGGGAATATGGGGATAAGAAAGACATATATTTTGCTTTTCATATTTCTATTAATGTAGATGTGCTAAATTTTTTATATGGGTGGTTTATCATAACAATGAATTAAGATTAGGGATGCCATGGGCTGCATATTCTAGATTACTAATTTCACCTAATACGATAATTAAACCTCCTTTATTTAGTGATTATGGTGAACTGAAAAAAATATTAGTAAAATCATTAGAAATGTATGAACAATTTAAGGATGTCCTAATTGAAGAATATATGTAGTACATTTATAAGATTCCTTTTGTTTATTTGGTTATGAATAAACGGTGTTATTACTATATAAAGCTTCTTTTTTTAAAAAAAAAAAAAAGGAAACAATAAAATACAAAAAATAAGCGTTGAACGCAACGAAAAAACAAATAATTAATGAGTTGGTTGAGCTGGTTTTTATTCAGCTATATTTGATTTACTAATAGAAATATAGCTAACTGAATGCATCAAAAAACACCTGCTAAGAAGAGCAAGTGTGACTGTTAAACTAAAGGTGAAGGTGTTCCCCCCACCTGTACAAACCGCGCGAGGCGATTTTTTCCTTAAATATATATTACGCTTTTTCGTAATAAAAATCAATAATTTTGAAAAAATAATTATAAACAGATATAAACCCTTCATGTTTTTTATAGTATTTTTTGTAGTGTGATAAATTTTTCAACATGTCATTTAATTCACGATACCTTGCTCGTTTCTTTTCAATGTTGATAATAAAATTATCGTAAACCAAGAACAATGCTGTTAAGTCATGTATTTTCCTGTTAGATAACTTTTTTCTCCGAACTGATTTTGATATGCCAGGAATTTGTTTTATAAAATCTGTTATAGGGCGAACATAATCAACTTTTAATTGATTAATTTTTACAATATCCATAAGCAAAGGGCTATTATGTGCAGCGGAGTTACGAATGTTTTTTACGTGTTTTAAAACTTCATATAAATCTTTATATTCTTTTGGTTTGTTGAATCTAGTATAGTAAAATTCAACAAATTTAACGAAACCTCCAAAAGTAATGATTTCAAATAATATCCAAACTGGGGTATTTTCATTATTTTTTTTATATATACCATGATTGTAATGAGTTTTTGGTTTAAGTGGTTTCATAAATCGATCAATTGTTGAACTTTCAAAAGTAAAAAAGTCTTTAACTAAAGTATACCCATCTTCTTTAGGATTATTAGTAACATCCGTTAGTATTTTTGTTTTTATGGCGTGTTCAATATCTAGGCTCATTTGAAGGACAACATATCGAAGTTGCATATCGACAGATGCAAGATTCGAAAGAAAGAAAAAATCAAGGTTGATATATTTTCCAAGTTCATCTTTATCAAAGTTTTTTCGAAAAGCTGTTAACTTAAAAAAATAATTAGAGTGTTTTAAGATTGTTTTTGCTTCTTTTTTATTTATAATATTGAATTGAACTCCTTTATTTTCGAGATGGTCTATCATTTCATTAAATGTAAGCTTTTTCTTTAAAAAGGTATCTACGACAACCAATCTCGTTCCCCCTCCCTTATTGAGTTTATTATCAATATATCAGAACACAGCGCAGGTTCATATAGAGTGTGCTACTTTGAGTTGTTGTTGAAAATATTTCTAATAATAGTATCGTATTAAGATGATCACATAAGCACCTGTCCACTAATTAAAAACCTCCCCCAAATATTTGAGTTTTTGTGAGGGTAATTACAAACCATTATAATAAAAAAATTTATAAATGTTGATATAATGCTTTTTCTTAGTTTTAAATACTGTAGTTTGTTGAGCACAGGCATTCATTATAGTAAAATATAGCAGTTCAAACAACTTTCAAAAGTGATTAGAGTTTTTATTTTTTAATGTAAAGTCAATATTTGAGACAGGGAGGATTTTTTTATGCATATAAAAGATTTAGTTGGACAGATCACGACATTGACTGTCAGCCGTCAAGCTGATTTTGGTTATTTTCTAACAAATGGAGAAGAGGATGTGTTATTGCATAACAACGAAGCGAAAGAAGAATATCGTATTGGGGAAGCTGTCGAAGTGTTTTTATATATCGATTCACAAAATAGAGTTGCCGCTTCGAGTTTCCTTCCATCCGTAACATTAGGAGATTATAATTGGGCAACTGTCACCGAGGTAAAGAATACGTTCGGAGTCTTTTTACATATCGGAATTCAAAAGGAAATATTGTTAGGAGCAGAGGATTTACCAGCTTTAAAAACAGTTTGGCCGAAAAAAGGAGATTTATTATATATTACATTAAGAGTAAATAAAAATTATCGTATATACGCTAAGCTCGCGTCAGATGAAATAATGAAAGAAAAAGCTATTAAAGCGGATAAAAAGGTTCTAAATAAAAATATTAACGGGCACATATACCGTACTAGTAAAGTAGGTAGCTGGATTATTACAGCAGAAGGTTATAAAGGGTTTATTCATCAGTCAGAACGGAAGCGTGAACCACGTTTAGGTGAAAAAGTGAGTGGAAGAATTATCGATGTGAAAGAAGACGGTTCGATTAATGTTTCTTTGTTGCCAAGAAAACAAGAAACAATTGATGATAATGCTAATAATATCTTAAGTTATTTAAAGGATCGCAACGGAGCGATGCCTTACTGGGATAAAAGTTTGCCGGAAGATATCGCTGCTCGTTTTCAAATGAGTAAAGCTGCATTTAAACGGGCATTAGGAAAATTAATGAAAGAAGGGAAAGTGTATCAAGAGAATGGCTGGACATATGAAAATAAAGAACACTAATCAGGAAAAAAATCCCCCTGCTTCTAGGGGGATTTGAGTAAACATTTTTTTTTTCTCTATATACAAATTCATTTATAAGTGATCAGTTTTTTTGGAGTATTGATTTTTTCCAGCTTTACGATTCTTTTCGCTAAGGGCATTTTTAAGTTCTTGATCGGCTTGGTTGTCTCTTGCTTTTTTATCATTATCTGAAGTTCGGGACAAGATAAAAAACTCCTTTCAGTTGTACATAATAATAATCTACTATTATTATTTCATACAACAGAAAGAAGTATGTAAGTTAGGTTAGGAAGGTAATTTATTTAGAAAAAAAAAATGGCAATTGTGCCCGGCCCAGAATGGGAGCCGATTGCAGCGCCGATTGTATTAATAACAAAATGTTTTGTGCCAAATTGTTGTTCAATTGCCTTTTTTATTTCAAATGCTGTTTTTTCATCATCACCATGGCTAATCCCGATAACTTGTTCGCCTAAATTGTCTCCACGTTCGTTCATGATTTCTAATATGCGACGTAAGACTTTCTTTCTCCCGCGAATTTTTTCAAGGGGAATGAGCTTTCCTCCTTCGACATTAAGAAGGGGTTTAATGTTTAATAAGCCGCCGACGAAGGCAGATGTTTTTGAAATACGACCGCCTCTTGCTAAATACTCTAGATTATCAACTGTAAATAAATGTTCCATATGTTTACAGTTAAAGTGAATATCTATTAAAATATCATCTTTTGATGCACCCGATAAAGCTAGTTCAGCGGCGCTTTTGACAACAAGCCCGTAACCGAGTGACGCACAGTTTGAATTAATAATTGTCAGATCAAGATCAGGATATTCATCTTTTACTTGTTGCTCTATCATGACAGCAGTTTGGTATGTACCTGATAGTTCAGATGAAAAAGCAATGTAAATAGCTTGTTGTTTTTCTTTAGCTATTTCAATAAAAAGATCTTTAAATCCTTGTGGAGAAGCTTGTGATGTTTTTGGGGCTTTACCACTTCGCATCGCATCATAAACTAATTTCGGGTTAATTGTTTTTAAATCTTCATATTCGCGATCATCAAGATGAACTTTTAATGGGATTAATGTAATTTGATGCTTGTTCAAAAAATCCAAAGGTAAATCACAGGCACTGTCAGCTAAAATCTTTACTGACATAAATATTCACCTACTTCCTACAAATATATGTATTAAGTGTAGCTGTTTCAAAATAAAAATACAATGAATTGTGTTGAAAAATAGTAAAAATGGGGAAAAGATATAGAAAGGAGTATCGGGAGGATGAAAAAGATGATTTGGCTCCATATCAAAAAATTTACAGTAGTTTTAATAGGAGCGCTCTTAAATGCGATCGGAATGAACTTGTTTTTGATCCCGGCAAATGTATATGCAAGTGGTTTTGCAGGAATGGCGCAGCTACTATTTAACATTACAAATGATTTTCTTCCATTTACAATTACGACAGGAATTTTATTATTTATATTAAACATTCCTGTAACCATTTTAGGATGGAAAAAGGTCGGTAAATCATTTACACTATATAGTTTTATAAGTGTTATCCTCATGTCTACTTTCCTTGAAATGATACCGATATATGCACCATCTAATGATATTTTATTAAATGCAGTATTTGGGGGCGTTATCGGCGGCATAGGGGTTGGTATCACGTTAAAATGGGGAGCCTCAACAGGGGGAATGGACATTGTAGCGATGGTGTTATCACGAATGAATGATAAACCAGTGGGAATCTATTTTTTTACTTTAAATGCGATCATCATTGCGGCTGCGGGTTATTTATACGGTCCAGAAAAAGCGTTATATACACTCGTTACTCTTTATGTGTCAACTCGAGTAATTGATGCAATACATACAAGACATCAGAAGCTGACAGCTATGATTGTCACAAAAAATACAGACGAGTTAAAAAAAGCCATTTATGCAAAGTTAATTCGTGGGATTACGACTGTTCCAGTAAAAGGAGGATTTTCGAATGAAAACAAAGAAATGCTTATAATCGTTATTACTCGCTATGAGTTGTTTGATTTAGTTCGCATTATTAAAAAGGTTGATCCCCATGCTTTTACAAATATTGTTCAAACAACAAATATATTTGGCTTCTTCCGCAGAGAATAAACATAAATACATTCTCATGGAGGGGCTATCTTGAAAAGAGTTGTGTTCATTTTAATTATTTTACTGCTGTGGACTAATCAAGTAATGATAACGAAAGCGAATGGAAAGGGAGAGGGGCAAAAGGTGCCGGATTTTCAATTCATCGTTCATGTGTTGCCGGGACAAGAGCAAATTGATTTTGAACTTATTTTAAAAAATAATGAAAAACACCCAATTAGCTTTGAGTTCCCTACATCACAAAAATATGAAATTACGCTTTACGACCAATCTGGTCAAGAAATTTATCGTTATTCAAAAGATAGAGCTTTTTTACAAATGATTCAACCTTTAACGATTAAGCCCGAATCGGCGGTAACTTGGTCAGAATCATGGGATTATACTGTAAAAGGAAAACGTGTGAAAGCTGGAGATTATAAAGTAGTTGCTCAGTTACAGGCGTTAAAAGCGGATGGAGTAAATATTCAAGCTAGTAAACAAAGTACATCAATTATAAACACGACGATACCTGAAAAAAATCCAGTCTTTCGTCATATTACTGTTTCAGGAGAGAAAGGAGAATACACAGTCACTGGGGAAGCGCGTTTTATGAATAAATCCCTTTTTTACACAGTTGAAGATGGCCACGATCAATTAATAGATGAAACGAAATTAACACCTAAAAAAAAACAAGATACAGAATGGGAGAAATTTAAGTTACAATTATCGATACGGAAAGAAAGTATTCAAAAAAATACGACGCTTCTTTTATTCCTTTACGAACGAGATCCAAAAACGAAAGCAATAATAAATACGTATCCAGTTGTTTTGGAAAGGTTTCTTTAATTCATTAAAACGAAGGGGTGTCCATAAGCCCCTAAAATAAAGCAGGAGGAGATAAACAAAACATCTTTTTTCTCCTCCTGCTTTCAAGAGATTCCCGGGTCGACTTTATGTCAGCCTTTTGTTTTTTAAAAGGATATGTTAAAGGAAAGAGTACTAAAGACCTGAAAAAACAGCTACACTCCTCCGAGTGATGATTCTTTTACGTTTTCCAATTTACGTGCTTCAGCCTCTGCATACGTTAAGTGATAAGGGATGCGTTCAGCATGTTTTGCAACGGAATCTTTTCCTTGCTGTACAAAACGTCTAGAACGGTTTCTTTTGCCCATTATATTGTATCCCTCCGTTTTTTATAACAATCCTTTTATCTGTTTATTAGCCCAGTCCTGAGATGCTAAGAAACGGCTACACCGTTTCATTAGTAGTATGTTCAAAATGATCCGTTCTACAAAGGAAAAGCATGGTTTTTTTAAAACTAATTAAATATTTAGCAGTTCACTTAAATAAACTGCAATTCCGTCTTCTTCATTTGTTAAAGTTACTTCATTTGCAATCGTCTTTACTTTATCGATCGCATTTCCCATGGCGATCCCTTTTCCAGCAAAATCAAGCATTTCAAGGTCATTATCTTCATCGCCAAATGCAACAACTCTTTCACGCGGGATTCCATAATAATCAGCAACTTTTTTTAAGCCAACCGCTTTATTTAATCCATATCTAACAATCTCAACGACGTACCACGGCGCCGCCCAACTTCGATGGTCGATTACTTCCGCATGTACATCTGTTAAATGCTTACGAATTGTTTCAACATTAGATTCATCTGCATGAATAAGCATACTTGTTGGTGAGTCTTTTAAAAATTGACGTAGATCTCCTGTTGTAATATTTGGTTTTCCAAAACCAAATATATCAAGTAGCTTTTCATCGTGATAATGAAAATAAACATCATCTATCACTTCAGCAATGATATTATTAAATTTAAATGACTGCAGCGCATCAACGATTTTTTTTGCGATATTAATATTCAGTGGTGTATGAAAAATTCCCCATCCGGAATCAAGGGGATGATGAACAAACGCTCCGTTAAAGTTTACAATCGGTGTATTTAATTCGAGTTCCCGATAATATATTTCACTTGAACGAAATGGTCTTCCAGTTGAAATCATGACAATATGACCAGCAGCTTTTGCCTTTTGAATGACCTGTTTTGTTTTTTCTGAAATTGTTTTATCATCTTTAAGTAAAGTACCATCCAAATCTAATGCAATTAAAAATTTTTCAGCCATATTTTCTCTTTTCACTCCTCTAGTTATTGTCCTGCAAACTTACAATCAGTAAACTAAAGTGTAACTTTTTTTAAAAAATTGATTGACCATGATACACTGAAGGGAGAGAGAATTTAAAAATTACATTGTTTCCACTCTTATTACTATGGTAACAGCTTTAAGCTAAATCGTAAAAAGTTATACTTCAAGGAGGTACATATGATAATCGTTGAAAACAAGCAAGTGGACAACATTCCATTACTTCATTTAGTAAAAAAAGAAAATGCAAACGATCAGCTTCCTTTTGTTATTTTTATTCATGGTTTTACAAGTGCGAAAGAACATAATCTTCACTATGCTTATTTATTAGCTGAAAAAGGTTTCCGTGTTGTTTTACCTGAAGCAGTTTATCATGGAGAAAGAACGGAAGGGTTAGATGAACAAGCATTAATGAAACATTTTTGGGAAATTGTCATTCGGACGATTCATGAATTATCGGTGATAAAACAGCAATTCGAAAATGAAGCAATCATTGATTGTAACAAAATTGGTCTTGCTGGAACATCAATGGGGGGAATTGTAACCTTAGGTGCATTAACTCAATATGATTGGATTAAAACAGCTGTAAGCCTAATGGGTATGCCAGCTTATGAAAAGTTTGCAGTTTGGCAGCTTCAAGAGTTGGAAAAACTACAGATAAAGATGTCAATTTCTAATAAAGAAGTGGAGAGTATCCTTGAAAAGATTAGAGAATACGATTTAAGCCTTCAACCAGAAAAATTAACAAAAAGACCAATTCTATTTTGGCATGGACAAAAAGATCCAGTTGTTCCTTTTTCATATACATATGAGTTTTATCAAGAAATAAAACCGCTTTATCAAAGTAATCCTGAGAGGATAAAGTTTATTACCGATGAAAACGGAGGTCATAAAGTAAGTCGTAAGGGAATATTAAACACAATCACTTGGTTTGAAAAACATTTATCCTCATCATGTTAGTTAATTGTATACTCACATTGACTAGGTTAAAATTGAACAAAAGGAGTGTGAAAAATGGATCAAGATTTAAAAGATAATATTCTCGGAGCACTTGAAAATGTTCTTGACCCTGAACTAGGCATTGATATTGTTAATTTAGGATTAGTATACGATATCGGAATTGATGAAGAAGGAACAACAACGGTAACAATGACATTAACATCAATGGGTTGCCCACTAGCAGGAACAATTGTAGACCAAGTAAAAACCGCATTAAAAGATATTCCAGAAATAAAAGAAGTGAACGTAGATATCGTTTGGAATCCGCCATGGTCAAAAGACAAAATGTCAAGATACGCGAAAATTGCACTGGGTATTCCTGATTAAGAAAACGGATGAAGAGCAGTAAAGTCCCCATGAATTTATGGAGACTTTACTGTCAAGATTGCAATATTAATATTCTGAATATTATATAAATTATTAGGGTTGATTATAGAAAATTTAAACAGTAAATGATCATTGATGAAGTATTAAGACTTGTCAAACAACAAAGGGTTGTATACGCTTAAGAAAACGATTTTGTGAGGATATTAACAGTCATTCTGACGAAAAGATTGTTAAAATACAGGTCAACATGCTTTTATATCAATGGAGTTGATGTTATGACTAAATTAGGCATAAAAGATCAATTAAATCGACCGCTTCGGGATTTGCGAATATCAGTTATTGATCGCTGCAATTTTCGTTGTCAATATTGTATGCCAGCTGAAATATTTGGGCCTATTTTCAAATTTTTACCGAGAAGTGAGCTTTTAACATATGAAGAAATTGAACGGTTAGCAAAAATATTTGTACAATTGGGAGTTGAAAAGATTCGTTTAACGGGTGGAGAGCCGTTAATGCGGAAAGATTTACACTATTTAGTTAAACTCCTTGCGAATATTGAAGGCTTACGAGACTTAGGATTAACATCAAATGGCGTTTTAATGCCGAAGTATGCAAAGGCGTTAAAAGAGGCCGGCTTAAAAAGGGTTAATATTAGTTTAGACAGCTTAAACGATGACCTATTTCGAAAAATTAATGGCAGAAATGTTTCCGTTCAGCCAGTATTAGAAGGAATTTATGCGGCAAGAGAAGCGGGGTTAGGTGTAAAAATTAATATGGTAGTAAAAAAAGGATTAAATGACTCAGAAATTGTCTCAATGGCAGATTTTTGTAAAAATGAACAGTTGCAGCTCCGCTATATAGAATACATGGATGTCGGCAGTACAAATGGCTGGCTTTTACGTGATGTTGTGACGAAAAAAGAAATTTTTCAATTGTTACAACAGTGCTATGAATTAGAGGAAGTCGAACCTGCTTATTTTGGAGAAGTTGCCAAATGTTATAAATATAAAGGTACAAACATAGATGTCGGTTTTATCACATCTGTGTCCGAATCATTTTGTTCTAGTTGCACGAGAGCTAGGCTTTCTGCCAACGGGCAAATATTCACGTGCTTATTTAATGGCAACGGACATGACGTTCGCTCATTTTTAAGAAATGGTATGAGTGAGGACGAAATAAAAGAGGAGATAGAAACGATTTGGAAAAAGAGAAAAGATCAATATTCAGACGAACGTTCCGAAAAGTCTTCTTCAAATCGTAAAAAAATCGAAATGTCATATATTGGTGGATGAACATGAAAGGAGAGCGGAGACAATAAAATCAATATTGAAACGATTTTAGAGACTTAAACATGTTGTCGGTCAAGGCGGAAGCGAATAGAACGGGTGTTTATAAGCTTACAACGAAGAATGCGAGGCGTTTATCAACAGTCTAAAAAGGGAACTGGATAGAAAGCCAGTTCTTTTTCATTTTCCTTATATAAAAATGCGGTGAAAAGTATGTTCATAGTTGATTATAATGAATGTATGGCATCATCGGATTAAAATTGTGTGATGATGATCATGTTGAACAAATAAGCAGTGCATATATAATGAAAAGGTCTGAAATATATGAGGAGCTGATCACGATGATTGAAAGAAGAAAGCCTATTCCAATAAAAGAGGCGATTACAAAAGTGATGGATTACATAATAACAGGGGAAACTGAATACATTTCAATTGTTGAAAGTTATGGGCGGCATCTGTCTGAAGATTTAAAGGCAACTCACGATGTACCTCATTTTGATCGTTCTCCATATGATGGTTTTGCTGTTAGAGCACTTGATACAGAGTTAGCACGACAAAATAATCCAATTGAGTTTGAAGTGATCGATCACATCGGTGCTGGTACGGTAACAAATAAAAAGGTTCAAGCATTTCAAGCTGTAAGAATTATGACAGGAGCTCAAATGCCAGAAGGAAGTGATACAGTTGTAATGCTTGAATTGGCAAAAAGCTTTGACAGGAATGGAAAGAGTTTTATCGCTGTTAAACGCCCCTTTAAAACAGGAGAGAACGTCTCTTATCGAGGTGAAGATGCTAAGAAAGGAGAAGTGCTCGTTACAAAAGGAACGAAAATAAATCCAGGTATTCAAGCGATACTTGCAACATTTGGGTATGCAAAGGTTCCGGTAGCGAAAAAACCAAAAGTCGGGTTATTTGCTACTGGAACAGAGCTGCTCGATGTAAATGATGAACTTGTACCAGGGAAAATTCGCAACAGTAATTCTTATATGATTTCTGGACAAATAGAAAGAGCTGGGGCTGATGTGATTTATTTTGGACAGCTTCCTGATGATTTTGAGATGTGTTTTGATGCGATAAAGAATGCATTACATAAAGTTGATATGTTAGTAACAACAGGTGGGGTTTCTGTCGGTGATTACGATTATTTACCTGGAATTTATCAAAAGCTTGGTGCGGAAGTGTTATTTAATAAAGTTGCAATGCGACCTGGAAGTGTTACGACTGTTGCGCAAAAAGACGGGAAACTTTTATTCGGACTTTCTGGAAATCCATCTGCATGTTATGTCGGATTTGAACTTTTTACGAGGCCGATTATTCAAACGATGCTATTTTCTAAAAAACCACATCTACGTAAAGAAAAAGCTCTTCTTGGAATTGATTTTCCAAAAGTGAATCCTTTTACAAGATTAGTTCGCAGCAATGTAACAGTTTCAGATGGAAGATTAATGGTATCTCCAAGCGGAGTTGATAAATCAAATATTGTAATGAGTTTAGCTGGAGCAAATGCCTTAATGATTTTACCAGGAGGAACGAGAGGTTTTTCAAAGGGGATGGAAGTAGACGTATTCATGCTTGAAGATCATACAGGTAGCGAGTGGCCGTGGTAAAAAATCCGTTTATTCTTCAAATAGTCGGTTACCAAAATAGTGGTAAAACAACGTCTATTTTGAAAATAATCGAGCGTTTAACTGCTGAAAGTATTCATGTTGTGACGATAAAACATCATGCCCACGGCAGTGGAAAGCCTCATGTCGTTAAAAAAGATTCAACACGTCATGTAGATGCTGGAGCTATAGCGTCATTAATTGAAGGGAACGGTCGCTTACTGTTTCAAGCTGACAAAGAGCAGTGGACTTTAGCGGAGCAAATTGAACTGTGTTGTTTTTTAAAACCAAAGCTTATTTTGATCGAGGGTCATAAAAAAGCGAATTTTCCAAAAATCGTTTTACTGCGTGATCGTCAAGATTTTCATTTGCTAGAGCAATTAACAAATATTTTTGCTATTTTAGTTTGGGAGGATACCCCTGAAAAGAGTGGGGACATCCTGCTCTTTTCAATAAAAGAAGACAACTGGTTGGATTGGGCAATTCAAATGATTAAAAATCGTATTCATTTGAAAAAAAACTTTAAAATATTGACACATTCGTAACTTTTCTCACAGCAATTAGTTCATTCCCCTATTACAATAGTTGTTAGGGGTATATGTTTGATCAATAGGTAAGGGGTGGGCAAGATGGAAATATTACAGATAATCCTTTGGATCGTCTATCCTTACTTTGCCATTGCGATTTTAGGCATGGGATTAGTGTGGCGTTTTGATGATGATGTCAATTATATTGAGAATCCACCTTACTCTGTAAGGGCAAGCAAAATATTAAAATGTACGGTCAAGAGCTTGTTGTTATTAAGTTTATTCTCAGGAATTTCCGTCTTTATATTTCGCAGTATCACGAATGAACCGCTGTTGCTGTTTTATTGGTTTGTAAGTCTAGTCCAACTCAATCCTGATATGGACTTAATTATGAATATTTCTATTCTTTCCCGTACCCATTTACTGTTTCTGTTTACCTTTTTAACGATGACTTCACTTACAAGTTATATAACCTATTTAATCAAGCCTCATTTGTATAATAAAAACAGATTAATAAAGTAATCCTTTTATGTGTCATATGGTTAAAGAAGAATTTGTACTCTATAGTCACAATACTAAAGGCTGTTTCAAATGAAACAGCCTTAGCTTGGGACAAAGTCAAGTTAATATTTTTGAAGAACTGCCCAAAAACCTACTTGAAACCGCTTGTTGCCATTCGAGGTGTGTAGTATGAGGCGGAAACGAACAGTTATTCATGAGCTGATAACGAAGTGAAAGCAACGATGAATGCAAGCGTTATCAATAGCCTTATACTGTTCAGCAAACGTTGGCAAGTTTTGTGTAAGCTTAACCGACTTAATTGATTTTTCATCATGATTACTCAATATTACATATTTCTATTGGACAGTTTTCACAATCTATTTCTAATTTTAAATAATCAATGTCATGAATTGTAATGATTCCTTTATGAATTGAAATAATTTTATTTTTTCTAAGTTCACTTAGCATCCGATTGACAACTTCTCTTGAAGTACCGCAAAAGTTTGCAAGCTCTTGATTTGTAAGAGGGATATTAATTAAGATGCCATTTGTTTTTTTTATACCGTAACTGTTTGACATTCTGATTAATGTTGAATAGAGAGCCCCTTTTTTTCCATGCAACACAAGGTCGCGGAACTTTGTTTGGGTTTTTCTATATTGTATGCTTAACCATTTCATAAACTCCAGTGCAACCGCATTGCTTCCAATCAACTTTTCTTCTAATTGGTCCCTTAAGATAACGGCAACTTCCCCATCTTCAATGACTTTAGCATTTAGCATATATTTTGGAGCACGGCAAAATATTGATAACTCTCCGATTAAATCTCCTTCCGAACACATCCGTAACGTTAGTTCTCTTCCATCAGGGACAATTTTACTCACTTGCACTTTTCCTTTTTGAACAATATAAAGCTCATTTGCTGTCGAGCCTTCTTGAAATAAATATTGCCCTTTTTCGATTTTACGAATATGATGTACTGTTTGTATCATTTCTTTTAGCTCTGTTGAAATATTTGTTAGTAACTGCATAAAAAATGACCACCTTTAATGGGTGCGAAAATAAGTATCGCTACTATAAATTTAAAAGCAAAAACAAAAGATAGTCAACACTCTTTAGTTAGATTTAATTAATCCATTCCTAACGAGCTCCGAGTATTTGACTAGGAAGCGTATTCAACTAGTTTTTACATTTGTTTTATATTTTTCTTTTGGACAAGTTTAAACACTGTTTTTATGGATAAATATTATCATTAATTAAATTATTTGAAAAATAACGAAACTTTTAGTTGATTTTCTGACTATTAGTTTTTATAATATAGAGAAATTAAAATTTATAATTATAAATAATTATGATTAAATATGCAAAGAGGAGAAGATGATGAAAGTATCGATTATTGGGACGACAGGATATGGAGGCGGAGAGTTATTAAGAATTTTAGCTTATCACCCTGTATTCGAAATACAGTCGATTCATTCTTCAAGAGGCGAGAAATTTATTAGTGAAGAATATCCGCATTTAAACAGTTTAATAGAAAAAAAGCTTGAAAAAATTGATATTGAAAAAATTTCAACAGAAGCAGATCTCGTCTTTCTTGCTACGCCTTCAAGTGTTTCAAGTAAATTAGTCGGTGAATTTGCTAAGAGTCAGATAAAAATAGTTGATCTTTCTGGAGATTTACGCTTAAAAAATAGTGAAGATTATGAAAAATGGTACCGTCATGAACCGGCAGAAATATCTATTTTAGAACAAGCTGTATATGGACTAAGTGAATGGAATAAGCCTGATATTATTGATGGAAAGATCATTGCTAATCCGGGCTGTTATCCAACAGCAACGTTACTTGGGTTGGCTCCAGTTGTAATGAAAGACTGTATTGATCCAAATTCGATTATTATTGATGCTAAGTCTGGGGTATCTGGGGCTGGTCGCACTCCGTCAAAAATAGCTCATTTTGCAGAAATAAGTGAAAATATAAACATTTATAAAGTAAATGAGCATCAACATATTCCAGAAATCGAACAGCAGCTTCTAAAATGGAACGAGAAAATCAGGCCGATTACATTTAGTACGCACCTTATCCCAATTGGACGGGGAATTATGACAACTATTTATGGACAATTAACTGCAGAGCTAACGACTAAAAGGCTTATTGAACTTTATCAGGAGATGTATGATAAAAAAACGTTTGTTAGGATTCGTCCAGAGGGACAATATCCCGCAGTGAAAGAAGTTAGAGGTTCGAACTATTGTGATATTGGGATAAATGTTGATGAACGGACTGGAAGAGTAACAATTATTTCAGTAATTGATAATTTAATGAAGGGTGCAGCAGGTCAAGCAGTTCAAAATGCAAACTTAATGTTTGGTTTAGACGAAACTTTAGGATTAGAATTTATTCCACTATATCCATAAAAAGGGGGAAAGAAAGTGCAAACTTTATCAGGTACAGACGAAATAAAAGAAATCGAAAATGGTGGGATAACAACACCGTTAGGTTTTTTTGCCGCAGGGACTCACGCTGGCTTAAGATATTCCAAAAAGGATCTTGGTATTATTTATAGTGACGTTTCAGCAAATAGTGCTGCTGTCTATACAGTCAATCACTTTCAAGCTCCTCCTCTACAAGTTACTCAGCAAAGCATCGAAGTAGAGGGGAAACTTCAAGCGATTGTTGTAAATAGTGCTTGTGCAAACGCATGTACAGGTGAACGCGGCTATCAAGATGCTTTAAAAATGCGTTCACTTACTGCAGAAAAGTTCAATCTAAAAGATCATCTCGTAGCTGTTGCGTCTACAGGAGTGATTGGCGATTTTTTACCGATGGAGAAAATACAATCAGGAATAGAGCAAATTTCAGTTGGTCAAACAATTAAGCATACAGAAGATTTTCAAACAGCGATTTTAACGACAGATACTGTCATGAAAAGCTGCTGTTTTTCTGCAGAAATTAACGGCAAAAAGGTAACAATCGGTGGAGCTGCAAAAGGTTCAGGAATGATTCATCCAAATATGGCCACGATGCTAGCTTTCCTAACTACTGATGCAGCAATCCCCCAACCATATCTTTACTCAGCATTAAAAGAAGTAACCGATGTAACATTTAATCAAATTACTGTTGACGGGGATACATCAACAAATGACATGGTTATTGTAATGGCGAATGGGAAAGCGGGAAATGATCTACTAACTCCAGAGCACCCAGAATGGAAAGTATTTAAGCAACTGTTAAAGCTGTGCTGTGAAGGCTTGGCAAAGCAAGTAGAAAAAGATGGAGAAGGGGCAACAAAGCTAATTGACGTAATCGTAGAGGGTGCTGCTACGAATGAGGAAGCAAGAATCGTTGCAAAGCAAGTTGTTGGTTCAAACTTAGTAAAGACAGCTGTATTTGGTGCTGATGCTAACTGGGGAAGGATTATCGGAGCGATCGGACAATGTCCAGTTAGTCTCAATCCTCAAATGGTTGATATTGCCATTGGATCAATTCAAATATTAAAAAATAGTGAGCCGCAATTATTTTCTAATGAAAAAGCAACCGAATATTTAAAAAATGATGTTATTAATATCTTTATTAATTTAAATAATGGGGTTGGGAAAGGGCAAGCGTGGGGCTGTGATTTATCGTACGATTATGTAAAAATTAACGCCAATTATCGGACTTAAACAAACAAGGAAACTTGTTGTAATAAATTTTATTTTTCATTTTTTAAGTAACGGGGAGAGGGAGAGAACAGTTGAAAATCATTGTCATAAAGTGTGGCAGCAGCATTGTAGATAAACTTTCACCAACTTTTTTTGACAGCCTTCATTTAATGATGAAAACAGGTTATGTTCCTATATTTGTACATGGTGGCGGTCCAGACATCAATAAAATGCTTGAACTTTATGAGATTGAACCAATTTTTCATCACGGTTTAAGAAAAACGACAAAAGAAACACTACGTGTTGTTGAAATGGTTCTTACTGGAGAAACAAACCGAAAGCTTACGGCTAAACTACAGGAACATGGATTCAATCCACTTGGATTAAGCGGAAGTGATGGAGGATGTCTTCAAGGTGTTTTTATAGATAAAGAGAAGCTAGGATATGTAGGAGAGATAAACGCTGTCAATAAACAATTGATGATAAATTTAATTGAAAAAAATTATCTCCCTGTACTAACACCGATTGCAATCACAGAAAAAGGAACAAAATTAAATGTGAATGCAGATTATGCTGCTGCGGCTGTAGCAGTTGCATTAAAGGCAGAACAATGCTTGTTTGTAACAGATGTGAAAGGAATTTTAATGAATGGTGAAGTAATTAAGTCGATCTCAGTTGCGGAAACATATAAATTAATCGAAAATGGAACGATCACTAGAGGGATGATCCCTAAAGTAGAATCTGCTATTTCAGCGATTCATAAAGGAATGCAATCAGCGAGAATTGTTTCCGGGAAAACAGCTATTTTTGAGAATGATCTATTTCTAGGAACGAAAATTTTCGAAAAAGAGAGGGTTTTAAAATGAGCCATTTATTTCCGACTTACCAGCGTTGGGAAGTCGAGCCGAAATTAGCAAAAGGCACAAAGTTATTAGCGGTTAATGGAAAAGAATATTTAGATTTTACTTCAGGTATAGGTGTTTGTAATTTAGGACATCGTCCTCAAAATGTGTATGAAACAGTAAAAAAACAATTAGATCAATTTTGGCACGTGTCAAATTTATTCCCAGTAAGTATTCAAGAAGAGGCTGCAAATCTTCTCGCAACTTCTTCTGGTCTTGATTTCGTCTTCTTTGCTAATAGCGGAGCAGAAGCAAATGAAGGAGCGATTAAATTAGCTAGAAAAGCGACAGGAAGAAATAAAATAATTACATTTCAAAAGTCTTTTCATGGGAGAACTTTTGCCACAATGGCTGCAACAGGCCAAGATAAAGTAAAAACCGGTTTTGGACCAATGCTAGAATCATTCGTATATGTTCCATTTAATGAGATTGAATCATTAAAAAAAGAGATGGGAAATGATGTTGCTGCTATCATGCTTGAAATTGTTCAAGGTGAAGGTGGAATTAATGTCGTTCAAGAAGATTTTCTTGATGAAATCGGCAAACTTTGTACACAATATGGAGCATTGCTTATTATCGATGAAATTCAAACAGGGATTGGCAGAACAGGAAAATCATTTGCATTTAAACATTTCAATATAAAACCAGATATTGTTACAGTAGCAAAAGGCTTAGGAAGCGGTTTTCCAATTGGGGCGGTTATCGGCAAACATTAATTAGGAGAGTATTTTACCCCTGGCAGCCACGGTTCAACTTTTGGGGGGAATCCAATTTCAATTTCTGCCGCAATTGCGACAATGAAAACCATTTTTCAAGCTTCTTTCTTAAAAGAAATTGAAGAAAAAAGTCAACTTTTATTTAAGAAACTAAACGAACAAGTAAGTAAGCTATCTATCGTTAAAGATATTAGAGGACTAGGATTAATGATCGGGATTGAATTAACGCAAGAAGTCGGACCAATTCTTAAAGAACTTAGAGATGAAGGACTTCTCGTGTTATCGGCTGGAGAACAAGTGATCCGTCTCTTACCTCCGCTAAATGTTAGTAACGATGAAATTGATCAAGCGGTCGAACTGTTAATTCAAGTATTAAAGCGATAATAGTTGCATTTTTATTAAATACATTGCATAAATATAAATAAAAGTATATATTTATGCTTTCAATTTTTTTTTGAGGTGTTGAAATATGACGGGCTTTATTCAATTAAGTACAGGCGATTTTTATGAAGGAATATTGTTAACAAACTCGTTAGAGCAAGATCTAGCAGGTGAAATAAAGTGTTATACACAAATGACAGGATATGAAAATGTATTAACAAATCCAGACTATGAAAATAAAATTGTTGTTTTTACGTATCCGTTAATTGGTAATGTAGGTATACGAGCACAAACTTTTGAAAGTGGTAAACCAACTATAGCAGGTGCAGTCGTTTATGAAGCGGCTGATCAAGTTTTTCACTATCAAGGAACTTGCACATTACAACAGTATTTAGACAAATGGAATATTCCTCTTCTTAGTCATATTGATACGAGAGCAGTAGTCAAGAAAATCCGAGAGGAGCAAAATGTTTCTTGTGTGCTAACAACATCTATGAATGAAAAAAATAGGAGATCTATTGCTTATGCCAAAAAATACAACAATCCAATCTATTCTTGTAATTGGTTCAGGCCCGATTATTATTGGGCAAGCAGCTGAATTTGATTATGCTGGTACACAGGCTTGTATGGCACTAAAAGAAGAAGGATATCGAGTCATTCTTGTTAATAACAATCCAGCAACGATTATGACTGATGCGATGCAAGCTGACGCAGTTTATTTTGAGCCACTCACAGTTGAAGCTGTTGAAAAAATTATTGAAAAAGAACAACCAGATGGTTTACTTGCTACACTCGGAGGACAAACGGGTTTAAATTTAGCATATGAACTTGAAAGTAACGGAATATTAGAACGTTTCGGTGTTAAACTACTTGGCACATCAATTGATTCTATTATTAAAGGGGAAGACCGTGAAGCGTTTCGCCAGTTAATGTATGAGCTTGGTGAACCAGTACCCGAAAGCAAAGTTGTTCATACAATTGAGGAGGGCCGAAGTTTTGCCGAGGACATCGGCTTTCCAATTATAGTTCGACCTGCATATACACTAGGTGGAACAGGGGGCGGAATTGCCCATCAAATGGAGGAGTTTCTTCAACTCTTAAAAGGCGGGTTAAAAGAAAGTGCGATCGGTCAATGCTTAGTGGAAAGAAGTATTGCTGGGTTTAAAGAGATTGAATATGAAGTAATGCGCGATAGTGAAAATACATGTATAACAATATGTAATATGGAAAATATTGATCCAGTTGGTATTCATACTGGAGATTCGATCGTAGTTGCGCCCACACAAACATTAACAGAAGAAGAATGTGCACTGTTAAAAAAGGCTGCGATTAAAATCATTTCAGCACTTGAAATTATTGGTGGCTGCAACATCCAATTTGCGCTAGATCCACAAAGTAACAAATATTATTTAATCGAAGTAAATCCGCGAGTTAGCCGTTCTTCAGCTCTTGCGTCGAAAGCGACAGGTTATCCGATTGCAAGAATTGCTGCTAAATTAGCCGTAGGCTATACATTATCAGAATTGATGAATCCTGTCACTGGCGGCTTATCTGCTAATTGGGAACCGAAACTTGATTATATTGTCGTGAAGTTTCCACGCTGGGCATTTGATAAGTTTCCTCACATTGATCGAAAGCTGGGAACACAAATGAAAGCAACCGGCGAAGTAATGGGGATAGATAAAAGCTTTGAACGTGCTTTACAAAAAGCAGTTCACTCACTTGAAATTACAAACGATGGTTTAAAGCTACGGCATTTAAAAACAATGTCAGTCGATCAGCTTTTTGACGATATTCATAAACAAACAGATGAACGTTTTTTCGTTATTCTTGAATTACTTCGCCGGGGAGTGCAAATCGATACAATTCATGAAAAAACAACAATAGATTTATTTTTTCTTCATTTGTTTCTAAAACTTATTAAATTAGAGAGAGACATAGCAGAAACTCGTTTTGATTATGTTTCAAAAGAACAATTAAAGTTATATAAAGAAAAAGGTTTTTCAGATCAATATTTAGCATCTGAGTGGAAAGTAAGCGAACGAGCGGTACGTGAAAAAAGAATAAAGTACGGGGTTGTTCCTTCGTATAAAAAGGTTGATACGTGTGCTGGACAATTTCCATCCAACTCAAATTACTATTATTCTTGCTACTTTGGAGAGAATGAGCAAAAAAGCTCTACTAAAAGAAAAGTTTTAATAATAGGAAGCGGACCAATCCGAATTGGGCAAGGAATTGAATTTGATTATTGCTCAGTACATGGAGTGTACGCTTTACAGGAAGAAAATATCGAGACGATTTTAATTAATAATAATCCTGAAACTGTCAGCACCGATTTTGCTACTGCTGATCGATTGTATTTCGAATCTTTGCTTATTGAAGATATTTTAAATGTTATCGAGACAGAAGGAGTCACTGAAGTGATTGTCCAATTAGGGGGACAAACAGCACTAAATATGGCTAAGCAATTAGAGAGCTATGGTGTTCGTCTTTTAGGACCAGCTGCAAATGTTATCGATACACTTGAAGACCGTGCTAAGTTTTATCGCTTACTAGATGAATTGAATATTCCTCATATAAATGGTTATACAGTTAACAATGAGAAACAGTTGTATGAGGCAATTGAAAAAGTAGGTTTTCCAGTTTTAATCCGTCCATCCTATGTGATTGGAGGAAAGGGAATGGAAATTGTTTCTGATCAAGAACACCTTCAAAAATTGCTAAATAATCAATTCATTCATTATCCAATATTAGTAGATCAATATCTTGATGCGATGGAAGCAGAGCTTGATTTAGTTGCTGATGGAACGGACGTGTATATTCCAACTATTATTGAACATATTGAAAATACAGGGGTCCATTCAGGCGATAGTATGTGCGTTATGCCCCCACTCACGATTTCAGCTAATATTGTCGATAAAATGACTTATTATTCACAGTTAATTGTAAAGGAGCTTCATTACAAAGGATTAATGAATATCCAGTTCATAATCGATGGTGAGAATGTTTATATTTTAGAGGTAAATCCTAGAGCAAGCAGAACAATTCCGATCGTTAGTAAAGTGACCGGGGTTCCATTAGTTCAAATTGCAACAAAACTTTGGCTTAATCAATCCAAAATTGAGGATATGATGAAAGATAAACAAATGAATCTTCCGTTTATGTGTATAAAGTATCCTGTGTTTTCAACATATGCATTGAATGGATTAGATTCTAAAACGGGACCAGAAATGAAATCAACAGGAGAAGGAATTAGTATAGCAGAAAGCTATGAAGAAGCACTATATAAAAGCTTTTTTCCAATCATTAAAAATTTACCTGTAAGAAAGCAAGTCATCTATGCTTGCGATGAAGTAAATATTAAAACCGAGCAACTCGTAAAGAAATTAGGAATCGAGTTAATTAAAACAGATGCTAGTTTTAAATCGTTATATGATAAAAATACAATCGCAGTTGTAAGTACAAACAATGAGCATAAAGACTATATGTTAAGAACGGAAGCAATTAAGCTTCGTCTTCCAGTGTTCTCTCGCCATGAAACATTTAATGCTTTCTTATCCGCTTTCACAAAAAAAGAAATGACAGTTCGTTCAATTGAAAATTGGCTATTATTAAATGAAAAGGGTGTGAATATCGGATGAATACAGTTGAGGCTATGCCGCTAAATGTTAATTTAAAAGGACAAGATTTTTTAACTTTAGCAAATTTTTCAACAGAAACAATTCAATCATTATTAGCAAATGAAAAAAAAATAAAAAACTTACATCTTCGCGGCAAAAGTTATACACCTTTACAAGGGAAAATATTAGGAATGATTTTTGAAAAACCGTCAACACGTACGAGAGTATCTTTTGAAGCGGGAATGCTTCAATTGGGAGGGCATGCTATTTATTTAAATAGTCATGATATGCAGTTAGGCCGTGGTGAGACGATTGAAGATACGGCTAAAGTATTATCCCAGTATGTAGACGCCATTATGATTAGAACTTTTTCACACGACATTATCGAAAAGCTGGCAGCCCATGCAACAATTCCTATAATTAATGGTTTAACAGATATGTTTCACCCGTGCCAAGCGATGGCAGATTTGCTTACAATTTTAGAACAAAAAGGTACATTTAAAGGGTTAAAGCTAGTTTATGTAGGTGATGGGAACAATGTATCGCATTCATTAATGCTTGCTAGCGCTAAGGTCGGCATGGATTGTGTTATTGCATGTCCAAAAGGATTTGAACCAGACGAATCAGTTATCAAACTAGCAAAAAGTATCGCTTCAGAAAACGGATCAACGATTAAGATTACAAACGACCCCCTTAGTGGGGTGACAGGAGCTGATATCATTTATACTGATGTTTGGACGAGTATGGGTCACGAGGAAGATGAAGGGAAAATTAAATATTTCAAGGAGTACCAAGTCAATGAAAAGTTAGTTATGAATGCAAAAAAAGATTATTTATTTATGCACTGCTTACCGGCTCATCGCGAGTTAGAAGTAACAAAAGAAGTAATTGATGGACCAAATTCAGTCGTATTTCAACAAGCAGGCAATCGCTTGCATATTCAAAAAGCAATTTTAACAGAAATTTTAAAGAAATAATTTTATAGAGCTGATCCTGCTGGATCAGCTCTATAGACTTTTAACAAACGAACTTTTGAAGACGGTTCCATTCGTTTCCGTTTCTCAACTACCAAACATTTTTCATCCATTCTGGAGGACTCTATGAATATATTAAACTTTTTGATTTCCCCATGATTAGGAAAATATAACGACTAGTGTCCCGACAATAAAACAATAATAAGAGAAATATTTTAAGTTACCTTTAGCCATAATATTCATAAACCACTTTAAGGCAAAATATGTAGCAACTAAAGAAGCGATAAAAGCAACCGTATAAGGTAATGCAAGTGTTGCAATATTAGGATCAGTTAACGTCTCTTTTAAACTTAAAATCATTCCGCCTGCACTTACAGGAATGTAGAGTAAGAATGAATATCGTAATGCAGTTTCTTGCTTCATTCCTAGACCCATTGCCGCAACAATCGTTGCCCCCGAACGACTAATTCCTGGAATTAATGCGACTGCTTGTGCAAGACCGACAATCACCGCATCTTTTAAAGATAAGTCAGTGTCATTTTTCCGTCCTCGTAAATTTCGGATGAGCCAAAGTGCAGCTCCAGTAATAAGCAATGAAATGCCGACTGTTTTAATTGATGCCAATTTCTCACTTATAAAGTCTTCAAATAAAATTCCCAAAACTCCTGCAGGAATTGTACCGACAACTAAGTAAATGATAAAGTGAAAATCGCTTTTAGCAGCTGTATCTTTCGTTTTTATGTACGACAAGCCATTTTTGAGTAGTCTTATAATGTCTTCTCTATAAATAATTAAAACGGCTATTAACGATGCGCTATTTACAAGGAGAGCGAAGCTTACACCTTCAATTCCTACTCCAAGAAAATGTTGGACAAGTTCTAAATGTCCGCTTGAAGAAATAGGAATTGGCTCTGTAAATCCTTGCAGAAGACCTAAAATTAAATATTTTAACAATAAAAAAATGTTCTCGGTTGTTTCCACATACATATCCTCCAATTTTTGAAGTTTGAAGTAACTTATATAAGTTTAACAATAAAACTTTCAAATTTGCAAAGGAAATTCATTTTTTTAAATAAAATTTTATAATGAATAACAAAAAATTGGGAAATATAAAAAGACAATGTTTAAACTAAGGAGGGAGAAAAAATCGGACAAAGCAGACAATTTCGGCCGGGGCAGAAAGCACCCAATAATGGAATATATGTTGAAATTGGTGAAACAGGAAGCATGGTGATGAATCCGAAAAAAGTAAAATTAACAGCAGGTGAATATTTTCCAGAAACGAGCAATGATGATCGCTATTGGACATATCAAAGAAAACCTTAAAAAAGAAAGCTATTCAGCGAATTTATAAGTCAATCATTATTTCCTAAAAGACTACATGAATACGCCTGTCTGTCAAGGCACGAAAGCACGAGGCGGAAGCGAACGGAAAACTTCCTACGAAAAGCAAGTAGCGAAGAACGTGAGCGCTTATTACCAGTCTAGCCATCCGATCGGATGGCTTTTACTTTTTTCGATTCATGAATCGAGCGTGAGATGATCTCAGAAGTGGAGACTTTACATATGGAAAAAATGACATATAATAAAGATAAAGGTCAAAGATAGTCAAATGATAGAGAGGGGGAATAAACATGGACTTTAACAAAATGACGGAAAAAATGCAAGCAGCTTTTATGAGCGCCCAATCGATTGCTGTTCGTTATCAACACCAAGAGGTTGATGTTGATCATCTGTTTTTAGCATTGGTAGAGCAAGAGGGAAATTTAGTCACGTCTATGATAGAAAGATTGAATCTTTCCGCAGATAGATTCGTAAATGTATTAACTCAATCATTAAAGAAAAAGCCACAAGTATCGGGTGCGGGGATTGAGCATGGGAAGCTGTATATTACAGCAAAATTACAGCGATTAATAGCAGCGGCTGAGATGGAGCTTAAACAATTTCAAGATGAGTATTTGTCGACTGAGCATGTACTGCTTGCACTTGTAAATAATCCGCGTGAATTTTCTATTGCTACATTTTTTACAGAACATGACGTTAATAAAGAAAGGTTATTAAAAATAGTCAAAGACATTAGGGGGAACCAAAGGGTGACAACGCAAAATCCTGAAGTGACGTATGAAGCCTTAAAAAAATATGGGCGAGATTTAGTTGCGGAAGTAAAAGCAGGAAAACTTGATCCTGTGATCGGAAGAGATAGTGAAATTAGGAACGTTATTCGAATATTATCAAGGAAAACAAAAAATAATCCTGTATTAATTGGTGAACCTGGAGTCGGTAAAACAGCAATAGTCGAAGGATTAGCGCAAAGAATTGTTCGTAAAGATGTTCCGGAAGGCTTAAAGGATAAAACGATTTTTGCTCTTGATATGAGTTCATTAATTGCCGGCGCAAAATTCCGTGGTGAATTTGAAGAGCGGTTAAAGGCTGTATTAAATGAAATTAAAAAAAGTGAAGGTAAAATATTACTTTTTATTGATGAAATTCATACAATTGTTGGTGCTGGTAAAACTGAGGGAGCAATGGATGCTGGAAATATGTTAAAGCCAATGCTTGCAAGAGGAGAACTTCATTGTATTGGTGCAACAACTCTGGATGAACATCGGAAATATATCGAAAAGGATCCTGCGCTTGAACGGAGATTTCAACAAGTACTTGTGCGTGAACCAGATGTTGAAGATACAATTTCTATTTTGCGTGGATTAAAGGAACGATTTGAAATCCATCATGGAGTGAAAATTCATGATCGAGCTTTAGTATCAGCAGTAACGTTATCAAATCGTTATATTACTGAACGCTTTTTACCTGATAAGGCGATTGATCTTGTCGATGAGGCTTGCGCGATGATTCGCACAGAAATTGATTCAATGCCGTCTGAATTAGATGAAGTAACGCGGCGAGTGATGCAGCTTGAAATTGAAGAGGCTGCATTAAGAAAAGAAACAGACGAGTTAAGTATAGAACGGCTACAAGTGCTACAAAAGGAACTTGCTGAGCTTCGAGATAATGCAAGCACAATGAAAGCGATATGGCAACTTGAAAAGGAAGGAATTCAGCAAGTTAGAGAAAAACGAGAACAACTTGAAAAATTACGTCGTGAATTAGAAACAGCAGAAAATGAATATGATTTAAATCGTGCCGCAGAACTTCGTCATGGAAGAATACCTGCTTTAAAAAAGGAATTAACTCAATTAGAGAATAAAATGAATCATCAACATAAAGAAAATCGGCTATTACGTGAAGAAGTAACAGAGGAAGAGATCGCTGATATTGTTGCTCGCTGGACGGGGATTCCAGTAACAAAGCTCATCGAAGGGGAACGAGAAAAACTATTGCGTTTAGAAAGTATATTGCAAGAACGTGTAATTGGACAACAGGAGGCAATCAAGCTTGTTTCAGATGCGGTTCTGCGTGCTAGAGCAGGGATAAAAGACCCTAATCGGCCAATCGGCTCCTTTATTTTTCTTGGACCGACAGGGGTAGGGAAAACGGAACTTGCTAAAACACTTGCGCAAGCTTTATTTGATAGCGAGGAACATATGATTCGGATCGATATGTCGGAATATATGGAAAAGCATTCTGTTTCAAGATTAATTGGTGCACCGCCAGGATATGTTGGCTATGAAGAAGGTGGCCAATTAACAGAAGCAGTGAGAAGAAATCCATACTCTGTCATTTTATTAGATGAAATCGAAAAAGCCCATCACGATGTATTTAATATTTTATTACAAATGCTTGATGATGGCAGAGTGACCGATTCTCAAGGACGAATCGTTGATTTTAAAAATACTGTTATTATTATGACATCAAATATCGGTTCAGATGATTTACTTGAATACGCAACAAATAATGAAACAATCGCTTTAACAACAAAAGAAAAAGTAATTTCACGTTTACAAAGACATTTTCGCCCAGAGTTTTTAAATAGAATTGACGAAATCATTTTATTTAAACCGTTAACACTAACAGACATAAAAGAAATCGTGATAAAATTAATGAAGGAATTGCAATCTAGACTTGAAGAAAAGCAAATTAAGCTAACGATTAGTGAAGAAGCGAAGGAAAATATCGCCAGAAATGGTTTTGATCCAGTATACGGTGCAAGACCTTTAAAACGCTATATTCAACGTAGTGTTGAGACAAAGCTAGCGAGGGCGATTATATCAGGGCAAGTGAGCAGTCTTAAGAAAGTAGAGATCATTTTGGAAAATGATCAATTGACTTTGCGAACATAAAGCACCTGTTTAGATAATGAAATTGGTCATATATAGTAAAAGCCCCCACTACAACATTCGGTGGGGGATTAACAGTCTTATAAGCCAGCTGGAACACTAACAATCAGTAGGAGCTAAAAAAAAACCCCCACTGATTGAAGTCATTTCCACAATCATTTTTCCAATTAATGAAGCCCTTCCTTTTCAGAAGGCCCATTCGGTAGTACAAGTGGAATGAAGAAAAGAATAAAACTTAATGCTATTCCTAAAATTGAACCTGATTTAAAATCATAGGCAACGTTTGACATTGAAGAAACAACATATGTTAACAAATGAGAAAGAAGAAATGTCCAGAAAAAGGTCCAAAAGAAATGCACTATTCTCACCTCTTGCTATTTAAAATCTTTTACTATCTTATCATACGGAAACAAAATAATAAATGAATTTTTATAAATTGTTGAAAACTATATGATAATAAGGCATATGTTAGGCAATACTCCATTCATTTTATGTGAAATATCATACATTATTAAGAATACATCAAAAAGGAGTTGCTAATATGGAGCACCGAAACTTCCAATTAGATACTGAGTGGAGCATGATCCACTACCCTGAGAAGCCGACTGGTTTCGGTATCCTAATCATTGGTGATGAACGGCATTTTGTTGATGAACATACAAGCTTTTGGATGCAAAACGAAGGGAAAATGGCAATTATTAATAAATTAAAAAAAGCAGGCTATACTATATTTTATTCGAATTTATATGGTAAAAATTGGGGTAATCAAAAAGCAGTCGATCTCGGAAAAAGACTTTATCAATATGTGATGCGCACTGAAATTTTAAATGAGAAAATTCATTTATTTGCTGAAGGAATGGGAGCACTAGTCGCTCTTGAGCTTATGAAAACGATGGAATCTAACATTCGCTCAGTTGTGCTTATAAACCCGATCTTATCTTTACAAAACCACTTGAAACAAGAGAAAGATCATAAATTTTTTTATAAAAAATTATTAGAGGAAATCTCTTTTTCATATAAAAAAGATCGGAAGGATATTGAAAAAGAACTGTTTGAAAAGACACATGAAACAACACTAAAAACTAAAATTCCAGTAAAAATGATTCAAATACTTTCTGGAAACAGGGCATATAGACAATCAGAGCTTTATCAGAAAATATTAAAAAACGATCATTCATCTATATCTATTTGTCTCATTTTACCAGAGAAAAACGAAATCATTGGAAAAAAAATAATTGATTTTTTCAAAAGTTATGAACAGGTTTTATAGTTTATTTTTTGAGCTATTATAATTGGCTTTGAATGTGCATACGATACATTACGAACATTCAGGGGGCGTTATAATGGACAAGGCGATTATCATTGGAACTTACGAGTTTCTTGGCTTTGGAATTTGTCATAAACTGCTGCATGAAGGGATAGAGGTTATTGGTGTTCATGATGAGACAATCAATAGTAATCAATTTTTAGAAGAAAAAAGGCTTGAAATCGGAAGAAATGCTAATTTCCAAGAAGTCGCACTAAATGATTTAATGCAATCGTCGACTCTTTTTAGTGAAAGTATTATATATATATCTTTTTATGATGCGTATATAAATCGTTTTCAAAAGAGAACACTATTTAATGCGATTAATAAATGGATAGAATATTCTCAAATAGATAAAGTAACATATTCTTTCCTATTACCGATACAATATTTAAAAGACGAGGAAATGAATCAATTTTTAAATGAAATAGAGTCTCTTCATTTGCAAAGTATAAGACAAATATTCTACTTGCCAACCATATATGGGCCGTGGCAGCCAGAAGTATTCCTTTTTCACCAAGGTCTAAAAAGGTCGGTGATTGCTAAGGAAAAACAAGGCTGGCATTTATCAGAACGAGAATATATTTTTGATGCCTTATACGTAGAAGATGTTGTAACAGCGATTATCAAAGAAAACGAGAAACGTAAATCATGCTCGCTTATATTAAAAAGCGAGTTAGAAGATAGCTGGTATAAATGCATCGAAGAAATATTTGCAGAGCATGATTGTTTCTTAAAAATAAAAAATAAGGAAAATAAGCAACAGCTTATTTTAGAAGAAAATATCGTTAAAATTGTAAAGCAAATGACTCCAATTACGATCGGAATAAGAAAACAAAGAGAACTGCTTGAACGAATGATGAACAGTATGATTTGAGAAAAGTGAAAATACTTCTTTTCAATCAACAAATCTAAGAGTAGAATAAAAGAGATTCTAGTATATCGCCTAAAACGATCGACATGGAGATGACAAAGACTTTTACCTAGGAAAAGGTAAAAAAGGAGATGTTTATGTTTAAAGTGTTGTTGCGTTTTGGGGGAATTGTTGTCTGCCTTGTTTTATTAGCTAGCTGCGGACAATCTAGTTCAAACGGAAAATTAAAAAAGGTTGGTCTGTTAGTTCCTGAAACGATAAATGATCAAGTGTGGGGAACAATGGGCTACAAAGGAATGCTGAAAATTCAATCGAAGTTTCATGTTGATGTATATTATAAAGAAGGAATACATTCTTTAGCAAGTGTAGAACGTGCCATAAAAGAATTTAATCAAAAAGGTGTAAATTTAATTTTTGGCCACGGAAATGAATTTGCAACATATTTTAACGAACTAGCGAACGATTACCCCCATATACATTTTGTTAGTTTTAATGGAGATGCTGATCTCCCAAATACGACAAGTTTAAATTTTGAAGCATATTCAATGGGCTTTTTCGGCGGAATGGTAGCAGCCCATACAACAAAAACGAATAAGATCGGGATGATTGCCGCCTATAAATGGCAGCCGGAAATTGCCGGCTTTTTAAAGGGGGCGTCCTTTGAAAATCAAGATGTGAATGTTAAAATTGAATATGTTAACGGTTGGGATGATGATGAAAAGGCTTTACAACTACTTAAGCACCTTCTTGATGCAGATGTTGATGTTGTATATCCAGCAGGAGACGGATTCAATGTTCCAATTATCGAGACGCTAAAGGAGAAAGGTTTATACGCCATTGGGTATGTGTCAGATCAATCTGATTTAGGAGAGTCTACAGTGCTTATTAGTACAGTTCAGCATGTTGATCTTCTTTATGAGCTTGTAGCAGAAAAGTTTAATCATGGTAAATTATCTAGTGGAACTTTAACTTTTGATTTTCAAGACGGAGTTATTTCGATGGGAGAATATAGCCCATTAATAGATGAAAAATTTCAAAAAAGATTGAACGAATATATAGACAATTATAAAAAAACAGGCAAGCTACCAAATGAATATAAATAGACAGCTGTCAAAAAAGCGACAGCTGTCTTATTTTTGTTTTAAAAACTTTTCAACAATAGGCGTTATTTTTTTAAAAAGAGGTTTGAAGCTTTCGACTGAATCCATTAATATTTCAACATTTTTCATTAATTCATCATAGTTCACATGGGCCATGAAATCTCCAAAAGAAGGTTTTTGTTTTTCGTGATCATCAATTATTTTCTCCTTAAAATGAGTGCCTTTTCCAGAAAACATGAGCCGGGTAAAATGGTCTTCATGCTTTTCGTCGTTAACTGTATCCATCTATGTCACCTCTTTCTCACGATCTTTAATATTAAAATATGAAATAGAAGTAAAAACGTATAGACATTTTTTTAAAAAACAAAAGGCGATTAAGATGTTGACATCTTTTCTCTACAATTCGGGAAATGATTTCATCTTAAAAATGAATAGGGATTTTATTACACAAATTTTATATTGAAAGAAATGAAAGATACTGCTAAAATTAGTACCAAGTCATAGTAATTGATTATATGTTTAGGTGATATAAATATATGGGTAATGTCATTTAAAATAAAATGGATAAAGGGGATGTTAACATGAATGCTGGAATTATCGGAATTGGTCGGTATTTACCTAAAAAAATTGTGACAAATAAAGATTTAGAAAAAATAATGGATACGTCAGATGAATGGATTAAAACAAGAACAGGAATCGAAGAAAGAAGAATTGCAGAGGATCACATTGATACGTCCCAGATGGCTTTTGAGGCAGCAGTGAAAGCTTTAGAAGATGCAAATATTTCCGCAGAGGAAATTGACTTAATTTTAGTAGCGACTGTAACGCCTGATCAGCCATTTCCAACAGTCTCCTGTATGTTGCAAGAAAAATTAGGAGCGAAAAAGGCAGCAGCAATGGATATAAGTGCGGCATGTTCCGGATTTATGTATGGGATGATTACAGCAAAACAGTTTATTGAATCGAACTCTTACAAGTACGTGTTAGTTATCGGCGCAGAAAAGTTATCAAAAATTACAAATTGGGAAGATAGAAATACTGCTGTTTTATTTAGTGATGGATCAGGTGCTGTAGTAATGGGTCCAGTTTCTGAAGGAAGAGGGATTCTTTCATTTGAATTAGGCTCAGATGGTTCAGGCGGTAAATACTTGTACCAAGATGAGTATGTTAAAATGAATGGGCGTGAAGTTTTTAAGTTTGCTGTACGCCAAATGGGGGAAAGCTGTATAAATGTCCTTGAAAAAGCAGGTCTTACAAAAACGGATGTAGACTTTTTAGTTCCTCACCAAGCAAATATTCGGATTATGGAATCTGCTAGACAGCGACTTGAATTACCTGAAGAAAAAATGGCGAAAACAATTCATAAATATGGAAATAATTCTTCTGCTTCTATCCCAATTGCAATTGTAGAAGAATTAGAAACTGGTAAAATAAAAGATGACGATTTAATTGTTATGGTAGGTTTTGGTGGCGGTTTAACTTGGGGAGCGATTGCAATTCGATGGGGGCGTTAACAAAACATTACAAATGACGAGAGAAAGATAAGGAGATGAATGAATCGTGAACAAGCGAAGGGTAGTCGTGACGGGAGTTGGGGCATTAACTCCCCTTGGAAATGATGCTGAAACATCTTGGAAAAATATTATTTCAGGGATTTCAGGAATCGGTCCGCTTACAAGAATTAATGCAGACGATTTTCCAGCAAAAGTTGCTGCTGAATTAAAGGATTTTAACCCTGAGATGTTTATTGAACGAAAAGATGCTAGAAAAATGGATCGATTTACGCAATATGCTGTAACTGCTGCACTTATGGCAGTACAAGATGCAAACTTAACGATTAATGAAACGAATGCACATCGTATCGGTGTATGGATTGGCTCAGGAATTGGAGGCATGGAAACATTTGAAAAACAATTTGAAACATTTCAAAAGCGTGGTTACCGAAGAGTCAGCCCATTTTTTGTCACGATGATGATTCCAGATATGGCAACTGGGCAAGTGTCAATTTTCCTTGGTGCAAAAGGAGTTAACTCATGTACAGTCACTGCGTGTGCAACAGGGACAAATTCAATTGGTGATGCTTTTAAAGTGATCCAACGCGGTGATGCGGATGTCATGATAACAGGGGGAAGCGAAGCTCCGATTACAAAAATGGCGGTAGCGGGTTTTTGTGCTAATACTGCGTTATCAACAAATCCCGATCCTAAAACAGCGAGCCGTCCTTTTGATAAAAATAGAAATGGGTTTGTCATGGGTGAAGGAGCCGGAATTCTTGTGTTAGAAGAGCTTGAACATGCTCTGTCAAGAGGAGCGAACATATATGCTGAAATCGTTGGTTATGGTTCGACTGGTGATGCATATCATATTACAGCACCAGCTCCAAATGGAGAAGGCGGTATGAGGGCAATGAAGCTTGCGATTGAAGATGGCGGTTTGAAACCAGAAGAGATTGATTATATTAATGCTCACGGAACAAGTACTGAGTACAATGATAAATATGAAACAGCAGCGATTAAAGAAGTGTTTGGTGAGCACGCTTACAAACTTGCTGTAAGTTCAACAAAATCAATGACTGGTCATTTACTCGGTGCAGGCGGGGGAGTAGAAGCGATATTTACAATTTTTGCGATTAGGGATAGCATCTTACCTCCAACAATTAATTATGAGACACCTGATCCAGAATGTGATCTTGATTACGTACCAAACAAAGCACGTAAGAAAGAAATAAATGCAGCAATTAGCAATTCACTAGGTTTTGGTGGGCATAATGCAACAATTACTTTAAAAAAATATATAAAATAATTCTTTTTCTGTGGCCGAACTATGAGCTTGTTCGGCTTATTTTTTTCTCACTTTTTCGGCACGTATTTCATAAACTATGAGAACATGCGTTGAAAAGAGGGGAGCTTTTATGGGAGTCGTGAGAACAGATCGCTGGCTTATCGAAGAAGGACTTTCACCAGAAAAAATGTGTAATAAATTAATGAAGCACTTTCCACATAGTAATGGCATCAAAATTTATCACCATCTTGTAAAACATGGAATGTACAAAAAACAAAAGATAACGAAAAGCTGGCTAATTAAATGGATGAAGTCTATTCAATGGAAAGAAATTAATAACGTGTTTCAAACATTACGAACGAGATGGAAAGGCAATGATATTCCAATTTATATTTTTCCAGTAGATGAAACAAATCAAAACATTAAAACAAGTTTAAGAGGGAAATCTGGGTTAGCATTTAAAGAAAAGCTATTTATATTTCTTCCGCTTGCCCCCAAAAAGCGAGAAATTCAGGCATTGATTATACACGAATACAATCATTCATGCCGTTTGCTCCATTTAAAACAAACGGAAAAAGACACTACTTTACTCGATACAATTGTAATGGAAGGATTAGCTGAAAGTGCAGTAAACGTAATGCTTGGAGAAGAATATGTTTCGGAATGGACCCGTTATTATGATCAAAATGAAGCAATATTTTTTTACAAACGTTTTATAAAACCATATCTTCATGTTAAACATTTTGAACGGAAGGCGAATCAATTATTGTACGGTAAAGGTTTTTTGCCGAAAATGCTCGGTTATAATGTTGGTTACCATATCGTTCAAGATTTTCTTAAAAGAAATAAAGATATAACAATTGATGACTTAATTAAAATTGATAGTCATAAAATAATAGCAGGAGCTATATCTTTTCATTAAAAAACGGATGATTTTATCATGATCTGTTTTTTACTTGAAATAGTTCGACTATTCTGTAAAATAAAATATACACATTCATTTAAAATTTTAGGTTGCTATTTAAGATATACCATTATATTGTGAATATAAGTATGACCTCTGACATCAAAATGATGATCTCCATGAAATTAACAGCATGTTTGCACATCCGACTACGTATCTATAAAGTAAACCTACGATCAGAGCGATTTAATTAACATTTTAATGTTAAACAAAAACTTCGTATTTTTTGAAAAATTCACTACTTTAATATAAGAATTATTTTCAGTTTTCTCAATAAATAGTTATATTAACAAATAAATTTTATTTTTAAAAGAATATGAATCTATTCTTTTACTTTAAGCCTTTTCTAGGGTAAAGCGCAAAAAAAATAGGAAATTAAGATAATTTTTATCAAAATTACTTGAACATGTAAGACTTTTGTAATACTATACAAACAAATGAATTATAAGATAATTCTATATTGAAAATTAATTGTTAGTTTTTTATTTATTTTAAGTTATTTGTTTTTTCAATAGATTAAGTTATTTTATTAGAGATTTTCGGAGGTCATATGAATGACAGCATTGCTAGAAGTAAAGAATTTAAAAACATATTTTAAGAAAAAAAAATTAGATATTCCTGCAGTTGATGGGGTTGATTTAACAATTAACAAAGGCGAAACAGTTGCATTAGTCGGCGAGTCCGGTTCTGGGAAAAGTATTACATCTCTATCAATTATGCGATTGATTCCTAGTCCCCCTGGCAAAATTGTTGCTGGTGAAATTAATTTTGCTGGTCAAGATCTTGTTAAGCTATCTGAAGATGAGATGTGTAAAATTCGTGGAAATGATATATCGATGATTTTCCAAGAACCAATGACTTCATTAAACCCTGTTTTGACAATTGGTGAACAAATTACGGAAGTATTAATATATCAACAAAAAATGACGAAAAGTGCTGCATCGAAAAGAGCGATCGAAATGTTAGAAATGGTTGGATTCTCGCGGGCAGCGGAAATTATGAATGAGTATCCGCACCGTCTTTCTGGAGGGATGAGACAGAGAGTGATGATTGCTATGGCAATGAGTTGTAATCCGAAACTCCTAATCGCGGATGAGCCAACTACAGCCCTTGATGTAACAATTCAAGCACAAATTCTAGACTTAATGAAAGAAGTGAGTAAAAAGTATAATACATCGATACTGATTATTACTCACGATCTAGTAGTAGTGTCCGAAGTTGCGGAACGGGTAGTTGTGATGTATTGCGGTCAAGTTGTCGAAGAAGCGAAAGTAGATGATTTATTTGAAGATCCGAAGCATCCATACACGATTGGATTAATGGGATCAATCCCATCAATTGAGGGAGATTCAGAAAGATTGCAATCAATTGACGGAAATGTACCGCCGCCTGAACATTTTCCTAAAGGGTGTCGTTTTGCTCCACGCTGTCCTCATGCATTTGAACGATGTTCTATGGAAATGCCGCAGCTAAAGACTGTAAACGGAAACAGGACAGTTCGCTGCTTTTTACATGAAAATGAGGAGGCAAATTGATGAAGGCAACAACAGTGAGAACTTCAGAACAATTAAAACAAAAAAATGACGATTACATATTAGAGGTAAAAAATTTACAAAAATATTTTCCGATAAAAGCAGGTTTATTACAACGAACGGTTGGACATATTAAAGCAGTTGATGGACTAAGCTTTAAAGTAAAGAAAGGTGAAACGCTCGGATTAGTTGGAGAATCAGGGTGCGGAAAGTCAACGACAGGGCGCACGCTGATCCGCCTTTATGAACCAACGAACGGTGAAATCATATTTAAAGGAAAAAACATTGAAAAAATGTCTGAAAGCGAGCTGCGCCGCTCAGTCCGAAAAGATATTCAAATGGTTTTTCAAGATCCGTATGCATCACTTAATCCGCGCAAAACATTAAAATCAATTTTAAGCGAGCCAATGATCACACATAACCTTTACGATCGAAAAGAACGGGAAGAGAAGCTCCATGAGCTTCTCGAAAGGGTCGGTTTTAACCCATTGTTTATAAACCGTTATCCTCATGAGTTTTCAGGTGGGCAGCGCCAGCGGATTGGAATTGCGCGGGCATTAACGTTAAGTCCCGACTTAATTATTGCTGATGAGCCAGTCTCAGCACTTGACGTATCGATCCAAGCTCAAATTATTAACTTAATGAAAGATTTGCAAGATGAATTTGGCTTAACATATATTTTTATTTCCCACGATTTAAGCGTTGTGAGACATATTAGCGATCGGGTAGGCGTCATGTATTTAGGAAAAATGATGGAGCTTGCTAGTAAAAAAGATTTGTATGATGAGCCGCTTCATCCATATACACAAGCGCTTATGTCTGCTGTTCCTGTTCCGAAGCGGAAAGGGGCAGAGAAACGCGAAAGAATTATGTTAAAGGGAGAATTGCCAAGCCCTGCTAATCCGCCAAAGGGCTGTGTTTTCCATACCCGCTGCCCAGCAGCAACAGAACAATGCCGAGAGCGGAGTCCAGAGTTTAAAGAAATTAAAAAAGAACACTACGTTGCTTGTCATTTATATTAACTATAAATTGACAATAACCTTGAAAGGGGGCGGTATGCGAAAAAGTCGTTCTCTATTTATTAGAAAATATAAAACACGAAAACTATTATAGGGGGGAAAATTAATGAAAAAACCAGCATGGTTATTATTAAGCTTAATGCTTGTCCTATCAATGTTTTTAGCTGCATGTTCAGGTGACAAAGCAAGCAAAGAAGATAAGCAGACAGGAGACAAGAAGGAAGAAAAAAGCGGCGAGCCGCAATACGGTGGCGACTTAATTGTTGGGTCAACAGGAGCACCGACAAAGTTTAATCCGTTATATTCTACTGATGCATCAAGCAGTGATATTGAAGATCTTATTTTTGATACTTTAATTCAGTCTAATTTAAAGTATGAGCCTACAACAGAAGGCGGCTTAGCTGAAAGCATTGAAGAATCTGAAGATGGACTTACTTACACAGTAAAAATTACTGATAAGGCGAAATTCCACGACGGTGAGCCATTAACAGCTGATGATGTTGTCTTTACTTATAGCATTCCTTTAAGTGATGAGTACAATGGCCAACGCGGAAATTATTTTGAATCATTAGAAAAGGTTGAAAAAGTTGATGACTATACGATTAAATTTACATTAAATCAACCTGATGCCCAATTTTCATTTATTACATTTGCAAGCTACGGTATTTTACCAGAGCATATTTTAGGTGATGTGCCAATCGCTGATTTAGAAACTCACGAATTTAATACGAAAAACCCAATCGGATCTGGTCCATTTAAGTTTGTTGAATGGAAAGACGGTGAATACGTAAAAGTAGAAGCGTTTGAAGATTATTGGGACGGACGTCCATATTTAGATACACTTACGTATAAAATTGTTCCGGATGCGAACGCAATGCTTGCTCAATTACAAAACCGAGAAGTTGACTATTGGCCAGCAGTTACTCCAGCGGATGTACCAGCTGTAGAAATTTTTGCAGATGCGTCAAGTTTAAAGCTTGAAGAAGGTTTAGCGTTTTCATACACATACTTTGCACCAAACATACGAAATGAATTGTTTAAAGACAAAAAAGTTCGTCAAGCAATTACACATGCAATTAATCGTCAAGAAATCGTCGATGTAGTAATGGAAGGCCGCGGGGAAGTTGCACACGTACCCGAAACGCCTTTAAGCTGGGCATATAATCCGGATGTACCGAAATTCGATTTTGATCCAAAAAAAGCTAAGAAAATGTTAGAAGAAGCAGGTTGGAAACCAGGTGCAGACGGTATTCTTGAAAAAGATGGCAAGAAATTCTCATTTGAAATTAAAACGAATAAAGGAAACTCAGTTCGTGAAGATATTGTCGTTATTTTACAAAAACAGTTAAAAGAAGTTGGGATCGAAGCAAAGCCTCAAGTAATGGAATTTAGTGCACTAATTAATGATATTAATCCGCCTAACTGGAACTTTGATGCAATTGTCTTAGGCTGGAGCTTAGGATTAGATCCTGATCCGAGCGGTATTTTCCATACAAAATGGATTGAGGCAGGAAACAACTTTATTGCGTATTCAAATCCTGATTTGGATAAATTAATGGAAGAACAATTGAAAGAGTTAGATAAAGAAAAACGAAAAAAAATGCTTGGAGAAATTCAACAAAAACTTGCTGAAGACCAGCCATACAGTTTCCTATACTATCCGATGGAATATCGTGCGATGCCGGCAAACTTACATGGCTACGAGTTCCATGCGAAAAAACAATTATATAATGCGCATAAATGGTGGTTAGAGCAAGAGAAAAAATAATATCGGATGATTTTTAATAAGTGAAATAGGGGACTGGTTTGGCCTTTCCCCTATTTTTCTGAGGCTATTTATAAGTCATTAGAATAGAAAACTCTACTAGTTATCGCTATAACATATAACTTAGTATTCAAAATAAATATCAAAAAATTGCTTAGAAGGAGAATAGGCGATGGTCTCATACATTATTAGACGCACATTGATGGCTATTCCCTTATTAATAGGAATTACCATAATATCATTTGCGATTATGAAGGCAGCTCCCGGCGGCCCGGCATCAATGTTAATGGATCCAACGATGAAGCCAGAAGACAAAATAAAGTTTGAAGAAAAATATGGATTAAATGATCCAATTCATATTCAATATTTTAAATGGTTAGGCAGTATGGCGAAAGGTGACTTTGGTACATCACTATTAAGACAAGGTGTCCCTGTTAGTGAAATGATTATGAATCGTTTACCGAATACACTATTATTAATGATTACTTCTACTTTTCTAGCGATTATTATCGCAATCCCTTTTGGAATTATTTCTGCCATGCGGCCTTATTCACCGTTAGATTATACAACAACAGTAGGCTCTTTTTTAGGTGTAGCGATACCAAACTTTTGGTTTGGATTAATGTTGATTATGTTTTTATCAGTTAAGTTAGGCTGGTTTCCCGCAGGTGGAGTGGCAACTCTAAATGCGCCCTTTAGTATTTGGGACAGGATTCACCATTTAATCTTACCGGCTTTTGTTCTTGCAACAGCAGATATGGCGGCCTTAACACGTTACACTAGATCAAGCATGATCGACGTACTAAAGCAAGATTATATTAGAACGGCAAAATCTAAAGGCTTTAAAGAAAGAACGGTTGTAATGAAACACGGCTTACGAAACGGATTAATTCCGATTATTACGATTTTCGGATTAATGCTGCCGTCATTTATCGGTGGAGCGGCGATTACCGAAAAAGTATTTTCATGGCCTGGGATCGGCAGTCTATTTATAGATTCAGCGTTTCAGCGGGACTATCCGGTCATTATGGCTCTAACAGTTATTACTGGTGCATTAGTCGTAATCGGAAATTTACTAGCGGATATATTATATGCAATTTTTGATCCGCGTATCGAGTATTAAGGGGGGTTAGCAATGACACAAACAAATCCAGAAATCACTCAAGAGGATATACAAATTAACCCCAATTTAAAAGAAAAACCAGATACGCTAACAAAAATCTTTTTGCGTAAGTTTTTTAAAAATAAATTAGCTGTCATTGGGGCTTTATTCCTCATTCTTGTTGTATTATCTGCCTTATTAGCTCCTGTTATTGCTCCTTATTCATTCGAAGAGCAAAATTTAGCAGACAAGCTGAAACCGCCAAGTGAGGAATATTTTTTAGGAACTGACCGTTTCGGCCGTGATATTTTAACCCGTCTTCTTTATGGAGGAAGAATATCACTTTTAGTAGGTTTTGGCTCGGTCATAGGGGCGATCGTTATCGGAATAACGGTGGGCGCATTAGCTGGATATTATGGTGGGATCATCGATTCAATTTTAATGCGTTTCGTTGATATTATTATTTCAATTCCGAGTATATTCTTATTAATTACGATTGTAACTGTCTTTAAACCGAGTGTTACTAATTTAATTATTGTGTTTGCTCTTATAAGTTGGACAGGTACTGCAAGGCTTGTCAGGGGAGAATTTTTGTCACTGAGGTCGAGAGAATTTGTGTTAGCATCTAAAACAATTGGTACAAGATCATATAAAATTATCTTTAGTCATATTTTACCGAATGCGCTGGGACCAATTATCGTTTCGGCTACACTTCTTGTCGGTTCAGTCATTTTATCTGAGGCTGGTTTAAGTTACTTAGGACTAGGTATCCAGCCACCAACTCCAAGCTGGGGGAACATGTTGCAAGATGCACAAAACTATACAGTCATGTCAACAGCACCGTGGTACCCATTTTTCCCGGGATTGCTTATTTTATTAACAGTTTTATCGTTTAACTTTGTTGGTGATGGATTACGGGATGCATTAGACCCTAAAGCACTTGATTAAATGTGAAAAAAGCCAAGTAAATTCTTGGCTTTTTGAGTTTGGAGATAAATCAAACGCACTTAAACTGTTTGCAACGTTTGTCAGTCCAAGTGCAACCGCATAAGACGGAAGCGAATAGAAATAGTCATTCATGAATTTGTCTGTCGACAGTCTGAAGGCCGAGGAAGGAATCCTTGGCTTTTTTTGCTTTATTTTTGAAGAAAACAGACATGTTATTGTGAAAGTGCGCATAAAATATGGACAAGGTATCATTCGTTCAACTAACAACTAGTGAAAACATTTATCAAAAAATTCATTTTATATATGTTAGGATGAATGGAAATGTTTCGGTTATTTTTTTTCTTAATTGGATATGGATTAGCAGTTATCGGCGGAATTCATGTAATTATACATTTAAATTTAATCCCGATAGGATATAGTTTGACTGAATATATATTATTTATTGGATCTCGACCAGAATGTATCGCCTTACCTGTAGGATTATTGATCATCTGGGCAAGTATTTTTGTAAATAACAAAAAATAAATGTATATACTGCCAAATTTGTACTCCTAATGGAATAAATTTGCTTGCAACTGCCTATACTGTTTGTTAACAGACAGTTGTGAAGTGAGGGGTTGAAATGCTGTACTTACATGACGTATGGGTAAATTGGTTTGAAGGAGAAGAAAATGGCTATAACATATGCCACTTTCATGAATGGAGAAAGGATGACGGTGTTGAATTACTAGACCAAGTTCCGTTATTAAAAATTCATTCAAGTTTATTCAATTATATTGAAAACAACCTTTCCGAACTGCCACAGCAGTTACTAAATGACATTTATAAAAAGGCTTTTTTACGAAAAAACCATGAACGAATTCAGCTAGAGTATTGTGTTGTTGTGTCGGACGGAGCAGGTATACTGGCAGTCGATACAATCGGGTACAACATCCCGATTCGAAAAAGCAGACTCATTCCAAGACAGGAACAACTTGTATATGAAATGTTAGAAAATCAAGAAACCATCGACTACGGCAACAAGTTTAAAAATGAAAAGAAGAGTCATCATATTTTATCGCCTGAACCTGAATTAATGAACGGATTAACAAGAAAAGAGCGACAGTTAAAACAATTGCTATTTATGGCATTAGATCAGCTTTATTCATCTAAAAATGTCGCAGAAGTAAGGTACTGGTATACAGAATGGTGTCCAGTACGATATGCTGATATTCAACAGTTGTCTTTTGAAGAAGCTTGGGAACAGCTGCTAGCGGAAACAAGAGAGGGTTGGACAAGCAGGCATATTCATTTTTGTGAAAATATCATTAAAGGACAACCGTTTTTTGAGAAGCTTTGGGAAATTGAAAATGGTTCGAAGGTAAATGAGGGGAGCTGACATATTAGTCAGCTCCTCAGCCTGTTGACAAACGCTCGCAATCATCGTTACTTGCACTTCGTTGTAAGCTCATGAACTCCTGTTCTATTCGCTTCCGCCTCGTGCTTCGTGCCTTGACTGACAAGCGTTTTCAAATAGCCTGAGGGTATTTGCTTAGATATTGCTGCGCTCCTTATCCTGTTGATAAACAAACTCATGAACGACAAGTTTTATCGCTTCTTCTTCGTGCTTGGCATTTAGATTGGCAAGAACAAACGAAGGTAGGCAAAAACGAAAAGGGTTGAGCCCTGCATAAACAGGATTCAATCCCTATTTTTGTTAGTCTTATTATATAGTTGTTAACGGCGTTTTCGTCCTAATCCCATAGCGTTTTCCATTTTTTTAAGCATTTTATTCGCAACTTTTGCTGCTTTTTCCGCTCCTTCATCTAAAATATCATCTAATTTACTTGATTCCATTAAATCATAATATTTTGTTTGGATAGGAGCTAATGCTTGAACAACAACATCCGCTAAATCTGTTTTAAATTGTCCATATCCTTTTCCCTCATATTGTTTTTCTAAATCTTCAATTGGTGTGTTGCTAAGAATAGAATAAATTGATAGCAAGTTTGAAATTCCTGGCTTATGATTAACATCATACTTTACAATACCTTCTGAATCGGTTATTGCACTTTTTATTTTCTTTTCAATTTGTTTTGGATCATCAAGAAGTGTGATCACCCCTTTAGGATTCGGATCAGATTTACTCTTTTTTTTCGTAGGTGTTTGCAGTGACATAATCCGAGCGCCCACTTTTGGAAGGCGAATTTCTGGAATTGTAAAAATATCATTATATTTTTTGTTAAAGCGCTCTGCTAAATCTCTCGTTAATTCAAGATGTTGTTTTTGATCTTCACCTACAGGAACAAGGTCTGTATTGTACAGTAATATATCAGCGGCCATTAACGGCGGATATGTGAGCAATCCAGCAGAGATCGTGTCCTTTCCTGCCGATTTGTCTTTAAATTGTGTCATTCGTTCAAGTTCGCCAATATAAGAAATACATTGCATCATCCAAGCAGCTTGAGCATGTGCAGGTACTTCCGATTGAATAAAAAGCGTCGCTGCATTTGGATCGATCCCTACAGCTAAATAGAGGGCTGCTAATCCACGCGTATTTTTCCGCAATACGAGACGATCTTGCGGAACAGTGATTGCATGCTGATCAACAATACAAAAATAACAATTATATTCATGCTGTAATTCAGTAAACTGTTTCATTGCTCCGATATAGTTGCCGAGTGTTATCGTTCCACTTGGCTGGATTCCAGAGAATATCGTTTTCATAGTCATTTCCTCCTTAAAAATGAAAAACCACTCATCCACAAAAAATAGGGACGAATGGTTCGCGGTGCCACCCTAATTACTCACAAGAGTCACTTATTACTAACTATATATTAAAGTTAGAGCCTCTGTAACGTAAGGATAACGCTAGAAGATAATTTGATTCATCATAACCATTTCCCTTCTAGGGCTAGAAAGTCCATTCCACTCGCCCTGAATATCTGCTTTCACCAGCCGCAAGACTCTCTAAAACTCAAAACGAATGTACTATTCTTTCTTTAACGCCATTAGAAAAAGATCATTTAGTTTATAAATAAAATATAATAAAAAACATGTAAAAGCAAGGGTTTTAAAAATCAAATGTTTACATTTGTAATAAAAACTAAATAAATGGATTTAATTAAATTAAATTACAATACTAGAAAAACAAAACCTTTTATTTTTAGTAAAAAATTGTTATATTATTATAAGCAGTTAAACTAAGAAAAAGAATTAAAAGCCCCTTCTAAATAAGTTGTTTTTGTTTATAATTTCAGAAAAATTCTTATAAAAAATATATTTATTTAAATAATAATCGTGCTTGCAATAAATTTTTAAAATATTTATAATAAGTTTTACAAACGGACTATTAAAATTCTGTCATTATTGTTGTCAAAGTAGCTGTACAATATAAACTAGTGAATATAAATTTTGACCATACTGAATAAAAATTAAATTTGCTTATTCATTTAAAATTAACTGATTATTTTATACATTTAGTGTGTACAGTTGACTTAATTGAATGGACGGATAAGGAACCGTTTGGGAAAAAATTTTGGGGGGTAACAGCGTGAAAAAGAGGTTTTCTCTCCTTTTTAGTATGTTGCTCGTCTTTAGCGTGTTCTTAGCTGCTTGCGGCGGAGGAAATGCTGATGGCGATAAGGCAGATAAAAAGGATAAAGCAAAATCAAATGCGGAACAAGAATTAGCAATTAATATTAACACTGAGCCGCCAACATTAAATCCTGGCTTAGCGAAAGATTCTACATCTGGTGCAGTTTTATTGCAAGCTTTTGAAGGTTTAACACGGATTAATAAAGATGGTAAACCTGAAGAAGCGATGGCAAAAAAAATTGATGTATCAGATGATCAATTAGTTTATACATTTACTTTACGGGACACTAAATGGTCAAATGGTGATCCTGTTACAGCTCAAGACTTTGAATATGCATGGAAATGGGTGTTAGACCCGAACAATGGTGCAGAATATGCATACCAGCTTTACTATATAAAAGGTGCTGAAGCTGCTAATCTTAAGGGTGGTTCACTTGATGAAGTAGGGATAAAAGCATTAGATGATAAAACATTAGAAGTTACGTTAGAAAACCCTACTCCTTTTTTCACAGAGTTAACAGCTTTTTACACTTACTATCCGGTAAATAAAGCAATTGCTGAAAATAATCCAGATTGGCATACAGATGCTGGAGAAAACTTTACATCTAACGGACCTTTCAAATTAGTAGAATGGTCTCATAGTGATAAAGTGATTCTTAAAAAGAATGAAAACTATTGGGATTCAGATAAAGTAAAACATGAAAAAATTGAAATGTTCATGATTAACGATGCGAACACTGAATTATCAATGTTTGATAATGGTGAATTAGATTGGGCTGGTAAACCAAACGGTCAGCTTCCTACAGATGCAATGCAAGCTTTAAAAGATGAAGGGCGTTTAAAAATTGAACCTTTTGCGGGCATTTATTGGTATAAATTTAATACAAAGGTTGAACCTTTAAATAACGTTAACATCCGGAAAGCATTAACTTATGCAATTGATCGTAAATCGATAATTAATAACATTACACAAACAGAAGAAATACCAGCAATGGCAATTGTACCGCCAACAATGTTCTCTGAAAATGAAAAAGGTTATTTCAAGGATAACGATGTTAAGAAAGCAAAAGAGTATTTACAAAAAGGGTTAGAAGAGCTCGGTCTTAAAGATGCCTCTGAATTACCGCCAATCTCTTTATCCTATAACACATTAGAATCACATCAAAAAATTGCTCAAGCAATTCAAGATATGTGGAAAACTGAGTTAGGGATTGAAGTTGTTCTTGACAACCAAGAATGGGCAGTTTACTTAGATAAAATTCAATCTGGTGATTATCAAATTGGTCGCTTAGGCTGGGCAGCTGATTTTAATGACCCAATTAACTTCCTTGAAATGTTCCGTGACGCAGCAGGCGGAAACAATCAAACTGGTTGGGAAAATGAGGAGTTTAAAAACTTATTAGACGAATCAGCGAAAGAAAAAGATCCTAAAAAGCGTGCAGAATTATTGAAAAAAGCCGAAGAAATTATTATTGATGAATTACCTGTAGCACCTATTTACTTCAATACTACTAGCTGGGTACAAAACGATAGCTTAAAAGGTGTTGTCGTATCTGGTCTTGGAGATGCTCAATTTAAATGGGCATACTTTGAATAAAGTTATTTAGTTTGAAGGTATATGGGGTTTTGATTCCATATACCTTCATTTCTTGCTAACACGATTAGCAAATATTGGAGGTGTCATGATTGGCAAGATATATCGGAAAGCGTTTGCTGTACTTAATTATTTCTTTGTGGCTTATTATAACAGCAACGTTTTTTTTAATGCGTATAGCACCGGGTAATCCGTTTACTTCCGAGAAAAAACTCCCTCCTGAAATTGAGGCTAATTTAAATGCTCACTATGGACTGGATCAACCTTGGTATATGCAGTATGTTGATTATTTAGTTAGAATAGCAAAATGGGATTTCGGCCCGTCTTTTAAATATAAAAGCCAAACTGTTAATGACTTAATTAACGAAGGATTTCCGATTTCTCTTATTTTAGGTGTTGAAGCCATTCTGTTAGCCGTTTCTTTAGGGATGATCTTAGGAGTCATTGCCGCACTGAAGCATAATAAATGGCAGGATTACTCAGCAATGATTGTAGCTGTAATGGGGATATCAGTCCCTTCATTTATAATGGCGACGATATTACAATACTTTTTAGCGATTAAAGCTGGGGTGTTCCCGGTGGCGAGATGGGAGTCATTTGCTCATACAATATTACCTGCACTTGCACTTGCATCAACACCGATGGCTTTTATTGCGCGTTTAACCCGCTCTAGTATGCTTGAAGTGTTAAGTAATGATTATATTAAAACAGCTAAAGCAAAGGGGCTCAATCAATGGGCTATTACAATTAAACATACAATACGAAACGCACTACTTCCTGTTGTATCTTATTTAGGTCCACTTTCAGCCGGAGTCATTACAGGAAGCTTTGTAATTGAAAAAATCTTCGGTATCCCTGGATTAGGATCTCATTTCGTATTAAGTATCGGAAATCGTGATTATACCGTCATAATGGGAATTCCCTTTTTTTATAGTATTATACTTTTGGTCTCTATTCTCCTTGTCGACATTGCGTACGGATTTATTGATCCACGCATCAAACTGGCAGGCGGTAAGAAAGGAGAGTAATAAATGGAACAGTTATCAAAAGAAAAATTTCAGCATGTCGGTCCGAAAACATCGGATGCCGAAATAATTTCAAAGCCTAGTTTATCTTTTTGGAAAGATGTATCAATTCGATTTCGAAAAAACAAGCTTGCCATGTTAGGACTTGTTTTACTGTTTGCTCTTTTATTTATGGCAATCTTTGGACCATATATGACGTCTTATGACTATGCGACAAACGATTTAACAAATAAAAATCAGCCTCCTTCGGCAGAACATTGGTTTGGAACGGATGATCTTGGTCGTGATGTCTTTACTCGTACTTGGGAAGGTGCACGAATTTCTTTGCTTGTCGGTGTTGCTGCTGCCTTAGTAGACCTTTTCATCGGGGTTATTTGGGGAGGATTTTCAGGTTATAAAGGCGGTCGGACAGATGATATTATGATGCGAATTGCCGATGTTTTATATGGGGTTCCATATTTATTATTAGTTATTTTATTAATGGTCGTTTTAGGCCAAAGCGTTGGTACAATGATTTTAGCAATGACAATTACTGGGTGGATTAATATGGCTCGGATTGTAAGAGGACAAGTGTTGTCGCTTAAGAATCAAGAGTATGTTTTAGCAGCTAAAACATTAGGGGCAGATACTTCTAGAATTATGCGAAAACATCTCATTCCTAATTCGTTAGGGCCTATTCTTGTTACCATGACATTAACAATTCCATCCGCCATTTTTACTGAATCCTTTTTAAGTTATTTAGGTCTAGGATTAACCCCTCCTGTAGCAAGTTGGGGAACGATGGCATCAGAAGGATTGCCGGCATTACGTTATTATCCATGGCGCTTATTTTTCCCAGCTTTATTTATAAGTGTGACGATATTTGCATTTAACGTTGTTGGTGATGGATTACGGGATGCACTAGACCCACGATTAAGAAAATAAGGGAGTGAGAAAATGGAAAAATTGCTCGAGGTAAAGGATTTAGAAGTCTCATTCCAAACATATGGAGGAGAAGTAAAAGCAGTTCGTGGTGTCAGCTTTGATCTTTACAAAGGGGAGACACTTGCGATTGTTGGTGAATCTGGATCGGGTAAAAGTGTGACAACACAAACAATTATGAAATTAATTCCTATGCCTCCTGGTAAAATCACAAACGGGCATATATTGTTTAAAGGAGAAGATCTCGTTCCAAAAACGGATAAACAAATGGAGAAAATTCGCGGTAAAGAGATTAGTATGATTTTCCAAGATCCAATGACTTCTTTAAACCCGACAATGAAAGTGGGTAAACAAATTATAGAAGTTTTGGCAAAGCATCAAAATATGCCAAAATCAGATGCAGGAAATCGTGCTATTGAGCTCCTTAAACTCGTGGGAATTCCATTTCCAGAAAAGCGTGTTAATCAATATCCGCATGAATTTTCTGGAGGTATGAGACAAAGGGTTATGATTGCAATTGCTTTAGCAGCAAACCCTAAATTATTAATTGCTGATGAACCGACGACAGCTTTAGATGTTACGATACAAGCACAAATTTTAGAATTAATGAAAGAACTTCAACAAAAAATGGAAACGTCGATCATTTTCATTACACATGACCTTGGTGTTGTTGCTAACGTAGCAGATCGTGTAGCGGTAATGTATGCTGGGCAAATCGTCGAGATGGGTACGGTCGATGAAATTTTCTATGATCCGCGTCATCCATATACTTGGGGGTTGCTCGCTTCAATGCCTAGTCTCGATAATGATGAGAAATCAGAACTTAATGCGATTCCAGGTTCACCTCCTGATTTAACGAATCCACCTAAAGGAGATGCTTTTGCAACGAGAAACGAATACGCTTTGGCAATTGATTATGAAGAAGAACCGCCAATGTTTCAAATTTCAAATACTCACTTTGCAAAAACTTGGCTGCTTCATCCAAATGCACCGAAAATCAAACCGCCTGAATCAGTTAAGAAGCGAATGCGGCAATTATCCAATACTTTTAAAACTCCTTTGTTAGTAAAGGGGGATCAATGAAGTGGCAGAAAGAGAAAAGTTATTAGAAATAAAAAGCTTAAAACAGCATTTTGATGTTGGCGGAGGAAATGTTGTAAAGGCTGTAGGCGGCATTTCATTTGACATTTACAAAGGAGAAACTTTAGGTCTTGTCGGTGAATCTGGTTGCGGAAAGTCGACTACAGGAAGAACAATTATTCGCTTATATGAGGCCACTGCTGGTAAAGTTTTATTTAATGGTGAAAATGTTCACGGAAAAAAATCAAAGAAAGCTTTAAAAAAATTTAATCGCAAAATGCAAATGATCTTCCAAGATCCATATGCTTCATTAAACCCAAGAATGACAGTAGCAGACATTATTGCTGAAGGAATTGACATTCATGGTTTAGCTAAGAATAAAAAAGAACGAATGGAAAGAGTAAATAAGCTTCTTGAAACGGTTGGACTAAATAGAGAGCATGCGAATCGTTATCCTCACGAATTTTCAGGCGGTCAAAGGCAAAGAATCGGAATTGCACGAGCATTAGCAGTTGAACCGGAATTTATTATTGCTGATGAGCCGATTTCAGCGCTTGATGTTTCTATTCAAGCACAAGTTGTTAACTTATTAAAAAAGTTACAACGTGAAAAGGGATTGACGTATCTTTTTATTGCTCATGATTTATCCATGGTAAAATATATTAGTGATCGAATAGGGGTCATGTATTTTGGTAAGCTTGTTGAGCTTGCACCTAGTGAAAATTTATATAAAAATCCAATTCATCCATATACGCAATCTTTATTATCAGCAATCCCTCTGCCTGATCCTGAAATAGAACGTACACGGAAAAGAAAAGCTTATGATCCAACTGTCCATAATTACGCAAAAGATGAAAAACTAGAAATGCGCGAAATTTATCCGGGACATTTCGTTTATTGTTCTGAAAGTGAATATAAGCAATATCAAAAACAATACAGTTAAAATCTGCGGGGCTACTTTTAGGATAGCCCCGTTTTCTATACTTTTTCACATTAACGCATTACATGTTTTTATCATACAATAATTTTTATTAAAAATCTATTTAATTTTCACTTTATTTTTAATATTAATTTTTTCAAGTTGAGTAAATTAAAAAAAGAAGCTATCTAAAAAGTTAATGACTTTTTAAATAGCCCCTAAATGCGATCAAATTATTTACCTTTTCCACCACCGACACTTTTCCAATTAGTTTGTATTTTATTTGATTGAACAACAAATTCATTTTTATTTTTTCCGCCAAATAAACCTGTTCCAATTCCATTCGTAATGACACCGACAGTTGCGGTAATACCAATAACAAGTAAGGCGACGATTGCAACATCCATTATGTATTCACCCATGGAATCCCCCTCCATCCTTAGTTACACTATGTTTATTATATCCTTATTTTAGCGAAATTGCACGTGTATTTAAAGAGGTCAGTAAAGACTTTAAAATCTAATTGAATTTTATAAGGAAAAGAAAAATTTACTCATTTGTTTTTCATTTCAAACAATTAATTGAGAACAAATAACCTGTTCCAAATATGTTTGCATTTAGCCTAAAAAGGGTAAATACTCATTAATTATTATTAATAAAAAGAATTTTTTTAGAGAAGATATGAAACTTTTTATTAAAAATTCTCGTCAATATAAGTGGGATTTTTTTTAGAGGAGGGAGTTGTCCTACATAATGATAAAAAAAAGTAAAAAAAATCTACCACGGACATTTTGTTTAGTGTATAATAAATAATAGAGATTACTTGTTTATATTGATTTTAATTTAGGGATAACCTTTAAAGAATAATGGTACAGTATTTCTGTTTTTTAACGACGTTAATTTTTAATGAAGGAGTGTGAAATTTGTAAATGGTTACCTTATACACTTCACCAAGTTGTACTTCGTGTAGGAAAGCAAAATCATGGCTTGAAGAACATAACATTACTTATAAAGAAAGAAATATTTTTTCTGAACCACTAACAATTGAAGAAATTAAAGAAATTCTTCGGATGACAGAGGACGGTACAGATGAGATTATTTCTACAAGGTCAAAAACATTTCAGAAATTAAGCGTTAATTTAGAAACAATGCCTTTACAGGAGCTTTTTGATTTAATTAAGGAGAATCCTGGGTTATTGCGCCGCCCAATTATTATTGATGAAAAGCGTTTGCAGGTTGGTTATAATGAGGACGAAATTCGTCGCTTTCTCCCTAGAAGAGTTCGTACATTCCAATTACGTGAAGCACAAAGATTAGTAAACTAAAAATTGGGTCTTCATATCCGAAAGGATGTTGAAGGCCTTTTTCTTGTTTAATTTTATACGAGATGGAAGTGGATATTGAGTTTTGTTTAAATTTTTGTTAAAATACAAGGAATTTAATTATATATGTGAGAATAATGTTCGCTGCTGTTAGGCAAATGATTGTTTTTATAATTAGGACGTCTTTTATTTCCCTTATGTGTGTTTTTATCATAAAATAGAAGTACAAAGTATAAACTAAAATTTATACGATGATAAGTTCAACAATAGCTTGACATTAATTGGGGGTATTTAGTCCCTTCCATAACATGTAAGAAGGGAGAGAGTTGCGTGGAGATTGAACGAATTAATGAAAATACCGTTAAATTTTACATCTCGTATGGTGATATAGAAGAAAGAGGATTTGATAGGGAAGAAATTTGGTATAATCGGGAACGAAGTGAAGAATTATTCTGGGAAATGATGGATGAAGTTCATCAAGAAGAGGAATTTATTATCGAGGGTCCTTTATGGATTCAAGTACAAGCTTTAGAAAAAGGTTTAGAAGTCCTTGTTACGAAAGCACAGCTTTCAAAAGATGGACAAAAATTCGAACTACCTGTGCCTAGTGACAAATTAAAAGATCATCCTGTTGATGATCGGATTGAAGAATTGCTTGATCACCACTTTACACATAAGGATGGACAAATAGAAGTCGTTTCTTTCGATGATGGTCTTGAATTTCTTCTCTCGTTTGAAGATTTTGAAGATGTCATTGCGCTCTCACATCAGTATGAACTTGATGAGTTAAAAACAAAACTTTATTCATTTGAAGGAAAATATTATTTATATGTTGAGTTTGATGATGATGACGATGAGGTTGAAATTGATAATATATTAAGTATTCTGCTTGAATACGGTGATGAGACGATGGTTACGATCCATCTTTTGGATGAATATGGTCATTTGATTATTTCAAAAGATGTCTTTCGCACAATTAGACAACATTTTAGCTAAAGAAACCGATTTCATATATGAAATCGGGTTTTTAGCTTTTAATTGAATCTTTTTTAGTGTTAAATCGTTAGACATTATAGATGTTTTATTTGGCAGGTGAGATATTTTGAAAAATACGGTTAGAATTATTTTATTTATTGCGATTATAGGAGCTGTTATTTATTTATTTCGTGATTATATTGAAGGTGGAGTTATCGGTTTAATCAGTATTTTCATTTCGTTATCAGTTATTTTTATTGCTTTTCTTATTTTCCTTGAAAATCGCCACCCGACTACAACGGTTACATGGTTAGTTGTTCTTGGTGTTTTTCCGTTAATAGGATTTATCTTTTATATACTGTTTGGAAGAAACTATCGAAAAGAGAGAATGTTTCGAAAGAAATATTTCCTTGATAAACAAGCTTTTTTTAAAGGTTGAAGGCGATTTTGATCCTGTCAACGAAGAAAAAAATGAAACAAATTGGTGATCATCAGCGCAAGCTGTTTTATTTAGCTCAAAAACTTGGCAATAGTCCGATTTCATTTGCTACTGCAACGAAAGTATTAACGAATGGAGATGAGACATTTTCTCATATATTAGCAGCATTGAAAAAAGCGACACATCATATTCATTTAGAGTATTATATCGTTCGTCACGATGAGATTGGCCAAGAAATTAAAGATATTTTAATTGAAAAAGCACAGGAAGGAATTAAGGTTCGTTTTTTGTATGATGCAGTTGGATCGTGGCAGCTTTCTAAGCGCTACATACAAGAATTAAAGGATGGCGGCGTTGAAATGGTGCCGTTTGGTCCAGTTCGTTTTCCGGTTTTAAATAGTAAATTTAATTTCCGTAATCATCGAAAAATTGTCGTGATTGACGGGAGTTTAGGTTTTGTCGGAGGATTAAATATTGGCGATGAATATTTAGGAAAAGTAGAAAGCTTTGGATTTTGGCGTGATACACACTTAATGGTAAGGGGGGAGGCTGTTAGGTCACTGCAATTGATTTTTTTACAAGACTGGTATTACATGACAAGTGAAAGCTTATTAACAATTGAGTACTTATCTCCTGAATTAGAGGAGAATATTCATGGAGGAGTTCAGCTTATTGCAGGCGGACCTGATACTGAATGGAGTGTTATCAAAAATATTTTCTTTTCAATGATCTCGACAGCAAAAAAATCAGTTTGGATTGCATCGCCTTATTTTATTCCAGATGAAGATATTTTCTCAGCAATAAAAGTAGCTGCATTAAGCGGAATTGATGTTAGACTTCTTGTACCAAAAAAACCTGATAAATGGATCGTGTTTCATGCATCACGCTCTTATTTTCCCCAATTGCTCCAAGCTGGTGTGAAAATTTTTGAATATGAGAAAGGTTTTATGCACAGCAAAATTGTTATTGTCGATGATGAGCTTGCCTCAATTGGAACATCGAACATGGACATGAGAAGCTTTCATTTAAACTTTGAAGTTAATGCCTTTTTATTTCGCACAAGAAGCACCCAGTCACTCGTAAACGATTTTATCAATGATTTACGCCATTCAAAATTAATCGAAAGCGAAACCTTTAACAAGCGGCATTTAGGAATACGTTTTCTTGAGTCTACGTCACGTCTTTTATCGCCATTTTTATAGTACGAAAAAGGAGGAATTACGATATTTATAAAGAAAATATATTAATGAAGGGAGGGATAAAATGCTCATTGCAACAACAAAGAATGGTCTTCTTTTTTCACTCGCCAATCAAAAGGATCGGCCATTCTTATTAAAATTGCGACAAAGTGAGGAATTTTTTTGTCCTTGCTGTAATGAGAAAGTAGTTTTAAAGTTAGGGACGAAACGTATTTTTCATTTTTCCCATCAAAGAGGAAGCGAATGCCGTTTTCAAATGGAACCAGAAACGGAATACCACCTAGCGGGGAAACTGCAGTTATATTATTGGTTGCAGCAACAACATGTAAATCCTTTGCTTGAGCCTTATGAAAAGAAAATTCAACAACGTCCCGATTTATTATTTACTTATCGGAACAGAACGTACGTCATCGAATATCAATGTTCACCAATTAGTGAACAATTATTTATGAAAAGAACAAAACAATACATTTTACATGGCTATAATCCAATTTGGGTGATAGGTGCAAAACAAATAAAACGGAAGTCAGGACGGTCTTATTCGTTATCAAATTTTCAAAGTATGTTTCTTGCCGAAATATTGAAAAAGCAATGGATCATTCGTTCATATTGCCCCGACACAGCTCATTTTATCACTCTTCATCAAATCCTTCCGTTATCGATTCGAAATGTATTAGCAAATATTGATATCGCAAAAGCATCAAAAATGAGCATTCAAACGATGTTATCTCCTCATTTTAAAGCACCTCCGTTTGCACGTGAATGGTTAGCAAGTTTGCAAACTTATAAAAAAAATATGCTGCATTCTCCCACGGCTTATAAAAACCCGATCATACAAGAACTTTATCAACATGGAGAAACACTCACTTCACTGCCTCCGGAAATTGGGTTACCTGTTCCCTCAGCTCCGCTAGTTTATAGCCCACCAATTATTTGGCAAATATATTTATATCTTGATTTATTAAAAGAAAAGCAAATAAATGATTTAATTTATGTTCAAGATGTGTATGAAGTATTTAAGCGAAGATTAGTAAAAGGAGATATCAAAATTAGAAAGATCCCGTTTTATTCTACAAGCCATTATTTGGAAGTGATTAAAGAATATATACATCTCCTTGAGAAAGTAGATGTATTGAAAAAATTAGCGACAGATACATTTAAGGTTAAGAGAAAAATAATTGCATTAAAAGAAAAAGAGAGGCAATTTAACGATGATTATTATGAGACAATGATAAATGATCACTTTATTTCCATAAGAGAGCGATCATGAAACGTAAAACGAGCTTTTCTTCATCTATACGGTGGAGTGAATATTGATAAAAGGTGTAATTAAACATATGATATACTTAAGGTATTTTTTATTAGGAAAATCTTATTAGACTCATTCGATTAGACAGCAATCCTATACAAATGAGAAAGATGGAGTTTTTTGGAATGTTGAAATGATTAAGCAGGAACGTTTCGAACATCGAAATATTGAATGGAGGGTCTTTATGACAAATGAATCTCAAGTAAAAAAACTTCCAGCTAGAAGTGAAATAAATATTGAAGAAACGTGGCGATTAGAGGATATTTTCCCCACTGACGAGGAATGGAATAAAGAATATGACAACATAAAGGCATTCATTCCGAAAGTAAGTGAGTTTAAAGGAAAGCTTAGTGAAAGTGCTGAAACTTTGTATCATGCACTTCAATTTCAAGATGAAATACTAGAGCGGATGGGGAAGCTGTATACATATGCTCATATGCGCTCTGATCAGGATACAACTAATTCCTTTTATCAAGGTTTAGATGACCGAGCAAAAAATTTATATACTCAAATTGCGAGTGCCTTATCATTTATTGTTCCAGAGCTTTTGGCAATTGATGAATCTCTAATTAATGGCTATATGGAGGAAAAACAAGAATTAAAGTTATATGAACATGCTTTTAAAGAAATGAATTTACAGCGTCCGCACGTCCTTCCAGCGGAGCAAGAAGCATTATTAGCTGAAGCTGGAGAAGTATTAAATGTATCAAGTAATACGTTTGGAATGTTAAACAATGCTGATTTATTTTTTCCTAATATTAAAGACGAAGAGGGAAAAGAAGTAGAAGTAACGCATGGCAGATTTATCAGTTTTCTTGAAAGTGAAGACGCCAGAGTACGCCGTGATGCTTTTAAAGCAGTGTATGAAACATATGGAAAATTTAAAAATACTTTTTCAAGCACTTTAAGTGGTCAAGTGAAAAAAGATAATTTTAATGCCCGTGTTCGAAAATATCATTCTGCTCGTCATGCTGCACTATCTGCAGATCATATACCAGAAAGTGTATATGATATTTTAGTTCATACAATTAATGAAAATCTTGAGCTTTTGCATCGATATGTAGAGCTTCGTAAAAAAGTGCTTCGTGTCGATAAGCTACATATGTACGATTTATATACACCACTTGTTAAAAATGTAAAAATGGATATTGAATATGAAGAGGCAAAAGAGATTATTTTAAAAGGACTAGCACCGCTTGGAGAGGAATATTTAAATGTTTTAAAAGAAGGCTTTGAAAATCGCTGGATCGATGTTCATGAGAATAAAGGAAAGCGAAGCGGAGCGTATTCGTCAGGAGCATATGGGACAAATCCATATATTTTATTAAACTGGCAAAATAATGTAAATAATTTATTTACACTTGCACATGAATTAGGGCATTCTGTTCATAGCTATTACACACAAAAAACACAGCCTTATCCGTACGGAAGCTATTCGATTTTCTTAGCTGAAGTAGCTTCAACGTGTAATGAAGCATTGCTAAATGATTATTTGCTAAAAACAGTAGACGATGAACAAAAGCGACTTTATTTATTAAATCATTTTTTAGAAGGATTCCGTGGAACTGTATTCCGGCAAACGATGTTTGCTGAGTACGAGCATCTTCTTCATGAGAAAGCTCAAGCTGGAGAAGCGTTAACAGCAGAGCTGTTGACAGATGAATATTATATCATTAAAAAAAAAAAAATACTTTGGCACAGAAGCAATTGAAATTGATGAAGAAATCGGTTTGGAATGGGCACGAATCCCTCATTTTTATTACAATTATTACGTGTATCAATATGCGACAGGCTATAGTGCCGCAACGGCGTTAAGTAAACAAATTCTTGAAGAAGGAAGACCGGCTGTTGCACGTTATCTTGATTTCTTAAAAGCAGGAAGCTCAGATTTTCCTATCGAAGTGTAAAAAAAAAGGCTGGTGTCGATATGACAAGTGCCAAACCGATTCAAGATGGATGTAAAGTATTCGCTGAAAAATTAGCCGAAATGGAAAGTATTTTATCATAGAAGAGGAAATTGAGCTACCGTGTTTAAAAGACATGGCAGCTCAATTTTTATTTATCGTAATGTATTGGTACAAAAAAACTATTTAATATTCACCTGCTGCGAAAACCTTTAAATCTTTTCCGGTCATTTAAATAATATAAGAAAATAAAAAGTGATATAAACAACACAGGGGAACTAATATAAAGAGGTATTATCTTCATTAAGCCAAGTACTTGCAGTAAAAAAGAAAATAAAAGACATAAAATAAGTAGGCAGATAATGATTTTATGCAAAAAACTTCTCCTCCTTAAAATGCCCCATTACTGATCGTCTATGTATACATATGTAGTTGTCCTTTAGAACATTCTTTTTTTTTGACAATATTGTGAAACAACGAACAAACTTATTGCCTTACATACATCTAAAATCGTGATATGATATATTTTAGATGTGAAGTTGATCACAAACAAACATATACCCCTTTGTTTGACCGTGAAAAATTTCTCCCATCCCCTTTGTTCGTGTTAAATGAGAAAAGCCCTTGCAGCAGTGCAAGGGCTTTTCTCATTATTGACCAATGTATTTCCAAAATGTTCCGAACTTTACAGGGATTCGTTCCACTACTTGTTTTAAGATTAGTTTCCTCATATGATGCTCGACATCATTTACCGTCATATTATAAACAAGAGCATTTTCTTTCGAGGCAACTACTTTAAAATGCTTTAAAAACACTTCAAGTGGAGGTGGCTCATTTCTCGTAAGCTGAGTTGAGATCATTTCTTCCAACACTTGAACGTACACATCATATTGATAATATCCTGTTACTTTAATTCCTTCTTCTTCGATATTTTCATTAAAAAATACGAGGGTAGGGATTTCGTTAACTTCCATTTCAGAAGTAATCTTTAAATCACATTGAAATGCTTTTGCAGCACTTTCAGAATGAATATCAGATAAAAATTCTTCTACTTCTAAATTAGCATTTTTAGCACATTGTATTAGGATATCTATATTAGAAATATTTTGCTTCTCAAGAAAAAGAAATTCCCGAAGTTTCCTTAAAAAACGAATTCCGGCTCTTCTTCCTTGAAGTTCAGCAGCTTTGATTGCAACTGAAGCAAGGAAAGGAGAGGAAATTGGATTTTGAAACCAAACACCCCCATCACAGGACATACCTGAGCGGCTTGCTGTTTTTTCCCACAATTCAGCAATACTTTTAAATTTCCTTCGCGAATTTAAATTTAACGTAGCCAATCGACCGCTTAACACATACTTTAACGAAAAATAACACCCATATTCGATTTGCAGTTTTTTTAAAATAGGTTCAAGAGCCCAGCATTCTGGACAAAGGGGATCAATAAACATATAAATTTCAAGAGGCTTTTTATCACTGCCATGGCAATGATGGGATTTATCATTCGTCGTTGACTCTTGATTATATTTTTTTTCTAGTTCCCTCAAGTCACGTCACCTTTCATTGATGTATTATCTGGCGTATTAACCATATGTTGTGCAGTGATTGTTAATCTTGTATAAAAATATTCGCGTATTTGTCCTTTCAACCCAACTTCATCCATTGCTTCATTCATACATGAAAGCCAGGCATCTTGCCTTTTAGGTGTAATTTCGAAAGGCATGTGTCGAGCTCGGAGCATCGGGTGTCCGTGTTCGGCCGTATATATTGGCGGTCCCCCAAGAAATTGCGTAAGGAATTGCTTTTGTTTTCTTGCGGTTTCCGTTAAATCTTTAGGAAAAATAGGAGCGAGATCAGAGTGCTTTCCAACCCGGCGATAAAAAGCATCGACTAATTGATGAAGCATTTCTTCGCCAATTGCATCATATGGTGTTGGTATATTAGAAACCATGTTGATTAACTCCTTTAACTTATAATAACCATTCTTTATGTATTATTTTAGCAATGGGCTGTTTATAACTCAAATAAATCGCCTTTTAATCATGACAAAAAACAAAAACAGGAGTATATATGGATAAAAATAAGTTAAAGCAAAAACGATTCACTGTTCATTTGTAAAGTTTTTTTGTTTAAAAAAACGTTGAATTTTATTATCTGCTCCCCTTAGAGGGATTCCGATTTCATGAAGAAGCTGAAAGAAGACTTTTTGCCCCGTCTGTTTATTTTTCACTTCATATTCTAGCTCAAAATCTTCTTCGTTTAAATAGAAGCTATGATCTAAAACGATTAAGCCATCTTTATATTTTCGTTCGGCTCGAATCGTCTTTAAAGAGCCGAAATACTCAATGTCAGTTAAATTGATCTTAAGTGTTTCAATAGTTTTAGAAATTTCCCCATGTGGAAATAATTTTTTTTCAAACATTCTTTTTGCGGCAGCTTCAGGAATCATTTCATTTATCTCTAAATGGCCATCTTTTACTTTCTGCTTTAATGTCAATTCAAATCGGCCATTTATTTCACGAATTCTTAATGCAGATTTTGCATTTCTTAACGTAAATTGCTTCGTATCAAAATAATGATTTTCTTGTTTAAAAAACTCGTCATTTTTTATCTGAAAAAATTGCTTTAAACGGATAAACTCTTCTTTTGTAAGTAAATTTTTAAATTCAATTTCTAAATGGTGTGTCAACGTCTTTCTTCCTTCCTTTCATGCGTTATATTACGTTTAGGTTAAGAATTGCTTTTTCTTGTTTAGCTTTATCCGTGTGAAATGATATCATACGCCTTTTTAGTGTTGCTAAAAGGTTTTTAGACTTTTCTTTCTCGTTTCATTTCGTCAGAGATAAAATAAGCTAGTCCTAATAATAATTTAAAAATTTGTTGTTGTGAATTTAGGGGAACCGTTCTTTTTATGATAAAATAGAAGAGCTTGGAGGTAAGAGAAAATGAGAGAAAAAATAATTATTAACAGTGTATCAATTAAAGATCAGGAGCTCAACTTGTATTCTGAAACAAAACAATCTTTAACAAATTTAAAAGATCGCGGGCAAGTATTAGTAGATTCTGATCATTTTGCGTTTATTTATATAACTGAAAATGAGGAAACATTTACATACATTGTTTTACATGAACAGATTTGGCCTGAATTGAAAATAGCGTTAACGAAAAATCTACCCGTAGTTGTTGTTGGAAAAGACTCGCGCTTGTATTTAAATGGTTTTCATGGTGAATTAAATTATTTAATTGAAAATATAAAAGGAAACAGCAATTATGGTGAAGAAATGGTAAATAAAGTGGAAAGTCTCTTTTTATAAAAAGATCCTTTACTTTTTCATGTAATTTTTAATGCGGTGGTGTTTAATAAATGAATCATTGGGATCAGTTTTTAGGACCATACAAACAAGCGGTTGAAGAGCTGAAAATTAAGCTCAGGGGGATGAGAAGCCAATTTGACCTTGATTCTGCCCATTCGCCAATTGAGTTTGTTACAGGTAGGGTGAAACCGATCGCGAGTATTTTAGATAAAGCAAATCAAAAAGGAATTCCCCTTGACAGGCTAGAAACAGAAATACAGGATATTGCCGGGCTTCGGATGATGTGCCAATTTGTCGACGATATTAAAATTGTTGTCGAGTTATTAAGGAACCGTAATGACTTTGAAATTGTTGAAGAAAGAGATTATATTTCACATAAGAAAGTGAGCGGCTACCGATCTTATCATGTAGTGATTCAATATCCGGTTCAAACGATTCATGGAGAAAAAAAAATATTGGCGGAAATTCAAATTAGGACATTAGCGATGAATTTTTGGGCAACAATTGAACACTCATTAAACTATAAATATAAAGGACAAATTCCAGACGAGATTCGCATACGTCTTCAACGTGCAGCTGAAGCTGCTTTTAGACTTGATGAAGAAATGTCGCAAATTCGCGGTGAAATTCAAGATGCACAAGTTTTTTTCACTTTTAAAAAGGAATTACAGCAAGAAAGTAGAAAATTGCCACGACATTCAGGATAAATTTAAATAGGGAGTATGATGACGATGAAATTTGCAATTACATCTAAAGGCGATCCAAAATCAAATACGTTAATGCATAAAATGCGTACATATTTAATGAATTTTGATCTCGTTTATGATGAAGATCAGCCAGATATTGTAATTTCTATCGGTGGAGACGGAACACTTTTATATGCGTTTCATCGGTATAGCAGTAGACTCGATAAGACTGCTTTTGTTGGTATTCACACAGGCCATTTAGGCTTTTATGCCGATTGGATTCCTGAAGAAATGGAAAAGCTTGTCATCGCCATTGCGAAAACTCCGTACCAAATAGTTGAATATCCGTTACTCGAAGTCATTATTCGTTATCAGCATGGCGGAAAAGAAACTCGTTATTTAGCTTTAAATGAATCAACAGTGAAAAGTGTTGAAGGAACACTTGTTATGGATGTAGAAATTCGCGGTCAGCATTTTGAACGTTTTCGGGGAGATGGATTATGTATTTCAACCCCATCAGGCAGTACAGCTTACAATAAAGCTTTGGGCGGAGCCATTATTCATCCATCGATTGCTGCTATTCAAGTAGCTGAAATGGCCTCAATTAATAATAAAGTGTTTCGAACGATCGGCTCCCCCCTCATTTTACCAGCACATCATACATGTATGCTTAAGCCAGTTAACGGACCTGATTTTCAAATTACTGTCGATCACTTAACGTTGCTTCATAAAGATGTAAAGTCGATTCAGTTTCGTGTTTCTGATGAAAAAATTAGGTTTGCCCGTTTTCGGCCGTTCCCATTTTGGAAACGAGTTCATGACTCATTCGTTTCTGGGGATTAAAAGGATAAGGACGATCGTAAATGACAAAACAGTTTATACTTCAATGGAAAATCGAACCTTCTGCTGAGGGGACTTTTATTCGCGATTTTTTAAAAGAAAAAAGTATTTCAAAAACGGCCTTGACCGATATTAAATTTAAAGGTGGGCAAATTGCTGTTAATGGACAAACTGTGACTGTACGTTACAAACTAGAAACAGATGATTTGTTAGTGGTAAAGTTTCCGCCTGAATTGCCAAGTGCCAGTTTGCAAGGCGAGGACATCTCTTTACATATTTTATATGAAGATGATTACTTATTAGTCATCAATAAGCGGGCTGGAATGAATACAATTCCATCACGAGAGCATCCATCAGGCAGTCTTGCAAATGCATTAATAGGCCATTATAACAAAAGTGGTATTCAAGCCACTGTTCATATTGTAACGAGATTAGATCGGGATACTTCAGGGCTTGTATTAATCGCGAAGCATCGGCATATTCATCACTTATTTAGTCAACAACAATTAAAGAACGAAGTGGAAAGAATATACGAAGCATTTGCAGAGGGCGTTATAAGCAAACAAAACGGGATGATTAATGAACCCATTGCAAGAAAGGAAGACAGTATTATAGAAAGGCAAGTACATCCTCATGGTAAAAAGGCCTCAACACATTATAAAGTGATCAACCGTTATGAAACTTATACCCACTTAGAATTATCACTGGAAACAGGCAGGACACATCAAATTCGTGTTCATCTTTCATACATTGGACATCCGCTTCTTGGAGATGAACTATACGGTGGAAGTAAGCAAAGAATTTCTAGACAAGCACTCCATTGCAGTAAGATTAGCTTTATTCATCCATTTACAAAAGAACGTCTGCAATTTTGCGCTCCTTTACAGGAAGACATGAGAATTTTACAGCAAAATGAAAAATAAGCCGATTATTTACGGCTTATTTTCTATGCTTTAGTTGTTTATATATAAGTTCGTTTAGATTCATTTATTGCAACTCCCTATTTTTTTAATTGTATTAATTTCCTCCATTAATTGGTTAATTTGTAGCTCTACATGGTTAATAGTAGAAATATTTTTATTTAACTCGTCCTCATCTTTGTTTATTTGTAAAATAATTTCATTTATTTGTTGTTGTAATTGCTTGTTTTCATCTTCATCATCTTTATGAATAGTAGAGCTGTGATTATATGTGTTAAGCTCATTGCGCAATTCCTTTATTTTTGCAGAGAGTTCAAGTTCATTATGTGAGCGCTCTTTGTTGAATCGTGCTATTTCAGCTGATAATGTAGCATTTATATTTTGTAAGTCATTTAATTGTTTTTCATAGGCTATTTCGTTTATTTTATATAAATTCATTTTTTGCTGTAAATCTTTTGTTTTCATATGCAATTCATGCTGTAATATGATTTCCTTATCAATTCGTTTATGCAGCCGTTCATTTTCTTCCAGTAACTCTTTGTAAGCATGATGATCATCCCATAGTTGGACTTCAAGCTCGTAAATTCTTTTTGCCGTTTTTTCTTCAAATAATCTTTTATCACTTATTTCGCAATTTAACAAATCGATATACGTTTTTTGCTGTAAGTTTTTTTGCTTAAACTTCGTTTGTTGTTCGCGTAACTGTTCATTTTCTGCTGCTAACATCTTCAATTGCTGTTGTAATTTTTTATCAAGCTCATTTTGCTCATGAAGTTCCTCCTGATATTGTACATTTTCTTTTTGCAGTTGAATTATCTCTTTTTGTTGTCTTACTGTTACCTTCTCTAAAAAATCTATTTTGTGATAATTTTGTTCGAGTTCTGTCTGTTGTTTGTTGTTTCTTGTTTCTGTCTCTTTCTCAATCTCCCTCAACTGCAATTGATATTGTTTTGCTTCATTTTTTAACTGCTCATTTTCACGTTTAAGAACTTTAAGCTGGCTATAATGATAATCTTCTTGATAACTTTCCACCATCTTTTTAAACTTTGTTAGTTCCGATTTAAAATATATTAATTGTTGTTGAAGTTGAGTTTTATTGAGGCGATTTATACTTTGTTTCATTGATATCCCTCCTCGTGTGGCAAATTTAGCTTCATTATAATATGCATATTAAAAATAAAAAATTTTAGTTTAAAAAATAAAAAAACATGTGAATCTAGAAAACTCACATGTTCAATAAATACGTTCAATATTCATTTGGTTTGAGGAAGGAGATTAAAATGTTTACTGCTTAATAATCCCTCCTTTCTAACTCGTTATGTTATATCGTATGAAAAAATAACATGTTAATAAACTGTCATTCGACTAGTGTTTGTCCATTTTGAATTAAAAAAACGTCTATTTTTTTTTTTTTAAAAAAGAAAAGTAGGACAGAAAAATTTTAAGAATTAGGTGTTTTCCCTATACCAAATATCATTCTTTCCATAGGATATAGTGTGATAAAAATATTCATTTGAGAAGAAAGGAAGGATATACGTGAAAAAGCGTAAACCAATTAAGGGTTCGCAATTTCCAACTCTAGCACCAACACCAACACCTCCACCGCTTGATCAAAACGACTTAGCGCCAGAATGTATCCGGGTAGATAAGGTTTATGACTGGGTATTCTTCGCGAATCGGTATGAAAATAAAAACTTTATTCCTGATGAAGCATGCGGGCAAGCAGTTAGTGCTGCTTTAGCGGCAGGGGACACAGTAACAGTTGAGTGTAACCCGTCTCGACCAGAGGATGTCATTTGTAATGTAACCATATTAGAAAACGGAAACCCAGGCCGGGTGTTAATCGTTTGGACGGTTTCAGTAACAGTAACAATTTTAATTAATGGTAAGCCTGTATGCACATTTACAGTACGCACTCAATTTAGAGATGAAATTATGTTATGTGTTCCAAAAGGGATAACGGCTGACAATGTTAATTGCAGGGTGACAGAAGTAATCTGTGAAACTAATGGGGGCGTTTTAATGGGACCGGATCCGTTTGGCCCGATGGTTCCAGTAAGAGTCACTTTATGTAAAGATGTTCAAGTAGAATTCCCAGTAAAACTTGAAGTATTAGCTAAATTCTGCTTCCCTCGTCCAAACAACATTCCTGTTCCTGAAGCGCCGATGCAATGTGATCTAAACTTATTAGAGTTCCCGCCGCAATGTCCAGATATATCCCCGCCTAATAACTGTGAATGTCAGGCAACAGCTTTAGCAAGAAATGCCGATACACTTGCAACGTTCGGAACGGATGGCACGATTGTAACAGGGACTTCGGATTTACGTGCAGAAATTTGTCAAGAATGTGCTTTAGCCGACAGCACGTTCACATATTCCTTTACAGATACTGAATTTACAGATCCAACACCAACGCCGACACAACCTGACTTTAGCTTCACGTTTGATCCGACAACAATCGACAGAGTCGTTTGTGGTGAAGGTTCACTAACAGCGATTGGACAGGGAACTCGCTTCTTTGATGGTACTGCAGAACAATTATTCTACGAATTAACAATCGATGAAGCAGATGCTTTCCAGCTTATTCTTCGCAACACAAGTAATGTAGTCGTCTTTGACAGTGGTTTAGTAACTGAGGGAGTCTTAACTAATTTTGATGAATGTGATACATTTGCAGATCTTCTGGGAGAATAAGATGATGAAAAAGAGGGGGAGATTTTCTTCTCCTCTTTTTTAAATAACAAATGGTGGGCATTTTACATATAATTTTAATAGGTTTGGCGGGCGATAAAATCTCGTCATCATAAAGTGTTTGTGGGAGGTGAGGTGATATGGGGAATGCAAAATTATTTATTTTAACGAACGAAGCTAACGAAAAGCTATTGAAATATGAAACAACCTTAGTTGATTCTCGTCGTTTACTGCATGAGATTAAATATAAGTTAATCATGAAAAAAGACAAAGGACGCAAAATGAAAAGTACCCTTGTTCAAAAGTGTGAGGATATGGAAAAAATGATCGGAACTCATCATCGTGAAATAAATGCTCCATTAAACGAGCTTTATGATTTACTTATAGAGGTAGTATACATGAAGAAAAAGTTTCACGAAAAGGAAGATGAATTTCAACATGTCATGTTACAGCAAAAACAAAAGATTCAGCAATCAGATCAACAAATTCATCGTTTGCAAGAGCGGAAGCTTCTATATGAAAAACAAGTAAAAAGCCTCGCAACAGCTCTTCAAATAAAGAATAAAGCTGCTGAGATCATGTTGAAAAAAAAACAATTAAAAACAACAAGAGCTGCGAAAAGTGAAAGAGTAAGGAACATCTTACCTGAAATACAGTATTCAACATTAGTACAGAAAGAAGAACAAATCAGCTTATTTTTTATGATGGCGGGACAGTTGCTGAATAAGCTGACAGAGGAAAATATTTCTGAAAAACGAAAAGAAACATTGATTAATAAGGTAAAGAAATTAGAAAAAAAGCTGAATATTCTCGAGAAACAGGGCGATAAATACAAACAACTAATAAATAACGTGAATATCAATATTAAAGGAAGGTGGATTTATGTGTTTTGGAAAAAATGGAATGCTCATTTTTAAAAAAGAATATGAGGAGAGTTTTTCAACAATTAAATGTTGTGATTGCAGATTTTCAAGATCATTTAAAAGATTATCAGCGTTCGTTTGAGGAAATGTATCAAAATATTCATGAATATGAGAACAAAGAAGGGGAAATGAGAAAACACATTGATCAACTTCACGATACTTTTAAAAGCTTCAAACAATTAGAAAGTGGATATAAAGCAGAAATACAGCAAATCAAAGAAGTGCTCACTGCGTATAAAGAAAAAGAAGCTTACTATGAAACGAAAAGAAATGAAATGGAGGACACAATTAAAAAATATGAGGAAAATGAACAAAATTTTAAAAGGGAGCTTGAACAAAAGGAAAAAATCATTCATCAATTAAAGAAAAGAAACAGAGAGCCCCTTCGTTCAAATGAACACAAAAGACCGTTCCGGCAAACATCTAATGAGAAAAATTTAGACTTTAAAAATCATTACTCTTTTCCTGTTCAAGGACAATCGCAAATGATTATGTTTGACCCCTTTAAATATTTGAACAAACCATAATTTAAAAGGAGATGGATAAATAAATATGACACGCGATGAAATTCAACAACTATACAAGCACATTAAAAGTGTTTCAATCGGAAAACAAAAACGTGCAAAAAAGAAAACACTGCAAAAACCCAAGTATAAAAGCTGTTGCGGAAAAAGGGCATAAAGATTATGTTTATGTAAAATTATCTGTTTGGAATGAAATGATCAGGCATTGTAAAAATGAGTTACCATACGAAGCATGCGGCTTATTATCAGGAAGAAAGCGTAAGCTCGAAACGATTTGGAAGATGGACAATATTGAGAAAAGTGCATACTCATTTGCAATGGATCTTGATCAAATAACAAACACAATTCAATTAATGGAAAAGAGAAAGGAAAGCTTAACAGGCATTTATCATTCTCATCCAACAGGACTTCCTTATCCTTCTAAAGAGGATATTTTAAATGCGCATTATCCTAAGGCGGCCTATTTTATCGTTAGTCTTGCTAATCAAAAACCAATTGTTAGATGCTTTCGAATACAAGATAAATCAGTATATCCACTGTTAATTAAAGTGATTAATGAATAAATAAATAGTGATAAAAAATAAATCTCCCTTAATACTTACTATTTAAGGAGGTTATTTTTTTCGCGTATTATTTTTTTCATCAACATTTTATTTCCAATTGCTTTACAGTAACGAAGGGCGAGTTCGTAATTTGCTTTGTAATGACGATTGCCAACAGCCCTTAAAGCAGGATGCCATAGATGATAAATAAGATGAGGTAATCTCGTATAATGGCCGCAAATCGTATTCAGTGAAGCAGCAAACGCATCATCTTCTCCACCCCAACCAATGAATCGTTCATCAAATCCGCCTACTGCTTCAAAACATGGTCTTGATAAAATATTAATGCCACCAACGGGCAACATGTTTTTTTTAGTTTTTGTTATTTTATCTTTTGGATTCAAGTCGAGCGGCCATTTTGGATCAGTTTGTAATAAACGTTCTGTCCTATGTTTATTTAAATGAGCCACCTTGGAATATGGAATAATCCAAGGGGTATGATTCAAGCGTTTAACTGAATCGTTAATCACTTTAGGGCTGCAAATAATATCTGCATCGACAATAATAAAAGTATCCCCAGCCGCGGTTTTAGCCGCGTTATTCACAGCTTGAGATTTTGAAAAAGGTTTTGTTTCACTATAACCTACACATAAATCGGCATTTGGAAATGTATTTTTATAAAATGCTTTCACCCATTTAAATGCATTCATTCTCGGACCATGATCTGATTTGAATGGGATTAAAATAGATATCTTTCCCATGAAAAATCCCCCTTGTAATAATCTAAGCTCCTTTATTTATCAGACTAAAAGAACTCATGAACGACTTACTCGTTTCCGCCTCATTGCTCGGCGCATCAACTAACAAGCTCCCAAGGTTTTCTCTGACAAAATATTAACTTTGTCTAAGCTTGCTTTATTTATAATTTATGTTTATTTCTTTGAAAACTTTAGACGATAATCATATATTTTAAAAATGTGTTGTTATCTTGCCGTTATGAAGTAATCTCTTATTTCAACAAAATAAAAGTCACTTTTTAATATCGAATTAACATGTTCGTCATAATATATATAAACTTCTGTTGTACAATTAGAGATTTTGCGCACGTTTCATGTGACGAAGCGGAGCAAACATTTTAACCATGTAGCTTTCAAATGAATAACCGATGAACTTTTCAAGGAGAGAAAAAAATGACGATTCAAGTTCTTAATGAAAAAGATTTACCTGATGTTCATAGTGAGATTAGCAACCGAAAAAGATTAGAAGAAATATTTACTGATTATAAAAATAAGATCTATTTAGTTAGTGGAAGATATAGCAAAGTGAAGCTGGCTGATCATGAGCTCTGGACAACGAAGGTTCACGATCGATCGTGGTTATTTTGGCACCATTGTTTAGTAAGTGTTCCTTTTTTAATTGATTCATATTATGTAGATCGAAATGATGAAAAAATAAACTTAGCATATGAAATAATAGAAAAGTGGTTTCAAGCAAATCATCCAATTTCTCCTTCTGAAATGGGGTGGCATGATCATTCTACCGCATTAAGATTATTGCATATTGTCAAGCTTTATCTTGTTTTTCACGAAAAGAAAAATAGTAAAGTGTTGAACCGATTGTCTAAGATTTCAGAATATCATATGAAAAAACTAGCAGATCCAAATTTCTATCAAGAAAAGCACAATCATGGATTAGATCAAGATATCGCTCTATTTATTTCCGCACATGTTTTAACCAAGCTCCAAAAGAGCAATGAATGGAAAAACCTCGCTTTAAAAAGATTTTGGCGGCAAGTGCATAGTATATTTGCTTCCGACGGCTCTTATTTAGAGCATTCACCTCAATATATTTATTTAATGTTAGAAAGATTACTAAACTTTTATCGCATCTTATATCAAACGAATCAAGCAGAAAGTACAATTCTCTTAACGAAAATAGAAAAAATTTTTACGTTTTATTTAACTATGCTTCACCCTAATGGTCAATTCCCTACAATCGGGGACAGTGAAGCGGAAACAGCGAAAAAAATTGCTGAAAAATATTTAAATTTACTGCCTAAGAAACTATCCGCAAATATTGTTTCCTTTCAAAAAGGAATGACAAATATGCCGTTAGATGCTTTTTATCGTAATGGAGGCTATGCTTTTTTTCGCAGTGATTGGAAAAACGATGAGGAAACAACACAAATTATTTTTTATTCGGCTTTTCACTCGAGAGTGCACAAACATCATGACGATTTATCATTTACATTGTATGGACACGGAATGCCGCTTTTAATAGATGCAGGCAAATTTACTTATGAATATGATCGGCCCGAACGTAAATATGTTGTTTCAGCTTACGGTCACAATACCGTGAGATTAAATAAAAGAGAAACAGATTTAAAAAGACAACATATTAATCAATCAGGAATTTTAAGTTTTTTAGCGACGAAAAATATCGGCTATGCATCGGGGTTCCATACTTTAACAAAAGGGGTAACTCATCGCCGCATGTTGTTTTTTTTAAAGCCTTACGATTTACTCGTCATAGATTTAATTAGAGGTAATCAACAAACAACAGGTGAGCTTATTTTAAATTTACATCATCAATTAAAAGTACACAAGAAAAATGAAAAAGTGATCGCCTTAAAAGGAACTAAACCTTTGCTATCAATTACTCAATTAGGCGGGGGAACATTTAATATTCAAAGAGGAAAGAAAAATCCATTGCTTGGCTGGTCATCTCCAACATACGGGGAATTTTTTGATAATCATTTATTAACATTGGAACGAAAAGGGAAGGAAATAAAGTTTGTTACACATATTTCATTAAAAAATGAAAATACGATAAAAGATTTTAAGTGGAATTTAAATCAAATAAGATTTTCTTGGAAAGGATTTAAAGTGTTTTGTAAGCTGACAGATTATTATGAGCATCTCTTTTTTAATGGCAAGCATTATGATACAAAGAAAAATTACAATAATAAAACACTTTTGGAGAGTTTAACAAAAAACAACATTGAGTTTGTGAAATCTTTTTACAAACCTTTTTAAAGGGAAATTTCATGAGGAGTTGATCATTTGCAAATATTTTTAGCTTATCAATTATTTAAAAATATTAGTGAAGAAGAAATAAATAAACGCATTTTAAATATCGAAAATTATTTTTTCCATCATTTTAACAAAAAAAATCTAATAAAGGGTTATTCAAGTTTAGATCATATCGGCTTAATATTTTGGCAGCCAACTTTAAAACATTACTCTTTTCCGGCATGGAAAGAAAATGGTGATAGGTCTATTTGTACAATTTATGCACCATCAGGATGGGAACAAATCGTCAAACATAAAAACGAGGCAACTGCACCTTTTCAATTAGTTGAAGTATTAAATAGAAATCCCGCACGGTTTAATCAATTTACTCCTCCGTTAATTTTTTCATATTTAGATAAGAAGAGACAGGAATTAAAAATTTTCAATGATGGTCTCGGAATGGCAAAATTGTATTGTTTAAAAACGGATAGTGGCTATTTTTTTTCTAATAAAGTTTCTGCGCTTTACCTTTTTGCGAAGGAAAGAGCAGTAATGGATAAGAGAGGGTGGCATATTTTTGCGCAAGCTGGATGGTTTATGGGGAATTCTTCTTCTATAAAAGGTTCATATCGTGTACAGCCTGGCCGCTCGATCATCTTAAAAAATAATCAAACAACACAAATAAAAAATCTGAATTTAAATAGTCTTGATGCTTGGGTGAATCCGAGGAAACGAGAAGAACAGCCGTTTTCAGAGCATGTTGAAAGTATTTTAACAACGACAAAATCCTTTTTTAATATGTTTGATTATCCAGTCACGTCAATGCTTTCGGGAGGAAAAGATTCTAGAGTGACTTCAGCTATGATGATTAAATCAGGAATAGATTGTAGCTTTAGAACAATTGGACCGTTAAAACAAGAAATGGAGATTGCGAAATTACTTTTACGGCGAATTAATCTCCAAGACCGCCACCATATTATTGAAAAAAAGGATCAAAATCATAAGCAAAACCCCATCCCGTTAGCAGAGAGATTGTCTATGCTACATGTTGTTTTTGATGGTGATTACACTCCAGTTAAACAAACTGGGATGATAACGAAGGCAAGTATTTACCGACTTAGCAATGTGTTAATTGGTGGTACAGGCGGAGAAATAGCCATCGGAAAATATTATTCCAATCCAGAAATGCGAAAAAAAATAATTGCAAAAGGAAGTGTTGGCCCTGAATGGCGATTACTTTCGAGCTTGTCTTTAGATCAAGCAGAAGCTTGTCATGATATAAAAGCTGAAGTGAGACAGGTCATTAATGAAGCATTGCAACTAGGTCTTAAAGGTTTAGAAATACTTGACTATTTCTTTTTAAAAGAACGAGTAGGACGTTGGGATCCGAAAGGAGGACATTTTAATTCATTTACACCATTTACTACGCCAAGCTTTATTACATTAGCCTTCAAGCAAACTCCTTTAGAAAAAGCTAACTTTACATTGCATAAAAAATTAATTCACTATTTAATTCCTAAATGGTCGACTATTCCATTTTATAAAGCCGATATTAAAAAGGAAAAGCGTGATGAGAAGGCGGAAAAAAAGATGAGAATATGGCAAAATAATGATCGGCATTTTGTAGATGAGATTTTATACTCTACTCAGTTATGGAAGGAGTTCTTTGACAAAAAAAAAGTGCTTCACTTCTGGCAGACTGCAAAGAAAAAGGGGCTTTTTCCCCGCTATGAGGCACTATTTCAAAGAATCGTCTGGCTCGCTAGTTTTAAACAACATCTTTCATCATTGAATCAACATATAAAGTAAAAATTAGTGGGGAAAATAGAACATCCCCACTAATTATAACTGTTAAAACCAACTTATGAACGACTGGTCTATTTGCTTTTTCCCCAGGCTACATACCTCGATTGACAAACGTTTTCAGTAAGTCTATAGTAGCAGCGTCAATTATTGACTTTGTCTCTGCATTCCAAATGAGTGAGGAAGAGTAATGTTTTACTTTATTACTTTTGCAATAAGTGCTTTATTTTTTGTTGAGGCATCAAAATGGTACACAAAGTTAAATGCATTAATAGAAAACTTCTGCTGTGCTTGAACCTTTTTTAAGAACACATTTTGTATCATTAAATCACATAACATGATATCGGAGCTGTTGATCACACTTTTATGAACGATACATCCATCATTCAACACTTTCGATGTATATGTGTATTCATCGCTGTTGTTGATTAAGCGCAATTTGTGATCACGTAAATATTTGTAATAGCTGCCTTTACCAATAATTTTAGCACCTGAATAAATCGACCCCCAAACTAGGTCGGTTAAAAAGTATCGTCCATAATAATGTTTAGGATTAAAGTAAGATACATAATCTGTATTACGAATGATGTTTGCTAGGTTTATTTTAACATGATTAACTGGGATAAAATTCACATGATCGATTTTTTTTAGTGCGGCTTGCTCTTTTTTACTAAAATGTTTACTTAAAAAGATCGTTAATTTTTTATGAGAATAATCTTGAGCTTTATATGAAGTGAGAATGTTTTTAACATCTTTTCGGTTTTGAGCATAACTAATGACATGAACATTTATTTGATATGTTTTTTTTACATGAATACCGCAACTTTTTGCAATTGTATATAGGCGATGTGCATACGTATGACTGGAAAAGATAAGACGCTGTCCTTCTAATTCTTTCTTCACTCTCCAATCATCATGATTTAAAGTAAACTTTAAACTAGTTTTCATCGTTTTATAATCAGGTACAATTTGGACAATATTTTTAAACATTTGCTCAACAGCCGCTGAATGTGTGCTAACGACCATCACACCTGAGGCTAACAGCTCATATATTCGACGTGAGCACATTGTTGGAGAGTTTTTTACTGAATTAACGTTAAGGCCGATTTTATATTTTTTATATTGTTGGACGAGTTGATCATAAGGGAGTGAACCAACAATATATTTTTGAAAAGAGACGGGGTATTTAAATCCGCTGCTTTTACGATGATAGTTTCGATCATAAATTTCTAATCCATAAATAGAGGCAACGGATAACAGTTTATTCATTTCTATTCTTCTTTCTTTATGCTGGTTTCCGTAATATGAACCTGCAAAGAATTAATTTTTTTGTTTATAGCCATTTACTCTTATCGGATGATGAATTTTTGGTTGTGCTGCAAAAGGAAGTGTAAATACTCGGTTATGTCCAACCTTTTTTCGGTATTTTTCAATGCAATTTTTATCAGTTGTAAAAATATAATCAAATAGCTTGGCAGAGTTAAAATATAAATCAAAATGAACAGGGTCTTCTTTATTCCAAAAAACAGTTTTAATATTATTTTTTCGACACCAAGAAACGAGTTGCTTTAATTCTTCATTTTCTTGATCGACATGATAATTGGCAATTTTACGTTGCCAATTTCCATTGTTTCCTCTCCAAGCTGATTCAACTAATAATAAATGAGGCCGGTTTTTGATTAATTGTTTTTCCCAGTTACCATGTTCAATTTGAAAGAGATTACATTCATGTTTGAAACATTCATATGAGAACTCATCTAATATACAGGCGACTTTTAATTGTGAGATTGAAAGAGTAATGCTTTTCATCCCCTTTCATAAAACTTTTTTTAAAATGGTGTTCCGATTTGAATACAGTGAAAGCCTTCGTTTTTGAGCAATTGATGATTTAAAATGTTATGTGTATCGATAATGATTTGATTTCGCAGCTTGTTTTTTATTGCTTTAAAATCAATTTTCGAAAATTCATCATGATCGGTTAAGATAACTAAACAATCAGCTGAATCGACTGCCTTTTCAATATGATCAACTTGATCTTCAAAACTCAGTTTAACGTGTGGATCAAAGACTCTAAGCTGATATCCTTTTTTCTTTAAGTTAGAAATAATACTTAAGGCAGGGCTTTCTCTTATATCATCAACGTTTCCTTTATAGGAAAGACCTAATATACAAATTAATGGTTTTTTTATTGATTTAACTGAGTCCTCGATCATTTTTGTCATTCGCATCGGGATTGAATCATTCATTTTTCGAGCTAACGAAATGAGGGGTGATTCATTCGGTACTTGCTCAATAATAAACCAAGGATCTACTGCAATACAGTGTCCCCCAACTCCAGGACCAGGGGAGTGAAGGTTGACTCTTGGGTGGCAGTTAGCTAGTTTAATAGCCTCCCATATATTAATGTTTAATTTCTCGCCAATTACAGCTAACTCATTTGCAAGTGCAATATTGACATCCCGATAAGTGTTTTCAATTAACTTCACTAATTCTGCTGTTTTTGAATCTGTTACGTGAAGTTTACCTTTCAAAAAATGTTTATATAAATGAACTGTCATTTGATTTGAAGTTTCATTAATTCCCCCAATAATTCGATCGTTTAAGATTAACTCTGTTAACATATTTCCAGGTAAGACTCGTTCAGGTGAATGGGAGATGAATAAATCATCGCCGATTTTTAACGGAGTCTTTTTAAGGGCAGGAATGAGTTTATCATGAATTGTCCCTGGAGGAACAGTTGATTCTAATACAATAAGATTCCCTTTTTGTAAATAAGGTAAAATCATTTTTACTGCATTTAAAACAAAGCTTAAATCTGCTTTTTTGTCTGAAGAGATTGGTGTTGGAACTGCAATAATAAATACATCTGCATGTTTAGGTGCGCTTGAGAAGGTGAAATTTCCTAAATCGATTACTTCAATCAATAGTTCTTGTAGACCTGGTTCATGAATATGAATGTCTCTTTTTACTAAAGTGTTAATTACATTTTCATTAATATCCACTCCATGGACTTTTGCTCCATGCTTTGCAAACATGACTGCTGTAGGCAAACCTATATAACCAAGTCCCATAACACATATTTTCATTATTTCTCCCCACTTTTAATGCTTTTAGTTTACTATATGGGGTTGACCGATTAACGGTATAGATGTTTAACCTTGTGATTGTAAAATAGGTTTCTATACTAATGAGATAAAGTGAAATGAAGATGAAAAAGTCATCCATTTTGTAAAGAATGACTTTTTAGAGGCAGAGGGGGAAACGAATCGAATGATCGTTGATGATTGACAGCATCCATATATTTGTTAAAAAGGGATGTTAAATTTATTAAAGTACCAATTATCATCAAACTTTCTTTTTTCAAAATAAAGTTGTCGTTGTAATTTCACCCCATCTTGAATGACTAGCTTTTCAATTTTTAGAGGATTTGTTTGTTTAATAAGCTTTTTGCATTTTTGAATTCGCATCTGATTAAAGTGAGAGTATGCTAATCTTAATAAATTATAATATATATCATCGTTACTTACGTGATATGGATGGGATTTTCTAAATAGATGAAATACTTTAACGTTTGGCTGTATCGTGCATCGATATCCAAAAAGCCAAAGCTTGATCGAAAGCTCTACATCTTCATGGCCCCAAGTTTTAAAACCGCTTTCGAAGCCGCCCACATCGTTGAAAACTTTTTTAGGAATAAGTAGACAGCCCCCTGGCAACACAGCGGTTTCAAATAAATTACTTCTTTTTTTATTCCAATACACTTTAAGAAGATGATTTAAGCTCATTCCATAACCGACTTTATCCGGTTCAGTTATTGAGGCAATCGCAGGTGAAACAACATCCGTTTTTCCTGTAAGAATTGGTTGCAATAACCGGTCAATCCACCAGTTTTCAAAGTTTAAATGTGCATCGCAAAAGATGAGGTATTCTCCTTCAGCTATATTTGAGCCTGAATTTCTTGCATTTGCTGCACCGACTCCTGTCGTGCGTACTAATTTCACTTGATTTTTCCAAGGGTTATTTTTCAAGAAATCACAACAGCCATCTGTCGAACCGTCATCGACAATAATCGTCTCAAATTTAATGTTAGTTTTTGTATTAAATAAGGAGTCAAGCGTAGATTGCACATTTTCGCCTTCATTTTTTGCTGGAAAGATAATGGAGACTTGCGGCTTTTTATGCGTCAATCTTTTCACCCCCTTTAATCATATTTTTATACAATTATATGATTTGAGTGAAAGGTCGTGACTAACAAATCGTGTAAGTAAGTCACATGGAGGAAACATTTGCTCATGCGGTAAGGAAGTGCTTCATAAAATAGTAAAAAATATCACGAAAAGAGGGTGATGAATATGAATATATCTCTTTATCATCATGGAAAGCTGAAAGGAACGATTCTATCTTCAGCATTGCCAGCTTTTCAAATATTAAGTGAACAATTAGGGTTTCAATCGGAGTTAAAGGATAACGAAAAAAAGTTATTATTACATTCATATTTAAAAAATAAAAAAGTCATCTTAAAAGTAAATAATCATTACACCCAATTTAATTCAATGCTAAAGTCATGTTTATCGTATACGGGATTGCAAGTGGTTGATTTTCAAGCAGGTTCAAAAACTTTAAATCATGAAGATTTAATCATTGATTTTCAATGCACAAATCGTTTGAAAAGGAGTACAGATTTACAACTAACAATTACTCATAATAATTTGCTTACAAATAAAGAAGTGAATCATTATTTTTTTTACATGAATTTCAAGATTTCGATATCCGAGTTGAAATAGAGCAAAAATAATGATGAACCGATCCCGTACTTACATGTTTGTTATACAGAAACTGAAAATGAAGAAAATATTGCGCTTCGGTTAGCCAATGGAGTGATTCGCTATTTATTAAAGGGAAATGAAACAGCAATCATTTCGTGCATGTCTCTTGATCTTCTTAATAATTTGCTATCAGCTCCGCCGCAAAAAAGAAAAAGGAAGCTAGAAAAAAGTGCTGAAAATACTGCGAGCCGAAAATTAGAACAAGCAAAAATGTTACAAGCCGAAGTCATTTTTGATTATACGGTCATGCCAAACTCAAATTTTGATCATTTTATAATCATTGGAAATTTATTAATTAAAAACATAGGAAATACCGCCTTAAAGAATCCATTCATCTGTTTACGGATAAATCCAAGTGATAAAGTTGAGTTAGGCGGTCAAATATTGCCTCCAGAAATGACTGAAATATTAGCAGTGCAAGGAACCGGAGGTGCTCAAGGATGGCAATATGTTGGGGAAGATTGGTTAACAAAGGCATTTGAAACAGGCGAATATTGGATTCGCCCTATTAATGATGTGCGCATAATGCCAAAGGAAACAGAAGCTTTGCGCCAATTTCAGCTTTCGATTGATAAATTACAAGAAAAAGGTACGATTACTGTTGAAGGTTTTGTTTATTTCCAAGAGCAAAACTTGCGTTTTCCTGCAAGCAATCGCATCGTTTTTTCGTTTTAAGCATGAGCAAGCAAAAGGTTTTAACTTTATTATTTATTAGAAGAAGTCCCCTAAGATCTTGTGTAGACAAAATTGATATTGTTGAATCGATTTTCCACTTGTTGAAAAGGTCTGATAGTTAAGAGGGTAGTGAAGAGAACATATAGTTCATGAGCTTACAACGAATAAAGGGGGTTTCAGTAACAGTCTTAGACCCCCAAGGTCTTGGGGGTTCTAACAGCTTTTAAAAGACAGCCACGCCATTTTCTAATCAAATGTTGTAATTTTTTCTGGAACGAAAGGCATGGTAGAGGGAACATCTACGATTGTTAATTCAGGATATCTTAATGCCGATAATTTTCCTCCAAAAACAGCACCTGTATCGATATTAAAAGTATTGTTTATTTTTCGCACTTCTTTAACAGGTGTATGCCCATAAACAATGAGGGCACTCCCGTGATAATGTTTCGCCCAATCACGGCGAACGGGTGATCCATCTGGATGTTTTTCCCCAGTAATATCTCCGTAAAGAACAAATGTTTTTACCTTTCGATTTACTTTTCCAATGTCAGCTTGGCGAATACCAGCATGAGCGATAATAAGTCCGTCATGATCTAAAATATTGTATAAAGGTGCTTTTTCGTAAAGTTCAATAAACTTCTGTCTAATCACTTTTCGTGACTGCTCATTAAGTACTTGATTCTCAGCTACAGTTGTTTCTAATCCGTGGGCAATTTGCACATTCCTTCCTAAGAAGAATCGATATAATTTGTTACAATGGTTACCAGGGACATAGTACGCCTGTTTCAGCTTAATAACGAGAAGGTAGACAATTTCAATTACTTTTAAAGATTCTCGTCCCCGATCAGTTAAATCACCAATAAAGGCAAGCTGCCGATTTTCATTATGCATTGGAAAGCCTTTATCCCATTGATAGCCGAGCTTTTTTGTCAGGTGAACAAATTCATAATAGCAGCCATGTATATCACCAATAATATCTAGTTTCATTATTTTAATGCCTCCCTAAAATGCTCCGATAAACAATATTGTTGTTATTTTAGAGACTTATTCATGTAAGTCTGTTGTACACGCCTTCTTAGACGGGATGAAACGAGAGAGAAGCTCCCTTCTTCTTCAATTCATATTGCAGGGGAAATGAGTCAATAAATTAATAAAGTAACATAACATAGCCTTAGGCTAAAAAGTATTATACGAACGATAAATGACTATTGCTATAAGTTAACTGATAATGTTGACAAATGAATGTATTTTAATCATGTAATTGTTTACAAATGAGTCAGCTTGTAACGACAAACTGGCGCTGTTTTGATACGATAATTATATGGATTCATTTACGATGAGAGGAGGTAAATCTTTTATGACTGGCTTCGCTAATGAACAAGAAACCGATGTAAAGACAGGCCTTTTAGTTCAAACATTAAAAGAAGAAAACATTGATTTGTTTCGGGATGAATTTTTGCAAATGCATCCATATGATCAAGCAAATTTTTATGAAGAAATGGATGAAAAAATGCGCACCAAAATGTATCACTATCTTTCCCCGAAGGAAATGGCGGCTGTATTTGAAAATATTGAAATTGAAGAGGAAAACTATCAAAAAATATTATCAGAAATGCTCCCTCACTATGCTGCTGACATGCTTGCTAACATGTACACTGATGATGCGGTCGATGTGTTAAATGAACTTGATAAAGATCAAGTTGTCAGTTATTTAACAATCATGGATAAAGAAGCGGCAGATGAAATTAAAGGTTTACTTCATTACGAGGAGTCGACAGCGGGAAGTATTATGACGACGGAGTTTATTGCTATTTTAGCAAACCAGACAGTCCGTTCCGCTATGGTTATTTTAAAAAATGAAGCAGCGCGGGCAGAAACGATTTATTATGTGTATGTTATGAATGATCATAAACAGCTTGTCGGGGTTATATCACTACGTGATTTAATTATTAATGATGATGAAATGATGATATACAAAATGATGAATGAGCGTGTTTTATCTGTATCTGTCAGTGAAGATCAAGAAGAAGTGGCAAGAAAAATGCGGGATTATAACTTTCTCGCTTTACCGGTTGTCGATTTTCAAAATCATTTGCTAGGGATCATTACGGTTGATGATATTATCGATGTTATGGAGGAAGAAGCATCTGATGACTATTCAAAACTTGCAGCAGTTTCAGATATGGATACGTTTGATAAAAATCCGTTTTCGGCAGCAAAAAAGCGTCTTCCATGGTTAATTATTTTACTATTCCTTGGAATGTTAACTGCGAACTTAATCGGTCGATTTGAAGAAACATTAAATCAAGTAGCCATACTAGCTGTATTTATCCCACTAATAGCTGGGATGGCAGGAAACACGGGTACTCAAGCTCTAGCTGTTGCTGTAAGAGGAATTGCCACTGGAGATTTACAAAAGGAAAGTAAAAGACAGCTTATATTGCGAGAAGCAGGAACAGGGCTCATAACAGGGACTACTTGTGGAATATTAGTGACAATTATCATTTATGTTTGGCTCGGAGATATTTTTCTCGGTCTTTTAGTTGGTTTTTCAATCTTGGCTGCATTGTTCGTCGCTACTCTAGCTGGTGCTTTTGTTCCCCTGTTAATGCATAAGCTTAACATTGACCCTGCAGTTGCTTCTGGTCCTTTTATTACTACTGTGAATGATCTTATTAGTATTTTTATTTATTTTCAAATGGCTACACTATTTATTCAACATTTAACAAGTTAATTTTCAGATTGTAGACAAAAGGTGTTTTGCAGAAAATAATGCGGTCGCCTATTGTCTGCAATTTGGGCTTCCTTTTAAGTCTCTATTTCATTAAAAATGAATCTTACAAAATTGTAAGCTACCTGTAAGTGAAAACGATTTATGAATATGGCTCATTTATTTAAAATAAAGATAAGAAAATAATGAAAAGCAGGTGAATCAGATGAGCCATAAGTTTATAAATGTTGTCTTTGGATTATTCTTTTTCATCATTGTTTCTATAGGAGTGTATTTTGCAATTGTGAATTAAAGGTAGAAAGGAATTTTATCACATGCCTTTTATAAAGATAGATCATGTTAAAAAAGTGTATCAAGGAACAGTCAACTGTGAAGCCTTAAAGGAAGTATCATTTAATATGGATAAGGGTGAGTTTATCAGTATTATGGAACCGTCTGGAAGTGGAAAAACAACATTATTAAATTTAGTTTCTACAATTGATACTCCAACGAGGGGTACCATTTTAATCGATGGTCAAAACCCGCAGCAGCTGAAAAAAAGTGAATTGGCAATATTTCGTCGAAGGAACTTAGGCTTTGTGTTTCAAGATTTCCATTTACTTGAGACATTAACGATAGGAGAAAATATCGTGATTCCGCTCGTTCTTGAAGGAGTAAATATTACTGAGATCGAACAAAAACTTGCCTTCACTTCAAAAAGACTCGGCATTGATAAAATTCTTGACAAAAGAATACATGAAGTGTCAGGCGGGCAAAAGCAGCGAGCAGCCATTGCAAGAGCAATGATTCATTCACCGAAAGTTTTATTGGCTGATGAGCCAACTGGAAGCCTTGATTCAAAAGCATCTAAAGATGTGATGGAAACGATCGAACAATTAAATCGTGAGGATGAAACTTCAATTATGATGGTAACTCATGATCCCGTTGCCGCAAGTTATTGCAGTCGAGTGTTATTTATAAAAGATGGCGAAATATATAATGAACTAGTTCGCGGGGAAAGACGTTCAGTTTTTTATCAGAGCATTTTAGACGTATTGTCCTTTTTAGGCGGTGAAACAATTGACGTTTCGCAAGCTCGCTTTTAAAAATGCAACTCGAAACTTTCCTGTTTTTGCCCCGTTCTTTTTTTCTAGCACATTTAGTATTTTTATTTTTTTTGTTTATGCTTTATTTACATTCCATCCTGATATTCAAGTAGAAGGGTCTGGATCATTGTATGTAGTTGCAGCAAGTGGAATGAAAGCAGCGCAAGTGATTTTATTTATGTTTGCGATTTTGTTCGTCTTTTATTCAATGGGTACGTTTTTACAGGCAAGACAGCATGAATTTGCTGTTTTATTTATTCACGGTATGACGAAGCAACAATTTTTGAACATCGTGATAATTGAGAGTTGTGTGATCGTTTTTAAGCTCAATTATTACCGGGGTGGTTATTAGGACTCGTTTTTGCTAAATGGTTTTTATTGCTTTTGTCTACATTAATGGGGATAGAGCCGTTACGCTTTTATATCCCAATAAAAGCGATTATTTTAACTGCTGTTTTTTTTTTACTATTGTTTATGATCAACTCATTGTTTGCGACAATATTTGTAAAAAAAAATCGCTTAATTCATATGTTAAGCAGACAAATAAGACAAAAAAATGAACCGAGCAGTTCGAAGATGATCTCAATCGGAAGTTTTTTGCTGCTCATTTTTGCTTATTATTTAGCAGCTACAGCCAATGGTGATACGATTGCATACCGAATGTTCCCAGTCATTGGGATGGTCGTTATTTCGACTTATTTTTTGTTTACACAATGGAGTATTTTTATGATCAAACTGTTAAAAAGAAAGAAGCGTTTATTGCTGAAAAAAACAAATTTAATATTTTTTTCCGATTTAGCTTTTAAACTTAAAGACAATGCTAGAATGTTTTTTCTAGTTTCAATTATATCCACTGTAGCGTTTTGTGCAGTTGGAACATTAGCGTCGTTAACGGCACAAACGAAATATTTTGAAATGAATTATCCATTTGCTGTTGGCTATGCAAATTTTCATGATCAACAGCTAGCAGCTAAACATGTAGGAATCATTGAAAGAGACTTGATAAAAGAAAATCTTCCCTATAAAAAAGTTATTTTGCAAGGAAAAAAAATAAAAAGTTTGAATAGCGGGAGTATAGTTACAGTGTTGAACGTTGACCGTTATAATCAAGCTGCTTTATTAATAGGGCTAAAGCCGCTTCATTTAAAAAATGGAGAGGGAATGCTCGTTCCACCATCTATTTGGTATACGAACTATTTAGATTCTTCAGTTAGAGAAATTTATTTAGAAGGATTTAATCGCCCGATAACATTAACCGGTAAAACTGAAGGCCCGATTTTTCCAGCGTTTATTCTAGGTTCTAACATTATCGTTGTTGATTCAACTGTTTTTAATGATTTACCTTCAACGATTAACGAATTTATCGGATTTAAAGTAGAAGATTGAAAAAAAACAGATAAAATAGGAGTTTCATTGCATAAAGAGTTTGATCGACAAAATGGCGAGATTCAAGAAAATACTTTTTTGTTTTTGTCAGCCGGCTATAATTATATGAACGAAATGAAAGTGTATAAAATGATGATATTTATCGGAGTTTTGGTAGGTGCTGTCTTTTTTATTACAGCAGGTAGTTTTTTGTATTTTCGACTTTATGCAGACCTTCCAGAAGATCAGGAACGTTTTAACATATTAAGGCATATTGGGTTAGCAGAAAAAGAGTTAAAACAAATTTTTACAAAAAAAACAGCAGCTTTGTTTTATTTTCCAATCGCAGTTGCAATTATTCATAGTATATTTGCCTTTAAAGCGCTTCAAAGTCTTCATGAAGTTTCTATTATGAAGGAAATAACGATTGTTATTGCAGGATTTTTGACAGTTCATACGATTTACTATTTCTTCATTCGTCGTGTATACTATCGTAAATTACTGAAAGGAATTCAAAGTTAAGGTAATCGTAAGGGGGCTTGGCAATGGAAGAAAAAATATTGGTTGTTGAAGATGATGAAGCGATTGCTTCTTTATTATGTAATCATATTGAAAAATACGGCTACAAAGGTGTTAAAGTAACAGATTTTAATGAAGTTTTGCAAATCTTTCATCATATACAGCCTCATTTAGTATTAATGGATGTGAATCTGCCTAAATTTGACGGCTATTATTGGTGCAGACAAATTCGGAATACCTCTTTATGTCCAATTATTTTTATTTCCGCTAGAACGAGTGAGATTGATCAAATATACGCACTTGAAAACGGGGCTGATGACTTTATTACGAAACCGTTTTATTACGATATTGTGATTGCAAAAATTAAAAGTCATTTGCGAAGAGCCTATGGTGAATATTCCACTAAAGAAAAAGATCGAATCATTGAAGTAAATGGAGTCTTTTTAGACGATGAACGCCTTGAAGTAAAATATAAAGATCGAACTGTTTTGTTGACACATAAAGAATGCCTGCTTTTGCGTTTATTAATGGAGCGTCATTCAAAAGTAGTGACTAGAGAAAGCATGCTCGATAAAATATGGGATGACCAACATTTTGTTGATGAAAATACGTTAAATGTAAATATTTCGAGACTGCGTAAAAAATTTGAAGAAATTGGTCTTGATCATGTCATCGAAACAATTCGTGGCAAAGGGTATATATTTGCACCATGAAAAAGTGTTGAAAAATTTGAGGTGAATTTATGAAGCTGTTTTTAAAGGAGCACGTCCCATTTATTTTATTTAGCATCATCTCTTTTCTAACTGTTGTGTCTGTATTTTGGCTTGATGGTTATCACCAATTATCTACAGTTTTATATGCGTTATTTCTTGGATTATTTCTACTCACCGCTTTTTTAATTATTCTATTTTATCGGCACAGTAAATTTTATCGTATTCTAGCACAAGGACGGGTGGCGGAGGTTAATGAGCTACCTGAGATGACAGCGCTCCAGTCAGCTGTGAAAAAATATCTTCAAACCCAAAAAGGATTATCAGATATTGAAATTGAAGATTTAAAAAAGAAACGTAAAGAGCATGCTTTTTTTATGAATCAATGGGTACATCAAATGAAGGCACCGTTATCTGTCATTGATTTATTAACAGCCGAGCAGGAGGAAGAGTTTATTTGGCAAATTCGAAAAGAGTTGAATCGGTTAGAAACGGGTTTGCAAATGGTTCTTCATGCTTCGCGACTTGATGTGTTTGAGGCTGATTTTAAAATAGAGAAAGCGAATGTTAATCAATTAGTGAATAAAGTAATTAGCGATCATAAGCGGTTATTTATCGTGAATGGTGTGTTTCCGGAAAATCATATTTCACATCAACTGACAATGTATACTGATGTAAAATGGCTTCAATTTGCAATAGGACAAGTAATTGTAAATGCTGTCCGCTATTCAAAAGGTTATCACGATAAAATATATTTTTATGCTAAAGAGGATGATAAAAAAATTACCATTGAGATTATTGATAAAGGAATTGGAATAAGAAAAGAAGATTTAAAACGAATAAAGCGCCCGTTTTTCACGGGCGAAAATGGAAGAAATTATAAAGAGTCAACGGGAATGGGACTTTATTTCGTCTCTGAAATCGTTTCAAAGCTTGATCTTGATTTTCAAATTGATTCAGAAGAGAGAAAAGGAACAACAGTCCGTTTTATTTATGATAAAGATCAATAAAATCTTTTCAATTCATTAAAGTTTGTGTATGATTAATATTAGTACTAGGTACTAATATCTTGTAATAATATATAGGAGGTTTCCTCATGACAGTTTCATTAAAAGGAAAAACAGTAGTCGTAATGGGCGTTGCAAATAAACGCAGTATTGCTTGGGGGATTGCCCGTTCTTTACATAAGGCAGGTGCACGGCTAATTTTTACATACGCTGGTGAAAGACTAAAAAAAAGCGTACGTGAATTGGCCGCAACTTTAGAAGGGGATGAATCTCTCATTTTACCATGTAATGTAACAAGCGATGAAGAAGTAGCGAAATGTTTTTCTACAATTAAGGATGAAGTGGGGACAATTCATGGAATCGCACATTGTATAGCATTTGCAAATAAGGAAGAGCTGCAAGGTGATTATATGAATACGACACGTGACGGCTTTTTACTCGCACATAATATTAGCTCATACTCTCTTACTGCTGTCGCAAAGGAAGCAAAGGATTTAATGGCAGACGGCGGCAGTATTGTTACACTGACATATTTAGGTGGTGAGCGAGTTGTAACAAACTATAATGTAATGGGTGTCGCAAAGGCTTCCCTTGATGCGAGTGTTAAATATTTAGCGAATGATCTCGGTCAGCTTGGCATTCGTGTTAATTCTGTTTCTGCTGGTCCAATTCGAACGTTATCTGCAAAGGGTGTTAGCGATTTTAACTCGATTTTAAAAGAAATTGAAGAACGTGCCCCTTTAAGAAGAACGACGACGCAAGAGGAAGTGGGCGATGCAGCACTGTTTTTATTTAGTGATCTTTCTCGAGGAATTACAGGAGAAAATATTCACGTTGACTCAGGATACCACATTTTGGCGAGATAATGATTTCCCTGATTGAACTTTAATTTATTGTTCAATCAGGGTTTTTTTATTGTCAGAAAAGAAACGTCTCAGAAATTAGTGCATACATATAAATAAAAAAGTGAGTGAGGTGCACAAATTGTTTAAAGAAAAAAAAGAAGTGAAAAAACCGTTATTATATATCGATCAACCTACTTTTAAACAACCTAAATTAAATATGCAAGAAACTTATTCATCAAAACGGGCAAAAAAACATGATGAAAAAAACAACAACAATAAATCGGTCAGAAAAATTAAAAAAAGGGGCGGCAAGGGATTAAGAAATCAAACATCGATTCGAACTCTTCCTGTTGAAGAAGAAATCCGAGTAGATCAGTTAGAAAATGAGGAAGAAGTGATTTCGACTAACAAAACATCTCCTTTTCAACGAGTAAAATCATTTAAAGAGATGGGTTTAGAAGAACGAGTACAGTATTTAGCTAATTTTCCAAAACAACTTCCATCCGTACCATGTTTATTTAAAACAAAAGAAAGAACTTATAAAGGATTTTTAGTACAATATGACGATAAAAAAACAGTAACAATTAAGCTTTACGACAAAACAGAAGCAACTATTGCTGTTTCAGAATTACTTGAAGTCAAAATGATTGGATATAAATAAAGTGTGAAAAAACCAGTCTGTCAAAGACTGGTCTCCGAAGAAATTGATTAACAAATATTAAGATTGACATCAGCAATACATTGAATCGCACAGAAACAATTTAAATCAACTGTAACGCAGTCATCGCTTTTTCTAAAATGATCTACTTGACAAACTTGGGTAAGATCGATACAGCAAGGATTTGTATCTGAAACGAGATTGACTATTTCATTATTTGACGATTTTGGGATGAGAACGCGAAGTGTTGCGCAACATGTATCAAATATTTCTTCTACGCGGAAGAAGATTGATACACATGCTTCACTAGTCCCCTTAAAGAATGCATGAAATGGGGAACCATCTGCGTTTTTTAAAATAAATACACGCGTATCAACACGATGTTTTTTCCCTGGTGAAACTAGCGCTCCAAGTGGCTCAAGAAAACAACTAGTAGGACATTCTGGACATTCTTCCACTACACTTTCTTGAATATCTTTAATTGCACGAACGACTTCACATACGCAACCTTTTTCTTTATGATGAGTATCAGGTTTTTTTCCACAAGACATTGTTATTTTCCTCCTTAAATCATTTGTGTTTTTACACTATTAACATATTGTTAGATCAGGAGGAAAGTAACGGACAAACGCCTTTTATTAAGGAAATTAGGCTGTACTATTTTTGAAAATTCACAGCAGAACCGAGGTGAGCGTGGTGGACAATATGACCTTTTTCGATTTTCTCCTTCTCTCTTTAGCATGTTTCCGATTAACACGGCTTGTCGTTTATGATAAGATCTTCGATATTGTAAGAGCTCCTTTTATGGTGATAGTTGAGGAAGAAGCGGAAAATGGTGAAAAAGAAATATATTTTGAACCGAAAGAAAAAGGATTAAAAGGTTTTATCGGCGAATTGATCAGCTGCTATTGGTGTGTCGGGATATGGTCAGCTACAGGAATTTATTTTTTTTATTGGCTATTTCCAGCTTTCGTTTCGCCCTTGCTAATTGTGTTAGCAATTGCAGGTTTAGCATCAATTATCGAATCAATTATTCAAGTATGGATATATTAGGTGAAATATTTATCATAAATCATGACAAAACGGGGTGGGATCGATGTGAAAAAGAAGTCTAAAAACCGTCCGAAAAAGGTAAAGAAAAGCTGCGGATGCGGGAAAAAAAGTTTAAAGAAAAAGAAATCGAACTTCTAGTGAAGCTAGAACCATTCTGCGAAAGTTTAAGCCCCAATTTTAAAGCACCTAGCGTCATTGTGGCGCTAGGTATTAATAGAGATTTTCCCCATATTCAAAATAAGAGGTTTTCAATGAATTTCCATTTGTTTTTTCTCATAAAAACAATCATGTTCGTGGACAATATGAAATGAGTTTAAATTTACATAGGAAGGAAAATTAAAATGATAAAATGTGTACGGCATTTTAGTGTAATACTCATTTTAACGTTTATATTTACAGGCTGTCAGCAAAAGGAAGACGATGAAAGCAGACTTGCATTAATTAAAACAACCGATCCTTCACCAACAGTCGTGAAAAAAAAAAACAACATACAAGGACGCTGAAATAGCTGAAAAAATAAAGGAAACCGTTTTATCTAAAAAGCAAATTTACGATGTTGCAATTGTAAAAGGAGATAGTCAAATTCTTGTTGCTTATAAAGTAAAACATTTATATCGCTTTCAAATGAAAAAATTAGAAAAGAGTGTAAAGAATCAATTTAAAAAACAGTTCCCTAAAGAGAAATTTACTGTATCAAGTGATTATAAAGTTTTTCTTGAAGCGGTAAAAATGAATGAAAAAATGAAAGATGCCGACTATGATGAAAAAAAAGCAAGTAAACGATTAAAAACATTGATAAAAATGACGAAAGAATTAACTTAAGAAAGGAGTTAATATCGTGGGGAACAAGCAAAAGCAAACAATGACACCACAACAGCAAAAGTACAAAAAAATAGAGCAAACTCATGAGATAAAACGACCTGTATTAAAAAATTGTATAAAAGCATTTTTTGTCGGGGGTTTGATATGTCTCATCGGACAAGCAATTACATATTTTTATATATACTTTTTTAATTTTACGGAGCAAACTGCAGGTAATCCGACTGTAGCAACAATGGTATTTATCTCAATGCTGTTAACGGGGTTTGGTGTATACGATCGTTTAGGGCAATTCGCAGGCGCAGGCAGTGCAGTTCCTGTTACAGGATTTGGAAATGCGATTGTTTCTGCAGCGATTGAGCACCGAACAGAAGGTTTTGTTTTAGGTGTTGGCGGAAATATGTTTAAACTTGCAGGTTCAGTTATTTTATTTGGAGTCTTTTCTGCCTTTGTTGTAGCTTTAGTTAAAACAATCTTTATTCAATGGGGAGGCTTTTAAATGCTGCGTGGACATCAAACATGGGTTTTTCAAAACCGCCCCGCAATTATTTCAACTGGTGTGTCTGGTGGTCCTTTTGAAGCAAATGGGAATTTAGCTGATGATTTTGATATTCTTCATAAAGATCTTTGGATGGAACAAGATTCATATGAAAAGGCACATCGAATATTAATAGAAGACGCAATTGAAGTTGCATTAAAAAAAGGAAATCTTGCAAAAGAAGACGTACAATTTTTAATTGCCGGCGATTTGATTAATCAAATTACCCCAACTAGTTTTGCTGCAAGAACAGTTCAAATTCCTTATTTAGGAATATTCAGTGCCTGTTCTACATCTGCCGAAGGACTAGCACTAGCATCATTTTTAATTAATTACCAAGGCGCTAAATACATTTTAACTGGCGCATCTAGTCATAATGCAGCGGCGGAAAGACAGTTTAGATACCCAACTGAATATGGAGCACAAAAACCCCCAACTGCACAGTGGACAGTAACTGGAGCAGGTGTTGCTCTCTTAACAAATGAGGCTAGCCTAGCTGGAAACCATCCAGTTACAACTAGCGCAACAATAGGAAGAGTGGTTGATATGGGGCTTACTGATCCATTTAATATGGGTGGGGCGATGGCCCCAGCTGCTGTTGATACAATTACAGCTCATTTTCGTGATATGCAAAGAGATCCTTCTTATTATGATTTAATTGTTACCGGAGATCTAGGTAAAATTGGTTACCGTGTCGCTTTAGATCTATTACAAAGCAGTGGGCTGGATATAAAAGAAGATCAGTATAAAGACTGTGGGATAATGATTTACCGGGATGATCAACCAGTACAGTCCGGTGGCAGTGGGGCAGCAAGTTCTGCTACAGTAATGTATGGTCATTTATTAAATGAAATGAAAAAAGGCGTTTATAAGCGAATTTTATTTGTTGCAACAGGTGCTCTATTATCTCCATTAACATATCAACAAAATGAAAGCATTCCCTGTATTGCTCATGCAGTATCAATTGAGATGCCATAACCCAAGTTTAGACTTAGACAGAAAGGAGAGAAATAAATGATAGCGATGTTCTTTTGGGTTTTTGTTGTTGGTGGATTTATATGTATGATTGGTCAAATCATGTTTGATGTAGTAAAATTAACGCCCGCGCATACGCTTAGTTTATTTGTTGTCATCGGCGCAGTTCTTGATGGATTAGGGCTATACGAACCGCTCATTGATTTTGCGGGCGCAGGTGCAACGATTCCGATCACTAGTTTTGGCAATTCATTAGTGCATGGGGCGTTACATGAGGCTGAACGGCATGGCATTGTTGGTGTCTTGACAGGAATGTTTGAAGTGACAAGTTCAGGGATTTCAGCCGCAATCGTTTTCGGTTTTATAGGGGCATTATTTTTTAAATCAAAGGGATAAATGACAAAAGGGCTTTCAATAGGAGGCCTGCCCACGCAGATTAAAGTTACTTCACATATGTTATAAGTGAATAATTTAAAAGTGAGGTGACACTATATGGGCTTTGGTTGCTTTGGTGGTTACTACGGCTACGGCGGTGGTTACGGTGGTTCATCATTTGTTTTAATTGTCGTATTATTTATTTTACTCATTATTGTTGGCGCAAGTTGGTTCTAATTAAAAAAATGCCGTTTCGTTGGAAACGGCATTGTAGTTTGTAGATAAAGTCAATATATTAAGAAAAAATGTTTTCAGTCTAGTTAAGATGTGCAGCACGGGACGGAAACGAATAGAACAGTTATAACTTTCTGAAAACCGCCATTTTTAATCCACTTTTTTGAGAACGTATCACCTTTTTTACCTCCTTTCATAAACTAAAAGTAGTTAAAAAAGGAGGCAAATTATAAAATATGGATAATAAATTTTTTCAAAATATTGAAAAGAAAACAGGCGTAAATATGAAAGAAGTATTTGAACTGGCCAATTCATTGCAAAATGCTAATTTCCAAGACGAGAAAACAGTTCGCAACGTAATTAGAAGAGTGTCACAAATAGCAAAGAAAAAGGTAGATAAAGAAACAGAAGACAAAATTGTAAATTCGATTGTTAGCAATGGGAAAAAGCTTGACTTTAATACAATCGCTAATATGATTAATAAAAAATAAAAAACATGGAGCAGCGCTGTGCAATAACACAAAGCTGCTCCTTCTTTACTTTTAATCAAGCATTTTTTCCATCGTTCTATGAATGATTCCAGCTTCGAGAAACTCATCGGAAATAATTTGATAACCTAATCGTGTGTAAAAAGGAATAGCGTGCTTTTGAGCATTTAATTTTACTTTATTAACTTGTTGATGTTTTGCAAATTCTTCAATTTTGCTCATGATTATTTTTCCAGCCCCGCATTTGCGGTTTTCCTTTAAAATACAGAGTCTCTCAATTTTTCCGTATTCGTCTATCATTCGAAGACGTCCCGCTCCTATTGGCAGTGTGTCATCATAAAGAACAAAGTGGGTACAATTTCCTTCAAATTGATCAAATTCTTCTTCGGGCGATACATTTTGTTCGTTTACAAAGACAATTTTTCGAATCGAAAACGCATCATTCAGTTCTTTTTCAGTCGAAGCAATTTGTACGTGCACTACTTTTCTTCCTTCCCGAGTCGAATGGTTTCATAAACGGTCCATGAACCATTTTCAAGCTGGTAGAGGAGGTGGAAACGATCAACGATTTCCTCTTCAACATTTACTTTTACCATTTTTAACTGGCCATAAATATCTGAATGTTCGTCATTTGAAAGGTTTTGACCAATTGTGATATGAGGGATGAACGCATATTCTGGTGTACTATCAGTAAATCTGTGCAAGTCTTCATGTAAAGATTCTAACTCATCCGAATGGTTAATTTTAATATAAATGACATTATTGACAGGTTGAAATGAACTAATTTTATAAGCATTTAACGAAAACGGTTTGTGTTCTTCACCGAACTTAAGAAGTTTATCCGCCAATTCTTTTGCCTGCTCCTCTGTAGCCTCGAAAGGAGCTTTAAGAGTTATATGAGGCGGAATAAGTGCATAATGCGGATCATAGCGTTTGCGGTAAGAATTAGCAAAATCTTGTAGCTTTTTTGATGGGAAAATGACAATACCTAATTTCATAGACATTACCTCCAGTTTTTTTATCTTTTAAAACATACTTTGGTATATCTTGCTTAGCTATTTTCAAATTATTATAACAAATAATCTTATTTGATGTATGATATTTTCTCCTTTATGACTTTCGACTCATGAAAACATGTGCTTTAATGCACGTTTTAAATCTGGTTGCCAATATGTCCATGTATGGTTTCCAAAAAACTCCTCAGAAAACAACGAATATTCTCGTTGTTGAAAAAGGTTAGCTAGCTTTCGGTTTGGTTCAACAAAGTTTTCTGTAACTCCTGTTGTTAGTTTTACTTCTGTTTCATTTTTACCAAAAACATGATAAATATTTAATAAATGTGGATCAGAAAACGCCGCCACTTTATTTAGAACATCTTCATTTACGTAAGGAGACTGGAGAATTACTTTGCCAAACGTATGAGGATAATGAATAGCTGCAAGCAAGGAAACGGTTCCTGCAAGTGAATCACCAACAAGTGCTCGTCCCATTCCTACATGATAAGTAGGGAATCGCTCTTCAAGAAATGGAACTAGCTCATGTGCTAGAAAGCGAATATAATTTTCGTTTTTTTCTCCATTCGGATGATACTTTTTACGCCGATCGACTACATTTTGATAAGGAATTCCTACAATGATAACATTTTCAATCTCTTGATTATGGTGAAGTTCATCAGCAAAACGGGCAATTCTGCCAAGCTGAAAATAATCCCGTCCATCTTGAGCGATTAATAACGAATATTTGTATATTGGCGAATAATGAGCTGGTAAATAAACGAGAAGGTCTATTTTCTCGTTAAGAGATGTGCTGAAAATTGGTATTTCATTTACCGAGCCTCTTGGAATATGATTCATCGTACATCCTCCGTAATTCAATCTTTTTTTATAATTCTAACATATTTATGTTAAGGATATGTAAGGTTATATTTAAACTTCCCAAAGGTTCGCACTCTTCGAAGTATTATTGATATTCCAACTTTTATATACCACTCATGTTAAAATAATGAAAAGTTTGATCTGAAATGAGGTGTATTAAGTGGCCGTAGTCGAGGTGTTTATGTTTCTACTAGTCATTGGATTTATCGTCTTCAATATTTTTGGTTCTAAGAGCAAGCTGGATACAGTTAAGAAGAGGTTATATATTATTAGCCTGATCGTAACAGTAGTACTGTCATTTATCCCCAGAGGGAGTAGCAATGGATTTTTCTATCTTTTTGGAATCCCTACAGAGACTTTCACTTATTGGCAACACGGCTTATCATTTCATTTGTTTGGGTTTATAGCAAATTTTTTTTATTTTACTTTGTTTTTAAGCTAATTTGGTGGGGAATTATCAGAAGAGTAGGGAGTGATTTTGAACAGTGAAGCTGAGAATAAGCACTCTATTACTTAAGAATGTTAATTTCTCATTCATGATTATCAAGCGAATCGTGAATAGTATAGAAGTGAAATATCAGTCAAGATTGAATGAGTTGTTGGAAATACAAATGCTTGCCTATGGCTATTTCCTAAAGGAATTTTCAGAGACTTTTACCGATTATTAATAGAATCGTACAGCTAGCATAGAGTAGCCCTTTTGCATCTTATCACATTATAGTAAAAAAACTAATAAAACACCGTATACAAATGGGCGCACAGAAGCTAATAATGATAAAAAATATTAAACGCCAGGCATAAAACCGCTAGCGATTTAGACAACTTGTGCTTTTGAGAGATATAGGGAACATTGATAAAATTCTCATCGCTCCTTTTTTATCATTTTGGCTTCTTTTTCACCAACTAAACCGTTCTTGTAAGGTGAAGAAGGAGATAGTCTGTGCGGAACACAAATTTTGCTTACTAACTGGCGGAATTTTGCTCGATTTACAAACAATAGTGGAGAGACTTATTGACTTTGTTTATAAGCTAGGTTATATTTTTCTCTGAATTTACCCAAAAACATTTGATATATAATATAATAGGCGTAATCATTATTAAAAACATGAATTAAGGGAGAGAGTTGGATGGCACGTCGACACGTTCATAGTAAGAAGGTGACAATCGCTGCAAGACAAGCGTTAGAGGATAGGGGTGTTCCGCTTGAAGCGATCGGGGAAATCGTTTATGATATGCAGTCGCCTTATAATAACACATTAACATTGGCTGATTGTGTGGAAAGTGTTGAAAAGGTTTTATTGAAACGAGAAATACAACATGCAATTTTAGTAGGGGTAGAGTTAGATCGCCTTGCAGAACAAAAAAAACTGTCTGAACCGCTACAAACAATTATCGAATCGGATGAAGGATTATTTGGAGTAGATGAAACGATTGCGTTAGGAGCAGCACTCGGCTATGGAAGTATAGCAGTAACAACTTTCGGTCATTTAGATAAAAATAAACTTGGAATCATTAAGAAACTAGATACGAAAAAAGGAGGCAGTGTTCATACATTCCTTGATGATATTGTGGCAAGTATCGCTGCCACAGCATCTTCACGTATTGCCCACAAAATGCGCGATGAAGAAGACTCTCTAACGAAAGATAAAACAATTATTAATGAAGAAGAAGAATTAATTGGCTAAAAGGTTAAAAAACTATTATTTTCAGCAAAATAAATGAAGATCGAAGCTGTGAATAGTTTCAATCGTATTTCAATTTTTTCAAAACATATTGACAATAGTCTAAATGATTATGTTAGAATAAAATTCGAAAAGTATCATGTTAATAAAAAAGGGGGAAATTTTATGAAGAGGAAAAAATTTCTTTTCGCAATGATTTTACTGTTAACGTTTTCAATGGTTTTATCTGCCTGTGGAGGGAATAAAGAAGATAAAGCAAAAGATAAAGACAAAGGTGCTAGTGATGACTTAGATTTTATGAGTATCGTTACGGGTGGAACTGGTGGGACTTACTACCCGCTTGGCGGTGCTTTTGCTAAATTAATTTCTGATGAAGTTGGGGTTCAAACAAACTCAGAAGTTTCTGGTGCATCTGCTGAAAATATGAATACATTAAAAGATGGCGATGCAAAAATTGGTTTTACACAAACTGACATTGCTTCTTATGCAAAAGATGGCAAGCTTATGTTCGAAGATGACAAGGTTGATAATGTAGTAGCAATCGGCGCTCTATATCCTGAAACAATTCAAATTGTTACGACAGAAAAGTCAGGCATTAAAACTGTCGAAGATTTAAAAGGCAAAAAGGTGTCTGTTGGTGCACCTGGATCTGGAACGTATGCAAATGCTGAACAAATTCTTGAAATTCATGGGATTACAATGAAAGATTTTAAACCGCAAAATCTTTCTTTCGATGAGTCAGTTAACGGTATTCAAGACGGTGCAATCGATGCTGCTTTTGTTACAGCGGGAACACCTACTGGTGCTGTCGAAGGTTTAGCTGCTACTGAAAAGGTAGTAATTGTTCCAATTGCAGAAGATAAAATCAAAGAATTGATTGAAAAATACCCTTATTATTCTGAAGAAGAAGTTCCTTCTGGCACTTATGGTTTAAAAGAGACAGTTAATACGGTTGCAGTTCAAGCAATGCTCGTAGTTAGAGACGATCTTTCTGAAGATTTAGTATACAAAGTGACTAAGGCCATTTTTGAAAACACAGATGAAATTAGCCACGATAAAGGTAAATTAATTAAGGCTGAAAATGCTTTAACAGGGCTTGGAATTGATGTACATCCTGGTGCACAAAAATACTTTGATGAAAAGGGAGTTAAGTAAAGGCCTTTTTAAGTTGAATAAGAGTTTGACCGGTCGAGAGGCCTGGTTTTATCCTCAGGCCGGTTTTTTATTTGTATCATTTAACGATAACGGCTATTTTTGAACTGTTTAGAATAGTATAAATCTTATTATGTAATAAATATTTTTTCAGGTGGGGTTTATATGTTAAAAAGAAAGCTTCTCTTTCTGATACCCCTTTTTATTTTGTCCATTTCTATTTTTATTTTCATTCCAATAAAGGAAGCGCTCGTATTCAAGTATGAAAATACTGATGAAGTGATAGCTTACATTCCTTTTTCAAACGAAAAAAGCTTTCAAATTAAATATACACACTCCATCCACCTTTCAGATGTAGTCGAAAGCTATAAAATGACAGAAAACAATGAAATGATGCAATATGAACTCATGTTTGAGGACTTTGCGATTGGGATGCCATCTGAGGGGGGGGAAGGTGAAAAGTTTATTGTTAGTGACGGAAAATATTATCTTAAAAATATGAGGCGGACTTTCCCTTCCATTTTTTTAAGGACGGGGAAAGTCCGAGCAAATCATACGATTATTTATGAAAATAAAGAATATCCATTAGCTCAATCGATAAAACCCGGGACGTTAGTCCATATAAAAGGAGAAAAACTTACTATTTTACAACTATTGAAAGGAGTGAACATCCTTGAGCACTAAGGGGGAAACATTATCACAAAAAGAGCAGCAAGAGTTATTAGAGAAATTTGATCCAGAGGCCCGTACCCGTCATCTCAAGGGAGTCTTTGGGAAGATTGTCTTTGTAGGTCTTTTGTCATTTTCACTTTTTCAGCTTTATACAGCCATTTTCGGGCAATTAGCGAGTCAATTACAACGTTCCATTCACTTAGGTTTTGCGCTGGCACTTATTTTTTTACTTTTTCCTGCGCGAAAGAAAAAAGGGATTAAGCATAAGGTTCACTGGTTTGATGTCATTTTAGCAATATTAGCCGTTGGGGTAGGTTCTTATTGGCCGCTTATGTTGGACGAACTTGCCAATCGTGCGGGCAGGATTACTGACCTTGATTTCTATGTTGGATTAGTTGCTATATTATTAGTATTAGAAGCAACTCGCCGTGCTGTTGGGTTACCTATTACGATAATCGCAGGTTTATTTTTGGTTTATGCGATTTATGGACCTTACATGCCAGGATTTATTGCCCACCGTGGGTTAGAGTTAGATCGTCTAGTCCAAACGATGTTCTATACTACTGACGGAATTCTTGGTACACCACTTGGGGTGTCGTCTACTTTTATCTTCCTGTTTTTACTTTTCGGTGCATTTCTAGTGAAAACAGGGGTTGGCCAATATTTTAACGATTTGGCTGTAGCAATCGCTGGAAGAAGTACTGGAGGTCCGGCAAAGGTTGCTATTTTTTCTAGTGCATTACAAGGTACAATTAGTGGAAGTTCTGTTGCAAACGTTGTAACTTCAGGTTCATATACGATTCCAATGATGAAAAAGCTCGGTTATCGCAAAGATTTTGCGGGAGCAGTTGAAGCTGCTGCATCGACAGGCGGTCAGCTAATGCCGCCAATAATGGGAGCTGCGGCCTTCCTAATGGTAGAATTTATCGGTGGAGGTATCACATATTGGGATATTGCTAAAGCTGCTGCAATTCCAGCTTTGCTTTATTTTACAGGGATTTGGATTATGACACATTTTGAAGCAAAAAGGGTTGGTTTACGGGGCTTAAAGAAAGAACAAATACCTAATCGCAAAGAAGTATTTAAAAAGATTTATCTCCTACTACCAATATTAGCGGTCATTATTTTGTTAATGAGTGGAATGAGTGTAATGCGTGCTGCATTATGGTCGATACTCATTACAATTCTAATTAGTGCTATTCGCAAGGATACGAGAATTAGTTTTAAAGATATGATTTTAGCACTAGTTGACGGTGCCCGTACTGCACTTGGAGTTGCTGCAGCGACAGCAGCAGCAGGGATTATTGTTGGAGTTGTTACAAAAACTGGACTTGGTTTAAAGCTTGCAAATGGTTTAGTTGACTTAGCAGGCGGGTTGTTAATTCCAACATTAATACTAACAATGCTAGCTGCCCTTGTGTTAGGAATGGGATCGCCAACAACAGCAAACTATGTAATTACATCAACAATCGCAGCACCAGCTATTATTAAGTTAGGCGTGCCTGACTTGTCAGCACACTTGTTTGTATTCTACTTTGGAATTATTGCTGACATTACTCCACCAGTTGCTTTAGCTGCATTTGCCGCAGCAGGTGTATCGGGTGGGGAACCGATTCGAACCGGGGTGAACTCGGCCAAGCTTGCAATTGCGGCGTTTATTATTCCATATATGTTTGTCTTATCGCCAGAACTGTTAATGATTGATGCATCATGGGGTGAAATCGTCTGGATTGTCATAACTGCTTTAGCGGGAATGACAGCAATTGGGGCAGGCGTCATTGGCCAATGGATTAGAAAACTAATGGCATGGGAAAGACTTGCTGCTATTGCAGGCGGTTTACTGTTAATTTATCCTGGAGGATATTCTGATATGATCGGTCTAGCAATATTTATCGCTTTACTCGTTATGCAATTTGTTATTAAACGAAACGATACACCAAAAGCTGAAGCACAAGCAAACTAGTTTTAATTGGTCCGTAGAGAAAAAGAGATTCTCTACGGACTTACCCATATGAGGAAGAAATGATCGCGACAATGATCAATAAAAATTCAAAATATCTCTTGACAAATTCAAAAAAAAATAATATATTTATAATTGTCTTCATAATAAGATCTCGTAGCTCAGCTGGGAGAGCGCTACCTTGACAGGGTAGAGGTCGTTGGTTCGAGCCCAATCGAGATCATAGCAAGCGGTAGATTGCGTTATATAAACGTTTCTACCGCTTTTTTTATATTCCATAGACATCGTTTACAATGGCTACCTGCAGATAGCGCTCAATTTCTAACGATCATTATTTCATACGTCATTCTAAACGACCTCTACCCTGTCAATGATGGAAATTGGTAATTAATAAGAAGCTGAATTGATTAAATTTAAAGATAGTATAGGATTTGGAAAATAAATGTTTCTATTCTTAGGAAGAGGAGGACATGGAAAAAGGTATGACAAAATGAAATACTTTTAGATAAAAAAGTATTAATCGAACGTTTAACGAAAAATGTATTTGCTTATACTAGTTCAGTATATTTTAAATTTGATAGGCTAAGGCCCAAATTTTTACTATAGTAGCAGGAGCTTTACAAGAGTTATATTTGGGCCAATCTCGGGTGTTGTTGCGGATGGAGTTGATAGGAAAAAAGCTAACGAAAATGAATGCACAAAGTTAGGCTGTAATATCAAATTCATTAAGTTCAAGCTTACTATTTAAAGAATGCAAGCGTTTATTAACAGTCTGAATCCTTTTGTATTCCAAAGTGCTGTTTCGCAAGTTCTTTGAATTTCTTATTGTTCATTTTATTTTTTGTTATGACTCCATCTATCCGTTGTGTAAATGAGGTATTTGTTAAAATTAATTTTCCGCTATCTGTAAACAACGAAATTAAAGGATTTTTATTAAAGGGGGATTTTGGATGTTCACAGATTATTGTTTGGATCTCATTTAGTTCGGATATATCTGCAACAGGTTTACTGGAGTCAAAGGCATAGCCTATTTTCCAATCTGTATCTTTATGTTTTAATTTCATTTCAAGAATATGGTCTCCGTGTACACTATTCTCCTTTTTAATTCGAAATTCCCCATTTTTAGAGGTTACAGATTCTCCTGTTAAAGGAACAAGTTTTAACGGTAAATTACCTCCGAATCCTGTATCAATTAAATAAGTTTGCCCTTCATGATTAACAAGAATCGTGACGTGGGTCCTTCCTAGTTGTTGAAAAGCTTGAGTTTCATTATTATAAACGCCCCCACGAACTAAGAATGCATTGAATCCATTTTCAATTAAAAAAAAATAAAAAATGGCATTTAGTTCATAACAAAGGCCTCCTTCATTTCTGACTAATATTTTGTTAATTAAGTTCTCCTTCGTGATTTCATAAGTCTTATTCTCAATAATACATAAATTTTCGAAAGGAATGGATTGTGCTGTTTTTTCAAGAACGTGTTCTAGTTTTTCAAATCCAATATTTTCATCTTCTGAAATGCCTATTCTTTTGCGAAATAATATATTCAGCTCGGTCAATATTATTCCTCCTTTTTAGGATAAAACCCTATTGTATAAAGCAGATTATTTTTTTAAGTGACTTCAAAAATAGGAGTAAGCTCTAACATTAGCATTCTCTGTTTACTTTAATAAACTTTTATTATTCTGTCTAGTTTAGCCAGTGAATTTGGCAAGTGATATGTAGTGAAAGCCCTTCAAAAAACGAAGGGCTTTTCTATTATTTATTCGGACAGTGGTACCAGTGGTAGTAAAAATTCTCAAGAAGTTTTGCAAAGCAAGATGCTGTATAGTAGTTGTATACACCGTTTTGCGTTTGTAACTTCTGATCTATTTGGAACTGTTTAACTTTATCAGCTGTCCATTGATCGTAAATATCTCTTTCTTTATTTGCCTGTTGAATATATCCTAATGCTGCTAATTGAAAGTGGACAATTTTAACTGCTTCGCCTCGGTCGCCAATTGTAATATAAATATTCTTCTCCTCCCCGCTACTCGTAATATATTTTAGTGGATCTAAAGCATAACTCTTACTACTGTTCCAGACAGGCTGATGAAGTTCGAAATGTAGGTGATAACCATATGAATGGCCAGTATTACCAACTTCGCCAATCTTTTGCCCTTGAGTCACTCTTTGGCCGACGGATACATTTATGGAATGCAGGTGAGCATAAACTGTCTCATAATCTTTCCCATTAACTGTATGTTTAATAAAAATATGATTTCCATATCCCCCATTACAGCTTAAATTCCCTTCGTAACATCCCCCGTTAGCCCGAGAGACAACACCACTAGCAGAAGCTTTAACAGTGGTACCTTTTGGACAAGCGATGTCAATTCCGTGATGAGTAGGCCGATCGGGTGTTCTGAAGCCACTTGATATTCGTCCGTCAGCCGGCATAATAAAGCTCATTTAAAAACCCCCTTTCAAGTTTATAGAACATATGTTCTTTATTATAATATCAGTAAAGGAACGTATGTTCTAGTTACCTTTGTCTTATTTTAGACTAAGACAAACCGACTGATTTTATTGTAAATAGTGGGATTTATCAATTTATGGGATGGAATTGATAAATGAGGAACCTACTAAATGGAATTTTATAAATTATAGGAAAATTTGTCGAAGCAGAATGTAAGAGTTTGATAAAAAAACGCCATACTATTTAGTATGACGTTCCAGACTAATTCCAAATATTCACAATCTTTATTGAAGCTAATGGACGATAACTTACGCTTCGTTACTCGGCGCCTTGACTGTGTTTTCTATTCTTTCGGAAATCAATTTAGTAACGACTCATTTTTTATAAAATTTGTATCATATTAGGGAAAATGTTAGTTTATTTAGTCACATACTTCTTCCTGTACTCATTTTCTAACATACTCATAATAATAAGGTCGTAATAACGGCGATGACTAAATAAATATTCTCTTAAAACACCTTCTTTTTTAAATCCAAGTTTTTCATACACATAAATCCCACGTTCATTGTGATCGTATACCCTGGGTTCAATTCGATGTAAATTAAGTTTGCTAAAGCCGTAATCTAGCATTAATCGCATCGCTTCGGTTTCATAACCTTATTAGCATATTGAATATCAAAAACACTAATACGGATATTTGCATTGCGATTATAAATTTTATTTAAGACAACTTTGCCAATTGGTTCATTATCTTCTTAACGAACGATCACAAAATCAACTCTTGTTTCATCACCATCCATAATTTTTTCTACATATTTTTTCACTAGCGTTGCATTAATTAAAAATGGCAATTCAAAATACTAGAAATATTCAACATTTATCGGTTTAGGCAACAAAAAATCCTTTACAATGGAGAGGTCAGGTGGTTCCTGTCCAAATCCAATAGTAAAGGATTACCGTTATGGACAAGAATACACTACTTTCATCATTTGGTAAATGGGTTTCACCCATAAATATTCAAAGGCTTTCAAAACAAGTTGAACATCTTAAACAGGATTACTATACAAAGAAATTAACGACAGAAGCGTATATCAAGCTTTTACTGTTTGCCCAGTTGCACGAATTGGAAAGTCTACATGCTATCAGTGATGCTTTACTTGATGAGGATCTCCAGAAAACACTTGGATTTGAATCGATTAGTGCGTCGCAGTTATCTCGAAAAACGAATGACCTAAAACCAGAAATCCTTTCTACTTTGTTTTTGGATCTTGTTACTAAGATTCAAGGACATCACCATCAAAGTAAAAGGAATATGCCACTCAAAATCATTGATTCGAGTACACTCCCACTCAATTTAACGAATTACAAGTGGGCAAAATTCCGTAAAACAAAAGCAGGCGTGAAGCTTCATTTACGGCTCGTTTTCATGGATCAGGACACAGTTTACCCCGAAAAGGCAACCATCACAGTAGCGAAAGAACATGATAGAAATCAATTGGAAGTTCTCGTCGATGACAAAGAAGCCATGTATGTGTTTGACCGTGGATACGTCGACTATGAACGTTTTGACCGCATGACTGACGACGGATATTTTTTTGTTTCAAGACTAAAGAAGAATGCTGTTATTCGTGAGGTAGAATCCTTTTCTCTGCCTGATGACTGTACTGTTTTATCGGACAAAATGGTTTACATCGGAACGACTCAAAGCCGGGCAGAGAACCTTTTTCGCCTCCTTGAAGTGGAGGATACCAAAGGGAACATCCTTCGTTTAATCACAAACCGATTTGATCTGGATGTGGAAGAAATTAGCGAAATCTATCGATCACGTTGGGCCATAGAGCTATTCTTCAAATGGCTGAAACAAGTGTAGCGATCAAACATTTTTATGGTATGAGCGAAACAGCGATACAAAATCAAATTTACCTGGCACTCATTACCTACTGTTTGCATGTACTCATCCAGCTGGAGACGAAAAGCAAGAAAACATTGCTTCGAATCAGTCATTGGTTAAAGGCAGCCATATGGAAGCCTGCATACATTTGGCTCCGTCGTTTCGAAAAAAAAACAAGCACCTAGCTATTAACTGTCGTTGTCCCTTTGTCCGATTGTATATTTTTACCAAGTGGACAGTACCACCTTTATTCAAGGCTTTACCTTTTTGGTCCTTTTCCAGAAGAATATAATTACAGAATGTTCAAACGACTTTTATGCAACGCTAGTGATCTTTTTTATTGATTTCTTTTTTTGTAAATGGTCTAGTATTTCCAGTAAACGAATTAGTTTCCTTATCAAATACAGCTTTATATAATAATTCTTTATCCTTTCCGTTTCATAAGGTCTTAAATATATTTTGCTTCCTTCAATCGATTTCATTTGTTAAATGGCTTTCCTCATTAAAGATTATTTTTCTATAAAAGAATTCTTTACGCTTACGAGCATTCCTTTAGTAAAGTTAAAATAGCATATTTTACTGATGTCTACACATATATGCTTCTTTTTGTTCAGCTATTTTTTGATGAAAAATAAATGCCTCCTGTTGACGAATCCAACGTTCTAATCTCGTTTTTGCGAAATCAAATTCAACGTTAAAAGTTTGGGCAATGACTTCAATTCCTTCATTTTTTCTTTTAGGAAGCTTTATCTTTTCTAGCATAAATGTAGGGACACAGAATTGGTAGGCGAAGTTGCTTGCTTTCCATTCTTGATACGTTCTAAAGTAATGCGGCATCCGCAGTTGATAACCTGTATGAAATAAGATGTGGCATAGTTCATGAGCAAAATCCTGCCATTGCTGTTGTTTTGTTAGTTGTTCGTTTAAAAATATTCTGTATATACCGCCAATATTATTGGCTTCACTTTCCTCATCATAATAATGTATTTTGATGTTCAGGTTTTCGGCTATTTCTGTCATACTTATTTGCTCTGGTGAACTGATAGACATTGAAAAATATAAATCTCTTACAAAGTCTTCAAGAGGGGTAAAAACATATTTCATATAGTCACCTCACATAATAAAGAACGTATGTTCTATTATATTGTAAAATAAATCCCTATCAATTAAAAGATAGGGTTTCAAATAAGTGACTAAAATGATTATTTATTCCTATGAATAGTTAATATTTGTCCGTCATTTATCCTGCTTTCGATTAGATTAGTTCTCTTCATTTTTAATAATTTCCCACATTTTTTTCAATTTCCGTAAATCATCTTCATCTGATTTAGGCAATTCTTTAAACCAACGTTCAAGTTCGGGGTCATTAATGATGTTTTTAAATTCTTCGTCGCTGTTCACTCGGCTGCGATTGTCAGATCTACCAAGTAAATAATCTGTACTAACATTAAAATAATCCGCTATTTTTTGAAGGGTTTCTGTATCAGGTGTCCGGTTTCCATTTTCATATCCGGAAATTGATACTTTTGTTACGTTGATCCCTTTGCCTAATTGTTCTTGGGTTAATTTTCTTTCCAATCTTAGTTCTTTTAAGCGCTCACCTAACATTTAACCCACCTCGTTTCTATATACAACAATTATAAGTTAACAAGTAGATAACTTAAAGGTTTGTTAACAAAATGGAAACTTTTTTATTAAAAAAAGTTGAAAGTTAACAAATAGTTAATTATAATAGAATTAACAACAAGTTAACTAGAAGGGAGGTAATAAGTTGATTTTACAAAAATTAAAAAAATTTCGTACGAACGAGGGACTCACTTGCCAACAAGTAGCTAATTGTGTAGGTATTTCAAAGCAATACTATTGGATGCTCGAAAATGGCAGGCGCCGGTTAAATTACGATTTAGCAGAAAAAATTGCAAAAGTGTTTAAAACAAATCCCGATCATATTTTTTTAAATAATGGGTAAACTCCAAGTAAACAAGATGATGTTAGGGGGGTGGCTAATGAATTTAAAAATGATTGTCAATGATTTTCTGGCAATTTATGAAACTGAAACAGGCGAACGAGTCGTGAATGCACAGGAATTACACGAGATGCTTTTTACTTCAACACATTATAACGATTGGTTTCACCGGAATATCATAAGTATTGGATTTATTGAAGGGAGAGACTTTTACTCGTTTTTGAGTAAAACAAATGAAATAAATGATGGGAAATCATCTCAACAATATATTTTAACTCTCGATACAGCAAAACATGTAGCAATGATTCAAAGAAATGAAATGGGGATGAAAATAAGACAATATTTTATTGATTTTGAGAAAAAGTTAACACCGATGTCAATTGAAGATCTTATCATTATGCAAGCGAAATCTGTAAAGGAAGTAAAAGAACGTCAAAGCCTTCTGGAACAGCAAAATAAGGTGCTCCTAGAAAAACAAATGACTTTACAACATAGGGTTGATCATATCGATAAAATCGATACGATCGGCGATTTACAACAGAGGTTAAACAAAATGATTCAAAAATATGCAGTGCAAAATGGTGTGTCTTTTCCACAAGGATGGAAAGATTTTAGAAACGCGTTTAATACAGCATTTAGAACAAATTTACAACGGCGTGTCGAAAACTACAAACTGAAACATCGTCTGAAGCAATTATCTATGCCACAGTACCTTTCCTTAGTTAATCGGCTTGAAGATGCGATTAGGGTGGCGGATAAAATGTTAAATTCGGCAAATACAAAATTGAGGTATAAAAAACTAGAGCATTAGACGACTATTCAGACATTAAAGCCCAGTGGTAATATGTCAAGCACTAAAAGTCGGTGGATTGGAAATTAATATTGGATTTCATTGAAAAGTGCTTAAAAAAGAGTATAACAAATAAACCTCACACTATTTTCAGTTTTTTTACCAATCACCTCCAGTAGGTAAGTTAATCAAGAACGTTCAGACCTGGGTGCCCACGGGAATCATCGATGTCTTCCTCGTCATCAGCACTCAAAGAAAAGAAGTCCATCATGAGCGCTACACTCACTTCTTTTACGGCGGCGCAACCAGTGGTTAGACCTTCAATAATGAACCATGGGTAGCAGGCTTATTAAGCAGTACATCGCGAGATGTCCGCAAGGGGGAAAAGCAATATCCTGATACGATCCTGTCGGGTTCCATTGTCCCATGAGCAGGTCTAAAACGCTATAAAAAAATGACGGGGTAAAACGCTGGAGCATCCTCCATTCTCCGCCATTTCACGATATTCAGTTAAAAGGTATTTCAAAGAAGCAGTAGGGAACTATCCCCCTGCGAAATAACAACAATATGTAAATCTATTATTGATAGTTTGACTTTACCTCGGCTTCCCCACCAGAGGGGTGAAACAAGGGTAAAACAAAAACATTTATTGATGGGAAAGCCGAGAGGCTAACCTTTAAAAAAACCTATAGGAATCTAGAGTGAATTGTAGAGGATCCGGATCAAATGGAAATTCTTCTAGAAAGAGCTCTTACTACTACTATACGAGGGGGATTGAAGATGAGTAAACTTTTACTCGATGATAAACCAATAATCGTACTCCCAATTCTTGCTAAAAAAATTGGTTTAAATGAAGCAATCGTTCTTCAGCAGCTGCATTATTGGATAAAATCAAGTTCACACTTCTATGAAAATCGTCATTGGGTCTACAACACGTATGAAGGGTGGCAAAAACAATTCCCTTTCTGGTCTATTAGCACAATTAGGAGGGCATTTTCTAAATTAGAGAAACGAGGTTTTTTAGAAACGGGAAACTTTAATAAATCTTCAATCGATAAAACTAAATGGTATTCAATCAATTATGACATGTTAGAGGGAGTGAACAAATGTTCTGTTCAAAATGAACAATCGTCTGAACAAAATGAACATTCGCATGATCAAAATGAGCAGGTTGTCTGTTCAAAGCGGACTAATAACATGCTCAAAGTGAACAGACCAATACCAGAGAAAACAACAGAGAATCCAGCTGAGATAACGAAAGTTGATAAGGCAGATGCTCGTAAGCAAGAAAATCCGTTTGCTTTCTTTGAAGAAAATGGCTTCGGCATGATTGGGCGCTACTTATCGGAAAAAATAAGCAATTGGTGTGACGATCTGACAGAAGAATTAGTTTTGGAAGCTATGAAAATAGCGGTCGAACAAGGAAAGATGAAATGGAATTACGTTGAAGCTATTTTAAAGGATTGGACTAGTAAAAATATAAAAACAGTACAACAAGTTAAGACGACACAAAAAGCATATAAAAACAAAACTCAAATACGGAAAAGAGCAACCCCATTACGGCGTGAACAGCTTCCTAAATGGTTTATTCAAGAACAAACTGAACAAGCTCAAGAGCAAGATGTTAGTGATAACGAATTTGAAGAGCAGAAGCGAAAACTTGCTACAATGCTAAAAAAATATCAGAAATAGTGAAAAAACGGAGGTAAAAAGATGGAAACTTTAAATATTAATTTAACAGCTGTAGACCGTACCGCGACTAAAAAAGCAGTTTCTTCCGCATTGGAAAAATATCGAATTTTATTGCTTACACAAAATGAAGAAAGTCAACCAAAAATTACACAAACTTTTTCGTTAGTTCCTCCTGTACAGTCTAATGAATTTTATTCTTCCACTGAAAGTACGGCGATTAAAAATGTTGATCAAGAAAAACAACGGAGCGAGTATTTAGCACGTATTAGCAAGGCTGTTAATCGTTTAAGTTATTGGGAACGAGCCATTATTATTCAGCGTTATATGCAGCTTGAAGAAGTGTATGATTACGAAATTTACAATGAATTAGGAATGAGCGAGCGTAAGTATTATCGCCTTAAAAGTAGAGCGTTTTTTAAACTTGCACTTGCTTTAAACATAGAAGTCTATACAAATTCTATTTAGAATGACAGAGAAAGGACAGTGTGTTGGCAGAAAAGGGGACGAGCATAATGAACTGATCGTGTTAATCTGATATTGTCCACCACTAATCAAGACGACCGTTAAAGAGAGCTGATCTTATATCGAGATCAGCTTATTTATGTGTAAAAGGAAAATAGATGATGTAATTGTAAAGTGACAGAGAAAGGACAGTGTGTTGGCAGAAAAGGGGACGAGCATAATGAACTGATCGTGTTAATATGATATTGTCCACCACTAATCAAGACGACCGTTAAAGAGAGCTGATCTTATATCGAGATCAGCTTATTTATGTTAAAAGGAAAATAGATGATGTAATTGTAAAGTGACAGAGAAAGGACAGTGTGTTGGCAGAAAAGAGGACGAGCATAATGAACTGATCGTGTTAATCTGATATTGTCCACCACTAATCAAGACGACCGTTAAAGAGAGCTGATCTTATATCGAGATCAGCTTATTTATGTGTAAAAGGAAAATAGATGATGTAATTGTAGAATGACAGAGAAAGGACAGTGTGTTGGCAGAAAAGGGGACGAGCATAATGAACTGATCGTGTTAATCTGATATTGTCCACCACTAATCAAGACGACCGTTAAAGAGAGCTGATCTTATATCGAGATCAGCTTATTTATGTGTAAAAGGAAAATAGATGATGTAATTGTAGAGTGACAGAGAACCTTTTATGAAGTTCGGTTTTAAAAAGTTCTAAGTCAAAAAATAAAAGGTCTTTCATAGCGCTGAGGATCAACTCGAACAGAAAAATAAGTAAGTTGCATTTTATCGCCGCTAGTACACAAAAAGTTGGGAGGGTGAAATATAGTTGGAACGCTTTTTAATGTCGGTTGAAAAAACAATTGCTTCTATTACTGGTGCTTTGTTAATTCCCATTTTTGAGTTTTTATATGGCGAAGGGGATGTAGTTATTTATACAATGGCTGCCTTATTATTCTTTGTTGTGATGGATTGGATATCTGGCACGAGAGCATCGAAAAAAGATGATACGTATTTAAGCAAGTATGGAATTGATGGTATTTTTCGAACCTTCTTTATTTTATTACTTCCTGCTGGAGGCCATTTGTTAGATATGATTGTTGGATCGCCGGGAGTCATGTTTGGGCTATTATCATTCGGGATTATTTATCATTTAATTCAATCTATGACGGCAAATGCAATCCGGGCTGGATGGGGACAATGGGTTCCTGATTGGTTTTTAACAAAATTAACTGAATGGGTAAAAGCAGAGATTGAAAATAAGATGCGTCGGGCTGAAAAAAGAAAAGAAGATTTAAAGTAAATATAATAGGGATTGTTCAAAAATATCTGAATCTTTAATTACTTAGTCCTTTTGAACAGGCACTATTAGTAGTTTAGGTCATTGTTTTGCTAGATCGATAAGACTGAATAAGTGCTTGATTGTAGTTCTAAGGAGGTGATTTTATGTAAGTGGCGGATTTAGTTTAAATGTTGCAGTAAAATGTAGAAGGCTATGGTGCAAGTGAAAAATCTAAACAATTATGAGGTGATATGAATGGTAAAAATATTTATTGATCCAGGTCACGGCGGTAATGATCCAGGTGCAGTTGGAAATGGATTACAAGAAAAGAACTTAACTTTACAAATTTCTACAAAAAATTCGTGATATTTTAGTAAATGAATATAATAATGTTTATGTAAACATGAGTCGTACAGGCGATCAAACTTTATCGCTAAAACAACGTACAGATGCAGCAAACGCTTGGGGCGCTGACTTTTTATTATCTGTCCACATTAATGCGGGTGGAGGAACAGGATATGAAGATTATGTGTATCCAAATGTTGGGGCACCAACGACAACTTATCAACGAGCAATTCATGAAGAAGTGCTGAAGCAAGTTGATTTTAGAGATCGCGGCATGAAGCAAGCAAACTTCCATATGCTTCGTGAATCAAGAATGCCTGCTGTATTAACAGAAAATGGGTTTATCGACAATGCAACAGATGCATCTAAATTAAAGGACAGCACTTTTATTAGCCGCATCGCTCGTGGACATGCTCTAGGTATCGCACGTGCATTTGGTTTAACACGTAAATAAAAGTGATCGTTTTTAGAAGTTAAAGGTACAAGCAAATAGTCGTAAAAATGAATAAAAATAAATTAAAATAACTTATGAGGTGATATGAATGGTAAAAATATTTATTGATCCAGGTCATGGCGGTACAGATCCAGGTGCAGTTGGAAATGGATTACAAGAAAAGAATTTAACTTTACAAATTTCTACAAAAATTCGTGATATTTTAGTAAATGAATATAATAATGTTTATGTAAACATGAGTCGTACAGGCGATCAAACTTTATCGCTAAAACAACGTACAGATGCAGCAAACGCTTGGGGCGCTGACTTTTTATTATCTGTCCACATTAATGCGGGTGGAGGAACAGGATATGAAGATTATGTGTATCCAAATGTTGGGGCACCAACGACAACTTATCAACGAGCAATTCATGAAGAAGTGCTGAAGCAAGTTGATTTTAGAGATCGCGGCATGAAGCAAAGCAAACTTCCATATGCTTCGTGAATCAAGAATGCCTGCTGTATTAACGGAAAATGGGTTTATCGACAATGCAACAGATGCATCTAAATTAAAGGACAGCACTTTTATTAGCCGCATCGCTCGTGGACATGCTCTAGGTATTGCACGTGCGTTTGGCTTAACACGTAAAAGTGGCGGAGGCGGCACGACACTTTATAAAGTTCAAATCGGTGCATTCTCGCAAAAATCAAATGCTGATGCATTAGCAGCTGAAGCAAAACTAAAAGGATTTGATGCTATTGTCATTTTAGATAACGGTTTATACAAGGTTCAAATTGGTGCATTTTCTGAGAAAAGCAATGCTGAAGCTTTAGCAGAAAAAGCAAGAGCAGCTGGATTTAACGTTTATATCGTTGTTGAGTAATTCATTTTTGCCCTTCCTAAATCAATTGGGAAGGGCTTATTATAAATGCATTTAGTAAAAAAGATCAAAGTGTGTATACACGATGAAAGAGATGCAGGTAAATAACCTAACATCTCTTTTGTTGCCTAGCTTATGATCAATAATATCCTTGGTAGCTATGCTGTTGCCATGGTCCCCAATGCTGCTGTTGATATTGATGACCACCATGGTGCCAATGCCAAGGGCTATGCGGGTAATGGTGGTGATGGTGACCATGATGATGACCGTAATGATGACCATGATGCCAAGTCCCGTAAGGATAACCGGAGTAGCCTCCTCCATACTGTCTTGTTTCTAACATATTTCCATAAGGCATACCTTTCACCTACTCTTTTTTTAATATCAGTATACTTTATGATTTACAGCCTATTATGAGCTTATCCTTACCGAAAAATAGGCATAAGCGGAGTGAACAAATCCACTAGCTTTCATCCACTTCATCGTATGAAAGTGTCGTAACGCTTGTATAATTATTTTGCTTAATTTCTTGTTTACTCGCCTTTTCATTTAACTCCTCATCGTCATTCATCCCAGGTGCAATCGTTGGAGTGTTTTCTTGTATTTGTTTCTTTTTTGACATTTTGTATTTCTCCTTCCAATTAGCTTAACTTTATTTTTCCCTGTTTTTAAATTTTTACTTATAAAAAATGAAAAAGCGTTCAATCGAGTTTACCGATTTGAACGCTTTTCCGATGAGATATGATCTATACATTTTGTTATTTAATATCTGTTAAGTCATTATTTAATGACAGGTAAAATCCGTATCTCTTTTTCCATTGCAGATTTGCATAAAGGGCATAATGGATTTTCTTCAAAAGTATATGCTTCTCTCATCCAGCCTTTACACTCTTCATTTGTACAGGACCAAACAGCTGTTTCTACTTCAGGAATCGGTTCTTTTGGACCTCTATAATTACCGATGATAAGGACCTCCCTTTTAGGTACTATTACTATTATAGCTCATTTTACAAAATAATTAAACTCTTCATAAATATATGGTGACTTATCATGATGAATACCTGGGATAATGATCTCTACTTTATAACAATAAAAGGACAAGAATGAAATATTATTTTAACAAAGTGTGAATTTTGTTGAAACTTAAATTCTTTTGCTTATAATAAAAGTACGGGAATATTCATGTAAGCGTTATCATTTAATTGTTATATGGTATTCCCTTATATCTCGGAGGTGTTGCGATGAAATATTGAGACACGACCTTAATAAGAAAAATTTTTATAAGGATGATTAACATGTTTGAAAAACTAACAACGGAAAAACGAAATAGTCGTACAAAAAACTTAGATATGATGACAACGAAAGAGATTTTAACCGTTATGAATCAAGAAGATAAAACTGTTCCTTTAGCAATTGAAGAAGAACTTGCTGCAATTGAAAATGCGGTGGAAACTGTCATTAAATCATTTGAAAATGAAGGAAGATTAATTTATGTAGGGGCAGGAACGAGTGGCAGGTTAGGAATATTAGATGCAGTTGAATGTACACCTACTTTTGGAAGTCCGCCTGAAATGATTCAGGCCTTTATTGCTGGCGGATCAAAAGCAATTATCAAAGCAGTGGAAGGTGCAGAAGACGATAACGAGCTTGGGATGCTGGATGTGAAAGCACTTTCTTTAACGGAAAATGATACGGTTATCGGTATTGCTGCCAGTGGACGAACGCCATATGTAATTGGAGCTTTACAGTACGCAAATAAGCAAGGAGCAAACACAATTAGTATTAGTTGTAATAAAAATTCGGAAATTGGTAAAATTTCTAATATTAAAATTGAGGTTGAGACTGGACCTGAAGTATTAACTGGATCAACACGCTTAAAAGCGGGAACCGCGCAAAAGCTTATTTTAAATATGATTTCGACTGCTGCAATGATTGGCATCGGTAAAGTATATGAAAATTTAATGGTTGATGTACAAGCAACAAATATGAAATTAATTGAACGTTCAAAGCGAATTATTATTGAGGCAACTGGTGTTGACTATGAAACTGCAGAAATATTTTACTTAAAAGCTAATAACAATGTCAAAGCAGCTATTGTCATGATTTTACTAAATTGTTCTTATGAAGAAGCGAGAGAAAGGCTAAACAAAGCAAATGGATTTGTCAGAAAAGCAATTTACTAGCATAAGAGGGGGATAGTCTTATGAAAAAAGAACAGCGTATTGCCCAAGAGATATTATTATATGTTGGTGGAAAGGATAATATTAAGCGCCTTTCGCATTGTATGACTCGTGTACGACTCGACTTAATAAAGAGCGGAAATGTAGATGTTAAGCAGCTTAAAAATATTGAAGGCGTAATGGGTGTAATCGAAGATGAAACTTTGCAAATCGTTGTCGGACCTGGAACGGTAAACAAAGTGACGGAGGAATTAAGTAAACTTACTAGCTTAAATATTGGGGAAGAAAAGGCGGATCATGAAGAGTCATTAAATGAACAGGCTAGTATGAAGAAAGCGGAAATTAATCAGAAAAATAATACTCCTTTCAAAAATTTTTTAAGAAGAATTGGTAACATCTTTATTCCATTAATTCCTGGGTTAGTTGCTTCAGGTCTTATAAACGGTGCAGCAAACTTTGCAAAAAATGCCGGTGTCAGCGAAGAAAATACTTTAATGCAATTACTTCTCTTTATGGGTAGTGGGATTTTTACATTTTTATGGCTATTAGTTGGTTGGAATACAGCTAAGGAGTTTGGGGGAACACCTGTGTTAGGGGCAATTGCCGCTACGTTCATTTTCAGTCCTGCCTTAGAGGGAATTTCTATTTACGGTGAACAATTAACACCTGGAAGAGGAGGATTGTTTGGTGTTATTTTTGCCGCATGGTTAATGACATTTATTGAAAAGCGTGTTCGAAAAATTGTTCCTAGTTCTGTAGATATTATTATTACTCCATTGATTACTGTATTAATTGTCGGAGTATTGACTCTTTATGCTGTTCAGCCTGTTGCAGGTATTTTATCGGATGGAATTACGAATGGAATTAACTTTATATTAGATATAGGCGGTGCTATTGCAGGTGCGGTCTTAGCAGGCTTTTTCCTGCCGCTCGTAATGGTCGGATTACACCATGGGTTAACGCCGATCCATATGGAACTTATTAATACAATTGATAATACGCCGTTATTGCCGATCCTCGCTATGGCGGGTGCAGGGCAAGTCGGAGCGGCAATTGCTATTTTCGTGAAAACAAAAAACAAGCGATTACGTAATAATATAAAAGGTGGTTTGCCTGTTGGTTTTCTTGGGATCGGTGAACCGCTATTATATGGGGTTACGCTGCCACTTGGCAGGCCGTTTATAACTGCTTGTATGGGTGCAGCTGTTGGCGGTGCTTTTCAGGCTGTAATGAAAACCGCCTCAGAAGGAATTGGTGTTTCAGGACTATCCCTTATCCCGTTAATTGCTGATAATAAATATTTATTATATTTATTTGGACTCATTATTTCTTATAGTTTTGGTTTTCTTTTTACGTTTTTATTTGGTTTTAAAGAAGAAATGGCAAAAAATATTTAAAAAGGGAGCAAGCCTCCCTTTTTATCGTTTAGCGCGCCCAGCAGGCCGTTAATTGCTAGTTGGTGAAAGTCCAACCTGAGTAAGTGCCAAGACGCTCAGTAGCTGACAGGCAACTGGTAGAGAAATCCTAAGGTTGAAGCCCTGTGACAAAGTAATTCATTCGTGAGTGCGAGCAACCTAGCAGGTCGTAACATGAAGTGAATCCTGCCGCCTCGTCAATTACAACCCTCGTTGAGGACAAAGGGAAGTTGAGCCTGGTGAACATGGGCGAAAACCATGGAAGGTGTGAGGAACTTGGAATTCAGCACTGAAGAATCCCTCGGGGTAAGGGGAACGACATGTTAGGAAAGTAGTTAACGGAACTGGGGATACCCTCCTCGGTCACTTCTAAAGAAGTAACACAGAAACCTATAAGCATGAAGCGAAGTGGTGGATGGACTGAGAGGGAGTCGGAGGGGGTCATAGTACCAATGATGACAATGCCAACACAACGTTGTCTAGGGAAGGACGGCAAAAGCCAATACCCTGCTTCGTTCATATATTCAAGGAGGTAAGAGTCAGTGAATGCCAAGAAAATGGCTAACTACACCAATTATGCAAAAGCTCAAGAACTCTGGAAAACATTATACCTTTGTGCCAAGGAAAGCAAGACACGCCGGTTTCATGCCTTATATGATAAGATTTATCGACCTGATATCTTGTGGGAAGCATGGCAAAGAGTAAGAAGAAATCGAGGGAGTAGTGGAGTAGATTCTCAGACTATGGAAAATATTGAGATCTATGGGGAGGATAGATTTCTTAATGAGATTTATCTTGAACTGAAGGAAAATCGATATCATCCACAACCAGTTTTACGTACTTACATCCCTAAAGATGATGGAAAGAAACGTCCATTAGGAATCCCAACCATCAAGGACAGGGTTGTACAAATGGCAACCAAGCTAGTCATAGAACCTATCTTTGAAGCTGACTTTAAAGATTGTTCTTATGGTTTCCGTCCCAAAAGGAATGCGCATCAAGCCATAGCGAAAATCAGGAAAGAGAGCAAGAAAAGCTATTGGGTATTAGACGTCGATATCCAAGGTTATTTTGATAACATCAACCATGATAAATTGATGAAACTTGTAGAACAGCGAATTAGTGACCGCAAAGTGCTGAAATTGATTCGCAAATGGCTACAAGCAGGAATCATGGAAGAAGGAAAAGTGAGGAATTCTGTCTTGGGGGCCCCTCAAGGCGGTGTGATTTCACCATTACTTTCGAACATATATTTAGATGTGATGGATTCCCTCTGGGAAAAGAAATTCAGCCATCTAGGTTCTCTTATTCGTTATGCGGATGACTTTGTCATTTTGTGCAGGACAAAACAGCAAGCGCTAGAAGGTATACGAGTCATCCAAGCAATTATGGGAAAACTTGACCTCTCACTACATAAGGAGAAATCAAGACTCGTCAACATCTGGGATGACAGTGACGGATTTGATTTTCTGGGATTCCATCATCGAAAATTCCCCATTCGTAAAAAGGGTGGTCGAACATTCTTAATCATGAACCATGTCCCGAGTAAGAAGGCTATGAAGAAGATGCGAAAGAAAATCAAGGATTTTACGGAACCACGACATAAACTATTTATGGACATAAAAGAATTGGTGAAGGGACTGAACCGAAGGTTACAAGGATTCAAGAATTACTACCAACTTTCTCCAATGTCCAAGAGGTGGTTGAATCGCATTGACTGGTATGTGTTACAACGTTTAAATCTTTTTCATAACAAGAAAAGAAATAAACGACATAAACATGCCTATCTTCAAGATACAGTAAATAAAGTCCAATTCATATTGGTGAAATTAGCGAATTAAATCCGTAAAGCCAAAGGAAGAAGAACGTCGGAAAGCCGTATGAGGGAAAACTTCACGTACGGTTTGATGAGGGGGAGCAGGAAAAGGAATTGCCCTCTTGTCTGGCTTAGTAAGGTGGAACACCCTGAACCCCGAGGACAAAGAAGGCAGTATCTAATTCCTGTTTTCTACTCTACTTTTAGGGGTGAATAATGAATGCGAGGCATATCTGTTTATTTAGCTGAACAGCCGATTCATCAAATAGAATCGTACATTCGTAAAGTAAGAAAACATGGATTTCAGTCTATTTTTACATCATTACATATACCTGAGGATGACCATTCCTATTATAGAAAAAGATTAATCGACTTAGGAGAATTGGCTAAATCGATTAATATGGAACTTGTTGCTGATATTTCAAAAACGTCGCTAAAAAAACTAGGGTTAACTGTAAAGACTGCTAACGAGCTTTGTCAATGGGGATTAACTGGGCTAAGAATTGACTATGGGATCAATGCTGAAGAAATTGTAGAGCTTTCAACATTTATGAAAATTGCATTAAATGCTAGTACGATTAATCATTTGAGCTTGGAAAAGTTGGTAAATGCCGGTTTATCGTTATCGTCTGTTGAAGGGTGGCATAATTTTTATCCACGTCCAGAAACAGGCCTTGATCGTGAAGAATTTCATGAAAAAAATAATTGGTTAAACATGAAAGGGATTTCAGTAATGGCGTTTATTCCAGGAGATGAACAATTACGCGGTCCTTTATTTAGCCGTTTACCGACGTTAGAAGATCATCGAAATATGTCACCATTTTCTGCATATTTGCAATTAAAGGATATGTTGGTCGATAAGGTGCTAGTAGGCGATAAAACAATAAGCGATTTTGCATTAAAACAATTTTCTGCATTTAACGAAGGAATGATTATTTTACGAGCAAAACCTTATACAGAAAATATTGATCTCCTTCAGTTCGTTTCTGCCATTCACACCAATCGATTAGATTTAGCAAGGGATTGTATTAGATCAGTTGAGTCTAGAAATTATGCTCAAATAGGTACTCGTGATTTATCCCCTTTTCATACTGTTGAACGACCTTTAGGAGCAATTACTGTAGATAACGAAAATTACGGGCGCTACAAAGGAGAGCTTCAAATTACAAAACGTTCATTACAGGCTGATAAAAAGGTGAATGTTATTGGGCAAATTGTTGAAGAAGACATCCCGCTTATTCCTTTTATTAAAGGAGGAAAACAATTTCAAATTGAATGGGTATAAAAATATTTTTCGTAAAATTCCATGTGGTATATAGTTGACAAAGAAAAAAGCTAATTAGAGAATAATATTAACTACAAAACATTAAGAATAAAGGGGTAGATCTGCCCATGTCCGTTACCGGAGGATTAGTCATGCTTTCCGAAATGCTTCCCAATCTTCCTCCTTCTGAGAAAAAAATTGCCTCATACATACTGGATCATCCTGAAGAGGCAGTTTCATTAACAGCTAGTGAATTGGGCAAGCGAAGTTTAACAAGCGGTGCTGCAGTAATTAGATTATGTAAATCATTGAACTTAAAAGGCTTTCAAGAATTAAAACTTAGAATTGCTGGTGATTTAAAAAAAAATGATGATGTCGGTTTCCGTGATATTGAGCCTGAAGAATCTCATTTATCACTGATTCAAAAGATGACAAATAATACGATCCAAACAATTAAGGAGACGGCTGAAATTTTACGATCAGAAGAATTATCAAAGGCTGTCAATGCTGTAAAAAAAGCTAAAACGATTCACTTTTTTGGTGTTGGAGCATCTGGGATTATTGCTTTAGATGCACAACAAAAATTTTTAAGGATAGATAAAACGGCGACAGCATTTTCTGATGTTCACCTCGTTGCTACTTTAATTGCAAATGCACATAAAGATGATGTCGTTGTGGGGATTTCATTTTCAGGAGAAACAATCGAAGTAGCAAAAATATTAGAATTAGCGAACGAAAAAGGGATTACAACAATTAGTTTAACAAGATATGGGACTTCTTTAGTGACAGAACGGGCTGATATCCGATTATATACTTCGGCTACGAGAGAAGCTACACATAGAAGCGGTGCAACCTCTTCAAGGATGGCTCAGCTTCATGTTATCGATATTCTATTCATGTGTGTTGTCGCTCAAGCATATGACGAAACGATTATGCGCCTTGATGAAACAAGGGAAGTGATTCATTCTCTAAGAAAAGGATTAGGAAAGCCAAATAGAAAAAAGGGATAAGCATTTATCGTGCTTATTTCAGACTGTTGCCAAATGAAGCTTATGAACTTATTGTTCTATTCATATCGCCTCGTTGCTTGGCGCCTTGGCTGACAAGCGTTTTCAACCAGTCTGAATGAATTAAAATTCAAATATGAACTTTGTCTCCAATCTCGGATAAGCACGTGCGGTGCTTATCTTTTTTTATTCTTCGAGAGAAAAAGCGGGATTAGGCATAGTTACGGTCTAAGATAACAATATTGATTTATCGCTTTTTTTATAAAGAGAGTTGTTCCTACGAAGATAAATATACATCGTTTTTGGATAGGCAAAGTTTATCAACTATAAAATTAAGTATCTATATAGAACATTCTTGTTTGTAAAGTTTTATATATTTAATAGATTTAGTCATGCCATGTATAATGTTGAAAGCTTGTAAATAGAATTTGCTCCATCATTTGTGCTTGTTAACACTAATTTTTAAAATGTGCCATAGTCTCTTGTTACTTGTCCAATCTCTTTCTTTCATTTTACGTATGTTAGTAAGAGAAGGATAAGGAGGTGGAAAAAAGAGTTGGGAAAAGAAGAAAAATTTATGTAGAGAATTTGCAAGAATTTTAGGTGGAAGCGGGAGCTTTGAAGATGGAGTATGTTTTGTCCAAAAGCTGCGCCAAATACCGTTCAGAATTGAAGGAGTGCCAACTAATTCCCCATTAGTATTGCCCCAATTATTTTCTTTTGAGATTCGCCACGGAAAAGTTCTTAACTTAGGGGAGACAGTTCTTTTGCAGGAAGAGGTAAATCCACTTATATCAGAACTTAGAAAAAGAAAAATCAAAGTTACTGCATTTCATAATCATTGGTTATTTGAAGAACCACGGGCAATGTATTTACACTTTCAATCAACAAGTCAAAGTCCACTTACTTTTGCTAAAAATGTTGCTGAAGCATTTAAAGTATTAGATAGATCACATCATGATTTTGAATACGAATAAAGGCAGTTGAATGCGAAAACCATACACCACTTTTTTAATAAAGAATAAAATCAAAGGGAGCCTTCCTCCAGCTCCCTTTGATTACACTATGATTGGGATTGGGTTTTATCAAAAAATCTTAATAAATCACCGTAAATTACTTTATCAGAATATTCTAGTTCCTGTTTCACTTGTTGTGTGTACGGTTCACATGAACTCGGACTAATTACTTCTCCCGTCAATTTGTCATAGCATGTCTCCTTTGTAAACACAAAGTCATTTGTAATAAAGCTGCCATCACGTAAGATCACAAGGTTATCTCGGTCGTTTGCAAACAAATCTGTCCCGAACTGAATATCTCCTTTCGTGTTAATCCCCATTAAGTGTAGTATTGTTGGTTTAAGATCAATTTGGCCAGAAATAGATGAAATCGTTCTGCCTTCTTGACCTGGAATATGGATAATTAACGGGACTCGTTGAAGCTGTACAGTATCAAATGGTGTTATTTCTTTATTTAAAAATTGCCCCATTGCCTTGTTATGATTTTCAGAAATTCCATAATGATCGCCATACATGACAATAATAGACTCTTCATATAATCCTTCATTTTTTAAGTCTTCGATAAAAAGTTTAACAGCCTCATCCATATAACGAACTGTTGGGAAGTAACGATTTAATGTACCGCTTTGAGAATCGTATTCATCGATATAACGGTCTTCCTCATCTAACGTAAACGGAAAATGATTTGTTAATGTAATAAATTTTGCGTAAAGAGGCTTCGGCATCTCTTTTAAATGATGGATAGACTGTTCAAAAAACTGGATATCTTTCATTCCCCAATTAACTGAAATCTCTGGTGAAACTTCAAAATCAGTAAGAGAGTAAAATCGGTCATAACCGAATGATTGATAAACGACGTCTCGGTTCCAGAAGCTTTTATTATTAGCATGTAATACAGAGGTAAAGTAACCATTTTCTTTTAACTTTTTTGTCAATGTATCATATTCGTTGCTGCCATGAGTAAAAAATACTGCACCACGGCCAAGCGGGTATAAAGAGTTGTCTAATAGAAACTCAGAATCAGATGTTTTACCTTGTCCAGTTTGATGGTAAAAATGATCAAAATAGAAACTTTCCTTAATAAATTGATTTAAAAATGGTGTGATTTCTTCACCGTTCACCGTTTCTCCGATGACAAAATTCTGGAGTGATTCGAGTGAAATTAAAATAATATTTTTTCCTTTCGCAATTCCAAATAGCTCTCCATTTGGTTCTTTGAAATGGGCATTTGTGAAATTCTCAATATCAACGAGTTCATTTCCGTCTGCCATTGCTCGCTGTGCTTTAGTTTTCGTATGTAGAACGGCATCGTAAATATGAAAATGGTAAGTTCCGATGTTCTTTACAAGTATTTCGCGATCGAATGTTCTTGTAAGCAGTTCAGGGCGTTGGGTTTCAGCTAAGCCAATATTTAAAAACATAAGTCCTAATGTGATAAAATAAAATGCTTTTTTTTCTATTTTAGAAAATAGTTTATTTGAAAGAAAAGCTTGCTTTTTAATCATTAGTAAAATAAGCCCTAAGTCGATAAAATAAAAGAAATCAAACCATGAAACGAGGGCTATGATACTATTGCCTAAATCACCTAAATTATTAGTTTGCATTAATAGCGGAATTGTAATGAAATCATTAAATTCTCTGTAATATACAGCATTTGCATATAATACAAATGAGATTAAAAAAGATGAAACCAAAATATAAATATTACTTTTTTTTCCTTTTAAAAAAATACCGATCCCTAAAACTAACATAATAAAACTTAATGGGTTTAAAAATAGGATCACTTCTTGCATTATATTTTCGGTATTTATCGAAAAGTTTATTTTATAAACGAGGTATGTTTTAAACCATAAAAGAATAGTCGCAAAAACAACGAGATTTAACTTGAACTTTTTCAGTATACTCATAAAATCCCCCTTGCAAAAGATAAGTTCAAATTTGTATTGTATCAAATTGATCATTATTTGTGAACAAATTTCAATCTAGATAGACTAATTTACACTCTATTTAACTATAAAAGTTATGTCATTTTTCATAAAATAGTCCAAGATTCCTTAATTTTTTTTAAAAAAACGACTGCAATGAAGTTAGTTTAAAAATACCATATGAGCCAATAATGATGAATGCTAAATGGAGGATTAGTTATTAAATGTGGAATTCCTATTAATTTATGTAAAGGGCTGAAACGAGTTCAAGTCCCTAGTTGTTGACAAACGGACTTGTGAACACCTGTTCTATTTTCTTCAGCCGTGGCTGACAAGCTTTTTCAACTAGTCATAAGAAATCGACTCAAAATATTGATTTTGTCTACAATATTAGGGCTGAAACGAGTTCAGCCCTAATATTAATCCTTTATTTCTTACTGTTTATATATAATTTTCCTTCCGCGATTTGTCTTACTTCATTGCCATAGTCATCTGTTACGATTACTTCAACTTCTGCTCCGGGTGCTTTAACATTTTTCGTTGCGGTATAATAGCCGACGTAATGTCCTGGAGATGTCTCCATGATTGGCAACTCGTTTGCATTTGATAACATGGCACCTGTATTTGTTAACGGCATTTTAATTGTAAATGTTGCCTTTAATCCTGGTTCACTATCAAATTCAATTTTAATAGAATCTCCAGAATCAAGATACTTATCTTCTGTTGGAGTTAAATGATTAATTGTTGGTGCTGTATACTTTACATCAATTTTAATCGAGTTACTTGTTTCGTTACCAGCTTTATCTTTAGCAATAACAGTAATAGTGTTTTCACCTTCGTCTAAAATGATGCGAGCTTTATATTTTCCATCGGATATTGAAGCTTTTTTATCGTTTACAACGACTGAATCAAGGTTTTCATCTGCGACAATTCCCTCAACAGTAATCACTTCTTTATTCGTCTTTGAACCATTTGTAGGTGAATCAATTGTTAATTCTGGCTTAGTTTTATCGTAAATCACTGTTATTGGAGCTGAGCTATCAGTAGATCCATTTTCAGTTGAAGCTTTTGCCGTCAACTCATTTTTTCCTTCAGTCAACGTAACTTCAGCCGAAAATTCTCCTTTTTCATCTGCTTCAACAGCTGTTACTTCGTCACCATTATTGAAAATATTAACTGTTACAGCTGGTGAAGAAGTTCCTTTGATAACGATTTTTTCTTCATTTGTAAACATATTTTGTGAAGGTGAAGTAATAACCGGTGCTGTTACTTCGTAGTTGACGACTGCGCGGATCATATAATTTCCTTCACTTTTTGGAGATTTAGACCATGCACCACTTACTAATTGCCAGCTTCGATCTTTATGTTCTCCATTCTCGTCTGTCGCTAAACCAGGCGCATTTGGATGTTGTTTAGTTTGAATATAAACTAAATAGAAATCACCATATCCATCAACCATAATCCCATGTCCGCTTAAATCAACATGTGTCCAAGTACCATCACGAAGAGCTGTTGCCTCAAATGGTCCAGCAAGTTTTTTGCCAGGTGCTCCATCTGATCCAGATGCATCATAGACCGCAACTTGGAACTCGTTTCCTCCCGGAGTTGGCCAAGTTTGATCCCAGAAGCGGAATAAGCCTCCAGTCACAAGTGCTTTTTCATTACCAGGAGCTAATGACATTTTTACAGCCCAGCCGTTACCTGCATCGTAAAATGCACGGGCATTTTCTGCTGATCCATCATCGTAACCAATCTCACCTGGGTATCCAATAAAAGGTTTTAATTGGATATTTTGATTAATCGTTTCATTTCCAGTTATCGTAACATTCATCTCTTGATTATAGAAAGATGCTGCCAGCACTTTAATTGTGTAATCTCCTTCATAGGCAGTGATAGAAAACTCACCATTTTCATTTGTTTCGACCGGCTGAATAGCTGCATCTTCCACTAAAATAAGTGTTGCGCCTGAAATAGGTTCTCCAGTTAATTCGTTTGTTACAACTCCATTCATTGTTCCTTTTGGAATTTCTTCAAGGATAAAGTTGGCTGTTGTCTCACCGTCTGCGTTAACGGTAACTCGCTGTGCTTGAGAACGGAACCCATACGCTTCAGCTTGAACAGTAAAATCACCTGCAGAATGGACTAACTCATATGTTCCATTTTGTGGATTAGTCACTGTTGACCGGCCTGTTTCAAGAACACTTACTTGTGCATTTATTGGGAGTAAAGCAGGTGCTGCTCCTACTTTATCGCTTTTTTCTTGTTCATTATTGTCCGATTTTATCGGTAAAATTTTATCTGGATTTACTTTTTCCTTTTTAGCTTTTGTATCTTTTTTTCCAGTCGTCTTTTCTGACTTTGCTTTCTTGTTAGTCATCGATGCTTTGTTGTTAGAAGTATCTGTTAAGCGGACATCATCTAAGTACCAGCCTGCTTTTTGAACACTAACGTCCGATGTAACATTGAAGGCAACGTATATACGTTGACCAGCATATTCACTTAAATCAACTTCACCGTCTGTCCATTCATTAGAATTTCCTGTTAGGCGAAGTGCTTGAGTCCAATTTTCCATATCTGTAGAAACAAATACGTGAGCAAAATCCCACCGGTTTTCAAGCTCATGCCAATGTTTAAATTGTAAAAAAGCGTTTCCTTCAGGAAGATCAATCGGAGGCATTACTAATGACATATTTGCATAGTTATCATAGTTTCCAGCTAAATTTGTCGCAAACACCTTTTCACCTGAAAAAGCGGTTTTTGGTCCCGAAGTTGGAACTCCCCATTCCCACGTATCTTTTTCACCGAACGAACTCCAACCGATCGGATTTGATTCAAAGTCGGTAAAGTAACCAACCGATATACCTTGTTTTACTAATACATTGTATTCTTCAGATTCAGTAAGATTTCCACCAAAATCCAATATATTCCATTTATAAGTAACAGAAGGTTCGGCAATGTCATCGCGTGGAATTACAGCACGGTAAGTTCCGTTTTTATAATCGCCGCTTATCCGTTTCGCTTCAAGAGTAGCAAAGTTTCCATCAGATTTTTTATACTCAAGAGTGACTTGTGAAACGCTTACATTGTCACTCGCAGTAACAGTTAAAGGCAAATCTATGCCGACATAAGTTTCTTGTGGACTTGAATGTTCAAATGTCGGTGCATCAGAATCATCTCCGTCTTTACCAACTTGTCCTTTTATTTTTCCTAATCCAGACATAATTGATGAAACTGCATCATATGCATTAACTAATCCGTGGCCATATCCGTTATTTGGGCTTTCTGGAAAGGTTGAATCAGTTAATGAAGTAGCAGTTGACATTAAGATTTCTTCAATTTGATCAACGGTTAAGTTTCCGTTCACTTGTTTCAACAAGGCGACAACTGCTGAAACATGCGGTCCAGCCATCGATGTTCCATTCCAACCGCCTTCATAGCCATTTCCTGGTGTTGATGAACGAATATTTACTCCCGGTGCAGAAATCTCTGGCTTTATTTCATTATATGGTGACGGTCCTTGAAGTGAAAAGCCGGCTAGCTTGTTATTAATATCTGTTGCACCTGTTGCAAATGATTCGGGATAGTTTGCAGGGGTTGCAATGGATCCTGGTCCTCCTGGATTAGAGAAATTTGTATTTCCTGCCGAAAACTCAGGAAAGATTTCAGCATCACGCCATGTTTGCACCATCGGTCGATACCATTCGTCCAGTCCTGGTCCGCCCCCCCATGAGTTATTTACGACATCAGGAGCCATCTCAGGGTTTGGATTGCCGTTTTGATCTTTAGGGGCTAAAATCCATTCCCCCGCTGCTAATAGATCGCGGTCAGTTCCTCCGGAAGATGTAAATGCTTTTACAGCTATCCACTTTGCTCCTGGAGCAACCCCAATTTTATTCGATCCGTTCGCTTCCCCACCAACCATCGTTCCTGTTACATGTGTACCATGACCATGATCATCATATGGAGTAGTTCGTCCTGCAGTTGCATCAAACCAATTATAATCATGGTTTGGTTGATCAGGGTTTGCCGGATTATACCCGCGATATTTTTCTTTTAATGCAGGATGATCCCATTGAACACCAGTATCAATAGAGGCAACAACTGTTCCTGATCCATCAATGCCCATTTCCCATACAGCTGGGGCACCAACACGATCAACATTCCATTCGATCGAGTTTGTCTTTGCTTTTGGCTCGACTGCTAAGTTTTGTTTCACCTCAGGCTGATAAAGCTGTCGTGTTTCATTCGGAAGAACTTTATCAACTTCTGGGAAAGAAGCGATTTGTTCCATCACATCTTTTGTTGCTGTAACAGCAATTGCATTGACGATAAAAAACGATTCAATATCTTTTGCTTTCCCAGCCTTTTCTTGTTTTTTAAGATATTTTAATGTGTTTTCTTGTGTTTCAATGCTAACTGCTCGCAATGATGAAACAATTGAAGAACGTTTGATTGATTTAGCTTTCGCTGATGTTATATTTTGGGCAGCGGTAGCTTTTTCTGCTTGTTTTGCAACTTCTGTTGTATTGACTTGTTCTTTAAATTTAATTAAAAATGTGACTTGATCTTTTTCTTCAAACTGTTTTAAAAGCTTTCCAGTTTTTTTTTCTTTTGCCGGCGACTCTTTAATAGAAGTATTAATTTTTCCTTTTGTTCCAGCATTAGCGACGTTTGGCAACATCAATGGAAGCATTAGCAACATAACCATAAATAGATATAACCAACGAAAACGATCAATTTTTCTTTTTTTCAAACCATTCCCTCCTTCAATAATTTCCGTAAATCAGAAGACAAACCGCTTTAATGGACCGAATGTCACCTCCTTATACGTTTCAATATAAACAATAGCCGATTATATCGTTTCGCTGTGTCGAATAGTAGGAGTAAGTATTTGAATATTCCCAAAATAATAAAAATGGGCTGTTTTTTGAAAGAGAATACTAGTTAAATAGATATAGAAAAATGCTCCTAATCATAAAAAATGTTGAATTAAAAGTTAAAATAATAAAAGCAATTTAAAAAATGAACAAAAATTCCCATTTGCTCATATTCAGTAAATAAATATAGGCTGATTTAACTAATTGATTTAATTAGGTCATTAGTAATGTTAAATGATTTATTATTAATTTGAACACATTAAATTTCATAAATTTATCATAAAAATAGGTTAAAAGATGTAATATTTTAATGAATTTTATAATCTTACATAAAGTTACATATCTTTAGATAGAGGATCATCTTTTTTTGAAAAATAATACTTTAATCATACTGATTGTAACGTCTTTTAAGGTATAAAGTATAGTTTCGGAATAGACGATAAAAGAGATGATTTTACAATAGTGTAAATTTTATTTACATTTAGTCATAATATGACTCGAGTTTTGTCGAGTAATTTTACAAAGTTTATTAGAGTAGTAATGATGTTGGATGAAAATCGCCCATTAGTGTATCTTTTTTTTATTTTATTCGTCTAACTATTAACAGAGGGGGATCGATCTATTCATGAATTACGAGGAAGTGTTTAGGGGGATATATGAAGAGTACAGTGATAAAGTATACAGTTATATTTTCCTCCTTGTAAAGCAAAAAGAGATTGCGGAGGATTTAACACAAGAGACTTTTATTAGGGTATATAAACATTTAAATAAATTTAATGGTGAAGCAAAAATGCTTACTTGGATAGTAAAAATTTCACGAAATGTAACTATTGATTATTTTCGTAAAAATGCAAAGTTCAAATTTTCTCCAATTGAAAAATATCAATTCATCTCAGATGATCCTACACCTACTGAAATCGTAATGAAAGGCGAAAAAATAGTCTTTTTATATAAAAGTATTCAACAATTAAAATTAAGTTATCAAGAGGTACTTATTTTAAGGAAAATTAAAGGTTTTTCTATAAAGGAAACATCGGAAATACTCGGTTGGAATGAAAATAAAGTAAAAGTAACTACATCAAGGGCAATTCAAGCACTAAAACGCGAAATGAAGAAAAGGAGTGCCTTTCATGAAGAAATTTTCAGAAATGGATGAGTTATTTAAACAATTAAATGACATTCCCCGTTCTCATGTACAAAAGGAAGAAACATTAAGGAAAGTGTTATCTTCTTCTAATGTAAAACGAAGGAAAAATAGGAAGCAAGTGATCTGGAGCTTGCTTGCTTTCGCAGCATGTTTCATGTTAGCGGTGGTGGTATTTAACGGGAAGAACATAATTATTAATAATCGACAGAGTGAGGCGATTCAATTACTTGAGATCAACTCAAGTGATATTGTCAGTTTTAAAGCGGTTTCACTAGAACATATGAATGTGGATGAAGAAGATTTATTTCTTCAGCCGCATGTTGTAGAAATTAAAAATGATCATACATGGGAGGAAGAATTATCAAATATTTTAAATCATTGCGTTGAAATTAAAAAAGCCCCAAATTCAAAGCCGATATATAAAATTCTTATTACACTTAAAAACGATAAATCATTAGTAATGGACGTCTGGACAGAGGAAAAAAAAGTTTATTTAAAAGAAACAAACAGTGACTTCAATTACGAAGTTTCCAAGGATCATGTAAAATATTTACAGGCTATTTTAGAAGAAATGACTTAATAAAATTAGTTTAATTAATATTTTCATTCTTCTTTTATGAAGTAAGTACGAAAGATAGTTTTTTAGTGTGATATATGAATTTAATGAATCTTTAACTGCAGTGAAAATTAACTATTATGTTAAAGTAAAAAGCAAAATGATAATAAAGGAATGGATCATTAACTTGATCGAAGCAGTGATTTGAGTAGTGTTTAGCAGTTTATGTTGCCAAACACTACTCTTTTTTTAGAAATGTTTAAAGCAAGCTAGGGTTGATAAACTAGTATCAAGCCCCTTTTGATTGTTTTTTTAAAAATTCATGAAATTGTTATTGATTAATTTAAGCTTTGTGATTATTCTTTTATTAAAGCACAATTTAAAGCGCTTTCATTCCAGTTGTCTAATCTGTAAAGTACTGAAAGTTGATGTAGAAAATGATAATTTAACAGGAGGGATTATGTTGAAAAATATTTTAAAAATTTCGATTGCTTTTTTTGTCAGCATTAGTGTCCAAGGTCTGTTGAATATGAAGTCATTAGCCTCAGATTTTATTAGTGGGATGGTCATTTTCATCATAGTATTTGGAGTGCTTACTATTCCTGAACTAAAAGAGAATTTGCAAAAAGCAAAGTGATAAAAGGTAATTATGGTGTACTATTTTCCGTTCTGAATTCCTATATGAAATATTAGTAAACCAAAAAAAATAATTAGATCTAAAGGATATAATTTATTTCCGCTCAATATCCTTCCCTATAAGAAAGTTTAACGTGGTTAAATTTAACGAAGTCTCTCATCTTCGAGGGATGTGAAGGGTGTAGACCAATGAGTAGGTGGGGAATGAATGTCGTAAAGTTAAAGAAAAAATTTTTAACTATATTTTTATTGTTAAAAAAGTATAGGAGGGATATGCGTAATAAAATATCCGTTTTTAGAAAAAGGGGCCAATAGGGGTTACTGCACCATCATCAGGAGTACCAAAAGAATTACATAGACTATTGGAAACTGTCTGTAACCGAATGAAAACAAAAGGATTTAATGTTATTTGCGGTAATATTGCTTGGATCAAGATCAAGTAAGGTCTGCTCCAGCTAAAGTTCGCGCAGAAGACTTTAATAAAATGATGCAGGATAAAAATATTCATCTTATTATTCCTCCATGGGTGGAGAATTACTAATTGAGATGCTTGAATATATTGACTTTGAACATATGAAAAATAAGTGGATGTTAGTCGATTATTATTAGCTATCACTTTAAAAACAGGTATGGCTACTGCTCGTGGAACGAATTTAGTCGATTTAAGGGGAGAATATTCAGATGAAACGACCGTGCAAAATTGACTCGTCCTTTTTTGTGGATAAAACCGACTTCATCAAAAAAATATCAAAAAGAATGGCAGTTAGATAAACCTGCCCCATATGTCTTCAATTTAACCGAATAAACTAATTGGAAATCGATTCCAAGCGGTCGTGTTAAGCCGCAGGGACGTTTGCTTGAAGAATGTATTAACATTATTAGGCATGTAATTGAAACACCATATGGAGATGTAGCTTATTTTAGGAAAAATCATATTCAAGATGAGCCAGTTATTTGGGTTTTTTGAAAATGACAAATGTTCAACCGCCGGTTTGCATCGGTCCCTTATCCAAATGTAATTAGCTGGTTGGTTTAATCATTGTTCAGGGATTATGTTCGGAAGAAGTCCTGCTAATACTCCTATTGAAAATTATACAGTTGAGGATGTTTATAGGAAACTTTCTGAGAAGCTTCAAATCCCAATTATATATGACATTGATTGTGGTCATGTTCCGCCGCAAATTACGTTTATAAATGGAGCGTACGCTGAGATTAGCGTATATAATAAACAAGGGACAATATTACAATATTTTAAATAAAAAAGTAAACTAAAAAGAAATGCTCAGCGAAAAAATCTCTGAGCATTTTTCAATGTTCAGCGCGCCCAGCAGGCCGTTAATTGCTAGTTGGTGAAAGTCCAACCTGAGTAAGTGCCAAGACGCTCAGTAGCTGACAGGCAACTGGTAGAGAAATCCTAAGGTTGAAGCCCTGTGACAAAGTAATTCATTCGTGAGTGCGAGCAACCTAGCAGGTCGTAACATGAAGTGAATCCTGCCGCCTCGTCAATTACAACCCTCGTTGAGGACAAAGGGAAGTTGAGCCTGGTGAACATGGGCGAAAACCATGGAAGGTGTGAGGAACTTGGAATTCAGCACTGAAGAATCCCTCGGGGTAAGGGGAACGACATGTTAGGAAAGTAGTTAACGGAACTGGGGATACCCTCCTCGGTCACTTCTAAAGAAGTAACACAGAAACCTATAAGCATGAAGCGAAGTGGTGGATGGACTGAGAGGGAGTCGGAGGGGGTCATAGTACCAATGATGACAATGCCAACACAACGTTGTCTAGGGAAGGACGGCAAAAGCCAATACCCTACTTCGTTCATATATTCAAGGAGGTAAGAGTCAGTGAATGCCAAGAAAATGGCTAACTACACCAATTATGCAAAAGCTCAAGAACTCTGGAAAACATTATACCTTTGTGCCAAGGAAAGCAAGACACGCCGGTTTCATGCCTTATATGATAAGATTTATCGACCTGATATCTTGTGGGAAGCATGGCAAAGAGTAAGAAGAAATCGAGGGAGTAGTGGAGTAGATTCTCAGACTATGGAAAATATTGAGATCTATGGGGAGGATAGATTTCTTAATGAGATTTATCTTGAACTGAAGGAAAATCGATATCATCCACAACCAGTTTTACGTACTTACATCCCTAAAGATGATGGAAAGAAACGTCCATTAGGAATCCCAACCATCAAGGACAGGGTTGTACAAATGGCAACCAAGCTAGTCATAGAACCTATCTTTGAAGCTGACTTTAAAGATTGTTCTTATGGTTTCCGTCCCAAAAGGAATGCGCATCAAGCCATAGCGAAAATCAGGAAAGAGAGCAAGAAAAGCTATTGGGTATTAGACGTCGATATCCAAGGTTATTTTGATAACATCAACCATGATAAATTGATGAAACTTGTAGAACAGCGAATTAGTGACCGCAAAGTGCTGAAATTGATTCGCAAATGGCTACAAGCAGGAATCATGGAAGAAGGAAAAGTGAGGAATTCTGTCTTGGGGGCCCCTCAAGGCGGTGTGATTTCACCATTACTTTCGAACATATATTTAGATGTGATGGATTCCCTCTGGGAAAAGAAATTCAGCCATCTAGGTTCTCTTATTCGTTATGCGGATGACTTTGTCATTTTGTGCAGGACAAAACAGCAAGCGCTAGAAGGTATACGAGTCATCCAAGCAATTATGGGAAAACTTGACCTCTCACTACATAAGGAGAAATCAAGACTCGTCAACATCTGGGATGACAGTGACGGATTTGATTTTCTGGGATTCCATCATCGAAAATTCCCCATTCGTAAAAAGGGTGGTCGAACATTCTTAATCATGAACCATGTCCCGAGTAAGAAGGCTATGAAGAAGATGCGAAAGAAAATCAAGGATTTTACGGAACCACGACATAAACTATTTATGGACATAAAAGAATTGGTGAAGGGACTGAACCGAAGGTTACAAGGATTCAAGAATTACTACCAATTTTCTCCAATGTCCAAGAGGTGGTTGAATCGCATTGACTGGTATGTGTTACAACGTTTAAATCTTTTTCATAACAAGAAAAGAAATAAACGACATAAACATGCCTATCTTCAAGATACAGTAAATAAAGTCCAATTCATATTGGTGAAATTAGCGAATTAAATCCGTAAAGCCAAAGGAAGAAGAACGTCGGAAAGCCGTATGAGGGAAAACTTCACGTACGGTTTGATGATGAGGGGGAGCAGGAAAAGGAATTGCCCTCTTGTCTGGCTTAGTAAGGTGGAACACCCTGAACCCCGAGGACAAAGAAGGCAGTATCTAATTCCTGTTTTCTACTCTACTCTATTAGCTGATGCTCCTCCCTGATTAATACTTACAATCGTCGGACTCGTTAAAAGAAAAAATACGCCATTTATTTCTATTTTATTATCTGAACATAAAGGATACTGACTTTAATCAACTAACGAACGATGCATTGATCTGACCAATAACCTTTAATACATTTTTTCCATTTTGGAATATAGATGCCGTTTTTATAATAACCGCCGCCATATTGATATTGAGTGCAACGCCAGCATAAAGCCCGATCTAAGTCGTTATTCAGTTCTTTACGAGCAACATGAAGCAATGTTTTCTCATTGTTAATTTGAGAAAAAAGCTCCTTGTAGGCTACGTCTGCCGAAATATCGACAATTTTTTTTTGATCGGTATTTAAATGATGAATATGATAGCAATTATCTTTTAGCAGTGATGTGTAATCTGTTAAAAGAATAGTTAGTTTTGCTGTTTTAAAAATATATTCAAACGTTAAAGTTGAAGTGAATTGTATATGTAACTTGTCGTTCGTTTTAGTTTTTAATTCGTATTGAATGCGCCATCCATATTGATGACTATCTGTACCTAATAGCGGAGTTAACATAAAATCGTTTTCAGACATTAATTGTTCATGATAAAGTTTATAAAACTTTGATTCTGATACTAGTTTCAAAAACTCTTTTCTATTTATCTCCTTCACTTTTTACCTCCTTAGTAAAGTAATTACTTCTTTAATAGATTTTACTATATTCTTCCATGAAGAGAATAGTTCTTAATACCTAAATATAAAATAGTTATCTCTTATTTTAAAAAAAAAGAATCATTTTCCCTGTATTTCCATGGAAATAATTAAGGTCTGGAGATGTTTTAGAAATTCTGTTAGGTTAGTACATGACCAATTTCTATTTAGAAGGAGGAAATTTATAGTGAAGAAAATTATATTTTTTAGTGCTATATTACTAGTGTTTACAATTATTCCCCAAATAAAATATATAAACACAAATGCACAAACGGTTGAAGGAACGAAATTTTATACAGTTCAAAAAGGTGATTCACTTTATCGAATTGGGGTGAAATTCGGTGTTCCTGTAAACAAATTACGCGATGTAAACTTTATTAAAACAGAAAACGTTTCTCCTGGAGATAAATTGATTATACCTGATTCGATTACTGATAGTGAAAAAGAATTATTAGCTAGACTTGTACATGCTGAGGCAAAAGGTGAACCATATGCAGGAAAAGTAGCTGTGGCAACAGTCGTTTTAAATCGAGTTGAAAGTAAACTATTTCCAAACACGATTAAAGATGTTATTTATCAAAAAAGACAATTTGAACCAGTAGCAAATGGGACAATAAACGAACATGCCGACGAAGATTCCAAAAAGGCCGTTATGGAAGCACTTGCATTAAAAGGGAGCGGAAAAGGATCTTTATATTTTTTCAACCCTGATAAAACAAGCAATAAATGGCTGCGTTCAAAAGAAGTAACTACTGTAATTGGTAAACACCGCTTTGCCAAATAGTCTACTTTTAAAAATCCGTACTATTTAGTACGGATTTTTTTAGTAATATTAAATAGTTCACAAAATTGTAAGCAATAATTTTATAAATCTACTATTTTATTCAAACTTTTATCGATTTTATATTATATAATTTTTAAAAATAAGTAAAATGCGAGGTGAAAGTTTTGGGGGATAAACTAAGAGGGTTGGTTAGATTATTTTTCAGCGGTGTATTTTTCGCGCTCGCCCTGTATAAGATTACGAGTCAGCCCCTAGGTGAAATGTTATATACATCTCGTGTAGCAACTATCATTTACTTGTCTATTTCTCTTTTTTTAGCAGTATCAGCTGTTATTCTATTGAAAAAGAAAGAGAGTCGGGTAGGAAGGAATGAATAACCCTTTTTTGAGTACATGCCGTTGGAATCGTATACGATTATTCGCTAAAATGAAGATGGATGAAAGGAGGAGCAAATATTAATGCTGTTTTCTCATTTATTAAGGGAAGCAAGTAATGTTGTACTATTAACCGGAGCTGGTATGTCAACAGAAAGTGGGCTCCCTGATTTTCGCTCTAGTAATGGGCTTTGGAATAAAGAAGATCCTAGCAGAATAGCAAGTGTTGATGCACTAAATCAAAATGTAGAACATTTTTTTCAATTTTATCTCCACCGGGTAATTGGACTGAAGGAATGTAAACCGCATAAAGGGCATCGAATTTTAGCAAAATGGGAAAGGGAAGGGCTAATTAACACAATCATTACGCAAAATGTTGACGGCTTTCACCAAGAGGCAGGCAGTCAAAATGTTGCGGAGCTTCATGGAACACTTCAAAACGTTCACTGTGAGAGTTGTGGAAAATCATCTAGCAGTGAAATCTATTTAACAAGAAGGTATCAATGTGAATGCGGCGGTGTTTTACGGCCGTCTGTCGTTTTATTTGGTGAAATGCTTCCGGAAAAAGCATTCACGATTGCCACTGAAGAAAGTCAGAAAGCAGATCTCTTTATTGTACTCGGTTCATCATTAACAGTCACCCCTGCAAATCAATTTCCACTTCTCGCGAAAGAAAACGGAGCAAAACTTGTCATCATTAATATGGAACCAACTCAATTCGATATGTATGCGGACTTAACAATACACGGACAAAAAATTGGTGATGTGTTGCAGGCTAACGATCTAAGTATGCAATAGAAAAGTTTCTTAAGTTTCTTTCTATTTCAATAGTATCCTTAGGTAAAAAAAGGATACTATTGATAGAATGAAACAAACTCAACATTTGTGAGTAGACATTCAGCATCTGAACCATCAATATTAGCCATCCAAATATTTGCTTTAGCATCCATTAAACTTGCTTTTCGATACCATGCTATTTTTTTAAGAGACTTAACGTAAAATGGATCATAGTTACCACTTTCTCCTTTTGGTGAGGAAATTTCAGTTTGCTTTAAGCTTTTTAAATCGATTAAAAAAAGTGATGGCAAAGTTTTTTGTGGATCGCTTGACCATTCTTGTTCTTTGACCCGGGAAACGATCATTTTAGAATCATTAACCCATGTAAAGCCGATATCAGCATAGTGAGGAGGCGTAAGTACAGTTGAATGAAAAGTTTTGAACTCTTTAAGTTTTAACGCTTTATTATTAATGTCGATTGTCATTCGACCGCCGCCTGCAATGTAGCCGAGAATATTTTTGGATTCAGCCCATTTTGGTTCAGATACAGGGAGAATCACTTCATCAACGACTATAAATTGTTTTCCATCTTTTGAGATGACGCATAGCATATTATAATCCATTGAAAGCGAAGCGGTGGGGGTAACGATAAAAGAAATCCATTGACCATCTGGAGAAAAGGTGAGCCTTTCTGTATCAATGGATTGAATGATAGTACTTCCTTTTGAAAGGTTTTTCGGGATGACAAATAATTTCTCACGTTTTTTTTTTTTCTAAGCTGACTTTATATAGGATCGGATTCGTCCAACCATCAGGTCGGGGAAAAGCGCTAGAAGAAACGATAAATCCGTTTCCCTCTGGTGTCCATGTATATGTATCAACCCCGAATGTCATATTATTAAACTGTTTTAAATTAGAAACATTTAAGACGCCATTTCCTTGAAAAGCAACAATATTTCGATTTGGAGCCCATTGAGGGTTTTGTCCATCATAAAATATTTTTATCTTTTTGCTTGATTTCACATTGTATACCCAAATTTCAGTTCGAGATTTCTCAAGGTCAGGAACTGTTTGTTGGTAAAGGATCCATTCACCATCAACTGACCATTGGGGTGAAGAAAGGATGTTTTCCTCCTTTGTAATTTGTTTTTCCACACCGTTTATTTTAGTCCATAAATTTTCCCCTCTTATAAAAGCAAGTTTTAAATCAGTCGTAGTGTGACGATCGGCGTTTACAGGGATAGTAAAGAATTGAAAGAAGAGAAACATACAAGCAATTATGAATCTTAACATGTTAAAACACCCCCATTAAATAAAGTTATTTTTTCCTATATAGCGGTGTTATATGTACAACTAAAGTTATGCGCTGTAAATAAATGATCATCAGCTTCTTCTCAACAAAAGATTTCTTCAGCGATGATCCGATCGTTGCAAAGTAGCAATAAATTAATGGGGAATTATGGTGATTAGTCCCGAAATTCGTTATTATATGTTAATGTAATTAGAAAATATTATAAATAATCAAATTGATAAATGAAAAAAGATTTTGAAATATACCAAGGATTCCCCAACCCCCTCGATTTTGAGGGGGCTCTTTCCGCCGTACACAATTTTTATTTCACGCTTCAAATCGCTTATTTGGTCTTTTAAAAAGTCATTTTCCCCGAGAAAACTTGGCTTTTTCCTTCTGAAAAGTGAATTTCGCTCTTTTAATGATTTTGTTGACAAAAGCGGATGATGTTTATGAGCAAGAAATGACGTAAGCGGTTGAGAGGTTTTTGAAGGAGTAAGTGACAACTTTCAGTAGTGAGATAATTAAAAAAGAATAGTTTTTTGCAAGAACATGAAAAAAACTTTACGAAAAGACCGCAATCAGAGCATAGAATAAAACTAAATTGATGGGTAGCCAACTTTTAATCAAATTTTAAACCAACAGGAAAAAGCTTGTGTGCTTCATCTTCATCAGTTGTTAAAAGGCGTCACAAGCTTATATTAGTTTGTCTTTTTTCAAAGCTCTGTACAACACGCTCTCGTTTTTCTCTATGGTGCATAGGGTCAAAACGTACTCTTTTTTTATAAATAGGGAAGTAGCGAACGACCATTTTTTTATGAGAGTGGAATGCTTCAGCTTCCCAATACACAATGAAATCACGTGCTTTAGCTGAAAATTTTTTACCATCAGGTCCTGTGATTTCAAGTTGCACATCAACGCGATTAGACCAAATGCCAGCGTGTTCAAAAAAGATACCCTTATTAATCTTTGAAGAACGGATATAAGCGATGGCCCGAACACCGTATTTTTCAATTATACGATTGCCTACGTAAGGAAGAAAAGAGAAGTGAAAAAGGGCTCCTACTACTAAAATCACAACAATCATAGCTTGTGCTTCCTCTATGAGTTGTGTAGAAGTAAATATTTTCATTACAACGAATGATAGAATGAAAACAGCTAGTAAAAATAATAAAAAAAATTTACGTATATGATCACTCCTGAATTAAATGAGGCATTTATTCTTTATAATGAAAAATTTCTATTCTTTTTTAAAAAATGGAATTTACTCTTTTGCATCTGAAAGTATCTCAAGATTTTTTTCAACCGCAGAATGCACTTTTTCCAATCCATTTCTTTTTTCTAGTAATGCCTTTTCTGTCATAGCTCATTATTTTTGATTTTTCTGTAATTTGTAACGTGTAACATCTAACTGTTTAGTATTTGCCTTTTCAAGTTCACGCTCTAAATCAAAGCCTTTTCGCTTCATATGCTCCACATATTTAGTCTGAACTACTGCCATATCATTACAAGTTTTTATAAAATGCCTACAGTTAATCGCCAGCACATCTTGCTTTCGTCTGCCGTCATATTTTTCAATGAGCGGCACGGCGACCACATGCATATGAGTCGTTTTTTTTCGTCTATGTGAACAATGACATGCATCACATTTTTTTCTTCAATCTTGATTTTTTTGTACCCGAAAAATTGCTTATCCCATGAAAAAAAAAATCACCCCCTTATTGTTACCTTCCATGTTACTAGAAAAAGACCTAATTGGAAACTGATAAAAGCCAATTAGAGCACTCGCTTTTTTGCATTAGGAACACTAAAAATCCCTCTGTTATGATTAAGTGTCTAATTCAAACAAAATTAGAGGGATTGATTCAATTGCGATAAAAGGAACATTGAATGAATACTATTCAACTCGATAATGGTTCAGAATTTAAATTCAACCGTTGATCCGAATACTGGTATTTTGCCTCAAATGGATTGAAAGACGATATAGGAAAAAACGGTATAATCAATAAAAACTACTTCCTTAAAAATAAATGAAAGTTTATTTAAAATTCAATAATACTTAATTAATAGTTTTAGAGGATGAAAAGAGTACCTTGTACCTCAAAAACGAACTGCCGCCTTTTTAGCCTGAGTCCTAAATTTACAAGGACTCAGGTTATTTTTATATAAAATATACTCTTTATATTGTTCCTATTGAAAAATGATATATATATCTTCTATAAAAAGGGATCGTATTAAACTAGATAGGGGGTACGATTAAAAGCTATGTAACTAGCGTTGGGATTTGCGATAACCAGCTTGAACCGCTTCGTCTTCTGAACAAAACATTTCTTCTGCTATCGTCCGATCGTAAAAATCCCCGCTTGGAACGTGATAAATCTTTTCTCCTTTACTGTTTATATTTCCTTTAATAGTGGGGCTTTGACAACTATTACTCGTTTGTGTGGATGGGCTGTTTTGCTGTTCGGAATGGTCCGTTTCATATCCTTTATCTGTCACATAGTTCTCAAGCGACCAAATTCCTCGCTCCTCTTTTTGTGCCTTTTCTTGGATTGCCCGAAATTGATCTACATATTTGGTATTTGGCGGAAATACAGCGACCCTAGCAAGCCCTTTTTCTAAAAGCATTTCGTTGATCATTTTTTCATTAACATATACATAAGCTAAAATGCGCCCATAGCGATCACGTTCCTCTACATCAAGTTCTAACTTAATATCCTGATGAAGAAGTGTATCTTTTGTAAAATCAGATGCTTCTGGGCCAAAAGGCTGCACAGGCTTCTTTGGATGTTTTGTTTCCGGTGTATCCACAAGAATAAGGCGAACTCGTTCTTTTTTACCATCTTCAAATCGAACATCAATTGTATCGCCATCAACTACGTTTATGACTGTCGCTTTCATAAATGAATGTGACTCCGCAGCTTGATCTGTTTCGACTTCTTGAACTTCTGTATTCGTTGTTTCTGTTATATTTTTATCGCTCGTTTCATTGATTTCTCCGCAACCTGAAAAAATAATGGCTGAAATCGATAGCAATAAAAAAAAAATTAATTTTCTCATAAATGATTTCCTCCTTATGCAAAAAAGGTTTTCATATTAGAAAACTCCTTGATTGTAACACGTTAACATTTTTTAATATACTAAATAACATGATAAAAATACAATTGCAATCCGCTTTTAGTGGCGATAATATTGTAAGGACAGATGTAATTCCGGAATAGAGAGGATAAACAAAAATGGGTAAACAATTTAATGAAGAGGTATTATCAAGAAGAACATTTGCAATTATTTCCCATCCGGATGCTGGGAAGACAACGTTAACGGAAAAACTGCTCTTGTTTGGAGGAGCGATTCGAGATGCAGGTACAGTAAAAGGAGAGAAAACGGGAAAATATGCGACAAGTGATTGGATGGAAATTGAAAAGCAGCGGGGCATTTCGGTCACTTCAAGTGTCATGCAATTTGAATACGATGGCTATCGTATTAATATATTAGATACTCCGGGACATGAGGATTTTAGTGAAGATACGTATCGAACATTAACAGCTGTTGATAGTGCGGTGATGATCATTGACTCAGCAAAGGGGATAGAAGAGCAAACAATTAAACTGTTTAAAGTTTGCCGAATGAGAGGAATCCCTATATTTACTTTTATTAACAAGTTAGATCGTGAAGGTAAATTGCCACTTGATTTATTAGCTGAACTAGAAGAAGTTTTAGGAATTGAGTCATATCCAATGAATTGGCCGATTGGGATGGGGAAAGATTTTTTTCGGCATATATGACCGGTATTACAATCGAATTGAACAATTTAGAAAAAGTGATGAAGAGCGTTTTTTTTTACCTTTAAATAAAGCTGGGGAACTAGCAGTTGACCATCCATTACAACAATCTGCATTATATGATCAAGTTCTAGAGGAAATGCTGCTGCTTTTAAATGAGGCGGGAAATGAATTTTCTGAAGATAGAGTGATGAATGGAACGTTAACGCCTGTTTTCTTTGGAAGTGCTTTAACAAATTTTGGTGTACAAACATTTTTGGAAACATATTTAAAATTTGCTCCAGCTCCAAAACCACGCCATTCATCTCGTGGAGAAATTGATCCGACCTCTCAGCAATTTTCTGGTTTTGTTTTTAAAATTCAAGCGAATATGAATCCTGCACATCGGGATCGGATTGCATTTATAAGAATTTGTTCAGGCAAATTTGAACGTGGAATGTCAGTTTATTTATCTCGAACTGGCAAGCAGTTAAAGTTATCACAATCGACTCAATTTATGGCAGATGATAGAAGTACAGTAAATGAAGCAGTGAGTGGCGATATTATTGGCATATATGATCCAGGTACTTATCAAATTGGTGATACGCTAACAACGAATAAAGAAGGCTTTTTCTATGAGGAGCTTCCACAATTTACACCAGAGTTATTTGTTCGAGTAACAGCTAAAAACGTCATGAAACAAAAGCATTTTCATAAAGGAATTCAACAGCTAGTACAGGAAGGAGCTATTCAGCTTTATAAAACGAGAACAGAAGATTATTTACTAGGTGCTGTCGGACAGCTTCAGTTTGAAGTATTTGAACATCGAATGAAAAATGAGTATAACGTCGAAGTGATTTTTGAACGATTAGGATCAAAAATAGCTCGCTGGGTAGGAAATGAAAAAGTTGATGAGTCATTATCGAATTCAAGAAGTTTACTTGTAAGAGATCAAAAGGAACAACGTGTCTTTTTATTTGAAAACGATTTTGCATTAAGATGGTTCCAAGAAAAAAATCCTCATGTCCAACTTATTAATCCTATGGATGCAAATAAATAATTTAAGGTTGAGGCAAATACAGCTTGTGTTCGCCACAAGAATTACTATGAGAAGTTCAAGATTCATCATAACCGAAAGAATAAATCGTGGAGGTAATTTAAAAAATATCTCCACGATTTACATTTAAATATAAGTTCTCCATCACTCCCCTCATATACATAAAATGGTTGTATTTCCAATAGGCCTCTATTAAAATATCATTATATTTATTTCCATTGTTTTTATGCTTAAACAAACTTGTTGAAAGGGGTTTGTCGATTGCGACAAAGTGCATATATTTCAATGTTAATTGTCATTCTTTTATTCATAGGAGGTTGTCAAATGAGTAATCAAGGCAAACAGAGCGAAGAGAATGAACAAAAAGCCTCAAAAGAACTTTCTCCCGAAGAGTTGCCGCAAGTAGAGGCATTTCAAGATGAGTTCACACGGCAGTTTCTCGATTCAACCAAGGAAGTAAAACCAGGCTTCTATTTATTTCGCTCTGGAACGAACGGCTATACAATGCTTTTCCCCGAAAATGCTCAACTTAGTGATGAATTTTATGGTATTCATAAGAAAAGTTTTGAAAAAATTGATATTGGAGCACCGTTTGGTGAGAACATCTCTTATTATGTCAACATATGGTACTTTGAAACGCATCCTAATTCATATCAAAGTGATTTAAGTAACTTACAAAGTCGTGTCAAATATGAAGGGGAATTTGAAGAAATAAGCTTACCAGATAAGCAAATTTACTATGCAAAAAGGGAAAAAAAATTTGAGAACACAAACTTAGTAGATTATTTCTTTTTTAGCTATATTAAAGCAAAAAATAGTAAGCAAGCAATCCAATTTATTTTTAATATTGGGTGCGATGATGAGAATAAGCCTTGTCAGTTAGATGTTAATGAGGCTGAACAACTAGCAAAAATGTTAATGGAATCAATTACGTTTATTCCAGCTAAGGAAGAGAGCGATAATTCATAGTAATTGAAAGTAAAAAGAAGGTGAGTAAAAAATGAAAACAGAACAAAACGAAGTTCTTGAATTAGAAGAAGTATGGTTGCGGACTTTAATGTTAGAATATAACAGTAAAAAAATGTCGAAAGAAAAGTTTGAAAAAGAGTTGAGACGAATTCATTTCGAGGAAACAGGTGAAGACATTAATGCCAATATTACTATTATCCGCCCCGATGAGCTTGAAGAGTTACGCGACCGTCAATCTGGCTATGATGGAACTGCGATTTTCTTCTCTAATGAAAAAGAAAATATTCAACAGTTATACATCGTTTCTCAAGGAAGCCAAGATTTAGTCGACTGGCTTTATAATCTATTCGGGATTTATGGCGGACAAGATGGAAGTCAATATCGAGATACTGGAAAATTTTTAGATGAATCATTAAACGAAATTAAAAACCGCGGCTTAATAAAAAGTCCTTTAGAAATTATGACGATTGCCCTTGCTCATTCGCTCGCAGAAAATAACAATCTGAACGTCCGCTTAGTAGATGGCAAGTTTGATAAGTTGTACGGTGTAAACGGGGCGCAACCAGATTTTTATCAGTTGGCGGAAATTGATAAAGATTTCTTGAGTGAATTAAGAAGGAAGTTTAAATTAAAGCATAATGATAATAATGCCATTTACTCGCTCCCACCCGAGGAAGTAAAAGCTTTTGCAGAGAAATATTATCAACATCGAGGTGAAAATTCGTTTCAGCTCATTTCACTTTATGGTGCCAGCGGTAAAAGGGACTTCATTGAAGGTATAGGGGATGTGAAATATGTAGATACAAATCCGCGCTTAGTGGAATTCGTTCTCTCGTCGATCAAATTCCTGATAAGAAAGCAGCTAAAATTCAGCAATATATTCTTAAATATGCCGATGATTATAAGAAAGGTGGCTTAGATGTAGTTGCTTAGGCGATGCTCGGAATTAATCTTGATTTAATCACTGAAATGCAAAAAGGGGTAAAATCCGGGGTAAAAGCATACTTTACTCGTTATGATGAATTGTCTGCAATGATTAAACAGATGAATCAGAAATCATCCGAAGTGTTGCAAGTGATTCGTTATTTAACTGAAAATTCTGATCCGCTTTTGAACGCTTTAGTTAAAGGCGGCTATTTAAAGGAAAGCGAGAAAAAGGCGGTTGTTAAAGAAATTGCAGGCCTAGAGAAAGATTTACAAGCAATATATGACTTGATTGGCTCTCTGGATAACATCAGAAGTGATCAAAAGACTAAAGAGACTGTAAAAAATCGGTCACGACATTGTGATCGGGATAAAATTATTTCAGATTTATAAAAGAATGCAGAAAAGATTAGATACTATTGATGAAAATATTTCTAAAGTACTCAAAATTATTAACAGTGGTCATAGTATTGAGGAGATGCTGAATGCGATTGCCGGAGAGGGGAAAGGCTATGATGGTTTGGACATGCTCCTTTATCCAGTAGATGCAAACGGAAAAACAATTAAAGTAAATATTTCAGCTGCGGTTAGAATTTACCAAAAGGGGCTTTCGATTGTCGCCGAGAAAGAGGAAATATTACAAAGTTACGAGGAAACGATTCAGAGAGAACTAATAGATGATTACGAAAAGAGAAGGAGAATCCTCATATCTAAAATTCATCATATCGAGGCAAATCCGAAAAGCTATCAAGCTTTATTAATAAGTGAATATGAAGTATATCTTGGTGATGAAGGTTCACTCCAGAGAATTGATGTCCGTGAGCAAATTACCTCATTAAATATGCCTTCCGTTGAATCATTTCTCCAACCAAATCAATCAGCTATCAAAGAAGAAACAAAATTAATTAAAAAGAGCAGAACGAGCATTGAAGAGTTATTTGCTGAAGATAAAAAGATCGCAGCATTGTTCGATTTTCGCTAAAAGGAAAATAAACGAACTAGAAAAAATCCGTTTATTCCAGTTCGTTTATTTTGTGGAAAATTACTGAAACATTTGATCACTTTTGCCGGCGATTGGATTTGATCCTTTATATTCATTAAGCGCTTGTTGGATGATTTCTTGATTTTCTTGTACGGTTTCGTAGGCAGCACCAATTTTACTGATCATCGTTTCGTCAGCAGGTTCTAGTGGGTAATAGCCCTTTTGTATCATATATTGCCATATATCATATGCGTGACTACAGCTCATCATAAAGGCAGTTTGCAAAAAGGATCGTAATTCCGGGTTTGCAGCTTCCATTGCTGAATACGCATATTCCCTTCCTGCACGTTTTAATGTTAATAAATAGGCTGTAGCCATCTCACGGTCATTCATGTCGTGAACAACTGTACGCGGTTGTACGGGAGAGTATTCATTAACAGGCGACTGAGTATAATTAGAGAGGGTTCCTTGCTCTTTAAATAAAGGAAGTGATTTTTTTGCACCCTCAGTTTGATTTAAATATTCAACCTTCATGTTATAATCTCGAATATGAAAAGGGTAATGTCTTTCGAGTATACTTTTAAATTCAGGATCTTGCACATGCTGTAACATGTAGGACATGTTTGTAATTGAGTTAACACAACCCAACGTCAGTTCATGCAAATCTTGTAATTCATGCGCTGCTATTTTCATTTTTTTTCCTCCTTCATATTTTTTCTTTGTAAAATTTATTCATAGCTTTCCCTAACGACCGAGAAATATTTAGTATGTTTTTTGAAAATATCAACTATTATGTTTCTACTTGACATAAAGTGTTATGAACATATATGATTGAGAATGCTTTAATGAACAAAAGCGTTTAAGCTTTTATGTAAATATCATTTGTCCTTAAATAGAATCATATAAAAATTTAATGATAAATGTTGAGAAATGCTTTTATATGAAACTTCATAAATAAAGGAGTGGGGATTTTGCAGCAAAAACATATAGACATCCATTTGAGGCCAATAGAGGCATTGTTCATTTCTATTATTTTAATAGGAGGAATGAGTACAGCAATTATTTATTATGAAATGATTCCCCATATTCCAATTATGGTCGCATTGATGTTACTGATAGCGTATGGGCTGATGAAAAAGGTTCCTGCTAAAGAGCTTGAGAACGGCATGGTTGATGAAGCTAAAAGTGGATTAGGAGCGGTACTTATTTTTTTTTTTATCGGGATGTTAATAAGCAGTTGGATGATGAGCGGGACGATACCAACATTTGTATATGGTGCCCTACAAGTTGTAACTGGGGAATTTTTCTTTGCGATCGTGTTTACCGTAACGGCAGTTATTGGAATGAGCATTGGCAGTTCTTTGACGACTGTTGCTACTTTAGGAGTGGCATTTATAAGTGTTAGCACTGCGTTAGATTTATCATTGCCGATTACAGCGGGAGCAATTGTTTCAGGTGTTTTTTTTGGAGATAAGATGTCACCATTGTCTGATACAACAAATTTAGCATCTACCGTTGTTAATGTAGATTTGTTTGACCATATTCGCAATATGTCTTGGACGACTGTACCAGCATTTATCATTTCTTTCATTATTTTTGTATTTTTGTCTCCAACAGAGGCGATTGCACATTTTGAGAAAATAACCTTGTTAAAAGAAGGGTTATTGGAGCTTAACATTGTTCATTGGTATTCACTTATTCCATTTGTCATATTGGCACTGTTAGCTATTTTACGTGTTTCAGCTATCATTACGTTATCAACTGGGATAATATCTGCAACTATTATTGGGCTCATTTTCAATCAAAGTGTTACTTTTAAGGAAGCGTTAAGTATATTATATTTTGGATATGAATCTACTAGCGGAATTGAAGAAATAGATGCATTATTATCACGGGGAGGAATGGAAAGCATGATGTTTTCCATTTCGCTAGTATTACTTGCTTTATCTATGGGCGGGCTATTATTTAAACTAACAATTTTGCCAGTATTACTTTCAAGTATGAAAAGATTATTAATCAATGCACCATCTCTTATGTGTTCAGCTGCTGCATCTGCAATTGGGATTAATTTTCTAATAGGCGAGCAATATTTATCAATACTATTGACTGGAAACGCATTTCGCGAACATTTTAAAAAAGCGGGTCTTGAGGCAAAAAACTTGTCGCGGATTTTAGAGGACTCTGGAACTGTGGTTAACCCACTCGTCCCATGGAGTGTCTGTGGAATTTTTATTACAAATATTTTAGGGGTGGCAACAGTTGATTATTTGCCATTTGCATTTTTTTGCTTACTCTCTCCAATTTTAACACTTGTTTTTAGTATTACCGGTTTAACCATTTCAAGGAAAGCGGCCAGCTAAACAGAGTTTGGCCGCCATAACTTTGAAAAAGAGCTCTGCATTTTTCGTTGCTAACATTTCGTATATGTTCTATTCTCTTTCGCCTCGTGCTCCGCCTCTTGACAAGCGTTCTTAAACCTTTTGAAGGATCGCTTCACATTCTAACTTTTCTGATCATTTCTAGTAGCCAGCAAACGGAGTTTTGAAATTTGCTTTTACAAATCTATCAAAGAATCATTGTTTAAAACTTGCGTCCATTTTTTCTCTTCATATATATTTGTATTATTGGATATATAATTATGACTATCTGGTCAGTCGTAAAGAGTAGATGGGAAAGGAGTCCACAATGAAAATTAGTAATTTTTCAATTAGAAGGCCAATATTTACCATAGTTACAATGTTTTTAGTGTTAATTTTAGGAGCGGTTTCTTTTTTGAAAATTCCGTTAAAACTTATTCCTGAAATTGACCCGCCAGTCGGAGTTGTTGTCACTTCTTATCCAGGAGCAAGCCCAGAGGAGGTGCTTGATAAAGTAACTAAGCCTCTCGAAGAAAGCTTGGCAACTTTACCTGGTTTAAAGACGATAACTTCTACATCACAGGAAAGTGCAAATTTGATTTTAATGGAATTTTCGTGGACGACTTCAATTGATGAGATTCAAAATGAAGTAATTCAAAGATTAGATCAAACAATCCTTCCGGATGATGTGGAAAAACCGAGATTCCTAAAATTTGATCCTTCCCAATTTCCGATTATTCAACTTTCACTTCGATCTGATGAAGATGCTGATAAATTAAGAGAGCTTGCTGATCAATTAAAATTAGAGTTAACGAAGGTTGATGGAGTTGCAAGTGTGAATCTGTCTGGTACAGCAATTAAAGAAGTTCGAGTTGAACTAAATCAAGAAAAACTTAAAGATTATCAATTAACACAGGATGATGTTGTAAATGTCATTCAAAGTAATGATATCTCGATGCCAGGTGATACTATTTTAACGGATGGTATGGAGTTAACAACTAGAATTGTTAGTACAATTGATTCCGTAGATATTTTGGAAAATTTAGTTGTAACTGTAAATCCAATGAATGGTGAAAAGATCACGCTCGGAGAAATTAGTGATGTTCACGTCGCAGAGCAGGACGATCGAACGATCACGAGAACAAATCAGTCACCCTCAGTTCTTCTTAGTGTTTTACAACAATCAGATGCAAATACAGCAGAAGTTTCAAAGGAATTTACTAAAGAATTAGATCAATTACTTGATCAGAAACAATACGAAGGAATTGAAAGAGAAATCCTGTTTGACCAAGGTGAGTTTATTCAAATTGCAGTTAATAATATCACTTCGTCCCTCATTGTAGGGGGGGTATTTGCAATGCTTGTGCTGTTCTTCTTTTTAAGAAGCATAAAAAGCCCGCTTATTATCGGTGTTGCGATACCATATTCAGTCATTGTAACATTTGTGTTAATGTTTTTTGCCGATTTCACATTAAATATTATGACACTAGGGGGACTAGCACTTGGCATTGGAATGCTAGTTGATAATTCAATTGTTGTAATAGAAAATATTTACCGTCATTTATCAATGGGAAAAGATCCGAAAGAGGCAGCTAGAGATGGTGCGAAAGAAGTTGGTACTGCAATTACGGCATCAACATTAACAACAATAGCTGTTTTCCTGCCAGTTGTGTTTTTAAGTGGAATTATTGGCGAATTATTTACCGAGTTTTCCTTAACCTTTTCTTTTAGCTTACTTGCTTCTTTATTTGTCGCTTTGACAATTGTGCCAATGCTTGCGAGCAGATTATTAAAAGCTCCAAAAGAAAACGTTGAGCAAAAAAGACAACAGTCGAAAACATTAAAAACTGTAGAGAGAGTGGTTAAATGGTCGCTTCGTCATCGGGCAGCAGTGTTAATAATTGCTCTGCTTTTATTAGTGAGCGGAGGATACGGATTAACTACAGTTGGTACACAATTTCTGCCAGCTACAGATGAGGGCTTTTTTAATATTAAAGTCGAATTAGAGAACGGAACGGCCTTAACAGAAACTGAAAAGGTTATGACCGGAATTGAAAGTGTCTTAAAGGATGAAGAAGAGATTGATGTCTACGTAAGTCTAGTTGGAACTACTCAAGAAGGATCATTTCGCGGTACAACAAGTGGAAATATTGCCGAATTGTATGTGAAAATGAAAGATTTATCAGAGCGAGATCGATCAACACTTGAATTTGTTGATGATGTGAAAAAGGATGTTGAAAGAGCTGCACGAAATGTGAACAAAACAGCAGATGTTTCATTCAGTGTGCAATCTTCAGCAGGATCTAACCCTAACACGTTAGTATTTAGTGTCCGAGATTCTGATAAGGCCCGTTTAGACGATTCTGTTAATAAAATTTACGATAAGTTAAAAGAATTGAAGGATGTTACAGAACTATCAACAGATTTAACGAATCAAGTTGAAGAGATACAAATAACTGTAGATCGGGAAAAAGCACTTAATGAGGGATTAGTGCCGTCTCAGATTGCGATGGTTGTCCATGATGTTACTCGCGGAAAGAAAGCAACTGAAATGATAGACGAAAATTCAAATATTTATAGTGTTTTTGTTGAGTACGATAAAGAGATTACCCAAAACATAGACGAGTTAAAAAATCTTCTTAAAAAAAAACAAGATGGAAGCTTTATTGCGTTAAATGAAGTAACGACAATTGAAAGAGGAAAAGGTCCAGTTAATTTACAGCGAATTAACCAGCAAGATGCCGTTCAATTTACGTTAAAATATGCTAATTCAACGAATCTAGGCGATATATCTAAACAAGTTGAAAAAAAAATTGCTGATCTTGAACTGCCAGAAGAAACTGAAATAGTTTTTGGCGGTGATCGTGAACTTCTTGAATCATCAATGGATGATATGCTGCTTGCATTTGTTTTAGCGATTGTCTTTGTTTATATCGTAATGGCAGCACAATTTGAATCGTTAAAATATCCGTTTGTTATTATGTTTACAGTTCCATTAATGGTTATCGGTGTAACAGTTGCTTTAACGATCACAAGAACACCAGTAAGTTTAATGGCGATTATTGGCGTGATTGTTTTAGCAGGAATTGTTGTGAATAACGCTATCGTCATTGTTGATTATATTAACCAAAGAAAGAAAAGCGGTTTACGGACATACGATGCGATTATCGAATCTGTCAAAGACCGTACAAGACCAATTTTAATGACTGCTTTAACGACAATACTTGGGCTACTGCCGCTTGCTTTTGGATTTGGTGAGGGTACTGAATTAAATCAGCCAATGGGAATTACTGTTATAGGCGGATTGATTAGCAGCACTTTCTTAACGTTATTTGTTATTCCGGTTGTTTATAGTTTCTTTGATAAAGAAACTCGACGATTAAACAAAATGTATGCAACCCCTGATGGACACTTAATACCTGCTTACTTACTAGAAGAAAAAGTGGAAACAGATAAGGAAAAAGCCGAAGAGCAACTTCCAGCACATGAACGCAAATACGACCGAGAAGATATGGCTAACATGTTAGAGGAACTGTTAAAGCTTGTAAAAGATGATAAAAATAAAAAAGGAGAAGACTAACATTGTTGTTGAAAATACCCTTTCACCGAAAGGGAGTGAGTTAGTTTGAATGAAAAAAAACAGTTCATTTTGGAAACCGCAATGCGCTTGTTCGCGCAAAACGGTTTCCATCTAACATCGATGCAGGAAATTGCTGAGCATAGCGGGGTTGCTAAAGGTTCCCTTTATACTTATTTTCGTTCGAAAGAAGATTTAATGATCTCCATTTTAAATTATTATGATAATTTATTGCAGAAGAAAATATTACAAGTTGAATATGAAAGAACGTTGACACCTAAAGAAATGTTTCAAAAACAATTATCCATGCATTTTAAAGAATTTTCACATGATCGTGACTTCCTTTTAGTACAAATTCGAGAGCAGTCTTTTCATAGCAATTTAAAAATAAGACATTTTTTCTTTAAAAAACGAAAGGATTTTCTTTTATTTACAACACAGAAGATTATTCAATTGTTTGGCGAAGAAGTTCAACCTTACGCGTTTGATTGTGCTATTATCTTTCATGGCATGGTAAAAGAATATTCGGTTTTAATGATAAAAGGCGGATACAAATTTTCTTATGATGAACTTTCAGCGTTCTTAATTAATCGTTTGGAAAACGTTATAGCAGGTTGTCTAGTTGATCAAAAACGAATTGTAAATGACACCTCAGATTATTTTTGTATTGATGCAAAAGATCATTCCTTATCTTTTATCAATCAAATTGAGCAATTGCTAACAAAAAATAAAAATGAGATAGGTGATAAGAAATATGAACGAGCAATTGCAATAACGAATGCAATGAAGGAAAATTTAGCTGAAGAACAGAAGATTGTTTTAGAGGGATTGCTTATTTATTTACAAAATTTAAATATCCCCTCAATTACGAAAGCTATGGAAGGGATGGAGCATATTATAAATAAGAGATGCAAAAAAAATATAAACTTTATGTAACATCAAAATAAAAAATATGTTATAATATTAAAAAATGAATAGTCTTTTTTGTAAAGGGGAGTAGCGTTAGGGAAACCTAAAGCAAAGTCGTCATTTCGTGGATACATAACTCCATCGGCTTTGTTGACATGTTACGATGTTTAGCAAGACCTTTGCCTGTTGGCAGAGGTCTTTTTTGCTTTTTCATCCATTAACACTTCATTTTTTGATAATCCAAAAATTACCTCGTTGTCAACAGAACATAAGACAAACAATAATAACTGGAGGCGAAGTGAATGGATTTTACTATGTTGCTTGAATATGGGTGGGTGTTGTTAGTTTTAATCGCACTAGAAGGATTTTTGGCTGCAGATAATGCAGTTGTGATGGCAATAATGGTAAAGCATTTACCGCAAGAACGACGGAGAAAAGCGTTATTTTATGGTTTACTAGGTGCATTTGTTTTCCGCTTTGTTACTTTATTTTTAATTTCACTTCTTGCTGATGTGTGGCAAGTACAGGCAATAGGGGCTTTATATCTACTCTTTATTGCTGGACATAATCTTTATAAAAAATATTCTGGACGAGAGAAGAAGGTTGTTAAGGAGAAAACATCATCAGCTTCTTTTTGGTTGACAGTTTTAAAGGTTGAATTAGCAGATATTGCTTTTGCGATTGACTCGATGTTAGCCGCAGTTGCTTTGGCAGTAACATTAAGACCGACAGGCTGGTTTAAAATTGGTGGAATAGATGGCGGACAGTTTTTAGTCATGTTTCTCGGGGGAATGATCGGTTTAATTATTATGCGTTTTGCAGCAAACTGGTTTGTTGTTTTGCTACATAAACGCCCTTCGTTAGAAACAGCTGCGTTTTTCATTGTTGCTTGGGTAGGTGTTAAATTAATTGTTTTCACTTTAGCACACCCTGAGGTAGGAGTTTTAGACCGCCATTTTCCTGAATCACTTACGTGGAAGTTAACTTTTTGGTCTGTTCTCATTGCGATTGCTGTAGGAGGTTTCTTCTTATCAAAAAAAACATCAACAACTTAAAAATCCGGCTAAAAAGCCGGATTTTTAAATGCCATATGGGTATTTATTATGAATGAACCGACATTTCATTTATTTTCCCGATAGTTGTGATTGTGCTTGTTGGACGAGGCGTTTTGTTATTTCTCCTCCAACTGACCCGTTTGCACGCGCAGCAGTATCTGATCCTAACTGAACACCAAATTCTTGAGCGATTTCATATTTTACTTGATCTAAAAATTGTTCGACACCAGGGACTAACAATTTGTTTCTGCTTTGAGTCATTTGATCAACTCCTTACGAAATTTAACAGAGGATACACTCTGTATAGTACTAGTATGATTTTGATCAACTTTTCTCATGCGTGGAAGTTTTTCACGAATAAAGAAATGTTAGTCTTGCTCGTTTAAAGCTTCTAAAAGAAGATCTGCTATATGGACAACTCTTATTTGATGAGAAAGACCTTCACGCTCGACTCCAAGTTTCATTTGTAATAAGCAGCCTGGATTAGCGGTGACAATTGTCGTTGCCTTTGTTAATAAACAATTTTTCATTTTACTATCAAGTATTTTCATTGACATTTCCGCTTCAACGATATTATAAATCCCTGCTGAACCACAACAATGATCAGCATCCTGCATCTCTTGATAATGAATACCTTGAATACTTTGCAGCAATTGGCGCGGTGAATTCGTTGTTTTCATTACATTTTTTAAATGACAGGAGTCCTGATATGTCACAGTTTGTTCAGCCAGTGAAAGTTCATAAGTGTTGTGAAATTGCAAATCAATTAATATTTCTGAGATATCTTTCAGTTTTGTTGTAAAAGCTTTTGCACGCTTTTGCCATTCTGGCTCATTTTTTAATAAATGATCATACTCAATTAAAAAGCCGCTGCATCCACCTGCATTCGTAATAATATAATCAATTTGTAAGTTTTCAAAAGCTTCAATATTTTGTTTTGCTAACTGTTTAGCATGTTCTTTTTCACCACTATGTCCGTGAAGAGCGCCGCAGCACGTCTGAGCTTTAGGTATGACGATCTCACAACCGGCAAACTGCAATAGCTTCATTGTGGCATTATTCGTATCTAAAAATAACGTATCCATTAAACAGCCGGAGAAAAAAGCAACCCGTTTTTTCTTTTCGCCCTTAGATGATAAAAATTCAGGACGATTTTTCATCTTTTTCATTTCAGGCACTTGAGGTAATACTTTTTCCATCGCGACTAAACTTTTCGGGAAGAGCTTTAAAAATCCAATTTTCCGAGTAATTGTTTGAAGGCCTGAGCGCTGGTAAAAGCCAAGTAATCCAGTCACTTTCCTCAACCTATTCTTATGTGGAAATAGACTTTTAAATACGGTGTGGCGAATTGTTTGTATTGGCAGCGAATGTTGTTTATTTTGTTGGATGACATCACGTACATCTTCAAGCAAGTGTCCGTATTTTACACCAGATGGACATACTGGCTCACAAGCTCGGCACCCTAAACAGAGGTTGAATGAGCGTTCTACTTCATCGTCTAGTTCAATCATATCGTCGACCACAGCTTTCATTAAAGCTATTCTTCCTCTTGGTGAATGTGTTTCTTGATAGCCTGACTCTATATATGTTGGACATGACGGAAGACAGAAACCGCAGCGCATACAATTTAACAATTCATCTTCATTCAGCCGCTCCCGAAACTGTTGTTGGACTTTATTAGCTGTCATGTTTTTATCACCACTCGTTTGCGGTTCGCTTTTGCAAATATTTTTCCGGGATTCATAATGTTGTTTGGATCTAATGCGGATTTAACAGCTTTCATCGCTAAGATTCCTTCTTTTCCAAGCTTTAATTCGAGGTATGGAGCTTTCATTTCGCCAACGCCATGTTCTCCTGTAATTGTTCCACCTAATTCAATTGCTTTTGCAAAAATTTCCGCAAATGCTTTCTCCACTCTTTCTATTTCATCGTGGTTACGCACATCTGTAGGACAAGTAGGGTGAAGATTACCATCACCAGCATGACCAAATGTGCAAATTGTAATATTATACTTTGCGGCAATCTCATTTATTGCTCTTACCATATTGGCAATTTCAGATCGAGGGACTGTTGCATCTTCTAAAATAGTTGTCGGCTTTAGCCGAGCTAGCGCAGAAAGAGCTGTGCGACGAGCAGTTGTAAGTGCTTCTGCTTCTTCTTGTGATTTAGCTACTTGAACGGAAACTGATTTTTCTGCTTGACAAATTGTTTTAATCTTTTCCATATCATGTTCAACAATTTCATGTGGACCGTCTTGTTCGATAATAAGAATGGCCTCTACATTAGTCGGCAAACCGTTTTGTGCATATGCTTCGACAGCTTCTATCGTTGGCTTGTCTAAAAATTCTAATGTTGCTGGGATGATTTTATTTGCGATAATTTTTGAAACTGAATTTGCCGCAGCCTCTATATCTTGATACAAAGCAAGCATCGTTTTTTTTGTTTCTGGCATCGGGATTAGTTTTAATGTTGCTTCTGTGATAATTCCGAGCGTACCTTCTGAGCCGACAAATAAGCTTGTAAAATTATATCCCGCTACATCCTTTGCTAACTTTCCTCCAGTTCTTATCGTTTCTCCATTTGGTAAAACGATTTCGAGTCCAATGACATAGTCGTGTGTAACACCATATTTTAATCCGCGTAATCCCCCAGAGTTTTCGCTAATATTACCGCCAATGGTTGAAATTTTCATTGAGCTTGGATCAGGGGGGTAAAAGAGTCCTTTTTCTTCAACTGCATTAATTAAATCTAAGGTAATGATGCCGGGTTGAACAGTAACAGTTAAATTTTCTTCGTCAATTTCAATTATTTTGTTCATATTTTTAAATAATAAGACGATGCCGCCTTCTGTTGGACATGTTCCTGCACAAAGATTTGTCCCTGACCCCCGAGGAACAATTGGAATACGATGTACATTGCAGAATTTAACAATTTCTGCCACGTTATTTGTGCTTCTTGGTGAAACAACGGCATCAGGTAATGATTGATAAAGGGGTGTTGCATCATAAGAATAAGCGAGACGACCAGCCTTTGAGTCATCAACATTTTCCTTTCCAACAATTGCGATCAGTTGTTGTTTTTGTTTTTGTGAAAGCATAAATATACCTCCATTTCACTTTATTTGAAGGTGGAAATTAACCTATATAAAAGGTATTATGAGATAGTAGAATTGCAAAGTCGCACTTTAAGTATAAAAAAGGCTAAGGCATTTGGCTATTAAAATTAAAAAACTTCTTTTTTTATTAAAAATTAAAATATTTTTTTAAAATATACGTTAAAAATGCCTGTTGTTTATGAGCCAAAAACAAAGCAATAAACTGGAGATATTTAACTACTACTTTTCCCTATATTAATTTAGATGGGTATTTATTCGGAGGTATGAGCAATTGTTGAAAAAGGCGCGTGAAAAAAAATTTACTCAACTAACACCAGCTCGAGCAATTGTTGGCTATTACTTAGTTGCGGTTAGTGTATCGGTTTTATTGCTCAGTTTACCAGCTGCTCATAAAGAAGGTGTGAAAGTATCATTTTTAGATACTTTATTCACCGCAGTAAGTGCTGTTAGTGTTACTGGCTTAACCGTTGTTGATTTATCAGAAACTTACAGTACATTAGGCATTTTTATATTAATTTTTGTGCTTCAGCTCGGTGCATTCGGTGTCATGTCGTTAGGGACTTTTTTATGGCTTTTATTCGGGAAGAAAATAGGTTTGAAAAGCCGTAAATTGATTATGGTTGATCAAAATCAAGGAAATCTGTCAGGGCTTGTCTATTTGATTAAAGAAATATTAAAAATAGTCATTGGGATCGAGCTGACAGGGGCGGCTGTTTTGGGTGTTTATTTTTTAAATTATTTTGATACATGGACTGAGGCGTTTTATCACGGTTTATTTGCTGCTGTTAGTGCAACAACAAATGCAGGCTTTGATATTACTGGTGCTTCATTAATACCATTTGCTGATGATTACTTTGTTCAGTTTATTGTCATTATTTTAATCACACTGGGGGCAATTGGATTTCCAGTATTAGTTGAAGTAAAAGCGTTTTTAAGTCGAAAAAAAACGAATATGCGATTTCGCTTCTCATTATTTACGAAGGTAACGACAGTCACATTTGCTAGCCTGCTTATTTTCGGTATCATCATGATTTTTGTTTTAGAGTTCCAACATTTTTTTAGTGATGTTTCGTGGCATAAAGCTTTTTTTTATTCATTTTTTCAGTCAGCATCAAGTAGAAGTGCTGGACTAGCAACGTTGGATATAAGCGAGTTTTCTTCATCGACTTTATTAGTAATGGGCAGCCTCATGTTTATCGGGGCTTCTCCAAGTTCTGTCGGGGGAGGGATTCGGACAACTACTTTTGCCATTGTCATTTTATTTTTATTTCATTTCGCTCGAGGAAATCGTTCCATTAAAATTTTTAAAAGAGAGATTCACGATGTCGATATTTCAAAGGCGTTAGCTGTTATGATATTAGCTGTTTTTATGTGTTTTGCCGCCATTGTCATCTTATCTATCACTGAAAAAGGTCATTCTCTTCTTGAGATTGTATTTGAAGTATGCTCTGCTTTCGGTACAGTTGGTTACTCAATGGGGATTACACCGGATTTATCGACTATCGGCAAGTTTATTATTATGTCGTTAATGTTTATTGGAAGAATTGGACTTCTTTCGTTTTTATTTATGATTGGTGGAACGGAAAAGAAGACGAATTATCATTATCCGAAGGAAAGAATTATTATCGGTTAACATTGGAAATGCTCTAAGAGGCTACTCTTAGAGCATTCACTTCAAGTTAAACTCTAATCTTTCCCATAACTGACGTCTTTTGTGGGATGCATAAAAGGGCTCCCTTTAGGTCGTCTTTTTTGTTCTAGCAGCTCTCTGTTTTCTGCCGAGTTCCATCCTATATCATTTGTAGGATGCACCCATTCATCTCCTGCCATAACCGACGGATCCACTTCGTCATTCCAGTTTTCAAGTGGAGAATTTTCTGACGCATATTTACTATCGCCTATTGTAACCCCAAATGAATTTTTGTAAGGGGCTTCCATTTTTATTCCAGTATCTTTGAAGCTCGGTGCATTTATTTGGTGCGGTAACGTTTCATTTACAGAAAGAGGGTTTTTTTGTTTTTGTTTTTTCATCATAAATCATTCCTTTTTTTCATTGTTTAAGCTGCTTAAAAAATAGATGCCGTATTATTTTGTCTTCTTTACATAAAATAATGTAGAAATCGAGGTCACTTTTTAAGGAGGATCACAAAATTGAAAAGAAAAATAAAATTTGATGCGATAGAAAAGCATAGTAAAACACCAAAAAGAAATATTGAGGAAATGGAGTTCTCTTCAGAATTTAGTAGTGGTGAGGAAGCGATAAAGGGAGCAAATCGAAACTCAAAGCAAGGAAGAAAGGGACAGGATCGTCATGAAACAGAAAAAAAATAACCAAGAGGAAAAAGCGAATTCAGAATTTGGTATTGAATTTGGAGATTTAAATGCAGCAAAAATGTATGAACTTCAATTTATGAATACACGTCCTCAGCAAGAAGAAAATAAGACAGAGAAAAAAAATGTTAAAGCCGGCATTATTTAGCCGGCTCTAAGTCGGTTAATTGACAGAAAAAAAAATCGTTGTTTTTGTCTGAATCGGATCAAAATATGCAACGATACAAGATGGCGATCTTTCGATGATTCCTTCATTTTATATATTTTTTTTATATCAAAAGCAACTTCTTCAAGAAGGCTATGCTTTAAAAGGCTTTTTTCTTGCAAATTTAAATTTGCAAATTCTTTTCCTAGTATTGTTGGTGTTTTTAAAAATTGTTTATATAAATGAGTCCGTTTCGTTTTTAGATAGCTTGTTGACCACCAAGATTTACGCGGTTTATATTTTTGATTAATGAAATAATCATATTTCATTAAGCCTTCGATTATATCCAAATCCTTGACACCTTTATATGTTAAGAACGCGATTAATCGTTTAAATAAATCATCAAGCTGATGGCCAATTTTTGCCCAGCCACGCTCGTCCCAATATGTTCCAAATTGTTGGAAGAAATCAAAAGGAGTTGGAAATACTCTTGAAACTAAATATTCGATTGTATGATCCATTCGATGATCATTCCAATATTTTTCTAATACATCTTCTACTTGTTTAATTTTAATAATGTCGGCAAATGAAAGAACACGATTTCCGAGTATTTCATAAGGAGCATCGTCCATAAATATATATCCATATTCTTCAGCACGATTACGCAACCCAGTTCCACGAAGCATTTTTAAAAATCCAAGCTGCAGTTCTTCGGGACGTAACTGAAACACATCATTAAATGTTTTTTGAAAAGATGTGTAATCTTCTTCAGGTAAACCAGCAATTAAATCAAGATGCTGAGCTATTTTTCCGCCCTCTTTTACCATCGTGACCGTTCTCGTTATTTTTTTAAAATTTTGTTTCCTCATAACAAGTTCATTCGTGTAATCATTTGTTGATTGAACCCCAATTTCAAATCTAAATAACCCTGGCGGTGCTTTCTTGTTTAAAAATTCAATGACTTCCGGCCGCATAATGTCGGCTGTAATTTCAAATTGAAATACAGTGCCGGGCAAATGCTCGTCAATTAGAAATTGGAACATCTCCAATGCATAACTGCGGCTAATGTTAAACGTACGATCGACAAACTTAATCGTTTTTGCGCCATTTTTCATTAAAAAGCGAATATCATTTTTCACTTTTTCTCTATCAAAATAACGAACGCCAACCTCTATTGACGATAGGCAAAATTAGCAGCTAAACGGGCATCCGCGACTTGTTTCAATATAAGTTACTCTTTTAGAAAGATGAGGAAGATCTTCTTCAAATCGAAATGGCGACGGTAAAGTTTTAAGATCAAGCTTGTTACGCTGTGGATTAATCATAATCTCTCCATTGTTTCTCCAAGCAATCCCTGAAACAGTTGTGCAATCTTTCGATTTATGAATGGCAGTAAGCAATTGCTTAAATGTTTCTTCTCCTTCACCGATTACGATAAAGTCAACTTCTGGGATCTTTTCCATCCAAAGAAACGTATCATAAGTCACTTCTGGTCCACCAAGAACAATAATAAGAGAAGGGTTAATCTTTTTTAACATTTTAATGACTTTCATCGTTTCTTCTATATTCCAAATGTAACAGCTAAAACCAACAACAGTTGGCTCTTTACGAATTAAATCAATAACGATATTCATAGCTGGGTCTTTTATCGTATATTCAGCAAGTGTTATTTTAAAATCAGGCTCAGCGTATGCCTTCAAATAACGAATGGCTAGGTTTGTATGAATATATTTAGCATTTAAGGTGGAACAAACGATATTCATTTTAGTTGTCAAACTCCTTTAGACTTTTCAATGAAAACGATCAAGTAAACTTGAACTTAGACTGATTGTAAACGGACTCGTGAACGAGAGTTCTTTTCGCTTCCGTCTTGTGCTGCGCGCCTTTTTAAAATCAACTATTGATTTTGTCTACAATCTCCGTTGAAGTTAACTTGAACTTTTTAAACAGTGTTATTTAAAAGTAAAATGACGATCTATTTTTTATTATAGTCTATAGGACATAAAAAAGATACTGAACGACCATTTATTTTAATTGGAGGTTAGCTGTTTTTTCAGCCATTTTTCAGAGACATTCAGTAGACTCAAAATAAAGAAGGAAAATGGAGGGATTGACAGGTGAAAAAATGGTCGTTTATATTGAGTGCTTTTCTGCTCATCGGTTTCATTATACCGGGAACGAATGATGTTATGGCAGATGATGATGGGGATGACGAATACGAAGAGTACAATGAGTACGAGATGGATGACGATGATGACGAACATGAAGATGATGGACATAATGATCATGAATACAGAGAAAATAATAGTAATCAACCAACACATTTCTGGAATTTATGGTCAAGAGATGTAACTGTTCAAAAGGGGACATTGCCTTTTACTGAACCGACATTAAGTATTTTTAAGAACGCTGAAGGTGTAGAAAAAGAGCTTTTTGTTATTCCAAATGAAGGTGAACTTCTTGTCCCAGCGAAGGAAATAGCTGAACTGTTAGGAAGTCAAACAACATTTTATCGTAATAGTAAAATCGTATTGATGGAAAAAGACAATTATGAATTAATTGTAAAAGCTGGCACAAATGCAGCTTATGAAAATAAATTAAAAACCCCAATGCCAGCAAAAGCGATGTTTTATGAGCAATCTGTGTACGTTCCGATTAGCGTTGTTACGAATGCACTAGGATATAGGGCTGAGTGGGATGATCAAGGGAAAAGCTTTTTAATCTCAAAACTGACTTATTAAAAAAGGAGTAGATGATAATGAAACATTCAAAAAAAGCACGCTGGATTATTGGTCTATCTGGAGTAGCTTTCTCGGCATTTATTTTAAGTCAAATTGAATATGAAGCTGCTGATAACAATTCAACAGAACAAATAAAAGATCAGGAAGTTTCTAAAAAAGAGAAAGAACTAGCGGCGCTTGATTGGGGTAATTTTACAATAAATGAAACGCAAATTAGGCAGAGTGACCGAAAAACAAAAAGATCATAAAAGAAGGTTATATAGATGGATGAACTTTCTCTTGAAGCAATGAATACAACTTTTTTTGTGTCGGTATGTTGTAGTACAAAGCAGAAATGGAAAACGGAAATAGTTAATTGGTTTCATTATATAGAAACAGAATGGTCAAGATTTCTTTCTGGAAATGAGCTATATCAATTTAATGAAACAAGGAAGGGAAATTGGATAAAAGTATCGCCGTCATTTTTCTTATGTTTACAAATAGCAGAAAAATATCGCCGCAAAACGAAAGGTCTTTTTAATCCAACTTTGTCACTTCAAATGGAAGCAAATGGGTATAATAAATCATTTCCGTTCAACTTAGCTGAAAAAAGTCCTCATATTTTAGTTCCTCAAGAAGAAGAACCTTTTTTGTTTGATGTAAAAAACTGTTCAATTTACAAGCAAACAGATCAAAAGGTTGATCTGGGAGGAATAGCAAAAGGCTATGCAGTAGAGACAGCTGCACGATGGCTGGAAAAGAATGGAAACTGTTCATATGGAATTGTAGATGGCGGCGGTGATATGAAAGTTTGGTCTGACGGAGAAAAGGAATGGACGATAGGGATAGCCGATCCTTTTAATGTAGAGAAGGAGATTGCGCAAATAACAATTAAAAATGGGGCGATTGCAACATCAAATCGAGTTTACCGAAGCTGGTTTGATGGCAATTCGAAGAAGCATCACATTTTAAATGGAAAAACTGGCAAACCTGCTGAAACAAACGTTATCCAAGCAACAGTTATATCAGAAGATTGTCTCAGTGCAGAGGTAGGGGCTAAATTATGTTTTTTACTTCCTTCTGAAAAGTTGCAGCATCAATTTACAGAAATTTTTCCGCAAGCTGGATTTTTCATCGTAAATGAAGACGGTGAACGGAGAACATTGAGAGGAGGTGTTTCCGTTGACTGAAATCGTTGAGTTGTTATCTGTTTGGAATTTAATCAGGTTATCTGGATTTTTAGCTTTCTTTTATTTGACGATGTCTATTTTTTTCGGAATGCTATCTTCATTTAGTTGGTTAAAAAGAAAGAAAGGATTATTTCATCATTTTCACCTTTTAAATGGATGGATTGGATTCCTCGCGATCATCTTTCATATCGTTATTTTACTGTATGATCAATATATTCAATATTCGCTCAGTGAATTGTTCATTCCTTTTACTGCTACACATAAACCGATCTCCTCTGGATTAGGGACGATTTCCTTCTTTCTTTTTCTATTTATCTTATTAGCCGCTGATTTTTGGATGAAGAGTATGAATAGAACTGTTTGGAAGGCTCTACACTTACTCGTTTACCCTGCATGGCTTTTAATGTTTATTCACGGGATATTAATCGGAACTGATTCAGCTCAAACTTGGGCAGTTGTTTTGTATGGCAGTTCTTTTGTAGTCATTGTTTTGTTGTTCGGATTGAAATTACTTGAAATATCAACGTTACAAAAACATCCGCAAATGAGGAAAAGGCTGTCTAATAAGTGAAGCCCCCCTCAATGTTAACGGATTAAAAACTCTGTTAACTTAAGGGGAGTTTAAACTATTTTATGCTAAAAGCGAAACTTCAATCAGTAAGCAGTTGTCTAATTGCTTACTGATTAAATATGATCGTAAAGGTTGATCCCTTACCAAATTCACTTTCTACTGCTAGCTTTCCTTTATGTGTTTCAACAATTATTTTTGCAATTGATAAACCTAAACCAGTTCCGTTTCTTACCCGAGACGTATCTGCACGATAAAAACGATCAAAAATATGTTGCAAATCTTGCTTTTTTATTCCCGTGCCTGTATCGATTACTTGGATAAGTATTTGTCCATTTGTTCTTTTTAATAATAATTTGATTGAGCCTTTTTCAGTATAGACGATCGCATTTTGTAGTAAAATGTATAAAAGTTGTTGGATTCTTATTGGGTCGCCCATCATTTTTATGTTTTCTTCTATTTGAGTGATAAACTGTAAATGGGCAGGGATCTTTACCGCGAATCGTTTTCCTATGGAAGTGATTAATTCTGACAATGGTACTAGCTCTGTTTTAATCATAAACTGATGATGATCATTTCGAGCAATTAAAAGCAGATCTTCAAGAAGCTTGTTCATTAATGTTGCTTCCAGTTTCATATCTGCTAGCACTTCTTGTCCTAATGGGCTTAGTTTGTTTTTTTCCTCTCGTTCTAGAAGTTCGAGGGAGCTATAAAAAATACTTAACGGTGTCCTTAACTCGTGCGAAGCATCGGAAACGAATTTTTTTTGACTATTAAACGCATTTTGGATCGGTTGCATCGCTTTTCCGGCTAAATAGTAGCTTAATATTGCTAATAGTACGCTAAAGACGATTGTTAATATCATAAGTCCCCAGACAATCTTTTCAATTAGATGTTTTTGACTTGTAATTTCTGTCCCGATAATAACGTATCCAAGTAAATATCCGTCATCTTGCAATGGCTGTCTCATGATCAATAAATGAGCGCCTTCATATTCAGCTTCTTTTAGAAAAAAAGACGATGAACTCTCAGTATATAACGTTTTCGCTTTGTTTGAAAAACCGGCAATTGTTTCTTTCCCCTCTATTAAATCATGCTGTGTATTAAATAAATAATAGAAAACAGCACGGTCTGTTTTCAGTTCAACTTCTTCCTGTTCCTTCTCCTCTAATTCTTCGATAAATTCTTCTTCTTCTTTTTCAAAGTAATGTATTAACTCCTCTTTTTGCTGTTCTTCAATAGAATTCGTAATAAAATAAGATAGTAGAACGATAAAAATAAGCAGGAGTATTAAAAAAGAACCAGTATATAGTAACGTTAATTTGATCCTAACTGGATTAAACATTTTTATCTCTCATTTTATAGCCAACTCCTCTTACCGTCTGAATGAAAGATTCTTCATCATGACGATCAATTTTTTTTCGGACTAGCTTTATAAGGGCATCTAATGCGTTATCTGAAATATCCGCATCAAACCCCCAAATTGTTTCAATTAATTGCTCACGTGTCAATACTTGCTCTTTATTTCGCATTAACACTTCTAGTAGTTGATATTCTTTTTTTGTTAGATCGATTTGTTCGCCATCCTTCATAACGAGATGAGAGTCGAGATGAAGGGAGAGATTATTAAGTTGCAGCACTTGCTCGAATCTTTTTTCTTTCCGTCTTGAAAGGGCTCTAATTCTTGCATATAATTCTTCAAATTCGAACGGTTTTACAACATAGTCATCTGCACCGGAATCTAAACCCGTTACAATGTCGCCTAAATCATCTTTAGCCGTTAATATTAAAATTCCACCTTGGAACCCTTCTTTTCTAAGTCGATTACATACGTCAATCCCACTTATTTTCGGCATCATCCAATCTAAAACTAATACATCGTAAGGGGAGTAGGTTGCATAATCGTATGCATCACTTCCGTTTTTCACCCAATCGACATTGTTTAATTCTTTTTGTAATAAATGATGTAAAATTTTACCGAGACGTTCATCATCCTCAGCCAACAAAATGTTCATGACAACATACCCTCTCTTTACTCTCTACTATTTTAGACATTTTTACAAATAGTGTAACATCATAATCTGAAAAAAGAATGAAAAGTTCTGGTGCAATGAACGTTGTCTTTTAAGATATAAAAAAATTATTGATATGTTGAAAAGGAGTGTCACAATGCTTGTAGTAAGTGCATGTTTAGCTGGAATCAACTGTCGTTATGACGGCGGCCATCAATTAATAAAAAAAATCAATGAACTTGTTGAACAACGAAAAGCAATCGTTGTTTGTCCTGAAGTATTAGGAGGATTAGACACGCCGCGAGAACCAGCAGAGATCGTCGGGGGTTCTGGTGAAGATGTATTAGACGGAAAAGCAAAAGTAATCAATCGTCTCGGTGAGGATGTGACAGATTCATTTATTAAAGGCGCGTACGAAACGTTAAAGCGTGTTAAAGAAGTCGGAGCTACAGCGGTTGTTTTAAAAGAAAACAGTCCATCATGCGGAAGCAACATGATTTATAACGGGAACTTTTCTAATGAGAAAGTAAGTGGAGAAGGGGTAACAGCTGCTTTACTTCGAAAAGAAGGTATAAACGTTTTGTCTGAGGCAGAGATGCATACATTATTTGAAAAAGAATGAAAAATTCTTTACGGATTTAGTTTTTAAGCATGTATTACATAATTAGTGTGAAATTTTTTTATCTAGGAATAGATAATTAGAAATGCTGTCTAGAAAGACGAAAAAAAGTGTTTTCTAATTAGCCTCAAAATGAACTTGGATAGTACGAGGACAATTTATTATACTACTTCATGTACCAATGAGGTTGACACCCGTGTAGCGAACAAAGCATCCTAAGAAGTTTAAATTACAAGTCATCAAGAGCCCAAGAAATAGGAAGATTACCCTTGTAGATCGTCGTTATGAATTGAATCCCAACATGGTTAGTTGTTGGAATCGTGAATATAAAGGCGGGGAATTTGGAGATGTGGATGTGGCTACCGGATCTAACTCTAAAGAATGATCCCAAAAAAAAATAACAGACTCAAAATGTATGAGGTAAAAAGGAAGTTGAAATAGCGATTTTACTTGCTTTAATAAAAAGAAAACCCTCACTTACTGAAAAACTTGAAGTAGCTGATCAATGGATTAACAAAGTTCAAAGGTACTTAAAATAATCAGATGAACATATTAAAGAATTTCTGCTGGAAGAAATTGAGGCGATGCTTTTAACTATGGTTACCGCAAATTAAAAAAGTACTCCGCAAAAAAATATAATCTAATTATTAACAAGGAAAATGTCTATCGCTTATGTAAGGAACTTGGGATCTTACGACCACAATGACAAGAGAAAGTCTCTTTTCCACGTAAATTAGCAGAAATCGCATCATTAAAGCTTCTAAGCAACTCTGGGAGGCAGATATTAAATATAGCTATATCAAAGAAGGAGGAGACCTCATTGGTAATTAAGGAGGTTCGGGTATAATAGGCTGTATTCAAACAAAGCATCATCTTGATTTGAAGTGGCGGGAATGACAGCCTTGTTTGGCGATGCCTATGTTTGAAACAGCTGGCTTCTCGGAAGGAGAATCATGCCGCAGAGGTTCGGTGTCTAGCAACATGGATTTTTTGAAGAATAACGGGAGAAATCTAAAAAAATAAAAACTATGCAAATGAAAGAATAAGAAAGTTATTATCCAAAATTTTGGGGTTAATCCGCTTAAAATTATATTATTTATCTTCTTTAAAAACAATATCCCATACTAGTAAACCAATACAACCTACAAGAATAAAAATTGAAATTAAGTTTTCTAAAAAACCCTTCTCCCAATCTCTATAAATTAAGTATGCTTGAAATACAAAAATTAGAATAACCGCCCATCTAAACGGTAGATTTTTAAGTTTAATGATTAACGCTCCTCGTATAGTTAGTTTATAATCTAATTTCAAGATAATTTCCAGTTTATTTATTGTTCTTTGATAACTTCATAGAAGTTAGCTCAGGTAGTGGAGCTAGCCCCCATCAAGTCACATGGTTGGATTTTTCGAAAAGTTGTATTACCCTATTCCCTCGATTATATCGAGTACCAAGATCAAATTATTGGTAACTTATAAATCTTTCTTAATTAGTATCGCCTTTAACTGAGCCCTTGAGTTGTTCAGCAATCGGCGGAGGAGACTCTTGAAAAACCTAACTTGCCCGATGGTACCAAGGGCAAGTTGGGCATTCATTTTATCCCCTTCTCTCTTGTTACATTGGCTTCAAACCATTGACATATTTGTCAAGAGTGATTAGGGGGTATTTTTACCCAGCTTTGATGTTTTAACATCACCTCAGGCACTTATTTTCATAGAATTTTTTACAGTATCTAATTCCATAATAAACTAAAGCTTAACAAACAATAAACAAGATATAAAGAGTAATAGATTTCAATAAAGAAATTCGCTGCTACTTGCTTGTATAAATGTATATTCTTAATAATATTTTTTACTTTTCTGCTGGGATTATTAAAAACTTAGATCTTTAGATTTCATCTTTCATTTTATGAAGTATTGTTAAACTCCTCCTCAAGCTTTAATGTTCAAACCATTACGATTAAGTCATTAATTTACCTTTCAAAAATAATCGCTTATTGGAAAGCGAATGATCTTATATAAAATCTAAATCTTTTTCACATATACTTTCCTACTTACTTTTTTCCTTTGTCAATCCCATTTAAAATTTATGAGTGCAATGTTTATTCTAGGATTAACCTTGTCCTTTACAAAATTCTTAATGAAAAAAACCGCTCATCTAATACTGTTATAGTACAATGTGTAATCTGTTATATAAAAATGTTCGCGCTTACCTTCTTGTTTGTAATGACTTTGTAAATTTTAAAATAAGGTGTTTCAAATAAAATGCGGAAAATTTAACTTTTGTCACAGCTTAAAAAGTGAACTTGAATTAAAATTTAAAGCGAGAGGGTAGTTGGATTTCTTCCAACAAAAAATTCATGGGAATGTGGGAGGGAAAAAATGTGTCTATTTTACCGCAAAAAAATCAACTTGGTTTTTTTGAAATTAGGTTAGAGTCAATAGGCGGTTTAGGGGCGAATTTAGCAGGCAAAATGCTAGCTGAGGCTGGTGTTTTAGGTCTTGGGCTAAATGGAGCAAATTTTTCATCATATGGATCAGAAAAAAAAGGAACACCGGTAAAAAGCTTTGTTCGCTTTTGTGATCCTGACGTTGAAATTCGTGATCATAGTCCAATTGAACAACCACACGTAATAGGGATATTTCATGAAACTATATATAAAACAGTAGATGTAATAAGTGGATTAACATCTGAAGGGATTGTTTTAATTAATTCCGAAAGAGACTTTGAGAGTGTAAAAACAGACTTGCAGCTCGAATATGGAACATTAGCAATTGTCGATGCTCTAACGATCGCAGTTGAAGAAAAAACAAAAGTTAATACTGCAATGCTCGGAGCATTGTTCCGCATTTGTGATTTTTTAAACCCTGATGCAATGCGAAAAGTGATTAGGCAAACATTTGAGAAGAAATATCCCCACCTTGTCGAACGAAATATTAGAACGTTTGAGAGAGGCTATAGAGAAGTAAGGTTTCAGTCATTACAGCCATCTGCCAAGATAACAGGGCATACTTTTTCACGTCCATCTGCTCGTCTAGGTTATGAAACACAAGAAATAGGCGGAGTACTAACTGCGCAAGCAAACAGCATTTTAAAGGACTTAAGTGGCTCTCGTCAAGGATTTTTACCACAATTTGAGCAAGAAAAGTGTATTCATTGTGCAGCATGTGATACAGCCTGCCCGGATTTTTGCTTTGTGTGGGAAGAGGGAGAGGATAAGCGAGGACGCAAGCAAATGTTCTTAAAAGGAATCGACTATCAATATTGTAAAGGCTGTTTAAAATGTATAGAAGCTTGTCCTACAAACGCTTTAAGTGAATTACGTGAAGAACATGGCTATGCAGAAATGAACCGCACTCCCCACCGTTTTCCGTATCTGTCAGGAGGGATCTTATAATGGCGATATTAGAGGAAAAATTATATAACATCGAAAAAATAGCAGAACAAATTGTAACTTTTGAATCTGGAAATGAAATGGCTGCCTTAGCAGCAGCCCAAATAAATTATCACGTTATGGGTTACTTTCCAATTACACCATCGACTGAAATTGCTCAATATTTAGACCAAATGAGAGTGCACGGAGAGCATAACATTAAATTAATTCCGGCTGATGGTGAACACGGATCGGCAGGTATTTGTTATGGTGCAGCTGTTACGGGCGCAAGAGTATTTAATGCAACAAGTGCAAATGGACTAATGTATATGCTTGAACAATTGCCTGTACAAGCGGGAACTCGTTTTCCTATGGTGATGAATTTAGTTACAAGATCAATTAGTGGTCCGCTCGATATTCGCGGCGATCATTCTGATTTATATTTTGCTTTAAATACAGGATGGGTTATTTTAACTGCAAGAACGCCGCAGGCAGTGTATGATTTGAACATTATGGCATTAAAAATAGCTGAACATTCAAAAGTAAGGTTACCAGTGATCGTTGCCTATGATGGCTTTTTTACATCACATCAGAAAAGAAAAACTTACTATTTTAAGGAGCGAAAGGTTGTCCAACAATTTATCGGAGAGTGCCCGACTGATTATCATTTTGTCCGGGAGATGAAAAAGCCGATTACAATCGGAGCACATATGGATGGAAACGATCTTCTTAATAACCATTATCAACAATCAGAGGCGATGTATAGAGCAGGCGAAGTATTTAAGGAAGTGGCTGCTGAATACGGAACTCTATCTGGACGAAAATATGCAACTTTAGATTTATATAAAATGGCTGATGCAGAGATAGCTGTATTTTTATTAAACTCTGCTGCTGAAACAGCAAAAGATGTAGTTGATCGTTTACGTAAGAAAGGGATAAAGGCAGGTGTTATTAGTCCTAATATTACTCGACCATTCCCAGCCGAAGATATTCGTCAAGCGCTAAAAAATGTGAAAGCTTTATTAATTGGAGAGAGAGCTGATTCCTATGGGGCACATGGTCCGAATATGACGAATGAAATTAAGTCGGCTTTACAAGAAGATAAAGAAAATAAGACGATCGTTTTAAGCAGAGTATTTGGTCTTGGCGGGAAAGATTTTTTTGCAGATGATGCTGAAAAATTTTTTATGATGGCAATTGAAGCAAAAGAAAAGGGAGCTGCCCAAAAGTCTTTTGATTATTATGGCCATGTACCGGGAGATGATAAAGAGAAATTAACACAAGTAATTACACCACAATATGGAGACGTGTATCAATCAGGTTTGATTCATGTATCAAAGGATGAGGAAACAAATAAATTGAAAGTGAAAATTCCTCCGTTAAGGGCGTTAACATCAAAACCAAAGCGGCTTGCTTCCGGGCATGGTGCATGTCCAGGCTGTGGTATTTTTAGCGGACTTGAACTTTTCTTTAAAGGGATTGAAGGGGATGTCGTTGTTCTTTTCCAAACAGGTTGTGCTTATGTAGTAACAACAGCTTATCCATATAGCTCTCATAAACAGACAACCATTCATAATTTATTTCAAAACGGGCCAGCCACACTTTCAGGTACACTTGAAGCATTTTTAGAGCTTAAAAACCGGGGGGAAATTAACATTGCTCAAGATGCAACTTTTGTCATGGTGACTGGTGACGGGGGAATGGACATAGGGATGGGCTCAGCAATCGGGACAGCGCTTCGAAATCATAAATTAATTATGCTTGAATATGATAACGAAGGATATATGAATACAGGCTCGCAAATGTCTTATTCAACACCAATCGGACATATGACGAGTACAACAAATGTTGGACCGTTGCAGTCAGGGAAAGCTTTTCATCATAAAGATACAGCACAGATTATGGCTGCAGCAAATATTCCGTATGTTTTTACCGGTACCGAGGCATTTCCACAAGATTTAATTAAAAAAGCAGCAAAAGCACAATGGTATGCCAAAAATGTTGGGACAGTATACGGAAAGTTGTTAATTACTTGTCCACTAAACTGGAAATCTGATGATCGTTATGGACAAAAAATTGTTGAAGCCGCTGTTCATTCAAATTTCTTTCCACTGTATGAGGTTGAGCAAGGAGTGACAACGATTACGTACGATCCCGAACAAAAAAAAAAACAAGTCCCTCTTTCTGAATGGTTAAAGTACATGGGGAAAACGAAACATTTATTGAAGGAAGAAAATAAATCAATTTTAACAGAGTTTGAAAAAGAAATTGAAAAAAGGTGGAAACGATTAAAAGCAAGACACGAAAATCCATATTTATAATGTGAAATTTATGCACAAGATTGTTTTTTTAGGCTAAACATAAAAAAGGAAAAAAGCAAAGCGAGTTTATTTTCGCTTTGCTTTTTTACATTAATTCAAATGAATAGGATATACGCCCACGACTTCTACCTATCATTTGAATATGCTTTTATTGAGCAGTAAAAATATATAATAATAAAATGAGGAGGAGTCATGATGAATGAACAAATAAGCCCTGTTCATGTTGATCCGTATTATCAACACGAACCACCTTTTGCAGGGAACGATGAGCGGATTTTCTTTGGACCAAGGCCATTTTTTGGTAGGCCATTTTTCGGCAGACCATTTTTCGGCAGACCTTTTTTTGGCGGTCCGTTCTTTGGTGCTCCATTTCTAGGAGGAGTGTTAGGCGGATTGGCTGGAAGTGCTTTATTTAGTCCGTATTACTATGGTGCGCCTTTTGGATATCCGTATTATTGGTAAAATATATATTGTGCAAAATAGAGTCCAAAAAAATAGTTGGACTCTATTTTGCTGCAATGGAAAAGAAAAAAACGTTGAAAACCGTCTTGCGATAGGATTAATGTATAGATCTAAATATCTATTTACGAAAAAATAAATCAGGAATAAAATACTGTTATTTTTAAATATATAACTAAAGTAGCGGAAGAAATCGGTCTTTTAAAAAGGAATTTACAATCCTTTCGTAGAATAATTCTATTATTATACATAACTGGTTCAATTTATATAAGGGGGATGCTTCGGTGAGCGATTCAAGAGAGCAGACTGAGTTTCTAAGGCTTTTAGATATTAAGGTTGATGAATTAGATAATATGAACATAATAGATCAGGTGTCTTTATATAAGCAAGTATTTGAGAAAGTTACTGACGGGATAATTGTTGTGAATGAATATGGTCGTATTATAAGAGTTAATGATCCTGTTTGTCAACTGCTTCACCTTCAGAAATCTGATCTGTTAGGTAAACAAATAAACTCATTATTTTCAACGATTTTTATAGGAGATTGGGATAAACAAGTACAAAATCTGAAAAATAACAAGAGTGATGATTTAATTGTTAAGCTTGAAAATGGAGATGTCAAACATATTGAGCTCTCTGTTTTACAACATACGGAAAAAAATATCGAGATTTTTCAATTAAAAGATATTTCTTGTTGTAAAAAATTAAAAGAGGAACAATTAATGACGCAAAATATGTTTAATGATATATTCGATCAAGCGGTTGATGGTATTATTATTTGTGACGAATCAGGTGTGATTATGAATGCTAATCCTGCCTTTTGTCAAAACATTCATTTAAATAAAGAGAGTGTCATAGGAAAACCATTATCTCAGTTTGTTCCAGAAAAGCATCAAGTAAAACTAGAAGAAATTAAACGCTTATTAAAACAAACCGGAAAAGCTACAGGGATTATTCCAATTCAGCATTGTGAAGGAACTACGATGTATGAATATACGATTAGTTCATACGTTTTTGACGGGTTTTATATGTCAATTATGAGGAATATAACTAAAAAATGGAATACAGAACGGAAAATTAGGAAAAATGAACAGCTGTTTCGAGATTTGTTTGAAGGAGCCCTTGACGGAATAATTTTATGGAATGATCAAGGAAATATAGAGAGAGCAAATAAAGCAGCTTGTGAAATTTTTGAAACTAGTCATAAAGACTTAATTAATCGAAACATCACAGATTTTATCTTAAAAGGAGATAGTAAATGGAAACAAATTGCAGATGAATTATTAAAAACTGGTGCAATTAGGGATGAGTTATGGTTTTTAATGCCAAATGGCCAAAAGAAATTATTAGAATTTACTGCAAAACTAAGATCAGCTGATAACAACCATATGTCAATTTTTCGAAATGTTATTGAGCGTTACGAGATGGAGAAGAAACTTAGAAAGAGCGAGCAACGCTTTCGGAAAATTTTTGATGGTGCCCTAAGCGGTATGGTTCTCTTGAATGAGCGATTTGAAATTATTGATATTAATGAAGTAGGGACTAGTTTGTGCGAAAAGAAAAAAGAAGAATTAATCGGAAAATCGTTATTAACTGTGATAGATTTTGGACAAAACGGAAAAAAGATATTAAATAAATATATTCAACAAATTTCAAAAATAGGAAACTATCAAGGCAGTAAAACACTCACTTTGTGGAATGGGAAAAGAAAACATATCGAATATTCATCAAAATATAATGTTATTCCTGGAGCGATTTTTACTATTTTTCAAGATATCACTGAGAAACTTGAAATGGAAGAACAATTAAGAAAATCAGATACCCTAAACGTAATTGGTCAGTTGGCAGCTGGAGTCGCTCATGAGATAAGGAATCCGATGACCGCTTTAAAAGGGTTTATACAGTTATTAGAAACTAACGTCAAGGAAGACTATTCAACGTATTTTAATATTATTAAAACAGAGCTGCTAAGAATTGAGTCAATTATTAATGAATTTTTAATTTTAGCAAAACCGCAAGCAGTAAACTATTTGCAAAAGGATATCCGTCAGATTATGAAAGAAACTGTTGAATTATTAAGTGCACAAGCGGTGTTACATAATATACAATTCCGTACTCATTATGAGGAAGATTTACCGATTACTTGTTGTGAACCAAACCAGCTAAAAAAAGTTTTTGTCAACATTATAAAAAACGCTATTGAAGTAATGCCAAATGGGGGATTTATTACAATCTCTATTAAGTCCACGGAGGATAGCAGAATTCATATCTCAATCCGCGATGAAGGCAGCGGAATAAGCGAAGTCAAGTTAAAAAAGCTAGGTGAGCCTTTTTTTACAACGAAAGAACGAGGAATGGGCTTAGGCTTAATGGTTAGCTATAGAATTATTGAAGAGCATAATGGTACGATTGAAGTTGAAAGTGAGCTTAAAAAAGGAACAACCTTCCATATCTATTTACCAATAAATCGTTAGTGAGGTGTTGGATGATGTTATCATACGCTGTATATGAAAGTATTGTTGGAACGATATATATCGTGGCAAATAATGAGCATTTAATCGGTGTTTATATTGGGGAAGAAAATTTTCGAAAACGGAAAGACAGTGAGCAAATTCGTATACAACAAGATCATCAAATGATGATCGAAACGATTAAGCAGTTTGATCAATATTTCAATGGAACTCGAAAAATATTTCAACTGCCACTTTACAAATCTGGCACGCCGTTTCAATTACAAGTGTGGGACGCATTTTTGAAAATCCCGTTTGGTGAAACGAAAAGTTATCAGGAAATTGCTGAGTCAATCGGTAGACCTAAGGCCCTTAGGGCAGTTGGACAGGCTAATAAAGCAAATAAATTTCCAATTATTATTCCATGCCATCGAGTGATCGGGAAAAATAAAAGCTTAACTGGGTATGCAGGAAAACGAACTGATATTAAAGAAAAACTTCTTATTCTTGAGGGAGTCAGTGTGGAAAAAAAAAATGTTTAATAATATTGTAACAAAAGGTTCTAGGATTGTTATATTCGGGATGCATATTAATAGATTTTATCGATGCTACTATTTTTTGTTTTTATAGAGAAAAATTAATGTCGAAAAAAACAAAAAAAAAAAAAAAATGAGAGAGAAAAATTTTTTTTTATAAAAAGATTGTCTAATATTGCGAACCTATTTACAATTTTAGAAATTGTTGTAATAATGCACAAGTAGACTATTTTTTGATAGATACAGTACAAGGGAACGGATTAGGAGGAAAGAAGGTTGCGCCAGAATAACAAACGAATAGCGAGATTAATGATGGATGAAATTCAAAGAAAGAGAGAAAGGATGATTGATTCTGCTGAAAAATACGGGTATACAAGTGATGATACAAAAAAATGCAGCGAAGAACTTGACGAACTAATTTATAAATATCAATGTACCTTTCAAAAAAGGCATCACGAAGAAGAAGTAAAAGTTATATTTCAAAAAATGGTGATGATATACGAAAAGCCTATTCATCACATGAAGGTTACTTCATAATCAGTTGTTAAAACGACTTAAAGAAGATTAAATAGGGGAATCTCACTTATTTAAAAAGAAGAGATTCCTTTCAGACTTTTAGGTAAACGTTCGCATTCTTCTAGGTATAAGTTCTATTTGCCTTATGCTCGATATCTCTAATAATAAGCGTTTTCAAATAGTCTGTCTAAAGAGAGATTGTTTTAAACATTTTATTTAAATCAAGAGAAAAGGAGATTCCTTTCTGTTCACATTTTTAGTAAAATGATAGGTAACATATCGTTAAAAAAGCTCGAAAAAGAAAATCATAAATAATATCCCAAAGATAAAGGAATAAGTTGATGTTCGTTCATTGCCGTCACCATGGCTTTCGGGTATTAACTCTTTATAAACAATAAATAGCATTGCCCCTGCTGCAAATGCAAGTCCATATGGAAGAAGTGTTTTCACATAAGAAGTTAAATAAAATCCAAGTAAAGCAGTAACGATTTCAATTGCCCCCGTTAAAGTAGCAATAATAAACGCTTTAAATTTACTTATTTTTTGGTTAACAAGAAAAAGAGCAACAAAAAAACCTTCAGGTGCATTTTGGAGCCCGATTGCAAACGCAATTAAATTTCCTGTCTCTATTGCATCTGTAGCAAAGCTGACGCCAACTGAAAGTCCTTCAGGAATATTATGTAATGTAATAGCGGCAATTATCAGCATCGCTTTTTCATCAAATTCAATTCCTTTTTTTGAATGCTCCAGATCGATATGTGGAATGTTTTTTTCTAACAGTGTTAATGTAATAACTCCTAATATTATTCCAACTGCTAATGGGACGAAGTCTCCATAGTTCAGTGCTTCAGGAATCAATCCCATTGTAGATGCAGACATCATTATTCCAGCCGTAAAGGATAGTAAAACATCTCGAAAGCGGTGAGTAACTGTTCCATTCATAAACAAGATAATTAAAGCTCCTGCTCCAGTTGCAAGCGCGGAGAGTACACTTCCAATAATAACTATATTCATAAAAGCTCCCTTCATTTCTTAAGATAAACACATAATAAGCAAAAATGCCGATTTTAACAAGTTAGTACGTTTCATTTTTAAACTGTGATTTTTATCATTGTATATGTCCATATTTTTTATATAGTAATATTAATATATATTTCCTTGTAAATTTATTCTTCATAAGAACCTTCAGATAATCATCTTAAAAAAAAAGCTAATATCTTCAGAATGATTGCTCCGTTACCAGTGGGATGGAAGCGATTAAAATGATCACGCATCAGTTTACAAAAAATAGTGTTTATCAACAGTTTGCATCATGCTCCAACTTATCATAAAGTTCGTTTTAGTTTGCAAGTTTAAGAAATCACAACATAGAATTTTAAAAAAGGTTGTAATTGCTTAGATGATTTTAAATAACTCATCATAAGCAATTCATATAATAGGTGAAAAGAAAACGTTTTCACCATAATAAATATAGTGAAGGGAGTTTCGTTTATGCATATTGTAGTCTGTGTCAAGCAAGTACCAGATACAAAAATCATTAAAATTAACCCTAAAACGAACACGCTTGACCGCCGAAGTGCTCCAGCCATTTTAAATCCTTATGATGCCCATGCAGTTCAAGAAGCTGTTACACTTAAAAAAAAGTTTGGCGGAACAGTTTCTGTTTTATCAATGGGACCTCCGCAAGCAACAGCAGTGATTAAAAAAAGCATCGAAATTGGAGCAGATCGTGGATATTTAATTTCAGACAGAGCCTTCGCTGGAGCAGATACGCTTGCTACTAGCTATGCGCTATCAAAAGCATTGAAAAAAATTCAAAAAGAAAATCCAATTAGCCTAATTTTTTGTGGAAAACATGCAATTGACGGAGATACAGGACAAGTTGGACCGGGGATTGCCAGAAGACTAGATATTCCTCCAGTGACGAATGTGGTTGAAGTGACCGAAATGGACGAACAAAAAAAGGTAATTTTATTAAAAAGAAAACTAACGAACGGCTATGAATTAATTCAAGCGAATATGCCTTGTTTACTAACAGTTAAAAAAGAAATGAATGAAATAGAATATTCACCTTTGCCGAATATGATTCGTGCGGCAAAATATGAACCTGTTATTTGGTCTGTTAACGACTTAGAAAATGTCGATCGAAAACAGTTAGGTTTAAAAGGATCGCCAACAATTGTCGGAAAAATGTTTACACCGCCAAAATTAGAGGGAGGCAAAAAAATTGAAGGGACGATAGATGAGCAAGTTCAAAAGCTTATGGAGATTTTAATGGAGAAAAAGGAAGTTTTCGTTTTTAGCAATCAGAACGTATAAAGGGGGGGTATTAATGTTTGAAGAATATCGAGGCGTATGGGTTTTTATCGAGCAAAATAGCGGGGAAATTGAAGAAGTTTCTCTTGAATTATTAGGGGCAGGTAGAACACTTGCGAATAAACTTGACGTACCATTAGCAGGTGTGTTAATGGGGAACGGTATTATGCATCTATGTGATAAGGTCATCCAATATGGTGCCGATGAAGTATACGTAATAGATCATCAGATTTTAGAAAACTATCGAACTGAGTCTTATATGAAATGTGTCATAAAGCTTGCAGAAAAATATAAACCCGAAATATTCCTTTATGGGGCGACTCCGAATGGAAAGGACTTAGCCAGCGCTGTTGCGACAGACTTAAATACTGGATTGACAGCTGATACAACAATGCTTGATGTTGATTTAGACAAGCGGTTATTAGAAGCGAGCCGTCCAGCGTTTGGCGGAAATATTATGGCAACAATTTTATGTAAAAAGCACCGTCCGCAAATGGCAACTGTACGCCCGAAGGTTATGAAAGCATTGCAGCCAGATGAAACACGAACCGGAAAAGTGATTGAAGAAACTATTGATCTAAAGGAAGAAGACATGCGTACTAAAGTACTTAAAGTTGTGAAAAACGTAACAAAAAAAGCGAATTTAGCAGAAGCACACGTTATTGTTGCCGGAGGAAAAGGTCTAGGTGATTTAAAAGGCTTTCAATTAATTCATGATTTTGCAGCAGTAATTGGAGCAAGCGTCGGAGGAACGAGAGACGTCGTTGAAGCAGGATGGCTTCCGCATGAACTGCAAGTTGGGCAAACAGGTGAAACAGTTACACCGAAAATATATTTTGCAATTGGAATATCAGGAGCCATACAACATGTAGTCGGGATGAAGAATTCAGAATTGATTATTGCAATTAACAAAGATCCCAATGCCCCAATCTTTGAAGTTGCTACATATGGGATAGTTGGAGATGCATTGGAAATATTACCAAAATTGATCGAACAGTTTAAACGGATCAAAAATGAACAAGGCGGTGAAATCAGCTATGTCTGAAAAATTTGATGTAATCGTAGTTGGCGCAGGACCAGCTGGAACCGCCTGTGCATATACTTGTGCGAAAGCGGGATTATCCGTTCTACTTATTGAACGGGGAGAATATCCTGGCAGTAAAAACGTTATGGGAGGTGTTTTATACAGAAAACAAATGGAAGATATTATTCCAAATTTTTGGAAAGAAGCACCTTTAGAAAGACCGATTATTGAACAGCGCTTTTGGATGATGGATAAAGAATCGGCTGTGTCGTTTGGCTATAAAGGTCTTGAATGGGGGAGAGAGCCATATAATAACTTTACAGTGTTACGCGCAAAGTTTGATCAATGGTTTGCCCAAAAGGCTGTTGATGCAGGTGCACTGTTAATTAACGAAACAGTAGTGACTGAATGTTTAGTTGAAAATGGGAAGGTCGTCGGAGTTAGAACGGATCGTCCTGATGGAGACGTATTTGCCCATGTGGTAGTTCTTGCTGACGGCGTTAATTCATTATTAAGTAAGCAGCTCGGTTTCCATAAAGAGTTCCGTCCCGATGAAGTAGCATTAACGGTTATGGAAGTTATTAATTTGCCGAAAGAAAAAATAAATGACCGCTTTAACCTTGAGGATAATCAAGGCTGTACTATTGAAATATTTGGAGATTCGACGAAAGGGAACCTTGGCACGGCTTTTTTATATACTAATAAAGAGAGTCTAAACATTGGAGTAGGAACAACTCTTTCAAGTATGATGAATGCAAAGCTTAAACCATATGATCTACTTGATTATTTAAAAAATCATCCTATGATTAAACCACTGCTTTTAGATGGAGAATCAATGGAATATTTAGCACATTTAATCCCTGAAGGCGGTTTCAATTCGGTTCCAAAGGTTGCCGGTAATGGTGTTGTCGTTGTTGGAGATGCTGCTCAGCTTGTAAATGCAATCCATCGCGAAGGTTCAAATATGGCAATGGCTTCAGGTAAAATGGCTGGGGAAGCGATTATTATGGCAACAGAGGAGAATAATTTTAGCGAAAGTAGTTTAAACAGATATCGGGAAGCATTATACAACAGCTTTATTATAAAAGATCTTGAGAAATATAAAGATGCAACACAAACGTTTGAAAATCATCCGCAATATTTTAAAGAATATGTTCCAATTATGAATCAAGCAGTAAGTAAATTTTTTACTGTAGATGGTGCACCGAAAAAAGAAAAGCAAAAAGAGATCATGAAATCTATTACTGGGAAAAAGGGTACATTTAAAGTACTGCAGGACATTTATCGTGCTTGGAAGGCGGTGAAGTGATGTCAACACAAACGATTGAAGAAAAACAATATTTAGTTCGTTTTAAGGCAGATACGAAATCCCATTTAACGGTATTGGACCATGATGTATGTTTAACGAAGTGTCCTGAAAAATATTGTACGCTGTTTTGTCCTGGCGAAGTTTATAAGTGGGAAGGAAAAAGAATGCACGTAGGATATGAAGGATGTCATGAATGTGGCAGCTGTAGAATTGGCTGCCCTTATCAAAATATTAAATGGGAGTATCCAAAAGGCGGGTACGGAGTGATCTTCCGCTTAGCGTAAATAATTGAGTGCTATCGGTTTTATCCGAGAGTACTCTTTTTTATAATCACGAATGAAAACACTATTTGTGTCTGTTTTCACAAATATAGTTAAAAAGAAAAAATGAAACTTAATGATGATTCTTATTCTTATTTTTATTTTATATATGGATTGAAGTGAGCATATCATTTTTACCAAAGTCTTCGAGGTCTTTTGCTTTAGCAAAGGCAGAGTGAATACAATGAAAAGCAGGGGAAGTGTAAAATGGTTTACTAAATAAAAATGTGCCATCGTCATCAGCTAAGTATACGGAAACTTTCCAATGGTATATACTTTCGTTATTTTTAGTACATTCACCTTCTAAAGCGATGAGCCAATTTGTCATAGTTGTATTTAAACATTTTTGATCCTGTTTTCCAATAGGAATTAATCCTTTATGATAAAACTCTGTGAAATTAGGATAAAACATCACGTATCAATCCCTCCCTTCTATTAAGTTAATTATATAAAAAATAATCAATAAACGGTTAGCAAAGTTGTTAAAATTTTTCAAAAAAAATTGAGGTTACAGTACATGTGAACTATCATGAATAGATGCAAAATAAAAGGTATAGGAGGGTGGTTCATTATTGTAGCAAGTGAGCTTAAATACAATTTGGTTATCTCGCAAGGTGAGGTATTGAAATGCATTACAAAAAAAGAAAAGAGAGTAGAGAATAACAGAAACAATTTGGTACCGCCCCCCGAAAGTTAGAGTGATAAATCTAACTTTCGGGGGGCGGTACCTTTTCTTTACTCTTTTTTAAGTTGTTTAAAGTGAGTTCATTTTAGACAGCTTTTGATCGGATGGAAGGAAGAATGTTAAAATTCCGATAATTGGCAAGAGGCTCATTAAAAAAATCGTTTGCGATAGACCGATTAAGTCTGATAAATAACCTAGAACGACTGAACCTAAAGCTCCCATCCCGAAGGCAAGACCGACAGTTAATCCCGCCATCGTACCAATTTTTCCTGGAACAAGCTCTTGTGCATAAACAACTGTAACAGAAAAGCTTGACATTAAGATAAAACCAGTGGCAATTAAAATGATAAATGCAACAGCCGGCGTTACGAATGGAAGGATTGCTGTTAATGGTGCAGCACCAAGCATTGATACGAGTATAACATTCTTTTTCCCGAAGCGATCGGCAAGTGGTCCTCCAAAAAAAGTTCCAAATGCACCTGCTAATAAAAAGGCAAATAAAAATAGCTGTGCCTGTTTAATTGTAAAAGAATATTCTTGAATAATATAAAAGGCGTAAAAGTTACCCATTCCAGAAATATACCAAGACCGGGCAAATATTAATAGTAAAATAAGAAATAATGTGACCCAAATGTGCTTTGAGATTTTTCTTTCACCATTTCGCTCAATTTGTTTCTTTTGAGCAGCATTTTGAATGGTTAACTTGTTAGAATACCAAAACGCAATATAGACTAATAACCCGACAGCAATTGCAGCAACAATCGAAAACCAAGCAGCACCTCTTTGTCCGAGCGGAACAAGGATGAGAGCTGTTATTAAGGGGGCTAATGCCTGTCCAGAATTTCCGCCGACTTGATAAATAGACTGCGCTAATCCTCGGCGCGTCCCTGCAGCAATATAAGCGACTCTCGATCCTTCTGGATGAAAAATAGCTGAACCAAGTCCAATAAATAGGACGGAAACAATGATAAGAGTAAAGTTAGGAGCAAAAGCGAGTCCTAAAACACCAAATAATGTTGATGTCAGTCCTATTGGGAGCGCAAAAGGCATCGGATGTTTATCCGTAATGACTCCAACTATTGGCTGCATAATCGAAGAGACAATATTTAATGCAAAAGCGATGAAGCCTAACTGAGTAAACGTAAGCCCCATAGATTTCTCTAAAATTGGGAACATTGCAGGTACGACAGCTTGAATAGAATCATTTAATAAATGCGTTAAACCGATAATCAGTAAAATTTTATAAGTTGTCTTCTCTTGTACACGATGGACAGGATTTAAAACTTCAGCTGATTGACTCATAGCAAACTCCTTTTTTATTCATTACAGAAGATTAGTTTTAATCCCCTATAATTTAGAAGACTTTAATAAACTAATATGATGAATCTTACAATATATATATATATTTCTCAACCTTTTAGTTTTTGAAAAATCTAACTAAAGATGGTTAAAAGCCGTTTCACACTGGGAAATTAGGCTAAAGGCAGAGTAATTGTCACTGTCGTCCCTTTATTTTTTTTACTATGAATTTGAATGTTTCCGTTAAAAGATTGAATGATTCTATTACATACGATAAGTCCTAGTCCAGTGCCATAGTCTTTAGATGTATAAAACGGTTAAAAAATATCATCAATTTTATCTTCTTCTATCCCTATTCCAGTATCGACAATTTTTAAAATACAATCTTTTTTTTCCTTCGATAGGTGAATTATTAATGAACCTTCATTTTCCATCGATTCAAAAGCATTTTTGGAAATATTTAAAATGACTTGTTTCATATGATTTTTTGTGCAATTGATCAGAAGCGGAAAATCAGGGGCGATAAATTCATAATGAATATTATTTAAGTTAGCTTCTGATAAAATAATTGGTTCTAACTCTAATAAAATCATTCGCAAATCTATTTTTTCCGTTTTTTGTGCAGTTGGCCTTCCAAGAATAAGAAACTCACTAACAATTTCATTAATTCTTTCGATTTCTTTATTAATGACTGAAAAATAAAATTGGTCTTGTTGACTATTATATTTTTCATTTAATAGTTGAACAAGTCCTTTTATTCCAGTTAGGGGATTTCGTATTTCATGAGCGGTGCTTGCAGCTAACGTGCCGACTAGCTCTAATTTTTGTGCCTCGATTTGTGCTTTTTCTCTAGACGCTTGCCTTTTTAAAATAACATATTTTATTAATAAGAATAAAATATGTGCAATAATAAGTATGATAATAATAAACAAGCTTGAATCTAAAATTATTTTTTGTTTATTTAACTCAGTCATCTGCACTTTAATATTCCAAGGCAACCGATCAATCGGTACTGATATCCACTCCTTAGATAAATCTGGTAAGTCATCGATATTTAAATTAAATATTACTTTGTTATCCGTATTGACAAATAACATTTTAATGTTTGGAGTTAAAGTATTCATAAAAATCTTCATATAATCAATTCTTAAATGAGCAATAAGAACAGCGCTTAATTCCCGATTGCTGTTTAAAACAGGAGTCGCAAGACTAATAACTTTTTGTTTATTTTCTAATATTTCTTGTTCGCTAGAAATAATGGTATCCTTCGCCTTGACAACTTCTTGAAAATATTCTTTTTTAGATAAATTTACTTTTTTAAGAAAGCTGTTTGAGCCTGCAATTACAGTCCCATCTTGTGATAATAAATACAATCCTCCGTATCGAGGATCTTTCTGATGGATTTTAGCTAACAAAGGTTCTATTTTGTCAGGATCTTCAACAGCAGACTCGGCCATCAGCGAAAGTATTTCTAATATCGTAATGGTTTCACTGATGAACTGATCCCATTGACGTTGGTGGATTGAAGCAATCCATTTTGTATTTTCTTTTTGGATAGAGAATTCTTCTTCAACTCGATAATTGATGTAGATAGAACTGACAATAAGTGATGGAAGCAGGACAACGTATAAATATATCCATATATTTTGTTTGAAAAATTTCATATGTAAGACCTCAAATTATGATAAATGTTGTATACCGAAAGTTATTATATCATTAATATGATAAAGCTGTTAATTTTCGAGATATTGATTCCTAATTTTTCTAATATGATTTGACATGTTTAGAATGTCTTTAATATAATAACTTTGAATTCAAGATAATATGATCTCACAAGGATTGTTTACGCTTATAGAAGCATAAAAAAGGATATGATTTATGTGTCGGAGGAAAAAATAAAGCAAGCATTAAAATTATTTATTGTACTATCACGAGCTTATAAAGCGATGAATGAACAAGTTAATAAATATATCCAAATGAATGACATAAATCCTACAGAATTTGCTGTTTTAGAGCTGTTGTACCATAAAGGCAACCAACCTTTACAACAAATTGGCGGAAAAATTTTGTTGGCAAGCGGCAGTATTACATACGTTGTGGATAAGTTAGAACAAAAAGGATTGTTGCAAAGGTTAGCTTGTTCTCAAGATCGAAGGGTTACTTATGCTCAAATAACAGATAAAGGGAAACAATTAATTGAAAAGATTTTTCCCGAGCACGAAAAGCATATTTATGAATTAATGTCCGTTTTAACAGATGATGAACAAAACACCATGATTGAATTATTAAAGAAAGTAGGTTTGCAAGCGAAGAAATATTAGTTTTTTACAGGCAGTTTGCATGATGGGTACGTTAAATTTTATATCGGATAGTGTACATAAACGATTATAAAAGCATGGTTTTTTTAAGAAAGAGATCCAAAAAAATATAGGAGGTAGCTACATGCGATTTGAAGATTATACTTATAGTCGCCCTAATATAGACAAAATAAGCGAAACATTTCATTACGCTCTAGATCAATTTAAAGGGGCGGCAACGATTGATGAGCAAAACGAAGCGATGAAAGAGATTAATAGTCTCCGAAATGATATCGGGACAATGTTTAATATTTGTTATATTCGACATACGATTAACACGAATGATGAATTTTATAAAGTTGAGCAAGACTATATGGATGAAATTTTACCTCAAGTTGAAGGACTAGTATCAAAATATTATGAAGCACTTATTCATTCAAAATTCCGCACTGGGCTTGAAGAGAAATGGGGGAAACAATTATTCGCACTTGCTGAAACACAGTTAAAAACATTTTCTCCAACGATTGTCCAACTTCTTCAAAAAGAAAATCAGCTTTCCACACAATACACAAAATTGATCGCATCGGCAAAAATTATCTTTGAAGGGGAAGAACGGACGCTTGCTCAATTAGGACCTTTTCAAGAGTCTAAAGATCGTAATATGAGAAAAAAAGCATTTGAAGCATATTTTAGTTTCATGGCAAACAATGAAGAAATGCTTGATAAGATATATGATGAACTTGTAAAAGTACGGACAGAGATCGCGAAAAAGCTCGGTTATCAAAACTTTGTTGAACTCGGATATAATCGAATGTCGCGAACAGACTACGATGCTAGGATGGTTAGGAAGTTTCGTGAACAAGTGAAGGAATTTATTGTTCCGATCGTTGTTAAGCTAAAAGAGCGGCAGAGAACTCGAATTGGTGTCGACAAATTATATTATTATGATGAAGCTGTTAAATTTAAAACGGGCAATGCAGCCCCTAAAGGAAGCCCCGATTGGATTATTGAGAACGGACGAAAAATGTACCATGAATTGTCAAAAGAAACAGGTGAATTTTTCGATTATTTAATTGATCATCAATTAATGGATGTTGTTGCTAAAAAAGGAAAAGCAGGTGGAGGCTATTGTACATTTATAGAAAATTATAAAGCACCATTTATTTTTTCGAACTTTAATGGAACGTCTGGAGATATTGATGTGCTTACACATGAGGCAGGACATGCATTCCAAGTCTATTCAAGCCACGATTATGAAATCCCTGAATATAATTGGCCCACTTATGAAGCGTGTGAAATTCATTCGATGAGTATGGAGTTTTTTACATGGCCATGGATGGAATTTTTTTTTAAAGAGGATACAGAAAAATATAAGTTTGCTCATTTAAGTGAAGCGTTGATCTTTTTACCTTATGGTGTAGCAGTTGATGAATTTCAACATTGGGTGTATGAAAACTATGAAGCAACACCAGCTGAACGGAAGAAAGCATGGCAGGAAATTGAGAAAAAATATATGCCTTATAAAGATTATAACAATCATGACTATTTAGAAAGAGGCGGCTTTTGGCAGCGCCAAGGCCACATATATCAATCGCCATTTTATTATATCGATTATACACTTGCTCAAATATGTGCATTGCAGTTTTGGAAAAGAATAATTGATCGTGATCAAGAAGCTTGGACAGATTATGTGAACTTATGTAAGCTTGGTGGAAGTAAGTCATTTACGGAGCTTGTAAAGGCAGCCAATTTAATCTCACCGTTTGAAGAAGGATGTATAAAATCAGTTGTAAGTGAAATAGAAAACTGGCTTCATTCTGTAGACGATCAAGGTATGTAAGTGAAGCATTAGGGGAGTTCATGCTAAAATAATTTTATCATCTTCTCAAAAAAGCTCTATCAATGAACAATTCACTACTTTATTTTTTAAATAGAAAAAACGCAGGGGGGTAAATCCCTGCGTTTTTCTCTATTTTCCATTTGTTTTTAAAACAATTTTTCCGTCCTCAATGATCGCTTTTAATGATTTTTTATTTGGTTGATCAAGAATAAAGTCTGCAATTTTGTCTTCGAGCTGTTCTTGAATCACACGGCGGAGTGGACGGGCACCAAAAGCGGGGTGGTAGCCAAGTTCCGTTAGTTTTTCCTTTACTTCATCAGTAACAGTTAAGTTGATTGATTGTTCAGTTAATGTTTGTTGCAGCTCGTTTAACATTAAGTCAACAATCTCTAATAGATGAGCTTTTTCTAATGTTTTAAATTCGATAATGCTATCAAAACGGTTTAAAAACTCTGGTTTAAAAAAGTTTCCTAGTGAATCAAGTATATTTGATTCTTCGACAGCGTTATTTTTCTCAAATCCGACTTGGATTGTTCTTTGACCGGTTCCAGCGTTACTTGTCATAATAATGACTGTATCTTTAAAGCTGACAGTTCGTCCTTGACTATCAGTTAAGCGGCCATCTTCAAGTATTTGCAAGAACATATGCTGTACGTCAGGATGAGCTTTTTCAATTTCATCTAATAGAATGATACTATACGGATTACGGCGTACTTTTTCTGTTAATTGACCCGCTTCTTCATGTCCAACATAACCTGGAGGGGAACCGATAATTTTTGAAACACTATGTTTCTCCATATATTCACTCATATCGAGACGAATCATCGCGTCTTTTGAACCGAATAATTCTTCTGCAAGTGTTTTTGTTAACTCTGTTTTCCCTACTCCGGTAGGCCCGACAAAGAGAAATGAACCGATTGGTCGTTCTTTCGCTTTCAATCCTGCTCGGCTGCGTCGAATTGCTTTTGCTACTTTTTTAACAGCTTCTTGTTGACCAATAACTTTGCTATTTAAGTTTTTTTCAAGGTGTTTCATTTTTTGCTGTTCATCTTCCTGAAGCTTACCTATTGGAATTCCTGTTTTCTCTTCAATAATTTGCTGAATGATTGCTTTACTTACAATTGGCCGTTCATGTTCAGGCTGTGCGTTTCTTGTCTTTTCAAGCTTTTCTTCCTCATCCCGAAGCTTTGCAGCTAATTCATAGTTTTCCTGCTTTAATGCAGCTTCTTTTTCTTTATGAATTTCTGCCAAACGTTTTTCAATATTTTCTGTATTTGGGTTATCTGCTTGTAAGTTTAATTTAGAGCCTGCTTCGTCCATAAGGTCAATAGCCTTATCAGGGAGAAATCGATCTTGAATATATCGGTGTGATAAATGAACACACGCTTTAATTGCTTCCTCTGAATAGTTGACTTCATGGAAATTCTCATATTTTGATTGAATTCCTTTTAATATGTCAATTGCTTTGTCTAAATCTGGTTCTAGAACATGAACAGGCTGAAAGCGTCTTTCTAAAGCTGCATCTTTTTCAATATTACGGTATTCTTTTAAAGTTGTTGCCCCAACTAATTGGAGTTCTCCGCGTGCTAATGCTGGTTTTAAAATATTTCCTGCATCCATTGAACCTTCTGCCGAACCAGCGCCAACAATTAAATGATTTTCATCAATAAATAAAATAATATTTTTTCGATGTTGTAATTCAGTAATTAGCTGTTTCATACGTTCCTCAAATTGTCCACGGATTCCTGTATTAGCAACAAGTGAAGCAACATCAAGCAAATAAACTTCTTTGTTTTTCAATTTGTTTGGAACTTCACTATTAACAATTTTTAATGCTAGTCCTTCAGCAATAGCTTTTTTACCAACACCAGGTTCACCAATTAACACTGGGTTATTTTTATTTCGTCTGTTTAAAATTTCAATGACACGATTTACTTCTTCATCACGCCCAATAACAGGATCAATTAATCCAGCCTTTGCTAGCTGCGTTAAATTTCGACCGTATTGATCAATAAATCCTCCACCATGCTGGCTGTGTGAAACATTTGCGGAATGATTTTGGTTAAAATGATTTTCCGGCTGTGGAAAACTTTTAAATAAGTCTTCGAAAGGAAACCCTCCAAAGTTTGAGAAACTATTAAATGATGATCCGAAAGTTGCTCCAAGTTTTTCTCGTTCAACTTTATAGCAGTCATGACATAGATGATAATGTTTTTTTGCACCGTTCATGTTGACTTGCAAGTTAACGTTCGCTTCATTTGTTTGACATTTTTCACAAAGCATAATTTTGACCTCCTTTATGATTTTTGACCTTGACTATCTTTGACCTTTGATTATATTATACTTTGATCTTCTTTGACTTTCAACTACTATTTTTTAATTTTTTTGGTGATCTGCATATAGTTTTCCTTAAATTACATTGATAAAGTTTTACTTTTCCTACTATGAAAAAAGAAGTTACAGTATGCTCGTCATTGATTGTCCTTTTCCTCATATATTGAGAATATAGGGAGGAGATATTGTGAAAATCAATTGGGGGGCTGCTCTACAAATTGCTGCTGTATATGTCGGAACTGTTGTTGGGGCAGGCTTTGCAACTGGGAAGGAAATCGTTGAATTTTTTTCAAGGTTTGGCTTTTTCGGTTTAATTGCCATTATGATGAGTGGTTACTTATTTATTTTTTTAGGGGTAAAGATTATGAGGCTTGCTGTAAAAATTGAAGCAACCTCTTATCAACAGTTAACTGAATTTTTGTTTGGGAAAAGATTTGCAATGATTGTTAATGTTTTATTACTTTTAATATTATTAGGTGTATGTGCTGTTATGCTCTCAGGAGCAGGCGCTGTTTTTGAAGAACAACTTGGTTTATCTAAATCAACAGGGGTATTTTTTACAATCGGACTTTCGCTCGTTGTCATGATGGTTGGAATAAAAGGGTTGTTTGCGGTTAATACTTTTGTTGTTCCGATGATGATTGCATTTAGTTTTATGTTAATGATTTTATCAATGAAGCTGCCTAATTTTTTGGAAAATATATTATACATTCCGTATGTCGCTGATGGATGGAAATCAGCTATAGCTCCGTTTACATATACGGCTTTTAACCTTTCATTAGCACAAGCTGTTTTAGTGCCAGTTGCGAGTGAAGTTAAAGATGAAGCTGCAATTAAATGGGGCGGTATCATCGGAGGAGCAGCATTAACGCTGATTTTATTTTCTAGTCACTTTACTTTAGTAATGCTTCCAAACTTTGAAGTGTATGATATCCCAATGGCAGTTATTATGAAAAGCCTTGCTTCAGGTTTTTATTGGATTTTTGTATTAATTATTTATGGTGAAATTTTCACCTCTATTATTGGCAATGTCTTTGGGATAGAAAGGCAGATGAAAAGCCTGATCTCTACCCCTAGATTTATTATTATAGCGGTTATTTTTACTATTACTTATTTCATTAGTCTCGTTCATTATGGCAGACTTTTATCATACTTGTATCCGCTGTTCGGTTATATTAGTTTGATTTTTATCGTGTTGTTATGGATGAAGCCATATCCAACAAAAAGCCATTAATTTTTAAGAGGGTACTGACCTGCACGAAGCGAAGGAGGAGGCTCGTGGTTCGTCCCCCTGGAACGGAAATCAACGTGTTCCAAAAAGGCGAGTAGATGAACGACAAGTCGCTCACCTACTCGCTATGAAATTCCTTGAGGACTTTTTTAGTGCCCTCATTTTGAGAGGACTTTTTTAGTGCCCTCATTTTTAAGGGATTTTTGCTCCGCTTATAAATTCTATAAAGAGTCAAAAGCCTCTTAAAGTGATATTAGCTAAAATGTACGGTAAAAAGTATACGAGACTGTGGTCTCACACGAATGATTGTTTAGCACAGCCCTTTAGTAGAGCGGCAAAAAGATAAAGATCATTAAATCAAACGTTAAATGAGAAACGATAATAAGAGGGATACTTCTTTTCCATGTGTATAGTGCACCCCAAAAAAGTCCTCCAACAAATGCAGCGAGAATGAGAATTGAATGACCAGCATATATTTGCACAGAAGCATAAAGAAGTGCAGAAACAAATATACTTATCCAAATATTTGTATATTTCAATATTCTTTTTTGAATAAATCCTCGCCAAAAGATCTCTTCTCCAGGTATTAAAATGAACAATAAAACAATGTAATGCCATAGCTCGGTTGGGGCATAACGATTATAAAGCCTTGAAACTTGTTTAGAAAATGGCAAATCAAAAAAGTTGATCATGCTATTGCCAACCCAAAATACCGTATATAATAATAGGCCAGAAATAATCCCATAAAATAAATAATTTGAAACAGGTGCTTGGTCATCCATTTCTTCATTTAAAATAGAATAACTAATTAAAAATAACATGGAAGCAGAGAAAATATACCAAAATACTGACTTATCTTCAAATGTTAAAAACAATAGAAGATGCGCAATAAAAAATCCGATAATTAATCGAAGATCGGATGCGCATTTTTTCATGTCTTCAAACTCCTTTCTTAACAAGAAACAATTTCTATTTTAACAAATATTAAATCATATTTGTACGGAAAAGAATTCTTTTTAAGCTTGTTTAATGATATTTTTTAAATAATGTTTAAATAATGTTAAAATTATTCATAGTTATGTCTAAATAGTGAACGAAACGACAAATCATTTCGAAAAAAAGGATTTATGTATAGAAAAATCGAAAAGGCCGCTTTCAGGCATTGCCAATTTTAATTATGGCATTAGAAATACCTTACTCACGGCATGTCTTTTTAATTTGGTATTGACAGCGTTTGCATAAGTAATACTGAGGAAAAGCTTTCTTTCTTTACTAGAAAGCAGACTCTTTAATTACTTTGTAATTTTTATGGTTAACAACAGTTCGTTGCTCTAAATCAAGTTCACGGTAATTGTCCATGTAAGTTACATCAACAATAACAGAGTTTTCATTTACTTTTTCAACAATTCCTTGTAATCCATCTTTAAATTCAATCACATTCCCTACTTCCGCCTTTTTCAAATTTAATTCTCCCCTTTCTATCCATTTCTTTTTTGATTGAACTATAAATAACAGTTTGCACTACTTGGGGATTTTAGTAAAGGAAAATGTAAAAGTTGTGCAAATATTTATCTGCAAAAAACCCTAGATGGAACAAAGTTAATATTAGAAATAAATGCCCAAAAGACTACTTGAAAATGCTTGTCAGTTGAAGCGATAGGTAAAGAGACGGATATAGTTCATGAGCTAACAACAAAATGCAAGTAACGAACAATGCGAGCGTTTATTAATAGTTAAAGAGACCACTGTAGAAAACTATCCGCTTTTTTTTGAGCATAGTTTTTTCGTTAAAAAAAGACACCTTCGATGTGATTTTTCATATTTAAGGTGTCTTTTTCTTTTACCTACATTTTCTCTTTTTCATTTAATAGCTTAATGATTCGTTTGAGATTGGCCGCGAAGTTTGTGGTCGCCCCTTAAAAGTGCATGTTAAAATATGGGGTTTCTAAATGAACTTCATTTATAGTTTAGACTGCTGTTTAGTTCGAACAAATGGCATCCACCAGTTCCAATGGCCGAGCAGTTTCATTAAACTTGGAACGAGAAGAAGTCGAATAATAGTAGCATCTATTAAAATAGCAATCGCAATCCCAATTCCTATTTGTTTTACAGGAACAACACCTGTGAATGCAAATGCACCTGTAATGACAATCATAATTAAGGCAGCGTATGTAATTATTTTACTAGTTAATGCAAGCCCTTTTGCTGTTGCTTCATCATTATCATGGGTTTTTTGATACAATTCATGAATTCTTGAAATTAAAAACACTTCATAGTCCATACTAAGTCCAAATACAAGACTAAATACTAAAATTGGAATGACTAAGGCGATGTCTGTTTCATGCAAACCAAAATGACCGCCTTGGAAAAGCCAAACTAAAATACCGAAAGTTGATAATAAACCGATTGTATTCATCAATATTGCTTTCAGAGGAATAATTACTGATCGAAAAGCTAGCATTAAGATGAAAAATGTTGCAATGACGATAATGGCAATACATAATGCAAATTTGTCCCCAATTTCATCATAAATTTCTTGATTAAACTTTACTTCACCCCCAAATAGAAGAGGGATATCAGTTTCTTTATTACTCCAATTACGTACCCACTTTTTTGCTTTCTCTGATGTCGCTTCAGTTTTAAGATGTACAGGAAGTAACAGTTTGTCATCTTTAACGAATTGATCAAGAATAGGTTGTAATGCTGTGCTTGTTTCACGATTAGACAAAGCCTTTGCCAGCTGTTCACTTGAATTTATTTGACTTAATCCATAAATAGATTCAACTTTTCCAACTAGTGAGTCCTTTTCAAACATCTTTACTAAATCTTTTAACTGGTCTAAACCATCTCTATCTGCCCAGCCATCTTTTCGTTCAGCAACTACATACACGATACTTTCTTTTTTGGGCTGGAATTCTTGTTGAATTTTTTCTATCGCAATTCTAGATTCGTAGTCTTTTGGAAGAGAATCTGCTTCAGGTATTGATAAATTAATATTTTTAACTGGTAAAATCGCTATTGTTAAACTAATAAGCGCTGTAACACTAATAAGTATTGGTCTTTTCATCACTCCATATGCAAATCGAGTCCACCATGACGTATTATGACTGCGTGGCTTTATGATCATCCAGCGGTTAAGATGATTCCCTAATAATAATAGTATTGAAGGAAGGAGCGTAATCGCCGATATTGCTGATATTGCGATCACGATCATACCTCCTATCGCAATCGTTTGGAATATATCAATTTTAATGAGCATCATCGTTGCAATCCCGATAAATACACAAACAGCAGAAAAAACAATCGATCTTCCTGCTGTTTGAATCGTTGTTTCAATAGCCTTAAATTTATTGTTATGCATTATTAATTCTTCGCGATATCGATGGATAAATAGCAATGCAAAATCAATACTAAGGGCAAGACCAATCATCGGTATAATGTTTAAAATGAAAATAGATAGCGTCATTTTTTCCCCTATGAAGGTTAACGTACCGAAAGAAGCAATGACTGTAATGACACCAAGTATAATGGGAACAATTGATGAAAGGATACTGCCGAACGCTATTAGCAGTACGATCAATGCCACCGGTAATCCAATCATTTCTGCCCGCACTAAATCATTTTGGCTCGCTTTGTTAATATCTTCATTTAGGACTGGAGCTCCTGTTAAATTCACATTTTCTTTATGAGCAATTAGTTTTCGAATCTTTTGTACTTCATGCTTCATATCTTTTTGATCTTTATCAAACATGATAATCGCATATGAAATGTCATTCTTTCTCAGTTCTTGATTAACGTTAGGTGATTGAATCCCCATAGTAATATTCAATTTCTCGACTTCTTCAAGTGTAGTGTCGATTTTTTCTTCAAATTCTGATTTTGATTCTTTTTCAGCTTTTTCAAATAATAAGAATAAAGTTGAATTTGGAAAATTAAATGTTTCGATTAACTCTTTCTCAACTGTTTTAAAATCTCCACTCATTTCAAAACCATCGCCATGAAGAAGAGAAGGGAGTTGGATTGCAAAGTATCCTAAGACAATTGTGATGACGATCCAAAAAGATAAGATCCATTTATAAAACCGCGAAACAAATGTTGAAATACATTTCATCTTTACATATACTCCTTATACGAATTTTTCACTTCTTACTCTATTATGATAAAAAAATTTTAGAAAAGAAATACAAAGTCAATATTTGAAGTAAATATCCTCTTCAGACTACTGGAAAAAGCTTGTCAGTCAAGGCACGTAGTACGAAACAGAAGCGAATAGAACATATCGTTCATGACCTGATAACGAGGTGCATGCAACGATGAATGCGAGCATTTGTCAACAACTACCTTCGTTATAATGACATAATTTTAAGAAAAACTCACAATAACCCATTGATTAATGATAAAATATTCAAATAATCAAAAAAATTATGGCGACTCGAGGTGCTATTAAATAAAAAAAATGCGTAGTGACATGATTAAAAAGGGATTTGACCGAGCTCCGCACCGAAGTTTATTAAGGGCGGCCGGAGTAAAAGAGGAGGATTTTAATAAGCCATTTATTGCAGTATGTAACTCATATATTGATATTGTTCCCGGTCATGTTCATTTGCAGGAATTTGGAAAGCTTGTAAAGGAAGCAATTCGTGAAGCACGCGGTGTTCCATTTGAGTTTAATACGATTGGCGTTGATGATGGAATTGCGATGGGACATATTGGTATGCGCTATTCACTACCTAGTAGGGAAATTATTGCTGATGCAGTTGAGACTGTTGTAGCAGCTCATTGGTTTGATGGCATGGTCTGTATTCCTAACTGTGACAAAATTACACCAGGAATGATGATGGCATCTATGCGCTTGAATATTCCGACAATATTTGTGAGCGGAGGTCCAATGGCTGCTGGACGGACAAGTGATGGCAAGAAAATTTCATTATCATCAGTTTTTGAAGGTGTAGGAGCCTATCAGTCTGGCAAAATTGATGAAAAAGGTTTACAAGAGTTGGAGCAATATGGCTGTCCAACGTGTGGCTCATGTTCAGGCATGTTCACAGCTAATTCGATGAACTGTCTAGCAGAAGCATTAGGGTTAGCATTACCTGGGAATGGAACGATTTTAGCGATTGATCCAGCACGTAAAGATTTTGTGAAAAAATCTGCTAAACAGTTGATGAAGCTAATAGAGTTAGATATTAAACCACGGGATATCGTAACAGAAAAAACGATAGACAATGCTTTCGCTCTTGATATGGCTTTAGGTGGTTCAACTAATACTGTTTTGCATACACTTGCGATCGCTAATGAAGCAGAAATAAACTATCCTCTTGAACGAATTAATGAGGTAGCGTCTCGTGTACCTCATTTAGCAAAGCTTGCACCTGCTTCTGATGTGCATATTGAAGACTTACATGAAGCTGGCGGTGTTTCCGCGGTTTTAAATGAACTAACAAAAAAAGAGGGTGCCCTTCATTTAGATTGTTTAACGGTTACAGGAAAGACACTTGGGGAAAACGTTCAAGGCTGCGAAGTGCAAAATTACAATACGATTTATCCGATTGATAAGCCTTACTCAAAAAGCGGTGGATTAGCTGTTTTATTCGGTAATTTAGCTCCAGATGGCGCAATTATTAAAACAGGCGGCGTACAGGGAGGAATCACTCGCCATGAAGGAGAGGCAATCGTCTTTGATTCACAAGATGAAGCATTAGAAGGGATTGCAAAGGGAGAAGTGAAGGAAGGCCACGTCGTCATTATCCGCTACGAAGGGCCAAAAGGGGGACCAGGAATGCCAGAAATGCTTGCTCCTACAGCTCAAATCGTCGGAATGGGATTAGGTACGAAAGTTGCCTTAGTAACAGATGGACGATTTTCCGGTGCTTCGCGTGGTCTGTCAATTGGCCATGTTTCCCCAGAGGCTGCTGAGGGAGGACCGATTGCCTTCGTTCAAACGGGTGATTGCATTGTCATTGATATTGAAAAAAGAACGCTAAATGTCGAAATTACAGAGGAAGAACTTACTCGCCGTAAGTCTGAATGGAAAGGTTTTGAATCGAAAGTAAAAACGGGTTACTTAGCGCGATACTCCAAGCTTGTAACTTCAGCAAGTACAGGTGGAATTATGAAGATTTAACTGTGAGGTGATTTATGAACAAGGTTTTGGTGTTCTCAATTTTAGGAATGGGTTTAACTGGTGCCGTTTTAATCATCTCGATCGCTCTGTTGTTTAAATCTCCAATAGGAAATGTGGTAAAGATGGTTACTGCTGCTTCAACAGTAGCTTTTGTAATATTCACTGTCTCGGCCTTAGTATTTCGTCGGCGGTTAGATGAAAAAAGAGAGTAATATAATTTATTAAATTAATAAAGTAGGTATTAAGGAGTAGACAGCGACTACTTATAGCAAAAAAGCTAATCCTTTAAAAGCCATAGGATTAGCTTTGAACTCTACTAGAGATTCTTTTCTAGTAGAGTTTTTATTATTTAAGAGCGGGACTTGTGAAAAAAAGATTAACTTTTTTTCGTTTTCGTTGTTTATGCAAAATGAAAATGCTATTCTTGCTATAAAGAAGTCTGTTGTCTGATAACCTCATTCATTTATCGAATATAATCGATTGGATGCTATATGAAATACTATGAAAGCGTTCACTTCATCAGCAATATTTTTTATACAAGGAGATTGATAAAGATGATTGAAAAACAATTTACAGTTACAGCTGAAACAGGTCTCCATGCAAGACCAGCTACTTTATTAGTTCAAACAGCGAGTAAATTTGAATCAGAGATACAACTTGAATATAAAGATAAAAAAGTAAATTTAAAATCTATTATGGGTGTGATGTCTCTTGGAGTAGGACAAGGGGCAAGCATTAAAATTATTGTTGAAGGTAGCGACGAAGCAACTGCATTAAAAGTGCTCGAGGAAACATTAGTAAAAGAAGGACTAGCACAATAATGAGCTTTATTAAAGGAATTGCCGCTTCAAGTGGACTCGCTGTCGCAAAGGCTTATCGTTTAGTAGAACCAAACCTTACCTTTAAACAAAGTAATATTGAAGATGTAGAAAAAGAAATTGCTCGATTTCATTCTGCACTTAAAACAACAGAAGCTGAGCTTCGGGAGATTCGTGTTCAGACAGAAAAAGAATTAGGAGCGGATAAGGCGAATATTTTTGATGCTCATTTACTTGTCATAAGTGATCCTGAATTAATTAATCCAATTGAAGATCAAATTAAATCGAATAAAATGAATGCAGAGCAGGCTTTAAAAGACACAGCTCAAATGTTTATTTCAATGTTTGAACAAATGGACAATGACTATATGAAAGAGCGTGCAGCAGATATTCGGGATGTAATGAAACGTATACTTTCCCACCTATTGGGTGTAAAAATTCCTAACCCTAGTATGATTGCTGAAGAAGTAATCATCGTAGCGGAAGATTTAACGCCGTCAGACACAGCGCAGCTTAATCGTCAATATGTTAAAGGGTTTACAACGGATATTGGCGGAAGAACGTCTCATTCAGCCATTATGGCGCGGTCAATGGATATACCTGCTGTTGTTGGGACAAAAGTGGCTACAAAGGAAATTAACGATGGCGATTTAATCATTATTGATGGATTAAGTGGGGAAGTACATATTAATCCAACCCCTGAACTAGTAAAACTATATGAACATAAAATAGCTCATTATGAAGAGCAAAAAACTGGTTGGACAAAGCTCATAAATGAAAAAACAGTAACAGCAGATGGCCATCGTGTTGAATTAGCAGCAAACATCGGTTCACTAGCTGATTTAGAAGATGCCGTTAACAATGGTGCTGAAGGTATTGGTTTATATCGAACAGAATTTTTATATATGGGACGAGATCATTTGCCATCGGAAGAAGAACAGTATGAGGCTTATAAAGCTGTTCTTGAAGGAATGGGGGAGAATCCTGTAATTGTTAGAACTCTTGATATCGGCGGTGATAAAGAGCTTCCTTACTTACAACTTCCAAAAGAATTAAATCCGTTTTTAGGGTTTCGGGCAATTCGGCTTTGTCTAGAACAACAACATTTATTTCGTACACAGCTTCGAGCGCTTCTGCGAGCAAGTGTGTTTGGCAATTTAAAAGTAATGTTTCCAATGATCGCTACATTGCAAGAATTTAGGGAAGGGAAAGCAATTTTTCTGGAAGAGAAAGAGAAACTCCTTCATGAAAATATTAAAATAGCAGAAAATATTGAACTTGGTATAATGGTTGAAATTCCATCAACAGCAATTCAAGCGGATCAATTTGCAAAGGAAGTTGACTTTTTCAGTATTGGAACAAATGATTTAATTCAATATACAATGGCTGCTGATCGGATGAATGAGCGGGTTTCTTATTTATATCAGCCGTTCAATCCAGCAATTTTGCGTTTAATAAAAATGGTCATTGATGCAGCCCATAAAGAGGGAAAATGGACAGGAATGTGTGGAGAGATGGCGGGAGAAGAAAAAGCCATTCCGCTTTTGCTCGGCATGGGACTTGATGAGTTTTCAATGAGTGCCAATTCGATTTTAAAGATTCGCTCACAAATTAGTCAATTAAATTATGCCGACTTAGTTCAGTTAAGTGAAAAAGCACTTTATATGGGTACAGCTGCTGAAGTAATAGAGACTATCGTTCGCAAATTGAAATTGTAATATAGTTGAAAATAATTTTTAAGTTTAAGGAGTTATAAAGAGGGAATATAATTGAAAGAAAGTTGCAACCTAATTTCCCCCAATTGACCGATTGAGCACTTCAATCGGTTTTTTTGATGCAATTTATTTTACAATTAGCATGATTGTTGATTCTGGGAGAATAAAGTTGCAATTATATTCCATCAAAAGGATGAAACGATTTCATTCTTATGATCGTTATAAAAAAGCGAGATTTTTCCTATCATATAGATAATGACAATGTGAAAGGAAAGATCGAATATGTTGAATCGAATTTTACGATATGACAAATCTGATGTAATGAATAGTTTCAATAGGGAGCAAATGATTTTTTTTATCTCGCATATTAGTCGCATTTTTCGTTGAGTCTTTTTCCCTCAAAGCATTTTTCCGCTAAATTTATTATCCTTATAAGGGGCAGTATGGCAAATGGTTCATCCTGTCCCTAAGAAAGCCCGTTTAGAATATTAATATCTAATTTTATAATATTCTAAATGTTTTTTCATTGGTTTTTCGTTATAATATTGATACTGTCTCTATTGAGAAAGGAGAATGAAAGATGGATTTAAATTTAAATGGAAAAGTGGCTTTAGTCGTTGCATCAAGCCAAGGATTAGGTAGAGCAATTGCTGAGGAGCTTGTTAAAGAAGGGGCAAATGTAATGATTACAAGCCGAGATCGGGAGAAGCTTCAGATCGTTAAACAAGAAATTGAACAGCTCGGTTCAGGAAAAGTAACGTATATAAAAACAGATATTACAAATCCAGAGGAAATTGAACAGCTTATCAAAGCGACAAACGAACAATTTGGCAAGCTTGATATTTTAATTAATAACGCTGGTGGACCACCAGCAGGTTCTTTTGATAGTTTTGCAGATAGCGACTGGCAACAAGCATTTGAACTTAACTTGTTATCATATATTCGGATGATTAAGCATGCGTTGCCATTACTGCGGAAGCAAGGCGGGAAAATTGTTAATATTGCTTCCTCATCCATAAAAGAACCTATTCCCGGCTTAATTTTATCAAATACGTTTAGGACAGCTATTGTCGGCTTGTCTAAGTCGCTTGCCCAAGAATTAGCGGCAGATCATATTTTAGTAAATACTGTTGCGCCAGGCAGAATTGCAACAGACAGAATCACTTATTTGGATGAGGTGAACGCAAAAAAACAAGGCATTACTAGAGTAGAACTAGAACAAAAGGTAAAAACAACTATACCGCTTGGCCGATATGGAACTCCTGAGGAATTCGCTAAAGTTGTCGCTTTTCTTGCATCCGATGGAAATACTTATATGACAGGGAGCACTTTCTTAGTAGACGGCGGTATGGTGAAAGCAATTTAAGTTTAATAAATTACGATAGTGTATATTTGGAGGTTGTTTTATTTGCCGGGTATTTTTGCTCGGCTTTTTGTACGATGGGCAGTTTCTGAAGGCGCTGAGATATCAGCGCCTAATTTGTTTAGGCGTCACTGTGGTAGAACGACTGAATGACGGAAGGAAACACCCTAATTTAGTACGTTCAAATCTTCTTCCAAATAACAAGAAGCTCATGTTTAAAGTTCCTATATTCGGATAATTTTGTTTTTTATGTTTAAAGATGTAGTTAATTATTTATTAGTTAAAAATATACATAAAAAACAAGGAAAATAGATGATGTGTGGGGAATCGATGAATTCAACATTAAAAATTATTAAATGAATTTAAGTTTAAAAAACAATATCTATATCTACTTTACTTCAGAATTTTCCTCACAGCTAGAGCTTTGTTATTCGTTTCCTTTAGATTTTGCGTCATCACAGACACCATTATGTTAAGCTCTTTTTACTCCTGTTTTCATAACGGAGAAGTTGAAGCACCAGAAGTATTAAGTGAAGCAGAAATGCAAATTGTGAAACAAAAAGAAGGCGAACGATTATTAGCTAAAATCCCAAACGATGCATAGGTCATTGGTTTAGCGATTGATGGGAAGATGCTGTCATCGGAAGAATTGGCAGAGAAAATCGAAGGATTAATGACGTATGGGAAAAATAAAATTGCGTTTGTGATTGGTGGATCACTTGGGTTAAGTGATGATGTGTTGAAACGGGCGGATATGAAATTATCGTTTTCGAAAATGAAGTTTCCGCATCAGTTGATGAAATTAGTGTTGGTAGAACAGATTTATCGAGGGTTTCGGATTATGCGGGGGGAGCCTTATCATAAATAGAGGCAAAAATTAATGTAGATAGGGTGGTAATTCTTTATCGGAAGCGGATATTGAAAATAAACCTTCATTATCTGTTTTCCTTTATTCCTCTCCCTGTTCAACTAAGCCTTCTAATACATTTATTTTAACTAAACCTATTAGCTTTTATTAAGAATACATATCAATAGTATACAATAATTTTATTATAAAACTAGGTGAAAGGTAGCATTTCAATTATACAAATTTGGAATTAATATATATAGAAAAGTGTGTGTTTTTAGCGTAATGAAGAAAGTGAGTGATATGAATTCATGGATAAAGAGTTTGATAAGCAATTACATAGTCTTGCTTTACAAAAAGTAGATCAAATAATCCAGTCATTAACAAAGGAAATCCGTTTGAAGTATGGTCATGCCATTCAAGAGTTTTTTAGTCTATTCATGGAAGATAAAACTGTATTTCAAGAGCTTTATCATGCTTATAAAAAGTGCACATCATTAGACCTACATCGTAAACACATCAATTTCTCCTATACATATGAAGATTCATCACATACCGTTTCTTTTTTAGATAAATGTTTTTCGTTAGATGAGACAACGTTTGTTCAGTTATTATCGAATACGATTGATATTACACGGGAAGTGCTCCCATTAGGGTCTATTGTAGAACTAGACCCAGTTTATTTTAAACCAGACAAAGAAAAAACATCCCCTTCCAAAATAGTGATCACAGGAAGATTCATCGCTCCACAAGGTTATCATAGCTATTTTCCATATGGAGGGGTCGTCTACCCAGTGGGAGAAGTGAAAATAGGATCACAAATTTATTTTACTACCCCTTTAATCAAAAAGGTCGTTCATCATGGGTATACAGATGAGATGGAGGATGCTTTTGTATTTTTAATGAAGCAGGAATTTATCGTAGAAAAGGATATGAACTCCATTGAATTTTCGAATCAAGATATGAAAAAACTCCAACAAGAAATGAAGCAGAAGAAAAAAGCAGGTGAATCATAATGGGATTATATGATTATAATTTTTGCCATAACCTATTATATGGTGGTTGGGACGCTGGAATTATAAATAATTTACAAGATGCTTGTAGAGAAATTTAACAAAAATTTGAACAAATGGATTTAGAAAATGTCTCTGTTGAAGAAGAAATGAGAGAGATTGTTAATGAAATGATTACTGAGTTAAATCGATTAATTAATGACATTCCATCCACTCATTTCAGATAGCCCCATATAGCTAATTCTACCAGTGCGTTACGAGAAATTCTTTATTAGTGTACGGAAATACGGGGTTCTCGCATATGACATACGCGAGAATTTAAGAAGCATATGCTTAGGTGGGGGTAATAGGCGGTATATCTAAGTTTTTTTTATTCATAATCAATGGAGAAAGGAAAAAAATCTTCTTTGACGGAAGTTTTATAAAGGAAGGAATGTGTATAGGATTGGCGAAATCAGAAATTAAACTAGATATAGTGAATCTCGACTCAACATTAGATCGATTAAAAAGTAGTATAGAAGAATTTACAAGTTACACTACGTCCTTTCGTTCTAATACGAGAGATCGATTAAAAGCCTTTAATTCGGACTTTATAGATAAGGTAGATGCACTACTAGATAACATGAATGATGATAGGAATAGTGATTTAATTGACCAATTGAAGGCTATTCATCAAGGGGGGAAAGCAATACTTGACAACATGAAAGAAGTAGATGAGAAAATTAGTGCAAAAATTGGAAGTGGCTCATCATGAAACGAGATCTGCAAATAAATTATGGTGTTTTAGATGAGATTATCGAGCAACTCCGACAATACCAATACAATCTAGAAACAATGGAGGAATCGCTCACGGATGTTTCCACTTATATTCAAACGAATAAAGGAAAAAGTATTGATGCTTGGGATGAAAGAATCACCGGTTCTAAAGAACAAATAAAAGATTATCAAGCCCAGGTCGATGATCTCTTATCCTTATTTGAAAACTATGTAGCTGATACAACGGCGTATATTTCTCCCATCGCAAGAAATGCCATGATGCGAGTAGATAGGAATGATATATGGTTTAATTTAAAGCAAATGGAGGGTGGAATTGCTAACAACGTACCCAAAGCATTAATGAAAACGTATGATTCTCCTACTTCCATTTTTAATTTTTTAGATGATCCAACAGACGCAGAAAAAGAGGCAAGTCGGATGAATCAAGCTAAGATAGAAAATATTAGGAAAGACATCCAACAAACAAAAAACAGCTCGAATATAAGATGGATGAACTATGGAATCTCTACACCTCCAAGGTAAAAAAATTTGAAAATGTCGATGACGCATACAATGATAAAGCCGCAAATGTAAAATCTAAATATACAAACTTTTTCGAAGGCGTAGGGGACGTAGTTGAATGGGGATCAGAAAAAGTATGGGGCCTTGTTAAAGGGCTTGCCGTTGGTTTATATGAAATCGCAAAAGGCCTATTAACGCTTGTCCTTGATGCAGGAATCGTTGTCCTTTCCGATATCATTCCTGATATAATAGAACCAGAAGGATTAAAGCAAGCCGCCAATGATCGAGTGGAAATATACAAGCAAACAATGAAACATATTATTAGTGATCCGATGAGTGTTGTAGAAAGTATCGGACAGACTGCTTTCGATGCAGCAGAAGACGAGGGTATCATGTATGTCACGGGTTTTGGATTGACTACATTTGTACCAGTGGTTGGCCAAGCAGGCAGAGGAGCAAAAGGAGTTTCCACATTAAAAGGAATTAGCGAAGGCTCAACTAAAAATGTCCCAACAGAAATTTTAAAAGGCATCCCTTACAGCAAGGATTTCCTAAAACAAAAAGTGACAACAGCCAAAATCGCATTAGGAAAGCAAAAGGTCCCTGTTTTCTATAAGGAAAAACTTGCGACTGATTCGGTGAATATCACCACCTTTGGGATGGAGATAAAACCCCTTAGTGAAGTTAGCCCGCAGATGTTTTCGGTGAAGGGTGCTAAGGGTATAGATAATGTTAAACCAGGAGATACGAGTTCTCTTGCACCTGGTGGTGGATTGGCTGCACATGAGCTAAAAGGTGGGCATTTGATTGAAAGACATGTTGGAAAAACTGATGAAGAATTATTAGAAAGAATAAGAAATAATCCTAGAATTAATGGCTCTTCTACTTTTAAAGATAGGGCTACTGCTGAGAAAGTTGCTAGTAAGGTCTTAAGCGATCTAAATAACAAAAAAGCAGTTGAAACTTGGATAAGTAATCCTCAAAGTAAGTCAAACTTAGTCTTAACTTATGAAGGAACCGAAGTCATTGGACGTGGAGTAAAAAGAGGTTCTACAACTGTTGAAAATATGACAAATGCTAGAATTGTCTTGAAAAAGGATGGAGAAGGGAATTACATTCTAACTGGCTATCCAAATTAATACTAAAGGGTGAGATGTTATGTTGTCTTCTAACAAACTAGAAGAACCTGTTTTTCAGTTCTTGGCTGGAACTTTTCATCAAGATATTGATTCTCCAGAAGAGGCCTTACAAGAATTATTAACAGAGGAAAGTAAAGAGTATCTGGAATTTGCTATTATCTTTTTAACAGATTTTATTGGTAGTGAATATTCAGATATAGAAAAGAATGAATACATTCAATCTTGTGCGGATGGTGTGTACTTTCCCGCTATTGGTTTAGAACCACTTCAGTGGCTCTATCAGGTTATTGAACAAATAAGAGAAGCTGTTAAGTAAGCCCGAAATATAAAAAAATAGCGCACCTTTATGGTGCGCACGACGAATAGTCAACTATGCTAGTTTTTTTCGGATAGTTGCCTATTTTGCACATGTGGCTTGGATATTTTCTGACTAAGGCATGTAGTTATGTAAAATCTCAGGTTATTGATGAAACGATAAATTTGGTAACTCCATCATCAGCTTCACCAGATATTTATAAAAATCAATACCGTTACCGTTTGCTTTGGCTGTTTCAGCCAAACTTAAACAGATGGCATTCGCTTTGGCACCTGCTTCACTCACAGAAAAAAGCCGACCAATAACATTTGGACGAATGGCATTTTCAGCGGGATTGTTATCAATTGCGACGTCCCCATGTTCCAGAAAGACCTTTAACTCAGATGTACGACTTAATGTATATTCAGCTGCTTTCGCTAAGGCATTTTTACCGAAGAAAGGTGAACGATCAATCCAATCGAAAAACTCATCGACGACGGGCTTTGCTTCTTGTTGGCGAACTTTGATACGTTCTTCTGAGGAAAGATGTTTGATTTTACGTTCGATGTGAAACAAACGATCACAATACTGAACGCCTATTCGTCCATTCTTACTATCGGCTTTCAGCCAATAGCGTCGTAAGCCCGAATTATAAATAAAATAAGCGCACCTTTTCGGTGCGCATGCCAAATAGCCGTCTGATCTTGTATTTTTTCAAAGAATGGACGGCTATTACTATAGTTTGGCACAAGTGGCCTGAATATTTTTTGACCAGGGCAAATACTGATCCAGTATCTCAGGTTTCCGGTGAATGTCCAACGTGGGCAAGTCCGTCAACAGCTTTTTGACATATTCATAGAAATCTATGTCGTTGGACTTGGCCGTTTCAGCGAGGCTCAGGCAAATTGCATTAGCTCGCGCACCGGCTTCACTGACGGAAAACAGCCAGTTTTTGCGCCTAATCACATTGGGACGAATCGCATTTTCGGCCGGATTATTATCGACTTCGATGCGGTCATCAGATAAAAAGGCCCGCAGACCTTCGGTTCTACTAAGTGTGTAATCTGCTGCTTTCGCCAAGGCACTCTTCCCGAAGAACGGAGACGTATCGATCCATTGGAAGAATGCTTCCACGAGAGGCTTGGAATGCTTTTGGCGTTGTTTCCGGAGCTTTCCGGGAGGAAGGTGCTTGAACTTCCGTTCCAATCGATATAATTGGTCACAAAAATCAACACCCTTTTGGCCGTTTTTGCTTTCTGCCTTTAGCCAATAACGGCGAACATGCGCCCAGCAGTTGGCGAACTGTACATGGGGCAGATGGCCGTAGGCGGAATACCCGTCACAGATCATGGTTCCTTTAAATCCTTTCGTGAAGCTTTCGAGGACAGATCTTCCGCGTGAAAGGGCGCTTTGGAACAGGATCATAACAGGACCTTGGCTTGGCACCGTGCGATACATCCAATTGTAGGCATTTGTCTGGCCGGACTTTCCGTCCGACCGGTGAATCACTTTTGCATAGGTTTCATCTACATGTGTAGGACGGATTTGCTCATCATTAATGCCTTCATCCGGTCATACACCGGCATCAGCCAATCATGGGCCGCACGGATGACCCAGTTGGATAAATTCTTATCATTGGTTTCCAGCCCATAACGCATCCATTCATTTACCTGACGGTAAAGGGGCACATATTGAATGAACTTATCATGCAATACTTTCGCCAAAACACTGGCACCGGCAAGGCTGCGTTGAATGGCAGGCTGAGGGGCATACCCCCGTTTTACTTGTGCGGGCAAAGAGACATCCTGTTTACACACCTTGCATTCGTAGGCATGTTCAATGTGCTGCACTTTTACCATTTTGGCGGGGATAAATTTTGCTTCCTCACGGACAATCGTGCTACCGATTTCCGTCATGTCGTGCCGGCAACACTCACAAATGGTTTGATCGGGGTGGTGATGGACGCATTCCACCTCCACATGGTCACACAAGGAATCGTTTCTCTTTTTCCTGGATTTCCTTCTGACAACAGTGTACGAAACAGTCTGTTGGCTTTGTTCTTCTGTGTGCTCAGAATCAGGAAAAGGGGAATCATCCTCATCAAACAGGGCTCCTTGCCCGTCGGGCGCATTATATCTGGATCTTTCCGTTTTGGATCCGTACAGGAGCTTGGTTAAGTGCTGAATTTGATGTGTCAAGGATTCAATCTGTTTAAACGATTGATCCAGCTTTTGCGATAACTCTTGATTCTGTTGATTCGCAATAGATAATTGTTCTTTCAGTAATCGGATCATTTTTTCGGATTGCTGATCGCTTACCAAATCATTCACCTCTTTCCGTTCGACTTCGCTCTTTCCATTATAACGAGTTCGAATAGCAGATGAAAGATGAATGTTAAAACGAGCCTTTTAGCGAAGGCTGAATCGCCTTTGGCTGTTGAATGGACAACCCTTCGAGCAACCAGCGAAGCTCTTGCTGGGTTAAGTTCTTTACTTCCTGCTCGTTTCTTGGCCATTGTAGCTTTCCACTGTCAAGACGTTTATACAACATGGCGAAGCCATCTCCGTCAAAATACAAACATTTATACCGGTCCTTTTTCCAGCCGGCAAACAGAAAGATGGAATCGCTGTACGGATCTAGCTCGAAAGAGTCTTGGATCAGCGCAGCCAAGCCGTCGATTCCTTTGCGCATATCGGTTTTCCCGCAAATGATATAGATATTTTGGACACTGGTAGGAATCCTGTCTCATAGCTGGATCAGCTCCCTCATGATCGTTTGGATGATGCGCTCCTCTACGCCATTTTGGAAGGTGATTTCGGCATTTTCCAGTTTAATGGTACAAAGACCGCTGGAATTTGGGGAAACGTTTGGTAGGCTCGCTTTTTGTATGGGATGTAATGTGACGGGGACGATGGTTAATGGTTTTTTCGGCATTAAGAAAGCACCTCCTTTGGTTGATACATTGATCATACTAGGAGATGCTCCGTCATAATATGCGTTGTTTGATTGGGGGCTTACAATGTTCACCACTTTTCGTCCATTTTCGTACTCCTATTATAATCATTTTAAACCTTGAAATATTCATGATTATAAAATTAAAAAGCAAGCACTTGATTGTTTAAAGACATCAAGTGCTTTTATTTTTACGTTGAATTCATGAATGACGATATGAATAGTGATTTAATTGACCAATTGAAGGCTATCCATCAAGGTGGTAAAGTATTACTTGAAAACATGAAAGAAGTAGATGAGAAAATTAGTGCAAAAATTGGAAGTGGCTCATCATGAAACGAGATCTGCAAATAAATTATGGTGTTTTAGATGAGATTATCGAGCAACTCCGACAATACCAATACAATCTAGAAACAACGGAGGAATCGCTCACGGATGTTTCCACTTATATTCAAACGAATAAAGGAAAAAGTATTGATGCTTGGGATGAAAGAATCACCGGTTCTAAAGAAAAAATAAAAGATTATCAAGCCCAAGTCGATGATCTCTTATCCTTATTTGAAAACTATGTAGCTGATACAACGGCGTATATTTCTCCCATCGCAAGAAATGCCATGATGCGAGTAGATAGGAATGATATATGGTTTAATTTAAAGCAAATGGAGGGTGGAATTGCTAACAACGTACCCAAAGCATTAATGAAAACGTATGATTCTCCTACTTCCATTTTTAATTTTTTAGATGATCCAACAGACGCAGAAAAAGAGGCAAGTCGGATGAATCAATCTAAGATAGAAAATATTAGGAAAGACATCCAACAAACAAAAAACAGCCTCGAATATAAGATGGATGAACTATGGAATCTCTACACCTCCAAGGTAAAAAAATTTGAAAATGTCGATGACGCATACAATGATAAAGCCGCAAATGTAAAATCTAAATATACAAACTTTTTCGAAGGCGTAGGGGACGTAGTTGAATGGGGATCAGAAAAAGTATGGGGCCTTGTTAAAGGGCTTGCCGTTGGTTTATATGAAATCGCAAAAGGCCTATTAACGCTTGTCCTTGATGCAGGAATCGTTGTCCTTTCCGATATCATTCCTGATATAATAGAACCAGAAGGATTAAAGCAAGCCGCCAATGATCGAGTGGAAATATATACAAGCAAACAATGAAACATATTATTAGTGATCCGATGAGTGTTGTAGAAAGTATCGGACAGACTGCTTTCGATGCAGCAGAAGACGAGGGTATCATGTATGTCACGGGTTTTGGATTGACTACATTTGTACCAGTGGTTGGCCAAGCAGGCAGAGGAGCAAAAGGAGTTTCCACATTAAAAGGAATTAGCAAAGGCTCAACTAAAAATGTCCCAACAGAAATTTTAAAAGGCATCCTTACAGCAAGGATTTCCTAAAACAAAAAGTGACAACAGCCAAAATCGCATTAGGAAAGCAAAAGGTCCCTGTTTTCTATAAGGAAAAACTTGCGACTGATTCGGTGAATATCACCACCTTTTGGATGGAGATAAAACCCCTTAGTGAAGTTAGCCTGATGTTAGACTCAAAAGTAGACACAGTTTATTATTAAAATAACTAATAATATGAGGTGTCCAAATGAGCAGACAAACATTTGATGAAGATTTTAAAAGAAGTACAGTCCAAATGATGATTGAACAAAACAAGTCGGTTGCCCAGACGGCTAGGGATCTGGATATTAGTCCAAATACCATTCACAATTGGAAAAAGAAATATGGTGAAGAGTTTATTGAAGCTTCTTTTCCAAACATGACAGAAGCTCAACAATTAAAAGCAATGCAAAAACGGCTACGTGATCTTGAGGAGGAGAATGCAATCTTAAAAAAGGCTATGCACTTCTTCGTGAAAGACCATCGGTAATTTTCTCATTCATCTATGAGAATCGCTTCATTTTCCGTGTGGAGAAGATGTGCAAGGTCATGAAGGTTTCCCGAAGCGGCTATCATAAATGGGTGGATCGCCCTGAAAGTGAAAAAGCAAAACGCCATAAAACTTTAGTTAAGCACGTTCATAAATCATATTTAGAATCCAGGGGATTTTATGGAAGTCCAAAGATTGCAAAAGACCTTGAAAGAAAAGGAGTGCCTGTCTGCCAAAAAACAGTAGCTCGTATCATGAAAGAAGAGAATCTCCGGTCAAAGACAGTTAAAAAATATAAAGCGACTACCAATTCAAAGCATTCTCTTCCAGTCTACGAGAATAAGCTTAATCAAGAATTTAAAGTAGATGCACCGAATAAAGTATGGGTCGCTGATATCACTTATATTCCAACTTCAGAAGGCTGGCTCTATTTAGCAAGCGTAATGGATTTATTTTCTCGCAAAATTGTTGGCTGGTCCGTGGATAAGACAATGACAAAAGAGTTGGTGATTAACGCTCTGGATCGGGCATATAACCGCCAGAAGCCACCCCTTGGCTCTGTTCTTCATCATTCAGATCGCGGCAGCCAATATTGTTCAAAAGATTATCAAAAGAAATTGACTAAGTATGAGATGGATATAAGCATGAGCAGAAAGGGAAACTGTTATGATAATGCCTGCATTGAATCCTTTCATAGTGTGCTAAAGAAAGAACTTATCTATCTAACTAAATATAAGACGAGAGAACAGGCCAAAAAAGAAATCTATGAATATATCGAAATATTCTATAATTCAAAAAGAATTCATTCGGCCAATGGATACCTTTCGCCGTCCGAATACGAACGTATGTACCTTAGTAAAGCTGCAAGTTAACACAAGATACACTTTTCCTCTTCATTCAAGAACAGAAGTCATTCTGTTCTTGAATGAAGAGGCCACCAAGCGAAAGCGCGGTAGAGGATAAAAATCTAAAAAATTTGTGTCTACTTTATTGACCTAATACCAAAGTAATTGAAGTAGATTTTATTGAGAAAGAAGAACTTTAAGAGTTATGAAATATTAAATTAATATAATTCGTAAAAACATAATATGGGGCTTACTAGAGTTACTCATATTCTCTGCATAAAAAATGAACTATTCGTCACTGGATAGCCCCACAACAAAAAAGGAAACCTTGAAAGGCATTTAGCCAGACAAGGTTTTATTAACTATCAAATAGAATTATCTTTATCATGGACAAGAATACACTAATTACGTCATTTGGTAAATGGGTTTCACCAATAAATATTCAAAAGCTTTCTGAACTTGTTAAAGAACAAAAACAGAACTACTATACAAAGAAGTTTACAACGGAGTCTTATATTAAGCTTTTGCTTTTTGCCCAGCTTCATGAATATGAGAGCTTAGAAGAAATCAGTGATGCCCTTTTAGACGAAGACCTTCAGAAAATACTCGGATTTGAATCAATTAGTGCATCTCAGTTATCACGAAAGAACAATAATATCAATCCGCTCATTCTTTCTCATATGTTCTTGGATTTAGTGTGGAAAATTCAACATTATCACATGAAAAGTGAAAAGAGAATGCCACTAAAAATCATTGATTCGAGTACTCTACCACTCAACTTAACTAACTATCAATGGGCGAGGTTTCGTCAAACAAAAGCAGGTGTAAAACTACATTTGCGACTCGTGATCATGGATAAAAATGCTGTTTATCCAGAAAGAGATGTCATTACAACGGTAAAAGAACATGACCGAAATCAGCTTGAAGTTCTGGTAATGATAAAGAAGCCATGTATGTGTTTGAACGTGGCTATGTGGATTATGAACGATTCGATCGGATGACCGATGAAGGCTATTTTTTCGTGCGTGATTTTTGATCATTGAAAGGATTAAAGTTTTACTTTAGTAATCTACATCTTGCTTTTCCATGATAAAATATAAATAACTAAAAATGGTTGGAGAGGGAAGTGGTTTTTTGTTAACACCAAAAAATACAGTAGTTGGATTTATTGGGACAGGTGTTATGGGAAAAAGTATGGCGGCGCACCTTTTAGCAGCCGGTTATCCACTCGTCATTTATACGAGAACGAAAGAGAAGGCAAATGAGCTAATTAAAAGGGGAGCAAAATGGGTTTCATCGCCAAAGGAAATTGCCCAAAAAGCGAATGTTGTCATTACGATGGTAGGCTTTCCTTATGATGTTGAGGAAGTTTATTTAGGGGAAAATGGTTTGATTCCTAATGGACAAGCCGGGAGTTATTTTATTGATATGACGACTTCAACTCCTTCGTTAGCGACAAACATTTTTAATGAAGGAAAGAAAAAAGGAATACATACGTTAGATGCTCCAGTTTCTGGAGGAGATATTGGAGCTAAAGAGGCAAAGCTAGTGATTATGGTTGGAGGAGAGGAAGCTGATTTTAAGACGGTTACTCCATTGTTGGCCACTCTTGGAACGAATATTGTTTATCAAGGAAAAGCGGGGGCAGGCCAGCATACGAAAATGTGTAATCAAATTGCGATTGCCTCTAATATGATAGGAATATGCGAAGCAATTGTTTATGCTGAAAAAGCGGGACTTGATCCCGAAACATTTTTAAAAAGCATTTCCACAGGAGCAGCTGGAAGCTGGTCACTTTCAAACTTAGCACCCCGTATCATAAATGGGGATTTTGCTCCAGGTTTTTATATTAAGCATTTTATAAAAGATATGAAAATTGCCATTGACGAAGCAGAAAAATTGGGAATTGAGCTTCCTGGTTTATCAGTTGCAAAATCATTATATGAGCAATTGGCTGATAATGGAGAGGAAAATAGCGGAACACAAGCTCTTTATAAGTATTGGGCATAAGTTGTTAAAAAGCCGGCTTGTTTCTAGTCCGGCTTTTATATTTTGAAAATAATAAAAACCCCTTTTAGTTCGAGTAAAAGGGGGGGGTGGTAAACAATATTAATATCCGTAATCCCAATCTACCTCATCTTGACACCAAAATACAGGTGAAATAGAGCCAAATTCAACAGTTTTATTTTCAATTTTGCAGTTGCAATTTTCACATCCACATTTTTTTTTAATTTCTTCAAATACTGAACGATCAACATTTTCTAGGAAAGTAACTGTTTGGTCATCTTGAAATAGAACAGCTGTTCCCTTCATTTTGTATCGCACCTCTTTTAATGTATTTGTAAACTGTTTTGATTTTAGTTTACATATATCATTGTAGTGAGAAAAAAGTATTTCGTCTATGGGTTTGTGATAAAATTCACAAAATGATCACTTTGTCAAATAAATGGACAATTTGTTGTCGAAATTAAAATATGATCTAGTTCAAATTGCTTTGAAAATAATTGTTATATAAGTATTATTGAAATTGTCTTCGAGACACATTAAGATGAGTGTACAAACACAATTGGAGGCTTATAAATGGATGTAAGTTTAGAGAAGCAAACAAACAATATTTCAAATTACGGGGGTTTTTGGAGCCGGTTTGGCGCATATATGATTGATTCAATTATACTATCAATCCCGATTGGCATGATTAATTTGACTATTTTTATATTTTCTCTCGATTCTACTGGTATATTAGATGAATTTTTTTATTATGAAAGGTATTTAACTACTGCTGAGCAGGAAATAATTTTTTTTGCGATGTGGAAGGGGATTTTATTTTGTGCTATCATTTCGATTCTTATTACGTGGCTTTATTATGCGGTAAGTCACTCTTCAAAATGGCAAGCAACGATAGGGAAGAAAATAGTTGGATTAAAGGTGACGGATTTAAATGGCGATAGAATCTCCTTCTGGAGGGCAACAGGAAGATGTTTCAGTAAATTGTTTTTATCTGGTTTTTTATTAATCGGCTATATGATCGCTGCAATGACAGATAAAAAACAGGCCCTTCACGATCTTATTGCTAGGACAATTGTTTTACAAAATTAAACTGATTTGAATGAAACAAATAACGAAAAATATGCATAACCATTAAGAATAAAAGCGTTTTTAAAAAATGAGTTGAGACAAAGTCAATATTTGAAGCGATTCATTAAAAAACGATAAAAGCTGGTTTCCGAGCTTTTATCTTTTTTTTTGGTGCGCCCGGCATGCGCATGAACTATAGGGTGCAAGTCCCGAACCCCGAAGACAGAAGTAGAGGTTAGCCAAGAGCAAGGGTGTCCGTGGTGACATGATGTACGGTGGTGTGAGAGGTCGGGGGTTAATCACCCCCTCCTACTCGATTTAAAAATAGCTTTCGCCAAGTCTTTTGAAGACAGGCTTCTGCGGCTGACGGTGCTTATTTTTTGTATGATGATGCTTGTCTTCTTTTAAACAAGTATACAATTCCAACATTTTCTTGGCTTCATTAAGTGAAAGTCGAGTTTTTGGATTACGCACTAAATGATTAAGTTTTCCGAGATGGGGTAATGTTTGGAAATCTTGTTTAGACGGAGGAATGTGGAATGAGTATTTTCCGCATTCAACAAGAACATCTGATTGTTGTTGACTAAATTTTGGATTTTTGGAAAAGTGGAGGCCAATTTTTTTTGCTTTTCCTTCTTTTAATAATTTTTTTAGTGCTTCATGTTTTAGTCTATATAAGTATTTAGGGTTTGGAGCGGTTTTAGCGTGACGATTCACGGTGAAGATGGCCTGTGCGAGGTTTTCCACTGTTGATCGAAGTGGAGATTCATATTTGTCGTGACTCAAAATGATGACTCCTTTCAAAATAATATAAGTGCCTCTTTTCTTCATTATAACCTATAATGAAACGATTTTAAAAGTCAATCTGTACCATATATTATTTTACTTTAAAAAAATAAAAAAAGAAGCAGAAAAAGTGAACGATCAATTGCTTTTTTTTAAGGTTGAATCATGACTCTTGTTCCATTCGGCACAAACTTTGCAAGCTGAAGTACATCTTTGTTGTACATTCGAATACAGCCTTTTGAAACCATTTTACCGATCGAGGCAGGGTTATTTGTTCCATGTATTCCATAACCTGCTCTTGATAACGATAACCACATAGCTCCATACGGACCACCAGGATGAGGCTGTCGATTGACGATAACGTAATCACCAATAGGTGTTTTTGTAAGTATTTTCCCAATTCCGACAGGGTACGTTTTAAACGGAATTCCATTTTTCAATAACGTTAACGTTCGATTATTTAAAGAAACAATTATTTGATATTCAATAGATTGTGGATCTGGTAACCCGGGTATTTGCAATCTTTGTCCAGGATAAATTAAAAAAGGCGGTACTAACTGAGGATTAGCTGCTAATAATTGAGAAATACTTCGTCTGTAGTTTTTAGATATAGATGAAAGAGTTTCTCCATTTTTAACGATATGAATCATCATACTCTTCCTTTCATCATTTTTTTTGCGGGCTTCTTTTATTATTTTATGGGATACATAATCGTTTGCGCCTGTACAAAGTTGAATTCTGCTTTAATTGAATTGACAAGATAGTAACTGTTAATTTACTCCTAATCTTTAAAAATTTAGAAAGATCGTTAAACGAAGTTGTTTTTACTAGTGTTAAGGGATCGATTTAATGAATATTAGGAGATGAGAGGAGAGGAGGCCCTCATACGATCAATGAAAAATATGGGGACAGTGTTATTTCAGTTATGATCATCTTAGCAGGTACATTAGCTGTTTTGTTTCCAGCTGCTGTTTGATCATTTTTGCAAATTTCAACCATTGTGTTAAGCGGTTTATTATTTGACGCATTTATTATGTTGCCATGATTCGTTCCCATAATGGTCAAATTGTTCGGAAAAGCTAATTGGTGGGCATTCGATATGCAAAGATAAATTTTTGAAAAATTTACAAACAGGCGAGCTTGTAAACAAAGTCATATTTGAAGCAAATGCTCAAAAGACTACTTAAAACAATTGACAGGCAAAGTGGGTAGCAAGAGGATAAGTGCGATTAAAGCAGTCGTTTATGAGTTTGTTTATCTAGAGTTTAAGGCTGTCAATGATTTTTGACAGCCTGATTAATTAGGATGATGAAAGCGTAAAAATGGATAGTTCTGGGCGTGATAAGAAACGAAAAGGGAGACGAGTCGTTCCTAATCCTCGATTGACATATAAAGTTAGCGGTTCGTCTCCAGTAATCTTGTACATACCTTCAACATACTTTTCGGCAAAAGGTGGTTTAACGAGTGCACCTAAAAAGGGAATTTGTATTTGTCCGCCATGACTATGTCCGCTAAGCTGAAGATGAATGTTAAAAGTTTGCGCATCGTCAGCTAGATCTGGGGCATGGGAAAGAAGGATTTTATAGCCGTCAGCAGGCACGTTTTTTAAAGATGTTTTAATATCCGGCTTCCCCAACATTGCATCATCAATACCTACAATATAAATCTGACTTTTATCTAATAGTTCAACGGGGGCTGCCTCATTTAAAAGAAGATGAAATCCTGCATTGGTCATAATTTGTTCGTAAAGGTTTGTGCCGTATCCTCCATGATCATGGTTTCCATAAACAGCAAATTTACCAAAAGGAGCTTTTAAATTTTTTAAAATCGAAGTAAGCTTACCAGCTTCTGGGTAGTTTTTAGGGTCATCGATTAAATCACCTGAAAAAAAAATAATATCGGGCTCATGCTGATTAATTTTTAAGATTAACTTTTCAAGCTGAGCAAGGGTATATTGAAAACCAAGGTGAGTATCACTAAATTGAATTTTTTTAAACCCATTAAAGCTTGCGGGAATCTTTTCGTGACGAATCGTATACTTTGAAATATTTAATAGTTTTGGTTCAATAGAATGTGCATAAAAATAACTGCCTGAGCCAACAGCGAATACTGTAAAAATAGTACTTAGTGTTCTTTTAATAAATGATCTTCGGGAAATACGTTTTTTTTTTTTTTTTAAAACCAACCTATTCTATTAATATAATTAAAATAGTATCAAAGTATCATGAGAAAAAGAAGTACATAAATGTTGTTAATAAAAATATAAAGATAACATGATTAGAGAATACGTTTTAGAAAAAATTTTTACAAAAATAAAGTCTAATTGTTTTAATAAATATTAGCGATCAATTCAATTTATTATCAAGTAATGTATCAGTTTGAATTTAAGCTTTATTTTTATTAGAATATTGCAACTCTTTATGATAAAATAAAGAATGAATGTTCATTCATTTTTGGAGAGGAGTATGTCATTTGAAAAATAAAGTTGTTATAGTAACAGGCGGTTCTAGTGGAATGGGGAAACATATGGCGAAACGTTTTGCCAGTGCGGGAGCAAAAGTAGTTATTACAGGCAGGACGATGGAGAAACTAGAAGAGGCGAAAAAGGAAATTGAGCAAAATCCGGGACAAGTGTTAACTTGTCAAATGGATGTTAGAAATATTGATGATGTTAAAAGAATGATTAGCGAAACAACGGAACAATTTAAAACGATTGATTACCTCGTTAATAACGCTGCTGGAAACTTCTTATGTCCTGCAAAAAAATTAAGTGTTAATGGTTGGAATGTAGTCATAGACATTGTTTTAAACGGCACTTTTTATTGCAGCAGTGAAGTAGGGAAATATTGGATTGAAAAGGGGATTAAAGGAAGTATTATTAATATGGTAGCAACATATGCGTGGAATGCTGGTGCAGGTGTTATTCACTCTGCTGCTGCAAAAGCTGGTGTACTTTCAATGACACGTACATTGGCAGTGGAATGGGGCAGACGTTATGGAATCCGTGTAAATGCAATTGCACCAGGACCGATTGAAAGAACTGGAGGCGCAGATCGATTATGGGAATCGGAGGAAGCAGGAAAAAGAACCATTAACAGTGTACCATTAGGAAGACTTGGTACTCCTGAAGAAATTGCTGAGCTTGCATTTTTCTTATTTTCTAATCATGCTGCATATATAAATGGTGAATGCATTACAATGGACGGAGGGCAATGGTTAAATCAATTCCCGTTTTAATTTTGAAGATGGAACTGGGAATCATCCAATTCCATCTTCATTTATTTATAACTGACTGCTCTTTGCTTTAATGCTTTCCATGAGGAAATAAATTGTTCTTTATTTACTTTTGCTTGTTTTTTTCCAGAGAGAGGGTCATTTAAATAAACGTAATTTTGATCGTATCCAACTAACACAACTACATGAAGATCTAATGGGGTTTCAATTGTTTCATTTCCATGTTTCCATGCTTCCCATCGGTCTGGAAGTCGATAATCGCCTGTTGTCCAAATGACAACAGGATAGCCTTTAGATACGTGTGCAAGCACTTCTTCAAAGTCTTTATTCGTTAAATTAACTGCTTTATTTGGCAAGTATTGATTAATTAAATCTACAATAGGCTTATCAAACACTGCATAACCTGCTGTTTTCCCGGTCATATCCCCAACATAGCCTTCAGCTGGGTTTCCCCACTCTAATATGTCTCCGCTTGGTGCTCTTTTAATAGGGTCTGGGTCTTTTTTTACCTTTTCATAAAGTTCCATTTTATTTGTATTAACTCCGCTATATTGAAGAACCATTGCTGTACTTGTTACTTCACAGCCATATTTTAGTTCGGGATTTTGCTTTATTAGCGGGACATCTAGAATAATTTTTTCCTTTTTCTGATCTTGTTCTGTTGTCTTTTGTTGCTCAATTTTTTGAACAGCTGATTGATTTTGCCTATTGTCTCCTGATTTATAAGCTGCTGGTAAAGGAGTTTCGTTTTCCATCCGAAAACTTTTTGTTTCTTTCGTGCCAGCACAACCTAACAACGGAAGGGCAATTAAAACAGAGAGAATTTTTTTCATATATTTATCCTCCATATTTTCTTTGTCACCCTTATCATTCTGTTTTTTAATCATATTATGTTGAGCTGATTCTTCCATTTTTAATGGATAAATATGGATTTTATAACCCGTATAGTTTTGTTTATATTGTGGCAACGTAATATAAAGCTAACTTTCCGAAAAGGGAGAGATTCACACAAAATGAGTTTATATTTAACGACAATATTAATCGTTTTATTAGGAATCTTAGTTTTTTCTCTAATTTATACATGGATTATTGGTAGAGGGCGTGAAAAGGTAAAAGGGGAGCTTGACTCTGAAATTCCAGAGCAAGCTCAAGAGCATGCTTATATTCGCAACCCAATTTTTATTGCTTACGCTGCTTTTTTTGTTATCCTACTTTTAATCATTGTTTATGCAGCTAGCTTATAGAAAAAAGGCGCATGAATTAGCGCCTTTTTTTATAATTTAGGAACATTCTTTAAGCACGTTTTCTTGATGCTGTTGATTGTTTTACTGTTGTTAAATATTCTTCAGAAATCATGCTGGATCAGTATGTTTAAAAAGTCATGATGAAGGGCTTTATCAAAGCAGAATAATGATAAAATTATGAAATCTACCTTATGAGAACAAATGCCTTTAATTATTCTGTTACTATTTAATGTCAACCGCTTAACTTAATGTTAAATCTTTGCTATTAGATTTTCATTCATAACATAAAGCTTTGCTTACTGCGGATCTCATAAGATTAAGCCTGTAACAAAACGTTGCATGAATAAAAAGGAATTGGATCAATACTATTTCTTTTTTTAAAGATGCTTCACTGCTTCATATTTCTTTTGTAAATAATCAATCAATCCCATTGAGCAGACACTAATATCTAGTGCAAGAATATTGTAAACTGGGTGGTTTAAGCCTATTCCTAATGATTGTAAATGTTCAGTGACTTTTATGGATAACCGTTCTTTCGTTGCTTTTATTTGTTCACTCATTAAAGTCGATTGTTGATATGCTTCTTCTGCTTCATTTAAAAATATCGGTAGCCATGTATGAATTTGCTGATAGACTTTGGCTGGGGTTGCTGACATCCCATAATGTCCAAAAAAAATGTAATCGAGCTTCATTGATTCATAAAGTTTAATCGATTCAAGTGTTTCTTCCGGATTAAACTGGTTAGGTGATGTTGAAGGCAAGTATAATTCAACGCCATCTTTATATAGTTCGGGATAGCGAACACCTGCTGTATCGCCAGTAAACATTCCGTTTACAACAGAATGATAAATACTAAAATGATGATATGCATGGCCGGGTGTGTGGTAAAAAGTTAACGTACACTCTTTGCCAATGTGTAGCTCATCTTTATCATCCATTATTAAAATTTTATTTTCAGGAATTGGTAAAATCGGATGAAATAACTCATCAAACTGTTCCCCGTATACAGCCTTAGCGCCTTTTATAAGCTTTGCAGGGTTTATTAAGTGTCGGGCTCCTTTCGGGTGGACAACAACGGTAGCGTTGGGACATTGTTCGAGAAGCAGCCCTGCGCCCCCAGCATGATCAAGATGAATATGAGTGACAATAATATATTTAATATCAGATAATGAAAAATTCAACTTTTTTAATCCGTCAATAATAAATGGAATCGAAGGGCTTGCTGAAGTTTCTATAATCGTTAAATTCTCTTCTGCAAGCACATAAGTTCCGGTTCTTTCTTTCATTTTCATATCAAAATTATCAATTAAAAAAATTTTTTCAGCGAGTTGATCGATTTGCTGCAAAAAAAAAAAAATCCCCTCCTCAACAAAAACTTATAGTTGTAAAAACACTCTCTATTATTTTATGCTGTAAATATCGACATGTAAAGGAATGGAGAGAATATTCTGAAAAAATAGCATGTGGATAGAAACATCCTGGAAGAGAAAGAAAAAAAAAAACTGTGTTTTTTGTTTGAAAGGAGAGGAAGTATGTCACAACTTCAAGGAATTTTAACGAGATTAAAAAGCCTTCAGGAACAGGCAAGTGGGGGTGAAGCAGCTCAACGTTTTTTTGAGGTAAATGGAGAGCGTAAGTGCCAAGTAACCTATCACCCTAAAACGAAGACATATGAATTAGAAGTGTTTAATATGAAAGAGAAGTCGAAAAAATATCAATTTGATAATATTGATATGATTACGATCGAAATATTTGATTTAATTCAGTGAAATGTAGGAGAGTTACTTGTGAACTCTCCTTATTTTATATTGACGTTTAAACAATATGTTTGTTTTTTAAGCTCATTCGTGTCTTACACGTCAGTTTAGCAATAAATAAATGATAAAAACTTTTCTAAATACAAAAGCTATAAAAAATAAAGAAAGGTGATTATATGCTACCAATTGTAAAATGTCCAAAATGTCATGTTGAAAAAGAAATTGATGAGGTTTTGACAGCACAAGCAAATCAAAATGTTATTTACCAATGTCCAAAGTGCAGCTACACTGTTCGTAATATTGAAACAAGCAAAGGTTAAAAAATATAAGGCTATCTGAATGTATATAAAAGGCGAACTTTCGAAAACTGTGATAAAATTAAAGTGATTAACAGAATAATTTTAGGGAGTTTTCGACTATGATCAGTCTGTACAGTGGGGAGTTTATTGAAAATAACCTGAAAGATTTGATGATTTCATCAGAACGAGTTGCACACGTGCAAATTGGAAATAGCTTAGAACATGCTTTACTTGTTTTAACAAAGAGCGGATACACTGCTATCCCTGTTTTAGATCCACACTATAAATTACACGGTTTAATTAGTACACCCATTATCATGGAGGCAATTCTTGGACTAGAAAGAATTGAATTTGAAAAGTTAGAAGAAAAACGAGTTGAGGAGGTCATGAACCGTACAGTACCACGTTTGAAAATTAATGCAACAATGAATGCCTACTTAGAGCTTCTTGTTGATCATCCTTTTTTATGTGTTGAAGATGAAAACGGGTATTTTGAAGGGATTTTAACAAGACGGGCTGTTTTAAAACAATTGAATCAGTATGTGCACAAGTTGAATAGATACACCAAGGCTCCCAAGTAGGGGAGCTGTTTTTCCTAGTCAAATAATACCTCTCATATGCTCCAATTCTCACAACCATCATGTAATAATAAAGAATTTAAAGATATCATATTAGGGTGATGAATTTGTCATATTTTTCCGAATTGCAATTATTATCTGTTCTCGCTGAGGAAATGAATATGCGGAAAGCTGCCGAAAGGCTATTTGTTTCCCAGCCTGCTCTTTCTCAACGTCTGCAAACGATTGAAAAAGAATGGGATCGAAAGCTTTTTCTTCGTTCGCAAAAAGGGGTCACTTTAACTCCTGCAGGTGAGATGGTTGTAAATTTTGCTAATGAAATACTAGCCCGTAGCCCGTGAGGAAAAGGTACGTGAATCGATTCAAGCGTTGGAATCAAAAGTACATGGAACTTTAAAAATTGCCGTTGCTTCTATTGTTGGACAGAACTGGCTTCCGCAAGTGTTAAAAAAGTTTGTCAGCCGTTATCCACATGCAAAAATTTCACTTATTACCGGCTGGAGCAGTGAAATTTTAAAATCCCTATATGAAGATGACGTTCACATAGGTATTATTCGTGGAACTCCTACTTGGAAAGGAGTTAAAATTCACTTATTTAAAGATAGTCTGTTTTTAGTTGATAAACAAATAACTAAAATTGAACAAGTGTTGGAAACAGACAGACCGTTAATTCAATTTAAAAGTGACTCAAATTACTATCAAGAAATCCAAGATTGGTGGCATCGTCAGTTTCAAACAATCCCAAAAAGAACAATTATTGTTGATCAGATTGAAACATGTAAGCAAATGACATTTAATGGTATAGGATATGCTATTTTACCTGCAATTACGCTAAATGGAGCAAAAAAGGATATTTTTAAAATTCCGTTATTAGATGAAAATAATGAACCAATTAAAAGGGATACTTGGCTTCTTGGGTATGAATCAGCTTTTAAATTAAAACAAGTACAAGCATTTATCGAAATTGTTCAAGAATATATAGATGAATGTGGACAATTTTAAAAAAAACGTCATTTAACAAATAATTTAATAGAAAATGGGTACAACAAGTATGACAGTTTTCTTTTGTTAATGATAATAAATACTTTTTTAAATTTATTATAATTTAATGTTGACCATAAGATTACAATCAACTATAATGATAATTGTTGAGGGTAATACAAATGAGAATTAACTAAAGACATTCTCATTTAAAAAAATAATGGAGGGATTATTTATGCCAGAACGCATGGTAGGAAAGCAAGCACCTCGTTTTGAAATGGATGCAGTAATGCCAAATAAAGAATTTGGGAAAGTAAGTCTTGAAGAAAATATGAAAAACGGCAAATGGACTGTTTTGTTCTTTTATCCGATGGACTTTACATTCGTATGCCCGACTGAAATCACTGCACTTTCAGACCGTTATGATGAATTTGAAGATCTAGATGCTGAAGTAATCGGTGTTTCAACTGACACAATTCATACACACTTAGCATGGATTAAAACTGACCGTAAAGAAAACGGTTTAGGTGATCTTAAGTATCCACTTGCTGCAGATACAAATCATGTCGTATCACGCGATTATGGTGTGCTTATTGAAGAAGATGGAGTTGCACTTCGTGGTTTATATATTATTAACCCTGAAGGAGAGTTAATGTACTCTGTTGTTAACCATAACAATATTGGCCGTGATGTTGACGAAACATTACGTGTTCTTCAAGCTCTTCAAACTGGTGGACTTTGTCCTGCAAACTGGAGACCAGGTCAAGAAACTCTTAAAGTTTAATTTAGAAATAAAGTGAAAACATAAAAGACCTAACGCTTGTTAGGTCTTTTTCTACCATCTATCATTTTCATTTTAAGGAGGTAAAATAAATGAAATTACGTGAACCAATGCCAGAATTAACTGGTGCTGTTGCATGGCTTAATGGAGAAGTGACCAGAGAACAGCTAGTAGGTGAAAAACCAACGTTGATACATTTTTGGTCAGTTAGCTGCCATTTATGTAAAGAAGCAATGCCTCATGTGAACAATTTTCGTGATCAATATAAAGACAAATTAAACGTTGTTGCTGTTCATATGCCGCGCTCGGAAAATGATCTTGATCTTGATGAAATAAAGAAGATCGCTGATGAACATGAGATTACACAACCTATTTTCATTGATAGCGAGTTAAAGCTGAATGATGCATTCGAGAATCAATATGTGCCAGCCTATTATGTATTTGATAAAGAAGGAAAATTGCGTCATTTCCAAGCAGGCGGAAGTGGCATGAAGATGCTTGAAAAACGTGTGAATCGAGTACTAGATGAAATGGAGAAAAGTGAATAAAGTAAAAAGCGGTGGTTTCGATTGAAGCAATTGGAGTTTGTAGACAAAGTTAATATTTAAAGTCAATACCCTCCTTCAGATAATTAGAAACGTTTGTCAGTCGAGGGATGTAAGCGAATAGAACTATAGTTCAGAATAACAACGAAATGCAAGTAACAAAGAATGTGAACGTTTGTAACAGTAAAAAACGATTGTTTCGATTGAAGCAATCGTTTTTTTTTTTTGGTGCGCCCGGCATGCGCATGAACTATAGGGTGCAAGTCCCGAACCCCGAAGACAGAAGTAGAGGTTAGCCAAGAGCAAGGGTGTCCGTGGTGACATGGAATCTGAAGGAAGCTGGAGGCAAAACACCGATCCGAGGAACACGAATCTCATACAAGGCTAGATATGATTGAGTGAGTTTGCCAAACAAAATAAAGCTCTTTCTATCGAAGGTCATATCAAGTAAATGAGGCGGATAGATGGTGTGGTTATTTTGCGCTAGCAGGTACACCAAGTATCTTCAAGTTGTTAGATAGTTATTGAGAATGTGTCTATGGAAGAATTGGAAGAAACCTCGGACAAGAGTCAGAAACCTCACTCGCTTAAACATCCCATACGGAAAAGCATATGAGTGGGGGAATACCCGGAAAGGGTACTGGCGCATTTCAAAAAGCCCCATATTACACAGAACCCTTGACAATTCCTACTGGGAAAGCCAAGGGCTGAAAAGTCTGCAAATTCGTTACGAAACTTTGCGTTATTCATCTTAATTGAACCGCCGTATACGGAACCGTATGTACGGTGGTGTGAGAGGTCGGGGGCTAATCACCCCCTCCTACTCGATTAAAATTTTCATTTCTCCCTTATTTGAAAGCGTCACAAAAATTTGTGATTTTCGTAACAAAAAAACGTCACTTCCATAGCGTTTTTCAGATGATTTAAACATTTACAATGTATATATAGTAATAATTATTTTAAAATAATTGTCCAATAAGAAATGGAGGGTTAAATTTTATGGAATTTGATAGCGTGTTTCGTAGTCGGATGTTAACGTCTTTAACTTTAGGATTTCATATTATCTTTGCAACAATTGGTGTTGGTGTTCCGGTTATGATCTCTATTGCGGAATATATTGGGATAAAAAAGAATGATCCTTATTATATTTTACTTGCAAGAAGGTGGGCAAGAGGTTTTACAATTACAGTTGCCGTAGGAGTTGTAACGGGAACTAGTATCGGACTTCAGCTTTCATTACTTTGGCCAAGCTTTATGAAAATAGCAGGTCAAGCAATTAGCCTTCCTTTATTCATGGAAACATTTGCATTTTTCTTTGAAGCGATTTTTTTTTTTTTTAAGTATTTATTTATATACGTGGGATCGCTTTAAAAAGCCGATATACCATTGGTTATTATCAATACCAGTTGTAATCGGCTCATCAGCATCAGCTTTTTTCATTACGACTGTCAATGCATTTATGAATACTCCGCAAGGATTTGAACTAGCTAATGGGATAATTACAAAACTTGATCCGCTTAAGGCAATGTTTAATCCTGCTACACCTACTAAAACTTTTCATGTGTTAACTTCCTCCTATTTAACTTCGGCTATGATTTTAGCCGCTATAACCGCTTTTGCTATGATTCGTGGCAAAAGAGGAGTATATGAGCAAAAAGCATTAAAATTAACGATGGTTGCAACTCTTTTATTTGCAGCCGGAACCGCTTTAGCTGGAGATTTATCTGCAAAGTTTTTAGCAAAAAAACAACCTGAAAAGTTAGCAGCTGCTGAATGGCATTTTGAAACAGAAAAAGGTGCTGACTTGATTTTGTTTGGTACGTTAGATAAAAATACCCACAACATTAGTAATGAAATAAGAATTCCAAAAGCATTAAGTTTTCTTGCTGGCAATTCATTTGAAACAGAAGTTATTGGCTTAGATCAGATTCCAAAGGAAGAACAGCCTCCACTATGGATTCATTATTTATTTGATCTAATGGTTTTAATCGGTTTCTTTACGCTGTTTATTGCTGCTGTTTATTTATTGCTTTTAAAGTGGAAAAAGGGAAATCCACACAATAAACCGCTTTTATGGGCAATTGTTGCGAGTGGACCATTATCAATGTTAGCGATTGAAATTGGTTGGATTTTTGCAGAGGTTGGAAGACAACCGTGGATTTTAAGAGGGTACATGAAGGTAACAAACGGAGCTACAACAGCAAATAATGTTGGTTCAATGCTAATATTATTTATCCTTCTTTATATTGCTTTAGCAACTATTTCTTCGATAGTGCTTAATAAAATGTTTAAAAAGAAGCCAGCAGAAGTCGAGCTTAATGAACGTTATGCTCACATGATATCGAAATAACAGATAAAAAAAATAACAACTATTTTGAGGTTATTTAATTTTTCGAACGAAAGGGGAGTTTTAAATGAGTACGGAAATCCTCGGAATTACTGTCCTATGGTTATTTTTATATGGCTATGTTATTGTAGCTTCCATTGATTTTGGTGCTGGCTTTTTTGCTTATTATGGAAAAAGGACAAAGAAAGATCATATTATTAATCACATTATTAGTCGGTACTTATCGCCTGTATGGGAGGTTACAAATGTCTTTTTCGTGTTCTTTTTTGTCGGTTTTTAGTTGATTTTTTCCTGATACGGCTTACTATTATGGCACTGCGCTATTGGTTCCGGGAAGTATTGCCCTAATATTATTAGCGATTCGAGGATCTTTTTATGCCTTTGGTAATTATGGGTATAAAGATAATAAACTATTCTTGTTTTTATATGGTGCAACTGGTTTACTTATTCCTGCCTCACTTTCAATGGCTCTGACAATCTCTGAAGGAGGATTTATTGAAATAAGAGGGGATCAAGTTGTCCTATTGATGAAAGAATTATTTTTAAGTCCATATGCATGGAGTGTTGTTTTTTTAGCGATCGTATCCGTTTTATTTATTAGTGCTTCATTTTTAACGTATTATGCTGATAGAGCTAACGATATTGAGGCAAAGCAGTTAATTCGGAAATTTGCGCTTACTTGGAGTGGTCCGACTATTTTGGCTAGTTTGTTTGTGTTTATTTCGTTACGAGCACATAATCTCCGTCATTTTGAAAATGCAATAGATCTTTGGTGGATGTTTGCATTGTCGTTCATATTCTTTGTAGGAGCAGTGTATCTTATTTATAAAAAGAAAGCTTATGGTACTGCATTTATTTTTGTGATGCTTCAATTCTTTTTTGCCTTTTTTGGTTATGGAGCATCACATTTACCATATTTATTAGACCCTTTCATTACAATTTATTCGGGCTATACGAACGAGACAATGGGGATTGCGCTTATTATTGCCTTTATTGCAGGTCTATTTCTCCTCATTCCATCACTGTTTATGCTGATGCGTTTATTTTTATTTGACGCAGAATATGTGAAAGGCAGAAAATAATCGAGCAGTGAAATAAGCAAATACGAAAGGAACATTTTATGCTAAAATGAGTCAAGATACTATTTAGTGGGGGCGTTATGTTTGAAGAAGGAGTTTGCTGTAATTGGATTGGGGCGGTTTGGAGGTAGTATTTGTCGCTCTTTAACTGAGTTAGGAATGGAAGTAATGGCGATAGACAATAACGAAGAACGAGTCAATGAGTTTTCTATGATTGCTACCCATGCGGTTGTAGGAAATACAACTGATGAAACAGTGCTGAAAAGTCTTGGTATTAGAAATTTTGAACATGTAATAGTTGCAATAGGGGATGATATCCAAGCAAGCATTTTAACAACACTGATATTAAAAGAGTTGGGCGTTAAACATATAACCGTAAAGGCACAAAATGATTATCATGAAAAAGTATTGCGAAAAATTGGTGCGGATCACGTCGTTCATCCTGAACGAGATATGGGGAGACGAATTGCACAAAACATCGTTTCAAATAATGTATTAGATTATTTAGAGCTCTCAGATGAACATAGCATAGTTGAGATTGTAGCAAGTGAAAAAATTATCGGAAAGTCTATCGTTGATCTTGATATCCGGGCTAAGTTTGGTGTAAATATTGTTGCAATCAAGCGTAATAAAGATATTATCGTTTCACCTATCGCTAACGAGGTTATTCATGCTAATGATATTTTAATTGTTATCGGAGCAGATTCTGATATCAATCGATTTGAGAAAAAGTTAATTGATCTATAGAGTAAAAAACCCCTACAGAGAAAATAGAAAAATCTTTGTAGGGGTTTTTTAATAGTACACTAATTTTACATGATAACAGTGCTTATTTAAACTTCCATAATTATTGGTAAAATCATTGGTCGCCGCTTTGTTTTTTCATATAGAAATGGAGCTAGCGTATCAGTGATTTCATTTTTAATTTCAGACCATTGCGTTGTTTTTCTTTCCATTACTTTATTTAAATGTTTTGTTATTAAGCTTTGTGCATCATTAATTAAATCTCCTGATTCGCGCATATAAACGAATCCGCGAGAGATAATGTCTGGACCTGCAGCAATTTTGAAGTCTTTCATATTGATACTAACAACGACTACAACTAAACCTTCTTCTGATAAAATTCGCCGATCACGAAGGACGATATTACCGATATCACCGACCCCGCTGCCATCAATATAAACAGATCCTGAAGGAATCTTGCCAGCAATTTGTGCAGAATCTTCACTTAGAGCAAGTACTTCGCCATTATCCATAATAAAGCAATTCTCTTGATCAACATCACAGTCAACTGCTAATTTTGCATGCATAATTTGCATCCGGTATTCTCCATGGATGGGCATAAAAAACTTCGGCTTCATTAAACGCAACATTAGCTTTTGTTCTTCTTGACCGCCATGACCTGAAGTATGAATATCACTTAATGCACCATGGATGACTTCTGCACCAGCACGATAAAGTAAGTTAATTGTTTTGCTTACGCTTATTGTATTTCCTGGTATTGGGGAAGACGAGAAGACAACAGTATCGCCAGGAATAATTTGAATTTGCCGGTGCGTGCCATTTGCAATCCTTGATAATGCTGCCATTGGTTCCCCTTGACTTCCAGTACATAATATCGTGACTTTATCGGCAGGTAGTCGATTAATTTGCTGTGGTTCAATAAATGTATCTTTCGGTGCATGAATATAACCTAAATCGAGTCCGATGTTAATAGCTGCTTCCATGCTCCGGCCAAATACAGCAATTTTCCGCCCATTTGAAACGGCTGCTTCAGTCACTTGTTGCAGGCGATGAATATTTGAGGCGAAAGTAGCAAAAATAATTCTTCCTTCTACCTTTCGAAAAATATCTTGAATATTTTCACCTACACGACGTTCTGACATAGTAAAATCCGGTATCTCACTATTTGTGCTGTCAGATAATAAACAAAGAACCCCCTCTTTACCGATTTCAGCCATTTTCGTAAGATTTGCTGGTTCTCCTACAGGTGTGAAGTCAAATTTAAAATCTCCAGTGTGAACAATTTGACCTGGCGGAGTTTTGACAACTACACCATAGGAATCAGGAATACTATGGGTTGTACGGAAAAAGGATACAGACGTTTTTCTAAATTTAATGATGTCATCTTCTTTAATTTCATATAGCTTCGTTTGTCTAAGTAACCCATGTTCCTCTAATTTATTTTTAATAAGTCCTAATGCCAATTGTCCACCATAGATTGGTACATTCACTTGTCTCAATAAATAAGGGATTCCGCCAATGTGGTCTTCATGACCATGTGTAATAAAAAGACCTTTAATTTTATCCTCGTTCTTAACTAAATACGTATAATCTGGGATGACATAATCAATGCCGAGAAGCTCATCTTCCGGAAATTTAATACCGGCATCAATTAAAATAATTTCATCTTGAAACTGAACTGCATAAGTATTTTTACCTATCTCTCCAAGACCGCCTAGCGCAAATACGGCAGTTTGATCATTTTTAACAAATTTCATAAATTATCATATCTCCAATACTTTAAAATCTTCATTTTGACGTTCATACTCTAAAAAAGCTCCTTCTACTGGCTGGATAAACTCGATATTAATTGAGCGGTCCTTTAATTTTAAACGAACTTCCCTTTCAGAACTAGCTTCTAAAAAAAAAAAAAAAGCTTTTGTTTTTTCGCGCACAGGCACTTCGTTTTTAATTTCTTGGTAAAAAATTTTGTAAATCATATAAATCGCTCCTCCATTTAAATCCTTTTATTATTATATAGAAACTTTACATGTTTTTCATGTTATTTAAGCAGTAATTTCCAAAACAATGGGTCGTTACGAAAAAGTAGCTTATTTCATCACCGTCATATTTACAACGGAAAGGAAGACTCAGCTAAGATTAACATAATGTAAAGCCTAATATGTACAAATAATTAAGTGAGTAATACTAATTATGATTGAGGATCATTTTTAATATAACACATAAGTAAAAGGGGATACTACTAATCAATGTACAATAAGGAAGAAGCCCTTCGCAAGCTTGAAGGGCTTAAAAGTCATGCAATTGTTTTTTTCGAAGCAAATCTTTCCACTGTTTTAAAAGCTTCTTTTTAAGCTTCTTTAACATTGTGGATCATCTCCTCACTTCTTATTTTAAACGATCCTTGTCCAAAGTGAAATAGTGTTTAGAAATATTTTAAATAATGGTCTTTTTTAATTATATTATATGATGAAATCAGTTATTTTTTCATGGCTAATCATGGAAAGAATTAATTGTGTAAATTTAACCGTAATAATTACAGTTGTGTAAGCTTTTGTGCACCGTTTTTATTTCTTGAAGATACATTAAATGAAGTTTAATTTTTAAAATAAAAGAGAAGGATGAAAGACAGATTTCTAATAAGAAGAATAAGAAATAATATTGTTTTAAAGAATATTATTTCATTGTAGAAGGGTGATTAAACTATAGTTCCTACTGACGTGAGCAATGCCAGTAAGAACTAGCCTTATTTTCAATTATCTTTCGAGGGGGATTGCATTTTCAATTGGTTTTAATGGGTGCTGTTTGTCAATATGGTCATAAAACATAATGCCATTTAAATGGTCAATTTCATGTTGAAAAACAATCGCGAGAAAGCCTTTTAGGCGAAGCTTAACTTCGGCACCATTTTCATCAAAACCTTTTACAGTAATTCTGGCATATCTAGGAACATAACCAGGTATATTTTCATCAACAGAGAGACACCCTTCTCCGGAAGTTAAATAAGTCCGTTCAACTGAGTGACTCACAATCCGTGGATTAAAAAGTGCATAACTGTGTAATTTCTCCTTTTCGTCATGAGCATGAACGGCAATCATTCTTTTCGAGACGTTTATTTGCGGCGCAGCAAGTCCAACGCCTGGGCGGAGTCCGTATTTCTCTGCAATTTTAGCGTCTTGGCTATGAAGCAAATATTGTACTAAACTTGCTAAAATATTTTTATCTTCTTCTGATGGTGGTAAAGCTACTTTCTCCGCTACTTTTCGCAATGTCGGATGTCCATCACGAATAATATCATCCATTGTAATCATATATTTCACTCCCATAAATCAATACGTATAATGTCATTAGTGTAGCAAAGATTAGGAAAAAAGTTAACATGAATGCTATGAGACGAGTAAATATTTTATTAGGAGAGCTAATGGGCATTAATGTTTGTAACTATCAGTGGGGTTAACCCCACTGATAGCTATTGATGTTTATTTGTGTGATCAGCTTTTACCTATCAGATTAGTTCCAGCAAGCGCAGCCAACGATAATCAAAAGAATGAATAATACTACGATTAACGCAAAGCCTCTACCATACCCATAGCCATATCCGTAACCAGGGTATCCAAATCCGCATCCGTAACCAAACATAAGGGATTCCTCCTACAAGATAATTTTCGCCCGAAATTTATGGCGGACGATTACTACAACGTATGATATTCATAATGTTTTTGTATAGGCGACAGCCTAGTAATATTGAAAAAGAGCGGCGAATATATTGGTAGCAGTTAAGCTTTACTCAAATTTAAATTGTCAAAAATGATTTCAATCGATATAGTAATGATTGGTGAATTTGTGAGGGGGTTGCTAAGTGTCAATTTTGCAAAAAAACCATCTAGCTTTGCTATTCATAATGACGGTCGTTTTCCTTACAGCTTGCTTTAATAAAACCAATGAAGAAAAAATGTATGAAACATTAGAAAAAGTCGTCTCGTTAGAAAAAACTTTTGCTGCTCAGCAAGACCCTTTAGTCAAGATTGAAAAGCAGGAAAAAGAATTATATGAAAAAATAATGAACCTCGGTATGAAAGAATATGATGAGATTGTCAAGCTATCTGACCAAGCACTTTCTTTGCTTGAAAAAAGAACGGAGTTGATTGATAAGGAACATGAAAGTATAGAAGCTTCTAAAAAGGAATTTAAAAAACTGTCGCAGCCCATTAAAAAATTGGAAGATGATCAGTTAAAAAAACTTGCAAAAAAATTATATGATACAATGATAGATCGTTATCAATCCTATGATGAACTTTATCTTCATTACATGGATAGTATCGAATTAGACCGTCAGTTATATGAGATGTTTAAAGATGAACAATTGACTCTTGAACAGTTAGAAGAGCATGTTACAGCGATAAATAAGGCATATACAAAAATATTAGATGCGAATAAAAAGTTCAATGAAGAGACAGATAAATATAATAAAATCAAACGATCTTTTTACAAAGAAAGTGGGATAGAGATAGAAGATCAAAAAAATAAAAAATAATAACGTTTAAAAATCGGCTCTTAAGCCGATTTTTTTTTTTTGTTTAATTAGTATTATAACAGATGGACAAAATTACAATCTGTTTTATAATACAGTACCTATTAATTGAATGATACAGATTGATAATATATAAAAATAAATATAAATACATTAATAAGATTGGAAAAACGTAATACCATGGTATTTATGAGGTCTAAATATATAATAAAGTGTTAAATTTAATAATTTCATTGTGTTAATTTAGTTGCATTTTTTATTGATACAGAATATTATAAGAATGAAAAATAGGAAAAACGTTTTTATTCAGGCAAACTGTGGGAAACTGTTTTTAAATAAGTTTCAAGCTAAAATTTACATTTACGATTTTTTGTATTGTTCCAAATATTACTTTTATTGAAAGGGAAGAGGTGGCTTACATTGGCTTCTAAAACAAAGCACGATTTTTTTGATGGACAAAAGCAAATCGATGAAATTGATAAACAATTTCAAACACTGCAAATTTTAAATGAAGATGGAGAAGTAGTGAATGACCAGATGGTGCCTGATTTAACTGACGAACAACTACAGGATTTAATGCATCGCATGGTATATACTCGTATTCTTGACCAACGATCGATCTCGTTAAATCGTCAAGGGCGCCTCGGTTTTTATGCGCCGACTGCAGGACAAGAAGCTTCTCAAATTGCTTCACAGTTTGCCTTAGAAAAGGAAGACTTTATTTTACCTGGTTATCGTGACGTTCCTCAAATTATTTGGCATGGTTTACCGCTTTATCAAGCTTTTTTATTTTCACGCGGTCATTTTCAAGGAAACCAAATTCCTGATGGAGTGAACGTCATATCCCCGCAAATTATTATTGGTGCCCAATATATTCAAGCTGCTGGTGTTGCCTTAGGAATGAAGAAGCGTGGTTTAAAATCTGTTGTCATCACTTATACAGGAGATGGCGGTTCTTCTCAAGGAGATTTTTATGAGGGAATAAACTTTGCTGGTGCTCTCAAGGTTCCTGCAATTTTTATCGTTCAAAATAACGGTTTTGCTATTTCGACACCCGTTGAAAAGCAATCTTCTGCAAAAACAATTGCCCAAAAGGCTGTTGCAGCAGGTATTCCAGGATATCAAGTGGACGGTATGGATCCATTTGCGGTATACGCAGCTGTACGTAAAGCTCGTGAGCGTGCTATTAATGGAGAAGGCCCGACTTTAATTGAAACATTGTGTTATCGTTATGGTCCTCATACGATGGCTGGAGATGACCCAACGCGTTATCGGACTTCAGATCTAGATAATGAATGGGAAAAGAAGGACCCTCTCGTTCGATTCCGTAAATTTTTAGAGAAAAAAGGTCTTTGGACTGAAGAAATGGAAAAAGAAGTAATTGAAAAAGCGAAACAAGACATTAAAGAGGCAATTAAAAAGGCTGATGAAACGCCAAAACAAAAAGTAACAGACTTAATTTCTATCATGCACGAAGACTTGCCGTACAATTTGAAAGAGCAATATGAAATATATAGAGAAAAGGAGTCGAAGTAAGCGATGGCTCAAATGACAATGATTCAAGCGATAAATGACGCATTGCGGACAGAATTACGTCATGATCCTAACGTATTAGTATTTGGGGAAGATGTTGGAGTTAACGGGGGAGTATTTAGAGCAACTGAAGGGTTGCAGAAAGAATTTGGTGAAGAACGTGTATTCGACACCCCTCTAGCTGAATCTGGTATTGGTGGTTTGGCGATCGGTCTAGGATTGCAAGGATATCGACCTGTTCCAGAAATCCAATTTTTCGGTTTTGTTTATGAAGTGATGGACTCAATTTCTGGACAAATGGCACGGATGCGCTACCGTTCAGGGGGACGATATCACTCACCTATTACGATTCGTTCGCCGTTTGGCGGAGGTGTCCAGACACCTGAGCTTCATGCCGACAGTTTGGAGGGACTTGTTGCACAACAGCCGGGCTTAAAAGTCGTTATTCCTTCAACACCTTACGATGCAAAGGGATTATTAATCTCTGCGATTCGTGATAACGATCCTGTTATTTTTTTAGAGCATATGAAATTATATCGTTCCTTTAGGCAGGAGGTACCTGAAGAAGAGTATGTCATTCCTCTTGGGAAAGCGGATATTAAACAAGAAGGAAAAGATATTTCAATTATCACTTATGGAGCGATGGTTCAAGAATCGTTAAAAGCAGCAAGTGAGTTAGAAAAAGAAGGTTACTCTGCAGAAGTAATTGATCTTCGGACGATTAGTCCTCTCGATATTGAAACGATTATTAGATCTGTTGAGAAAACAAACCGGGCAATCGTTGTACAAGAAGCCCAAAAGCAAGCGGGCATCGCAGCAAATGTTGTTGCAGAAATTAATGACCGTGCAATTTTAAGTTTGGAAGCACCTGTATTGCGCGTAGCCGCTCCGGATACAGTTTATCCATTTTCTCAAGCAGAGGCGGTATGGTTGCCAAACTATAAAGATATTATCGAGACAGCTAAAAAAGTATTAACTTTTTAATGAGGATATAAGTATCGTTTATTAAATAGGAGGGTGAATCTATTGGCATTCCAGTTTAAACTACCAGACATCGGTGAAGGGATACACGAAGGTGAAATCGTCAAATGGTTTGTTAAGGAAGGGGAAAAACTTTCTGAAGATGATGTACTTTGTGAAGTGCAAAATGACAAAGCAGTAGTAGAAATACCTTCTCCAGTGTCAGGAACAGTTGAAAAGATTCATGTAAAAGAAGGTCAAGTCGCAATCGTAGGGGATGTGCTCGTTTCTATTGATGCACCCGGGTATGAAGATATGCAGTTTAAAGGTGAGCATGAGGAAGAAAAAGATGTGAAATTAGAGGAAAATAAAAAGGATAGTCATACGGATCTTGGTGAAATGCCGGAAGATCAAGAACAAAAACAAAAACAAAAACGTGTCATTGCGATGCCTTCTGTTCGTAAATTTGCCCGAGAACAAGGTGTAAACATTCATTTAGTCAGTGGTACAGGTAAAAATGGCCGGATTTTGAAAAGTGATATTGAAGCATATTTAAGCGGTCATGTAGAGGCAAACGAAGAAAATATCCCTGTTACAGAAGAAAAGCAACAAGAAGTAGAGTCTGCGGCAATGATTCCAGAAGGACAATATCCTCAATCAAGAGAAAAAATAAGTGGTGTTAGAAAAGCAATTGCAAAAGCAATGGTTAAATCGAAGTATACTGCACCGCACGTTACAATAATGGATGAAGTAGATGTTGAAAAGCTTGTTGCTCACCGGAAAAAATTTAAAGAAATTGCAGCGGAAAAAGGGATTAAATTAACTTTCCTTCCTTATGTAGTGAAAGCTTTAACGAGTGCTTTACGTGAATATCCGATGTTAAATACTTCGTTCGAAGACGAAACAAATGAAATTATTCATAAATATTACTATAATATTGGTATAGCTGCAGATACTGATAAAGGCCTTCTCGTTCCAGTTATTAAAAATGCTGATCGCAAATCAATGTTTAACATCTCGAAAGAAATAAATGAGCTTGCTGAAAAAGCGCGTAATGGCAAGCTTGCTCCTAATGAAATGAAGGGAGCCTCTTGTACAATTACAAACATCGGATCGGCGGGCGGTCAGTGGTTTACTCCAATTATTAATCATCCTGAGGTTGCGATTTTAGGAATTGGTCGAATTGCTGAAAAACCAGTGGTACGTGATGGCGAAATTATTGCAGCTCCTGTATTAGCACTATCATTGAGTTTTGATCATCGAATGATTGATGGCGCTACTGCACAGCATGCTCTTAATCATATTAAACGATTATTGAACGATCCAGAACTATTACTAATGGAGGCGTAAAAACATGGTAGTTGGGGATTTTCCTATTGAAACAGAGACTCTCATCATCGGCGCAGGACCAGGCGGCTATGTTGCAGCGATTCGGGCAGCACAGCTTGGTCAAAAGGTAACAATTGTTGAAAAAGGAAATCTTGGCGGTGTTTGTTTAAATGTTGGCTGTATACCATCAAAATCTCTTATTTCGGCTGCACATCGTTACGATACAGCTAAGCACTCAGATGATTTAGGAATTGTGGCGGAAAATGTAACAGTTGATTTTACAAAGGTTCAAGAATGAAAAAATAGTGTTGTAAAAAAGCTAACTAGTGGTGTTGAAGGGCTTTTAAAAGGGAATAAAGTAGAAATTGTCAAAGGCGAAGCTTATTTTGTTGATGCAAACACGGTTCGTGTCATGGATGAAAATTCAGCACAAACGTATAAGTTTAAGCATGCAATTATCGCTACAGAATCACGGCCGATTGAATTGCCAGCATTTAAATTTTCAAAGCGGATTATTGATTCAACAGGAGCACTTAATTTAACCGAAATTCCGGAAAAATTAGTTGTGATTGGCGGCGGTTATATAGGAACTGAGCTTGGAACAGCGTACGCTAATTTTGGTGTGAAAGTTACCATTTTAGAAGGTTCTCCTGATATTTTGTCAGGTTTTGAAAAGCAAATGTCAGCTTTAGTAAAACGGAATTTAAAGAAAAAAGGTGCTGAAGTTGTTACAAAGGCATTGGCGAAATCTGTTAAAGAAACAGAGAACGGTGTTATTGTAACGTATGAAGCTAAAGGTGAAGAAAAAACCGTTGAGGCTGACTACGTTTTAGTAACTGTTGGCAGAAAAGCAAACACAGATGAATTAGGGCTTGAACAAGTCGGTATCCAGTTAACTGAAAAAGGTCTTATTAAAACTGACAAGCAATGCAGAACAAATATAAATAATATTTTCGCGATTGGCGATATTGTCGAAGGTCCGCCGCTTGCCCATAAAGCTTCTTATGAAGGGAAAATTGCTGCAGAAGTTATTTCAGGACAAAATTCTGAGATTGATTATCTTGGAATCCCTGCCGTTGTGTTTGCAGAACCAGAGCTTGCTACAGTTGGCTACACTGAAAAACAAGCAAAAGAAGAAGGAATTGAAGTGATCGCTTCAAAATTTCCATTTGCTGCAAATGGCCGGGCGCTTGCATTAAATAGTACTGATGGATTTGTGAAGCTTGTGACACGGAGAGAAGACGGATTGGTAATAGGTGCACAAATTGCGGGTACTAGTGCATCGGATATGGTTGCTGAATTAGGGCTTGCAATTGAAGCAGGAATGACTGCTGAGGATTTAGCAATGACGATCCATGCTCATCCGACATTAGGTGAAATTACAATGGAAGCAGCTGAGGTTGCTTTAGGAACGCCAATTCATATTGTAAAATAATCTTTAGTACAAAAAAACGTCCAAAAAGGACGTTTTTTTGTGTAGGTATGCTTAGTCTACTTGTTTCTTAATGTAAGGGACAATAGGAATGATAGACGAGGGATGCATGTATAAAGTTAGAAATATCCGATATCTTCCTATTTTCTCGATATAGAGGGTGAATAATAACATGTTGAAACAACCAGGATGTTTTACTAGTTGATTTTTTTTTTTGATTATGGTAATAAAGCCTTTGTTAACGGCTCGATGATTTCCTCCTTCGGCACATCACCACTTATTTTTTCAATTACTTCCCCATTGTAAAGAACGAGTATCGTTGGAGAAGTAGAAATGTCGAATTCAGAATAGATTTTTTTATTTTCTGAATTTATCAACACTTTCATATTGTTTATTTCAATTGGGAAATTTTTTTTTAAATCAAGTAAAGCATCATAATATTCGGCTTCTTCGGTTAAAGCTGTTTCATCCGAAAAAAAGAGAATTTGTTTAACGTTATCTGCATTATTCAGATCGATAGTTTGCTCGTTTTTTTCACAAGAGACCGTTAATAATAATAAACAACAGCTAAAAAAGAGCGGCAGTCGTTTCAATTTTTTCATGCCTCACTTTATCATTATATAAGTAAAAAGTATAAGTGTAATTATTTCTTAATGGTTATATTTTACCATTACTATGATGATATCTCTTACTTGTTATATAAATGTTACATAAATAAAAAATATATGAGTACTATACTTCATAAGTATTACAGACAGTAAGTTTTTAAAAATGATATATCGGCGGGTGTAGCTAATGAAAGAATATTTGACGATTGTGCTCCAGTTTATTATTTGGAGTGCATATACGTTAATCGAATGGTTATCGGCATATGACCGAATTGAGTATAAAATCATAATGTTTGTTATTTTCTTTTATTTAGCATTTGTTATTGGAAAAAGTATTGTCAAGTCTACAAAAAAAACAATGATTTTAACTGCTTTAAGCTTAGGTGGTCATTTTGTACTTTTCATAATGCTTAATTCGCTACAAATAAATTTTTAAAAGATAGGGAGAGAATTGCTAAAGTTTCCTTAAAGCAAAAAATATTGGAGATAAATATAAATGTGCTGTTAAGGGGAGAGTGTGCAAACAAATAAAGGAAACTTTAATTTCTTGTATTCCAATCGCTTTATAAATAAAATAGAGCCTAATAGAACAAAGAAAAGAGTGAAAGGCTTGGAATGTTTTCTTCCAAACCTCTTTTCTAATTATTTTCGTGGATAAAAGTACATAATCCGTCCATTAAATAAATGGAGTTCCCCTTTTAATTTTTTTGCCAAAAATTTACTAAGTTCATTTGCTTTACCTTTATCCCCGTATGTAGCTGTTACAGGCAGGGTAACTTGGATATATGTTTGTTGTCGTTCTGTACCATCTTCATCAACAACAGTTTCTTTATCGACCCCAAGTAAAATGGCGTGATATCGTTCATGGTTGGAATAAAGATAAAACCATTTTCCTTTGCCTTCAGGCTTTTCTTTGATTTCATATGGAAATGCAGCGTTACTATACTCCCAATCTAGCTGCTCCCCCGTTTTGTTAGTTATTTTTTTAAAATAGTGAAATAGTTCTTTTATTTCATCGACTGACACATGTTCTTTTGCTGATGAAGGTACAAGTTTAATATATGCATTATTGGCCATAATAATCCCTCCAATTCCCGTTAAGACAATTGTGTCTCCCATTATTCTAGCATTGAATAAAAACGAATGACAACAATAACAAGCATTTTATAAAAAAATCCTTGCTAAATGAGTTTATTTAAATTATAATAAAATTCTAAATATTTTAAAAGGAGGATGATCATGGAAGTTTTCGATAAACTTTATGATGAGCATGAAAGAGTAAAAGTTAGGTTTGTAGGTTTTACTACGAATCATGCCCGCTATGATTTTGGAATTGTGTACACTAATATGTTTTTCGGCAAGCCGTTAGTTGTTTGCATGCAAACTGGCCGCTCAACCCTCCTTGACCCTAATGATTTAGAAGATGTTGATCATTTACAAACTACTTTCCGTATTCAAGATAAGGAACGAGTGTTGGATTTAGTTGAATTTTTTAAAGACGCGATACCAGGTGTGCCATTTAACACGCAATATGAGTAAAAATTAAACAGACTAACTAACGGTCTGTTTATTTTTTTTTATGTTACAAAAGTGTCATACAAATAGGCTTGAAAATCCAATTGTGTTATCTTATTATGAAGTTAAGGTTATTCTAAAACGCTTTCAAAAATTCATAAAGGAGCATGAATGATGGGTACAATCGTCTGTCAAAGCTGTAACTCAACAATTGATTATTTTGAAGATGAGAAAGTGACAGTTTTATATGCAAAGTGCCACGGTTGTGAGGAAGAAAACGACAATGAAGAGTAAGGAAAGAAGTAAAACCATTCCAGTTAATCAGCATACAGAGTAGTCCTGTATGTTTTTTTATTTTCTATTTTGTATCATTGGCAGTTTAATGATCATAAAATGAGAGCTAGTACAATTGTTAGCTCTTATTTTATTGCCTTATGTTCTTTTATAACATGTATAGTGTTTAATTTGTCATCTTCTGGGCCTTGTACTGGAAGCCCGGCCTCAATGTTTTTCTTAATGTAAAAAAGATTTTCTTCTGTAATAATCTCTCCTGGAATAAAGATTGGGATCCCTGGCGGATAGATCATAATGAATTCTGCAGCAATTCGGCCAATTGATTCTTCAAAAGGAATAACCTCTGTTTCTGCATAAAAAGCATCCCTAGGTGTTAGTGCGAGTAATGGAATGTCTGGGAGAAGTACTTGGACATTCGTATTTCTAGCTGAATTTCTACACTTATTTGCGATGTCTTTAAATGCTTGAATTAATACCTCAGCTTCATGTTCGGTATCTCCAGAAGTAATGATGCAAAGGATATTGTATAAATCAGACAACTCTACTTCAATGTTATATTCTTCTCGAAGCCATTTTTCAACATCATATCCTGTAAGACCGAGTTCCTTCACAAAAATGATTAGTTTGGTAGGATCGTAGTCAAACGCTGCCTGAGATCGAGTAATTTCTTCGCCAACACAATATAGATGATCAATTTTATTCATTCTTTCTCTAATCAATTGGGCTAGTTGGATTGTACTCGTTATCATTGTTTTACCTTCTGTTGCAAGCCGTTTTCTTGCTACATCTAAAGAAGCAAGCAGTAAATATGAAGTTGAAGTTGTCGTAAGCATACTTAAAATCGTTTGTACCCGTTTAGCAGAAATGAGTCCTTCTTTTAAGTTTAGAATCGAACTTTGTGTCATTGATCCCCCCAGCTTATGAACGCTTGTTGCAGCCATATCTGCTCCAGCCTGCATAGCGGAAAGAGGGAGTTTTTCATGGAAATGAATATGAACTCCATGCGCTTCATCAACGAGAACCGGAATGTTATAGGCATGGGAAATTTTCACGATTTCTTGTAAATCAGCACATATTCCGAAATATGTCGGATTAATTACGAAAACCCCTTTTGCATCAGGGTGCTGCTCCAATGCTCTTTGAACTGATTCCGGAGAAATCCCATGTGAAATTCCGAGATTTTCATCTATTTCCGGATGGATAAATATCGGTGTCGCACCAAAAAAAATAATTGCTGTCATAACGGATTTATGAACATTTCTCGGAACAATAATTTTATCTCCAGGTCCACATACAGTCATAATCATTGTCATAATTGCTCCACTTGTTCCCTGAACTGAGAAAAATGTGTAATCAGCTCCGAATGCCTCAGCGGCTAATTGCTGAGCATCTTTTATCATCCCTTTTGGGTGATGGAGGTCATCTAAAGGTTCAATATTAATTAAATCAATTGATAAGGCGTTATGACCTATAAACTCTCGAAATTGTGGATCGATTCCTGCTCCTTTTTTATGACCGGGAATATGAAATTGAATTGGATTTTTTTCTATATGTTTTAATAAGCCGCTAAATAACGGAGTTTCGCTCTGGATCAAATGTATCAACACCTTTATCATCGAATATGGTTGTTGTTTTCTACAAAGAAAAACAAGAGAATTATAGCAAATTAAAAGAAACTTGCATAGAGAATATTATTTGTAAGAAGGAAGACGAATAAACGTCCTATCCCGTTGTACTTATGAACGATAGCTTGGTTTTCTTTTATCCTTGGTTTCTAACAGCTTGCTTCAAAGTGTAAAATTAATTTTTCAGCGTTAACAGGAATCTTGATGATTGAAGGAGAAATAAATCAAATAGTAGATTATATCATCAGGAGGAATAAGAAATGGAATGGGAAACAAGAGTAACTGATTTATTGAAAATCAAATATCCGATCATACAAGGTGGACTAGCCTATTTAGCATATTCTGAGCTTGCGGCTGCTGTTTCAAATGCAGGAGGATTGGGGCAAATAACGGCAATGTCATTAAGTAGTGAAGAAGCATTACGGGATGAGATTCGGAAAGTTAAAAAATTAACAGATAAACCGTTTGGAGTTAACTTTGCTATTGGTCAGCATGGTCGACCTTTTTCACACATGTTAGACGTGGCAATTGAAGAAAAAGTACCAGTGATTACGATGACCGGCGGAAATCCGACGCCGATTTTTGAACAACTAAAAGGTGTGGATGTAAAAAAGCTTGTACTCGTTGCAGCTAGAAGACAGGCTGAAAAAGCAGAAGAGATCGGAGCTGATGCTGTTATGGTAGTTGGTCATGAAGGAGGAGGACATCTTGGAAAAGCTGATACAGGAACTTTCGTATTAATTCCTCAAGTAGTTGATGTAGTCAGCATTCCTGTCATTGCCTCTGGAGGAATTGGCGATGGCAGGGGATTAATGGCAGCTCTTGCTTTAGGGGCAGAAGGAATTGAAATGGGAACGAGATTTATTGCAACAAAGGAATGTATTCATGCAAGTAATGTATACAAAAGAAAGCTTGTAGAAGGAACGGAAAATGATACAGTGGTGATCAAACGTTCTATCGGTGCACCCGCGAGAGCAATTCATAATAGTTGGACTGAAAAAATCCTTATGTTAGAAAAAGAAAATGCAGGGTATGAAGGTTTGAAAGAGTATATTAGTGGAATAGCAAACAAGCGTTATATTCATGAAGGAAAAGAGGAAGAGGGCTTTGCTTGGGCGGGCCAAGTAATGGGGCTGATTAAAGATATTCCAACCGTTCAAGAACTGTTTGATCGTATAATTCTAACAGGGGAAGAAATTCGGCGAAAATGGTAAATTGAAAGTGAGAGCTAAGATGAAAAACAAGGCGTTTAACCGAAAAGAATATGACTATCCAATTGACGATGATTGGTCGACAGCAGAAATAATTGATGTAATTTATTTTTTCCAATGTGTAGAAGCATCGTATGAAAAAGGAATAGCGCGTGACAAAATATTAAGCGCTTACCGGCGTCTTAAAGAAATTGTCCCTAGCAAAGCTGAAGAAAAGAAATTAAATGATCAATTTGAGCAGTTAAGCGGTTATTCCCCTTATAAAACGATGAAACGGGCAAAAGAGAAAGAGTGTGGTCGTTTTTTCCAAATGCATGAGTAAATTGACATTCCATTTAGAAACCTCCCATTGGATGATATGGGAGGTTCAAGCTGTTGTATGCCATACTTCATTGAAAGCTTTTGATTAATATTTCATGAGTTTTCGTCTCATATATCAATTTTTGGATTATAATTGTCTCTAATATTTTAATTATTATTAAATGATAAACGGTACAAAGGAATTAATTTTTTAAATACAAAATCAATTTTCTCGATTAACTCACTAGCATCCATCTGAATCGCTTGCAGCTTAGGTATGTGATAACCGCACAATATTTCTGCTTTTTTTACAGTTTGTAACCTGGCAAACATTGCGATAAAATCTTTTTTTGATAAATCCCCGTGTAATTTAGCTTCTGGTTTTGTATGGTCAGGAGACCAGACAAAGTCATCAGGAATGTCTTTCATAATTTCCAGTACATTGTTATGTAATAATTGACCGAATTTCTCTTTTTTTGCAGCTTCATAAATAACTGCAAACCAAATAAATAAATGAGACCCCCATAGCCCAATTTGAAAATGAGGCAGCATTTTGTAACCGCGAGGGTTGCTTGAAAAAGCTACCCATGTATCATTAGGTGGATTTTTTGTTCGTCTTGCATGTTTTGCAACATGCGGAAATAGTTCGTCTCCAGTTAATACGGATAGACTAGGAGCAAAATGTCGCCCCAGTTCTTCTAATTTAGGACGAATGTGCTGTTTCAATGCCTCCATTCGCTCCTCCAAACCATTGATATAAAAAACTTCAAAATCAGTCTTCGTAAAAGGAGAAATTGACATTTTTACACCTCCTATTCATTTTTTAATATTGTAGCATAATGGAGACGTTAAAATACATTTTCGTTACACATGGGTAAATGCACAAATTTGTTACAACAAGGATTAAGCGCTCATAAGATAGTATTAAAAGTGGTGTGAAAATCTGGTTCGGAGGAAATTACCCATGAAGGGGGTGTCTTATCATTGACATTAATAAAAACATCGCGTAAACAAGTGCTACAAAAAGAAAAAATGGCGATATTAAAATTAGAGATGGATTATGAATTAGCAACCCTTTTTGAAGCAATGGAAGAAAACAACGAAGAGCAGAAACAGAAGTGTATCCGACGGTTGGAAAAAATCAGGGAAGAGCTATTGCGTTTAAAAGCATTATAAATTTAGAAATAAAGCATCAGAGGATATATAATGGATATATAAATTGCGAACTGATTAGTTCGCAATTTTATTTTTCTAAGACTTGAGTGTTTTTTAACAGAGGGGATTGGAACAAATCGGTTATACTAAATATAGAAAGAAATATCGTGGATTTTTTTAAGATTAGTCATTTTTGTAATGGAGGGTAATCGCATTGAAATGGAACGAAATTGAATCTTACGCAAAAGATTGGGTAAAAGAAGCAGGTGAAAGCATTAAAGCATCATTCCAAAAAAAATTAACTGTGCAAACGAAATCAAATGAAAATGATCTTGTTACGAATATGGATAAAGAAACAGAACAGTTTTTTATTGGGAAAATAAGGAACACTTTCCCTGAACATCGAATTATGGGGGAGGAAGAGGAGCATGATCAATTAACTGATTTAAAGGGAGTTATTTGGATTATAGACCCGATTGACGGAACAATGAATTTTATTCATCAACAACGGAACTTTGCTATCTCAATTGGAATTTATGAAAATGGGATCGGAAAAATTGGACTGATTTATGATGTTGTCCATGATGAATTGTATTGTGGGATAAAAGGAAGAGGAGCTTATGTAAATGAAACAAAGCTGCCAAAACTAAACGGTGTCGCGGTAAAAAAAGCGATTGTTGGTGTAAATGCGACTTGGGTTACTGAAAATGATAAAATTGATCCTGCTATATTAGGAAGATTAGTTAAAGATGTGCGAGGAACACGTTCATATGGATCAGCAGCTATTGAAATGGCATACGTAGCCACTGGAAGAGTAGATGCATACATTTCTCTTCGTCTTGCTCCTTGGGATTATGCTGCCGGGGCTATTATTGTTGAAGAATTGGGTGGCGTCATAACAAAATTAACGGGCGCACCTATAAATTTATTAGAAAAAAGCTCAATACTAGTAGCAAAACCCGACCTGCATAAGGAAATTATTGATCATTATGTAACGAATTTTAAAGAACAAACAAAATAAAAAGAGATCATCGAACTTTCAGACGGTTGAAAACGCCCTCATACATCGTTGCTTGTACTTTGTTGTAAGTCATGAATACCTGTTCTATTCGCTTTTCTTGTGCCGCGCTCCTTCACTGACAAGTGTTTTTCAACTAGTTTGAGGGCAGTTGCTTTAAATATTTCCATTATATACAGGCTTAAAAAAGAGATCGATCAAAAGTCATCGATCTCTCAGACTGTGAGAATCCCTTGCATTCATCGTTGCTTCTCCTTCGCTATCTGCCTATCTGCTTATAAACTATCGCCGATCTAAAGCTGCCAACATCTACAAGCTGGTATTATCACTCTCTTTTATACATTTTCAGTTTTAAAGCTGTCCATTTTCACGCATTTTTCGCTTTGTTTTAAATCCAAGTCCCATTACGACTATAACAGCAATGATACAGCTTAAAATACCAAGAATACTTCTTTCGGCTATGGCAACTCCAATACCTCCTATACTGACTGCTGCGGCGACTGCATATAATACAAATACCCATTTAATTTGTTTCAAGCTTATTTCCTCCTTGATTGTAAAGCTTTAATCATCATTTTTTAAAGTTTTACTTTATTGTACATAAAAAAAAGACCTTTTTCCACCATCTACATTGTGATATAATTACTTAGTTATGAAAAATTATAATAAGTTAAACTTTAAGTTCTTACTAGGTAGGAGTGACATTTTTGAAATATAGACAAGATATACGAAACATTGCTATTATTGCACACGTTGATCATGGTAAAACAACATTAGTAGACCAGCTATTAAAGCAATCTGGAACATTTCGTTCTAATGAACATGTCGAAGATCGTGCTATGGATTCAAATGAAATTGAGCGTGAACGTGGGATTACCATTTTAGCAAAAAATACTGCTATTTTTTATAAAGATACAAAAATCAATATTCTTGATACACCTGGCCATGCTGATTTTGGTGGTGAAGTTGAGCGAATTTTGAAGATGGTTGATGGCGTATTATTAATCGTCGATGCTTTTGAAGGCTGTATGCCGCAAACGCGTTTTGTATTAAAAAAAGCATTAGAAGAGAATTTAACTCCGATCGTTGTCGTAAATAAAATTGATCGTGATGCTGCTCGTCCAGAAGAGGTTATCGATGAGGTGCTTGATTTATTTATTGAACTTGGTGCAAATGAGGAGCAGCTTGAGTTTCCGGTTATATATGCTTCTGGAATAAATGGGACAGCTAGCAAGGATCCTCTTAAACAAGAAGAAAATATGCAAACGCTATTTGATGCGATCATTGAACATATTCCTGCTCCAACTGATAATCGTGAGCAAGGTCTTCAATTTCAAGTTGCTTTATTGGATTATAATGATTATGTTGGTAGAATTGGTATTGGGAGAATTTTTAGAGGAACGATGAAAGTTGGCCAACAAGTAGCATTAATGAAATTAGACGGAACAGTGAAGCAATTTCGTGTAACAAAATTGTTTGGGTTTTTTGGCTTAAAACGTCAGGAAATTAAAGAAGCTTTTGCAGGAGATCTCGTCGCTGTTTCAGGAATGGAGGATATTAATGTCGGTGAGACTGTCTGTCCAATCGAACATCAAGAACCGTTAACACCTCTTCGAATTGATGAACCAACTTTACAAATGACTTTTCTCGTAAATAATAGTCCGTTTGCAGGTAGGGAAGGGAAATATATTACATCTAGGAAAATAGAAGAAAGATTAAACAACCAATTACAAACAGATGTCAGTCTGAGAGTTAAAAATACCGATTCGCCTGATGCTTGGATTGTTTCAGGCCGTGGAGAACTCCATTTATCAATTTTGATAGAAAACATGCGTCGCGAAGGTTTTGAACTTCAAGTATCAAAACCTGAAGTGATTGTTAAGGAAATTGATGGTATGCGCTGTGAACCGGTTGAACGAGTTCAAATTGATATCCCTGAGGAGTTTACGGGAGGAGTCATGGAGTCAATTGGTGAGCGAAAAGGTGAATTAATTGATATGGTGAATAACGGAAATGGACAAGTGCGCCTTACTTTTATGATTCCTGCACGGGGGTTAATCGGTTATACAACTGAGTTTATGACATTAACTCATGGATATGGAATCTTGAATCATTCCTTTGATAGCTATAAGCCGATGCAGGCTGGACAAGTCGGCGGGAGACGCCAAGGGGTTCTCGTGTCTATAGAGACAGGGAAGGTTTCAACATATGGAATTATCCAAGTAGAAGATAGAGGAACTATTTTTGTTGAACCAGGCACTGAAATTTATGAAGGCATGATAGTCGGTGAACATAATCGTGAAAATGACTTAGGTGTCAATATAACGAAGTTAAAGCAAATGACAAACATGCGATCAGCAACAAAAGATCAAACTCAATCAATGAAAAAGCCTCGGATTATGACGCTTGAGGAAGCGCTCGAATATTTAAATGATGATGAGTATTGTGAAGTAACACCACAATCTATACGTCTTCGTAAGAAAATTTTAAATAAAAGTGAACGGGAGAAAGTTGCTAAAAAGAAAAAATACGAGAGTTTAAATTAGTTATACGGTAAAGGAGTGTTATCTAAAAACATGGATGTAACTGAGCGACTGACGTTTTTTGCTTCACTATATCGTATTGATCAAAATCCTGTATTAGGAATGTGGCTTTTATATATAACAATTATCATATTAACGATCATCGTATATAAGTTGGGGTTTGCAAAAAAACTGCCAATAGGTAAATCAGTTATTATTTATATTCTCCTTATTCTAGGATGTACGATTTTAACCTTTTTCGGAGTGTTTTTACCTGTAGCAGAAGGTCTCGTTGTAGCAGCATTAATATTAATAATTTATAAAATTAGGCTCCGCCAACAAAAAAAAGCTGGATCAACAGAACAGGGGTAAATGAATTTGAAATCTTTACAGGACTCCTTATATAACTGGTTAACGATTAAAGTAGTAAGTGATGCGAGACAAGATGATATTGCTGCTCAGGAAACAAAAAAGCTTTTTGACGAGATTTTATACAATGATCACGGTTTAGTTGATATAGAAGTAACGTCTGATGAAATAATGTATTACATTCATTTTAAACAAAAAGGAGAGCAAAAGAAGATGCGCTTTCCAAGAGAGTTAATTGAAGTAATGCTCGAACAAATTAATGCTGAGCCTGAAAAATATCGTAACTATGATGATATAGACTAATTTAAATAGGGCTGTTCTCAAAAATCATTTTTCAATGACTTTTGAGACAGCCCCTTTTGTTACCATTCATCCTCTTGTTTTTTTGCCTCATACAATCGAAAATTCCCAGTCTCAATTCGTGCTTCGGTATTTTTAGTAATACGATTATTGCATGTTTCACACATATATGTATGAAGTGGCCGGTTCCGCAGCCGTTTAGCTAAAAACGAATTGTCTTCCAGAATATCGATTTTATCGCAAATAACACATTTAACTTTCATGTAAACACCTCGAAACGTTCTTAGTTAAACACATATAACGATGTAGTTTTTTCTAAATAAATCCTGCTAATTGCAGTTTTGCTTTCTTTTATCATATTCTTTTTAAAGTCGTGTTGTAAAGTTTTATTATCTTCTTAAAAAACGTTTAATTTGCCTTGTCATGAGGGATAATAGTATGATGGTATTAGTTTTAAGGAGGGAAGAAATAGATGGTAAATCAAGTAGAACCAAAATTAATTAAGCCTTTATTCGAAGCGCTTCAAAAAGAAAGATTTGTGACATTATCTACCGTAGATTTTGAAACTGGTGGTCCAAATGTAAGTGCAATTTCATGGGTTTATGCAAAAAGTGAAGACACTATTTATTTTGCAGTTGACAATCGTTCGCGCATTGTTCAAAACATTAATCAAAATAGCCTTGTCGTGATGAACGTCATTGCAAATGAGTCCACATATTCTATAAGTGGTAAAGCATCTATAAAAGTTGAAAAGCTAGAAGAAGTTCCATTAAAGCTTGCCCTTTTAGAATAAAAAATTAATGAAGTGAGAGATGTGATGTTTTACGGTTAAAAAATTACCGTTGAACCACAGTATGATAAAACATATGACAAGGCTGCTGCAGATAGATTAGACAAACAAGTAATGGATGCAATGAAAAAAGCTTAGTTAATCGACTAAGCTTTTTTCATTGGAATGTTTTTGCTGTTAATCTTTATAATTGTTTGACTGATCTTGCTGTTCTTTTTCAAGTTGTTGCTGCTCTTGACGGTTCAGTTTCTTTTTAGGTTCTTCTGGTGCGTTTTTTGGTTTTGGTTCAATTACATCCGCAGGCACTTCAGGTATTAATCTTCCTGTAATGTCTGCCAATTCATTCAAAATTCCTTGAATCGGTTTTCCGTCGTTAATATCTTCGGCTATTTCGTTGAGTCTTGCGTTCATATCCGGATCGGCAATAATGATTGCTCTTGCACCATAAGGATCATTTTTTAAACTTTCGGCAACTGAATATTTAATAGAACCAACTTCTGATCGCTCAATATTTTCATTAACATCAATTCCTACAATCGCATATTTTCCGAGTACGACTGCGGTAGCGTCGTTCACATTTGGAATACTTGAAGCTAATTGAACTAAATGTTTGGAAATATCCTGGCCGGTTTTCCGATCAACGTGTTCAATTGTACTGTTTTTCACTCTAGTTAAATTGTTATTTTGTGAAGTTTGTTTCTTTTCAGTTGTATTTTGTTGGAACCCACAGCTTGCCAACATTATGACCGATAAGAGAATTAGTAAAAAATTTTTCATGTTGTCCCACCTTCGTTGTATATAATATAACGGCATATGATTATAATAAAAAATGCCTTTTAAAAAATACTTTGTTTACTCGTTATTGTGTAATTTATCTTCTATCTTTATACGGTAAATCATATATTTTACAAAGTTCTTCCCTTTTTAATTTTAAATGAATAGCATATGGAAACGAGGAAATGAGGAGCAGGGGGCATTAGTTTGAAAAAAATATACGTTTTAGACACTAATGTATTATTGCAAGACCCGTATTCGATTTTCTCTTTTGAAGACAATGAAGTAGTCATTCCAGCAGTAGTACTTGAAGAAGTAGATTCAAAAAAACGTTATATGGATGAAATTGGGAGAAATGCGCGACAAGTATCAAAACTAATTGATAGCTTGAGGGAATCTGGAAAGCTTCATGAAAAAATCCCTCTTGAAAACGGAGGTGTGATTCGAATTGAGCTAAATCACCGTTCGTTTCAAGAGCTCAAAAAATATATTTATTGAAAAAACGAACGATAATCGCATTCTTGCGGTAGCAAAAAATTTAGCAATTGAAGAGCAAAAAAAGGAAAATGGAAGATCTGTTATTTTAGTTAGTAAAGATACACTAGTACGTGTAAAAGCTGATGCAATTGGTTTACTGGCAGAGGATTTTTTAAGTGATCGAGTTATTGAGTTTGACCAGATTTATACAGGATTTTTAGAAGTTTATCTTGAACTTGATGAATTAAATCGTTTTTATGAAAAAGGAGAGCTTCCTCTTGCAGAGATAACGAACCATCCTTTTTACCCAAATCAATTTTTAATTATTAAGGATTCTTTTGGCTCCTCATCATCAGCGTTGGGGATTGTAGATCATTCCGGAACGTTTGTAAAGCAACTAGTGTTTGACAATGAACAGATTTGGGGTATACGTTCACGAAATGTTCAACAAACAATGGCTGTTGAATTGTTATTAAGAAAAGATATTCAGCTCGTTACGTTAATCGGGAAGGCCGGAACAGGAAAAACATTATTAGCACTAGCAGCAGGGTTAATGCAAACTGAGGATGTGGGGGCTTATAAAAAGCTGCTCGTTGCAAGACCTATTGTCCCGGTTGGGAAAGATATTGGTTTTTTACCTGGTGAAAAAGAAGAAAAGCTGAGACCTTGGATGCAACCGATATATGACAATCTTGAGTATTTATTCAATACGAAAAAGCCGGGAGAGTTAGATGCGATTTTAGCAGGAATGGGTTCAATTGAAGTAGAAGCGTTAACGTATATTCGCGGTCGGAGCATTCCTGATCAATATATTATTATTGATGAGGCGCAAAATTTAACGAAGCATGAAATAAAGACCATCCTTACCCGTGTAGGAGAAGGCAGTAAAATCGTTTTAATGGGTGATCCTGAACAAATTGACCACCCTTATTTAGATGCATACAATAATGGTCTTACGTACGTTGTTGAAAGGTTTAAGGAACAAACGATTTCTGGACATGTTAAGTTAATAAAGGGGGAAAGGTCGGGTTTAGCACAGTTGGCCGCAGATCTTTTGTAAATTAAAAGAAACGGGAGTTTGCTTCTCCCGTTTTAGACTGATCTAAACGCTCAGTTCATCTTTAACTCATGAAGGCTTTATACTTGTGCTTGTATGGCTCAATTTTCGGAAATGATTTAAATATATTGATTTATAAAAGGTCGATTTCTCTCGTATATATTTATGTTTTCGCTTTAAATTATATGATGCGGAACCCTTTAACGTGAGTAATAGGATTTTCTTTGTTAGATCCATTACCATAATATACATGGATCGGCCCATTTTCTAATAATGGCTTTCCTTCTTTTGAAAATCCAAGAATTAGCTGATACGCTTCCTCCAATGAAATAGTTACATCTTCTTTAGATTCACGTTCAATGATTAATGCAGTTGCGGATTGTTTCGGACTGGCATTTTTCAAAAAAGGTTTGAAAGGAACGCCGAATGATCCATTTAATACCTTTTCTTTTTCAAATTTTTTTTCTGTTTTTAATGTCGGTCGGCGGAAATACTGCCCCTTCCATAATTTCTCGATCCCAATGCTTAGATATCGATTTTGTATATTCTTCTGTTTCATCAATACTATTCTTTTCCGTTGTAAAATAATTATTTAAATCAATGCGCCGGTCATCAAAAATCCACACACCCGGATCTAGTGTAATCGAAAAATTAACTTTTCCCGTAATAAGAATGATTGATTCCAATTTGCTCACCGCTTTCAATAAATTACATATCGTCCGATTATGTATAATCGGTCATGCATATCGTATTTTTGACAATAATAGTGTGTAAAAAAAAAACATCATCTTTACAAAGTATATCCCTTTTAATCAACAATGTCACTTTACAAAATTCACAAAAAAAATGACAATGGGAATGAAAAGAATGATTCATGACAGGGGGAAGTCGTAATTGAGTATACAAAGTAATAAGGAGTTGCAATTACTCGTTGAAAAAGCAAAGCGGTTTTCTAAAGATGGAAAAGTAGCTGATTACATACCTGCGCTTGGAAAAGAAGACGGAAATGATTTAGCTATTACGATATATAAAACCGATAACAGTTATTTTCATGCCGGTAATTTTGAGAAAAAGTTCACTTTGCAAAGTATTTCAAAAGTATTAAGTTTAGCATTAGTTTTAATGGATCGAGGAGAAGATTATGTTTTTCAGAAGGTAGGAATGGAACCAACTGGAGATCCGTTTAATTCAATTGCAAAGCTTGAAACATTAAAGCCTTCTAAACCGTTGAATCCAATGATTAACGCAGGTGCTTTAGCTGTCACTAATATGATTAAAGGCAAGGATTTAACTGAAAAATGGGAGCGGTTAATTCAATTTGTGAGAGCGTTAGCGAATGACCAGCAAATAACGTACAATGAGGAGGTTGCTCGTTCAGAATTTGAAACAGCACATTTAAATCGAGCCCTTTGTTTTTTTATGAAACAAAATAATATTATTGAGGGAGATGTGGAAAGTTTAATCGATTTATATACGAAACAATGTGCGATTGAGATGAACTGCTATGATTTGGCGCGAATCGGAGCAGTGTTTGCTTTAAATGGATTCGATCCAGATAGTGGTGAAAGATTGATACCAGAACATATTGTTCGAATTTGTAAAACTTTTATGGTTACATGCGGAATGTATAATGCATCAGGTGAATTCGCAATTAAAGTAGGTGTGCCGGCAAAAAGTGGTGTATCAGGTGGAATATTTGCTGTTGTTCCGAATCGTTATGGGATTGGAATATTTGGCCCCGCTCTTGATGAAAAAGGTAACAGTATCGCTGGATTAAAGCTTTTAGAAATGCTTGCTAATGAATTTGAATTTAGTATATTTTAATTAGATTCAGCTAGGTGGATAAGCGATTTTTTCATTTACGCTCCTTATCGTTTGCTTTTTTTTTTTTTTAATCTTAACGGTAAAATTTAAAGACAAGAATGGGTTATCGCCCGAAAAACGGGGGGATCAATGTTGGCGTCTGAACTAATTGTTGATCATCGAGAAAAAGCGCTTAATTTATTAAAGGCTGACGCTGAAAAAATATTAAAGCTAATTAAGGTGCAGATGGATAATTTGACTATGCCCCAATGTCCTCTTTATGAAGATGTTTTGGATACGCAAATGTTCGGATTATCTCGGGAAATCGACTTTGCAGTGCGATTAGGTCTAATAGATAAAAAAACGGGTAAAGATATACTCGAGGAATTGGAAAAGGAACTTTCCGCCTTACATGAAGCATCATTAAAAAAATAACAAAAAAAACTCAAACAGTTCACAGGAATTTGTTTGAGTTTTTTTATATAAGTTTAATGTGTCATACAATTTAATAAAAAATCTAAATAATATGACATATTATTAGTTAAATTTATGATTTATATATGTTATAATAAACTCAATTTCTTGTTTTGTTACATACTTTAATATTAAATAATAATTTTTTTTTATGAATAGAACAAGAAAGATAGGAAGATGTTGAATGATAAAAAAAAAATAATGAAATCATACGATTATTCACTTATAGTTACGATTATTCTACTATCTATCTTCGGTTTAGTAATGGTATATAGTGCGAGTATGGTAACTGCAATCCAAAGATATGGCTATGAAAGCGATTTTTTTTACCAAAAACAGAAAATCCATTTATTATTGGCTTTGATTATGTTTCTGTTTTTTGCGATTTTTCCTTACAAAGCATTAAAAAGCAATAAAATAATCGCAACCATTATATGATTTCTTCTATCCTTATATTAGGGGGAGTGTACTTATTTGGCCACGTAGCAGGAAATGCTCAGAGTTGGATTAAAATGGGTTCTGCAACAATTCAACCATCTGAATTTATTAAACTAGCAGTTATTATTTATTTGTCAGCTGTATATGCAAAAAAACAATCGTACATAAATGAATTTAATAAAGGGGTTGTTCCCCCGCTTGTCTATTTAATAATCGTTTGTTTTTTCGTTGCAATAGAGCCTGATTATGGTAGGGCAGCAATTATTTTTTTAATTGCCATGACAATTGTCGTTTCAAGTGGGATGAATTTCAAAAATTTATTAAGGCTAGCGATTATCGGCTTAGTCTTTTCCTCTTTCTTATTATTATTTGCTAAGGATTCTTTGTTTAGCGAAAATAAAAAAGGTCGCTTTGAAGCATTTAAAGATCCATTTGCTGTTGAACAGAAGGAAGGATGGCAGCTCGTACACTCTTATTTGGCAATTGGATCAGGGGGTACTGCTGGATTAGGTCTTGGTCAAAGTATACAAAAATTAGGATATTTACCAGAGCCTCATACTGACTTTATTATGGCAGTTATTTCTGAGGAGCTCGGAGTATTAGGCGTTAGTTTTGTCTTGCTTTCTTTAGCTTATATTGTTTTAAGAGGTATTTACACAGCGCTAAAATGCAAGGATCCGTTTGGCACCCTGCTCGCAGTTGGGATATCTAGCATGATCGGCATTCAGTCTTTTATTAATTTAGCTGGAATTACTGGCTTAATTCCGATTACAGGTGTTCCACTCCCATTAGTAAGCTATGGAGGTTCATCCTTATTGCAACTATCAATTTCATTAGGAATTTTAGTTAATGTATCTATGTTTGTAAATTATGAAAAAAAATATAAAAACAAAGGAAAACAAAATACTGTAAAAACGGTGATTTCAACAAGAAATCAAAGTATTCGAAATTAATTAAGCGCGTTTTTTGCGCTTCACATAATACATTACATTAAGGAAGGTTGTTGCTTATGAAGAGAAGTATTAAAAAAGTTCTTGTTGCAAATAGGGGAGAAATCGCTATACGTGTATTTCGAGCATGTACCGAATTGAATATTCGTACAGTAGCAATTTATTCAAAAGAAGACTCCGGTTCTTATCACCGATACAAAGCTGATGAGGCTTATTTAGTTGGGGTAGGAAAAAAGCCAATCGATGCATATTTAGATATCGAAGGAATTATTGAAATAGCGAAGAATAGTCAAGTAGATGCCATTCACCCTGGTTATGGCTTTTTATCAGAAAACATTCAGTTTGCAAGACGTTGTGAGGAAGAAGGTCTGATCTTTATTGGACCTGAAACTAGGCACTTAGATATGTTTGGTGATAAAGTAAAAGCGAGAAATGAAGCAATAAAAGCAGGCATCCCTGTTATTCCTGGGAGTGATGGACCTGATTTGAGTATAGATGATGTGAAAAAATTCGCCGAGGAACACGGGTTTCCAATTATAATTAAAGCTGCTCTTGGCGGAGGCGGACGAGGAATGAGAATTGTAACAGGTCTAGCCGAGTTGCAAGAAGCATATGAGCGAGCAAAATCAGAAGCTAAGGCAGCTTTTGGAAGCGATGAAGTCTATGTTGAAAAATTAATAGAAAAGCCGAAGCATATAGAAGTACAAATAATTGGTGACGATTACGGAAATATTATCCATTTATATGAAAGGGATTGTTCAGTACAACGCCGTCATCAAAAAGTAGTTGAAGTAGCCCCGAGTGTTTCTCTATCGGATGATTTACGAAAAAGAATTTGTGATGCTGCTGTTATTTTAATGGAAAATGTAAATTATGTAAATGCGGGAACTGTTGAATTTCTTGTTTCTGGGGATAACTTTTATTTCATTGAAGTGAATCCACGTATACAGGTAGAGCACACGATAACTGAAATGATAACAGGGGTTGATATTGTTCAATCGCAAATTTTAATTGCTAAAGGATATGAAATCCATAGTAATATCGTTGGAATACCTAAACAAGAATCCATTGCAGTTAATGGTTTTGCTATTCAATCTCGTGTTACAACGGAAGATCCACTTAATCAATTTATGCCTGATACAGGAAAAATTATGGCTTATCGTTCAGGCGGTGGATTTGGTGTTCGGCTTGATGCAGGAAATGGTTTTCAAGGTGCTGTTATTACGCCCCATTACGATTCTTTATTAGTGAAAGTATCAACTTGGGCATTAACATTTGAACACGCTGCAGCTAAAATGGTCAGAAACTTGCAAGAATTTAGAATTCGCGGAATTAAAACAAATATTCCTTTCCTAGAAAACGTTGTGAAACATGAAGCGTTTAGGACAGGACAATACGATACATCATTTATTGATTCTACACCTGAACTATTCTTATTCCCAAAACGGAAAGACCGAGGTACTAAAATGCTTTCCTACATTGGGAATGTAACAATAAACGGTTTTCCTGGTATAGGCAAGAAAAAGAAACCAGTTTTCGAAACTCCAAGAGTTCCTAAAGTAAGCTTTGATACACCGCATCGTGATGGCACAAAACAAATTCTTGATAAAAATGGTGCGGAAGGACTGGTAAATTGGGTTAAGGAACAAAGAGAAGTTTTACTAACCGATACGACGTTTCGTGATGCACACCAATCATTGTTAGCAACTAGAGTTCGGACGACAGATTTAAAACATATTGCTGAACCTTCTGCAAAGCTACTGCCTGAATTATTTTCATTTGAAATGTGGGGAGGAGCGACTTTTGATGTTGCCTATCGTTTTTTAAAGGAAGATCCATGGGAGAGGTTGTTAACATTAAGAAAACAAATTCCAAATGTGTTATTGCAAATGCTCCTTCGAGCATCGAATGCAGTTGGATATAAAAACTATCCTGACAATGTTATTCGTGAATTTGTTGAAAAATCTGCATATGCTGGAATAGATGTATTTAGAATATTTGATAGTTTGAATTGGGTAAAAGGAATGGAAGTGGCGATTAAAGCAGTACGCGACACTGGAAAGATTGCCGAAGCTTCTATTTGTTACACAGGAGATATTAGTGATTCGACAAGAACAAAATATGATATGAATTACTACAAGAATCTTGCCCGAGAGCTTGAAGCACAAGGTGCTCATATTTTAGGAATAAAGGATATGGCGGGGTTACTAAAACCGCAGTCTGCATACATGCTTGTTTCTGAGTTGAAAGAAACAATCGACATACCGATTCACCTCCATACACACGATACGAGTGGAAATGGGATTTACACTTATGCAAAAGCAATCGAGGCAGGCGTTGATATTGTTGATGTTGCATTAAGTACAATGGCGGGATTAACATCTCAGCCGAGTGCAAATACGTTATATTACGCTCTTGAAGGAACTGAAAGAAAACCGTCTGTCGATATTAAAGCACTAGAACGGTTATCTTATTATTGGGAAGATGTTCGAAAGTATTATGCTGATTTTGAATCAGGAATGGTTGCCCCGCATACAGAAGTGTATGAACATGAAATGCCGGGAGGACAATATAGTAACCTTCAACAACAAGCAAAAGCAGTTGGCTTAGGTAAACGCTGGGAAGAAGTGAAAGAAATGTACGGTCGCGTGAACGAACTATTTGGCGATGTTGTAAAGGTCACTCCTTCTTCTAAAGTCGTTGGAGATATGGCGTTATTTATGGTACAAAATGATTTATCAGAAAAAGATGTTTTACAAAAAGGAATGACGATTGATTTCCCTGATTCAGTCATTGAGTTTTTCCAAGGATATTTAGGTCAGCCATATGGAGGTTTTCCTGAAGAACTGCAGAAGGTCATTTTAAAAGGAAAAGAACCGATTACAGTCCGACCAGGTGAACTGCTTGAGGATATTCCGTTTAAAAAATTAAAAGAAGAATTATTTAACGAGATTGGAAGACATGTAACGAGTTTTGATGCTATTGCTTACGCTATGTATCCTAAGGTATTTTTAGATTATGAAAAGACATTTCAACAATACGGTGATGTTTCTGTACTTGATACTCCGACGTTTTTGTATGGCATGCGCCTAGGTGAAGAAATTGAAGTCGAAATTGAAACAGGAAAAACATTAATTGTCAAGCTAGTTTCTATTGGACAACCGCAAGCAAATGGGACAAGAATAGTATATTTCGAGCTAAATGGTCAACCGCGTGAAGTAATCATTAAAGATGAAAGTATAAAAGCTACAGTAGCTTTAAAGCTGAAAGCTGATCCTAAAAATGCGAATCACCTTGCGGCATCAATGCCGGGCACAGTTGTTAAAGTCTTAGTTGAAAAGGGAGAAAAGGTCGTAAAAGGTGATCATTTAATGATTACTGAGGCAATGAAGATGGAAACTACGATTCAGGCTCCGTTTACTGGTGTTGTAAAAGACATTTATGTTCTGAATGGAGAAGGAATTGAAACAGGAGATTTATTAATAGAATTAGCGAAATAAAAAAGTTGCGGCCTAAAGGCTGCAACTTTTTTTATTGAACTGTGACAGGAGCCGGTTTTTTGTTATCTTCATGTACTTGCTTATTCACTAAGGCAAGCTCATTTTTTTTACTGCGTGAAGCTAACAAAATAAAGTAGCTTAACACTCCAAAAAGACAGGCAATAAAGAAAGCGTGTGCCAAAGCTATATATAAGTTAAGTCTCGACATCACAACTAAAGCACCAGCAGCAACTTGAAGTGATACTAGAACAAAGGCGATAATCCATCCGATATAAACTACTTTTTGATGTTGATAATTTTTGATTGCTAATAACATGATATAGCCTATCCAAATAAAGATTAATCCCGCTGCAAAACGATGCCCCATTTGCACCCACTTATATAAATTTTGTGGGAGAGAAATAAGTGAATTCACACAAAATGGCCAATCAGGACATACAAGGCTTGCATCAATATGGCGAACAAGAGCACCTGTGTAAATGACGATGTAGCTATATACAGTAACACCAATAATGTGATTTCGCATTTTGCTATCAATGACAACTTTTTCAGCCTCAAATTTTTTATCTACTTCAAAAATAAGTAAAGTTAATAAAAAGATTGCCGCAAAAGAGATAAGGGATATCCCGAAATGGAGAGCTAAGACAAAATCTGATTGTCCCCAAATAACTGCTGCGGCTCCTATCAAACCTTGTAAGACGAGGAATGAAAAGGATAAGATCGATAAAAACTTAGTTTCCCTAATATGACCGATAGCTTTCCAAGACCAGATTGATAAGATAAGAACCATAATTCCAACAGTGCCGGAGACGAGTCTGTGTGCCAGCTCGATAATAAGTTCAGGAGTAATCTCGCTTGGTATTAATTCGTCGTTACATAAGGGCCAAGATGTGCCACAGCCCATTCCGGAGTCAGTTTTTGTAACTAATGCTCCGCCGAGCAAAATAATCAACATTCCCAATGTTGTAAGCACGGCAAACCATTTAAGAGATCTTCGCAACTAATTCACCTTCTTAAAATAAAAGTTCATAAAATAAATTGATAGGTACGATAATGAAAAAAAAAATATAATCGACATCATTCCTAATATAACGAATGTATATTATTTTTACCAAGACATTGCTTACTAAACAACTATCTATTGATCGTACACAAAAAGAGACGTTTTTACAACGTTTAATAAATTATCACATTTATTATAGTGGAAAAGGTTGAAACTTGAAAAGGAGTCTGCTAGAACTAAATAAGAGGCTTATTTTTAAGAAAGGTCCAGCAATTAATTCGAAGCTATCGATAACTCCTTCATAGTAGTATTATGAATTGAAAATGTCATTTCTAGAATACTTAAAGACACTTCGACACAAATTATTCAAATATTATTCGAAAAAGGTTCACAAAAAATAATAAAAGTGTGATTTAATATACAGAAGAAATGATTTATTTTTGCCTGAGAATATGATACAACATAATTATATAGGCAAGCGCTTTTTTTGTGAAATTGTTAAGAAGTTTTTGTGTAATTTGCCTTCGTTGATTTATCACAAATATAGCAAAGATGCGATGAATGCTTTATAGTAGTTGTTGAATACAGACAGCTGTATTTGGGATAAGGAAGAAGGGAGGAGAATCTATGTCGAATTCCAAGGTAGGAGAAGTAGCCATTGCGGACAATGGAAAGACGCTTCAAGATAGTATAAAAAAAACAACTGCTTGGAAAGATTTTTTAGCAATAATTAAGATTGGAATTGTAAATTCTAACTTAATTACTACATTTACTGGTATATGGTTAGCGCTGCATTTTACTGGTCAAAGCTTTTTAACTAATTTAGATATAGTTTTTGCTACTTTGATTGGTTCATCCTTGATTATTGCTGGATCATGCAGTCTCAATAATTATATAGATAGAGATATTGATCATTTAATGACGAGGACAAAAGACAGGCCGACTGTTACTGGAAAGGTAAATCCTAAACGGGTTCTTTTACTGGGAGTCATCCTTGTTTTAGTCGGAATGGCATTTTTAATGCTCACAACTTTGACTGCAGCAGTGATTGGATTAATTGGGATTTTCAGCTATGTTGTCTTATATTCAATGTGGTCAAAACGCCAATTAGTATCAAATACTGTTATCGGGAGTCTTTCAGGCGCTGTCCCACCTTTAATAGGTTGGGCTGCAATTGATGGGGATCTGCATATAATGGCTTGGTTTTTATTTTTAGTTATGTTTATTTGGCAACCTCCTCATTTTTATGCACTTGCAATGAGACGCGTGGAAGAATATCGAGCTGCTAACATTCCAATGTTGCCAGTCGTTAAAGGATTTAAAGTAACAAAAAGGCATATTAACCTTTGGGTAACAGCACTATTACCTTTACCATTTTTTCTTTTATCACTAGGTATTCCATTTGTAATTCTAGCAACTGCACTAAATATTGGGTGGCTAGCTCTCGGATTAACAGGCTACAAAATGAAAGATGATATAAAATGGGCAAAGCTCATGTTTGTATATTCATTGAATTATATGACCATTATGTTTGTAGCAATGGTGATCGTAACACTTGTTTAATTTTCGAAATTCTTTCTTTACACTAATCACAATTGATTAGGGCTGGAAAAATGAATAGCTGATTAAAAGTTGCTAAGCCGTTTCAGTTATTCTTTTTCTGAAAGAATTTATGATAAAAGGAAATTATTTTATCCTTATTCAATCAAACAGAATTTTTCACGAAAGAGGGGTTTGATTAAGCTATGAAAAGGCTTACGAAATGGCGTCTTGTCTCATTATTTGCGATAATGACGCTCATACTTTCCGGCTGTGGCGAACCGTTTTTATCAGCGTTAAGACCAGCTGGAGAAGTTGCTCAAGAACAGTACGAATTAATGCTATTAAGCACAACAATTATGGTATCTGTTATTCTTGTAGTGACAATTATCTTTATTTATGTAGTAATTCGCTTCCGTCGGAAAAAAGGGGAAGAAAATAAAATCCCTAAGCAAATTGAAGGAAGCCACAAGCTTGAAGTAATATGGACAGTTATTCCTATTCTTTTATTACTTGTCCTTGCGTTTCCAACAGTCGCTTTAACATTTAAGCAGGCTGATGTGTCACCAATGGATAAATTAAATGAAGATGGTACAAGAGATGCACTTGTAGTAAATGTCCGTGCAAACTTATATTGGTGGGAATTTGAATACCCTGATCATGGAGTAATGACAGGTCAAGAGCTAGTTGTTCCTACTGATGAAAAAGTATATTTTAATCTAATTTCATCTGATATTAAACATTCATTTTGGATTCCAGCTGCAGGTGGTAAATTAGATACAAACGTCGAAAACGTAAACCAATTTTATCTTATTTTTGATGATGATAAAGCAAATGAAGCAGGAAACCTATTCTATGGAAAGTGTGCTGAACTTTGTGGACCATCTCATGCTTTAATGGACTTTAAAGTAAAAGCAGTTTCACGTGATAAATTTGACAAATGGATTGCTGACATGGAAGGTGCGGGAGAGCCAGAGCCAGAAACTGAATTAGCTCAAGCTGGTGAAGAAATCTTTAACCAAAGCTGTATCGGTTGTCACGCAGTAACACCTCAGGACCCTAAGCCAGCCGAAGCACGTTTAGGTCCAAACTTAGCAACATTTGGAGAAAGATCTCGCATTGCTGGTATTTTAGAACATAACGAAGAAGAATTAAGAGACTGGTTAAAAGATCCAGAAACACACAAGCCAGGTAACTTAATGACAGGAAAATACCCTGAACTTAAAGATAATGAGCTTGATGCCTTAGTAGAATATTTAATGGGGCTAAAAGTAGAGAAATAAGGGGAATAGTTTATAAAGGGAGGTAAAATCGTGAGTAGCTATGCTCAGAAAAAAGGCTTTGGCGCAACCATTTGGGACTATTTAACAACGGTTGACCATAAAAAAATCGCCATCCTTTATCTAATCGCTGGTGGGCTCTTCTTTATCATGGGTGGTATTGAAGCATTGATTATTCGTATTCAGCTTGCAATACCAAACAATGATTTTGTGAGTGCCGGATTATTTAATGAAATTTTAACGATGCACGGTACAACAATGATTTTCTTGGCAGCTATGCCGCTCTTATTGGCATTTATGAACGCTATTATGCCTCTGCAAATTGGTGCAAGAGACGTTGCGTTCCCATTCCTAAATAGTTTAGGATTTTGGATGTTTTTCTTAGGAGGATTATTTTTAAATCTTTCCTGGTTTTTAGGCGGAGCTCCAGATGCAGGCTGGACTTCCTATGCATCTCTTTCAATGGCTTCTGAAGGGCATGGAATTGATTTCTATGTGTTAGGTTTGCAAATATCCGGGGGCGGAACGCTAATAGGGGGAATTAACTTTCTAGCAACCATTATTACAATGCGTGCTCCGGGAATGACTTTCATGCGTATGCCGATGTTCACATGGACAACATTTGTTACATCTGCACTCATTTTATTTGCATTCCCGCCGCTGACAATTGGACTATTTTTACTAATGTTTGATCGCTTATTTGGCGCTAATTTCTTTGATGTAGCAATGGGTGGTAACACGATTATTTATGAGCACTTCTTCTGGATTTTTGGTCACCCCGAAGTTTATATTTTAATATTACCGTCATTCGGTATTTTCTCTGAGATTTTTTCAACTTTCTCAAGAAAACGCTTGTTCGGTTATTCGTCAATGGTTTTTGCAACAATGTTAATTGGTTTCTTAGGATTCATGGTTTGGGCTCACCATATGTTTACGACTGGTTTAGGTCCAATTGCAAACGCAATTTTCGCAGTTGCAACAATGGCGATTGCAGTTCCAACTGGTATTAAAATCTTTAACTGGTTATTTACGATGTGGGGCGGAAGTATTAAATTTACAACACCGATGTTATATGCCGTTGCCTTTATCCCATCTTTCGTAATGGGTGGAGTAACCGGTGTCATGCAGGCAGCAGCTCCAGCTGACTACCAGTATCACGATTCATACTTTATTGTTGCTCACTTCCACTACGTTATTGTAGGTGGGGTTGTATTAGCATTATTAGCAGCAACTCATTACTATTGGCCAAAAATGTTTGGAACAATGTTAAGTGAAGCTTTAGGAAAAATTACTTTCGTATTATTCCTCATTGGCTTCCATATGACGTTCTTTGTTCAACATTTCCTTGGATTAATGGGAATGCCGCGTCGTATTTTTACGTTCTTACCAGATCAAGGACTTGATACTGGAAACTTTGTCAGTTCAATCGGGGCAATGTTAATGGGTGTAGCTGTCCTTATCTTATTAATAAATATTGTTATTACTAGCGTGAAAAATGAAAAGGTTGGTAACGATCCGTGGGGAGACGGTCGTACGTTAGAATGGGCTGTATCGTCACCTGCGCCGTACTATAACTTTAAACAAACTCCGTTAGTTCGTGGGTTAGATGCATATTGGCTTGAAAAAATGGATGGAAAGAAGGAGTTAACTCCTGCTGAGCCACTTGGAGATATTCATATGCCGAATTCTTCAATTCTTCCATTTATGATTTCACTCGGTTTATTTATCGCTGCATTTGGTGCAATGTATCGTGTAGATGATAAGGCTTGGGCGTTGCCTGTATTAATCATCGGTCTACTGATTACTTTCGGTTCTATGGTTGTTCGCTCTGTTAAAGATGATCACGGATACCATATTCCTAAAGAAGAATTAATTGATGAAGATAAGGGAGGGAAGGCATAATGCACGTAGAAGAAAAATTCACTGCTGAAACTTGGCCTGCCTCGCCTGAGAGAGCGACCCTCGAAGGGAAAAATAAATTTATTGGTTTTTGGTTATTCTTAGGGGGAGAGACGGTTCTATTTGCCTCTCTCTTCGCAACATACCTTGCTTTAAAAGATTCAGTGCCTGATTCATCTCATGCACTTGCGAAGGATTTATTTAGTTTACCGCTAATCTTTTTAGCAACGATGATTCTTTTAACTAGTTCTTTAACAAGTGTGTATGCGATGTACCATATGAAAAATTTCAACTTCAAGAAAATGCAGTTATGGTTAGGTATTACCGTCCTTCTTGGATTTGGATTTTTAATCTTAGAAATGTATGAATTTTATCATTATGTGACAGAGTACAGTCATAAATTTACTAGTAGTGCATTCGGTTCTGCGTTTTACACATTAGTAGGTTTTCACGGTTTCCACGTTGCTGTTGGTTTAGTCTGGATTACGGCTTTAATTTTCCGTAATTCTAAACGTGGTTTGAACTTATACAACGCACCGAAATATTATGTTGCAAGCCTTTATTGGCACTTCATTGACGTTGTGTGGGTATTTATCTTCACAGTCGTATATTTAATGGGATTGGTGGGATAAAATAATGACGAATGAACAAACAAATGGTAATCCAAGAATTGATTACGAATATCGACGGAAAAAGAACTTTGAAGAAATGAAATACCAAATAATTTCATTTTCATTAATGATATTTTTAACACTTGTTGCATTTTTTGCTGTAGGCTACGATGGTTTTTCTAACTGGTTTACGGTGCCGTTCATCCTTTTACTAGCTTGTGTTCAAGTTGGTTTTCAATTGTACTACTTTATGCACATGAGTCATAAAGGGCATGAACTACCTGCACTGTTCCTCTATTCAGGGGTTCTCATAGCATTTGTAACAGTATGGGCATTTTTAACAATTATTTGGTGGTAAAAAGGGAAAATCGGCTTTTGTGGCCGATTTTCTTTTTCCAATATTCACATGTTTGTGTTAGGCTGTTTATTTGCCGAATCTCTGAAGCAAGGATATTTTTTTAATTAAGGTTGATATGTTTTAAATAGTAATGAGGTGGTAAACCAATGCTTACATTGGATATTTTCGGCTTTCGGGCACTATGGAGCCCTTATTTTTTAATAGCGCTTATTTTGATATTGGTTGGTTACTTTTTAATTACTGTAAAGTTTCGCACTCGATTTGCATCTAGTGAACCTTTAACGAAAAAGCAAGCAATATTTTTTTCGGTTGGGATTGCCCTCCTTTATACAATTAAAGGTTCACCCATTGATTTACTAGGACATATTACTTTTTATACACATATGATCCAAATGGCTTTTCTTTATTTAATTATTCCGCCTATTATAATTGTTGGAATACCACAATGGATTTGGCGTGCAATTATTAATGCACCAGTAATAAAGCATATTTTTAAATTTTTTACGAAACCCATTATTGCGTTAATTTTATTTAATGGATTTTTCTCTCTCTATCATATTCCGTTAGTTTTTGATGTTATTAAAACGGATTTTTTCCTGCATGCACTTTATACGGGTTTCTTATTTATTATGTCCGGTTTTATGTGGTGGCCGTTAATTAACCAATTGCCAGAACAACAAACATTAAGTGGACTAAAAAAAGTTGGTTATATTTTTGCTGATGGTGTTCTATTAACTCCAGCATGTGCATTAATCATTTTTAATGAGGTTCCGATGTATGTAACGTTTTCTGATCCTCAGGCTTGGGCACAGGCATTGGAGCTTTGTGTACCTGCTAGTACATTAGCCGGTCTTACTTTAAGTGGACCAGAGATGTTTACTACAATGTCTCTATTAGAAGATCAAAGATTAGGCGGTGTCCTAATGAAAGTTATTCAAGAAGTAGTTTATGGAACGATCTTAGCCAAAGTATTTTTCGCTTGGTACCAGGAAGAACAAGAACAAGCTTTGGAAGTGGAAATGGAAGTAAAAATGAAAATGAAGGAAGCAGAACTAAATCCACAGCCTGTCGAATAATCATTTCAACATCTCCATACCGCTTGGAGATGTTTTTCTTTCATAGCTATATGAAGCACGTCAGATTCAAATTTAATTTTGGCCATATATAAAAGTTGTATGACAATTTGCTATGTTTATTGATATTAGTAGGTTTCTCAAATACAATAATAAAGTATTAGTAAAACGAATGAATATAGAGAGGACGTTATTATGAACTTTTCACTACCTTTACTTCCTACGATAAGTACTACTTTTATTGTGTTAAGTGCAATTACCGTTGCAATCGGTTGGGGGCAAATTCGTAAGCGCAAAATTGAGGCGCATAAAAAGACAATGGTGTTAGCTGCATTATTTGCCTTGACTTTTTTTGTCATTTATTTAAGTAGAACAATTTTTATAGGTAATACGGCTTTTGGCGGTCCTGACAATATAAAAATTTATTATACTTTATTTTTAATTTTTCATGTCTTTTTAGCTACAACTAGTGCTGTTTTTGGTATTGTCACTTTATTCACTGGATATACAAATAAGTTGAAGAAGCATCGAAAGCTTGGCCCGTTTACTAGCATTATTTGGTTTTTTACAGCCATTACAGGCGTTGCCGTTTATTTGCTGCTATACGTAATTTACCAAGGGGGAGAGACAACATCCGTTATTAAAGCAATCCTCGGTTTTTAAATTCATAATTGCAATCCTCGTCTTGCAGGTAAATCTATATTTGTATTCGAATTTTGAAAGACTAGAAAACGCTTGACGCTTGAAATCGAAGCGTCAACAACGTGGCATCAGCGAATAGAACAAAGATGTTAAAGTGTTTAGAGCTAACACAACGAAGTGTAAGCAACGAAAGAAGCAGTCTGAGTGCTACATATTGATTGTAGCACTTATTTTATTATGATAGAATCGTGAAGAAAAGATTTGTTAGTCAAAGGAGTGAAGGCATGAAAATAACGAAATTATCAGAAGAAAATTTTGAAGATTCAATTAACTTATCGATGTACTCATTTCAGTATAAAATCTCTGAAGAACAGATCCGTAAGTTTAAAGAAAAATTGAAGAATCAAGATATTTTTGGTATTTACGACGGAAACGATTTAGCAGCAAAGCTTCATATTGTTCCATTCAACATTATTTTTCAAGAGGAAGTATGGGAGATGGGAGGAGTTGCGGGAGTAGCGACTTACCCCGAATATAGAAGAAAGGGCTATGTTAAAGCGCTTATTTTACATAGCTTAGCATACATGAAACAGAAGGATCAGATCATTTCCATGTTACACCCTTTTGATATTTCTTTTTATCGAAAATATGGTTGGGAAGTGTTTTGTGATCGTCGAAAGATTACGATCGAAAAAAAGGATCTGCAAATGATCGATAGTTCTTCTGGAACAATTAAACGTTATCATAAAGATTCACATCATAAATCAGTTGAAACAATATATAACAGCTTTAGTAAGCGATTTGCTGGAATGCTTGTCAGAAAAACTGAAATGTGGCTTGATATGGTTTATGGTGATTTGCATGTAGCTGTGACCTATAATGAAGATGGGGAAGGGATAGGATATATTTTATATGAAGTGAAAGAACGAGTAATGGAAATTGAAGAAATGGTTTCCTTAAATTATCAGGCTGCAATTAATTTATGGAATTTTATTTGTCAGCATGATTCGATGGTTGATAAAGTTCATATTATTACGTCAAACCACGATGCTTTTCCTTATTTTTTAAGACAACCTAAGCAAAAAACGGAAATATCACCGTATGCGATGGCTAGAATTGTTGATGTAGAAACATGTTTAAGTAAATATCAATTTGTCCATAACGATGCTGATGTGATTCTCCATTTGAAGGATCAATTTGCGCCATGGAATAATGGCACGTATTTTATTTCCTCTGGTAAAGTGAAGTTCTATCCATCTGAAAAGAAAGATAGTTGCCTTCATGATCCAAAAAGAGGGATTAGATTAACGATAAATGCTTTAACTGCTTTATTATTTGGTTATAAACGACCGTCTGAACTACATGAAATAAATGAATTGATTGGTTCAAAAAAAGAAATTCTTACATTGGAAGCTTTGATCCCACGCCATAAACCTTATATTTATGATTTCTTCTAAGCTAGCGAATCTTGATCATAAAAAAGATTCCTTCCCCCCTAATAAATTGCAATGGGGAAGGAATCGTTCTTACGACACATTCAATTATATTTTAAAATTAAATTTGATAATGCCAGCCTCTTTTGCAGAATTGAAAATGATAAGGACTAAAGGTCCAATGAAGAACCCAAATATATTAAAGAGTTTTAATCCTATATACATTGCAATTAAGGTCGCTAATGGTGAAAGTCCTATCTGACTGCCCATTACTTTTGGTTCAACTGTGCGACGAATAATTAATAAAATTGCTGCTAAAATGGCTAATTTTGTTCCTAATACAATATCCCCAGTGAAAAAGTGGTACAGGGACCAAGGGCCTAATATTACAATTGAACCGATAATCGGTATAACATCAATAATCCAAATGATTAATGACATAATCAGGGCAATATCAGGGGAAATTAAAAACAAACCGATTAAAGACACGATAAAAATAATAATGCTGACTAAAAGTTGCGCTTTACAAAATCCGAATATGACATAGGAAAGCCGGGATGTCATAAAATGTACTTTATCAGCAGTTTTATCTGTTAAATGATTGAATATTCCTTCTTTTAGCCTTGGTAAATCTAGTAAAAATAAAAATAATGCGATCAAATATACAAGAAAACTAACTAAATAATTTGGAATATTTGTTAATAATGCTTTAACGTTATCAATATTAACATAAGCAACTAGTTCGTCCTTTATTTTAGTTAAAAAATCTTGTACTTGTTTACTAATCTCATTAACTAAATCTTGAGGTAAATCTTGCAGGGCAGTTGATAAGTTTGTTTCAAATTTAAGCCATGCTTTCATGAGATCATTAAAGTAATGAGGGGAATTCTCCACAAGCTTAATTACTTCTGCAACTACTTTTGTTGTCACAAAAAAACCGGAAAATCCGATAAAACAACTAAAGATTAAAAAGACAATTAAAACCGATAGATGCCGTTTCATTTTTGCTTTTTCTTGTAATAAATTTACAAGAGGGTTGAGAAATAAAGCAGTAATAAGAGCCAAAATAATTGGAACTGATACCGGCAGTATGAAGATCATTAAAACGGCAATACTAATTATGGTAATGATAATAATCATTGATCGTTTTGATAAAAAACCAGACAATGCAGAACTCCTTTCTATCATAAAAAAAGAACGGTTGATTTTAAAAAAATTGCATTTTATAAATTAAATTATAATATGATTCCAGTACAATAAACAATAAAAAAATAAATTAATTATAAATTTAACTGCAAAGTCTAGTACTTCTATCATTCATAAAAGCTCAAAGCGCATAAAAAAACGCTTTGAGCTTGTAGACAAAGTCAATATTGTAATCGATTTCCGCTAAACTAGTTGAAAACGCTTGTCAATCGAGGCACGTAGTACGAGGCGAAAAGCGAATTGAACATTATCTTTCATTAAGTTCTACGAAGAATCCGCGTTTGTCAACAGCCTGAGAGCACATTTTTTTCCGCTTTACCTGTAGTTCATTTATTGTACGATAGATTCGATTTTCTTTTTAATATCGGATAAAATTGACTCGCACTGCTTTACAAGTGAATTTGGAAATTGTTCTTCATCACCATATTCAACCCCATGAGGATAATAATGTTTACCTAACAATGGAGTCATCAGCTCAATAACAGCTTTATGCGCGCCGACATCACCCTCAACGGCATAACCTTGGATACGAAGATAAAATACTCCTTCTTTTAATTCAAACTTTTTGTCATAAGTAACACGCTCATAATCCCATTGTTCTTCTCTAATAATTCCATGCTCATACATAAGATCATCTAAACGGCCTAAGTCGACCTTAACTCCTTCTAAACCGATTTTTTCAAACTTCATTATTACCCCTCCTAAAACATTACTGACACTCTTACTTTTGTTTTATAAGAAGAAATTTTTCAAATTTAATAATAGTAAAAAAACACGTAAGTTGCAATGTATACATGAGGAAACAAAATTGATTAAATTTTATTACAATATTTTTTGAAGTCATTATGCTTAGTTAAAAAGATGTATAAATAAGTGATAAATGGATATTCTACATAAATGTTAAGGACCTTCTATAGTTCATTCTGCTTAAATAAAAGCTGTATGGATTTGTTAAGGTAAGAAATATATTCTGAAGGAGGAATGTTTTAATGGAAAAAATAAAAGACATTATGACAGATGATGTTGAGTCATGCTCTTTGTTAGACAATGTTTATGAAGTAGCACAAAAAATGAAGCAATTAAATGTCGGAGCTATTCCAATTGTTGATAATGAAAAGCTTGTCGGAATGATAACGGACCGAGATATTGTGTTACGTTGTATCGCTGAAAAACAACCACCTTCATCAAAAGTTGAAGAAATTATGAGTGATCAATTATTTACTGTTACGCCTGAAACGTCTACTCAAGAAGCAGTACGGATAATGGCAGAACAACAAGTGCGTCGTTTACCAGTTGTTGAAGGGGAAAAATTGGTCGGAATTGTTTCATTAGGTGATTTTGCTGTAAGGCAATTAACAGATGATCAAGCAAAAGAAGCTTTGTCAGAAATATCAGAGTCTGAAGCGCAACATTAAAGGATTTTTGAGGAATTGGCAAGTGCTAATTCCTCTTTTACGTTCATCCATGAATAGGAAAAAATAAGGAAATTTTTGAACAGTTATTAATTAGACGTCTTTATCATATATAAGTAAACTATATATCTATTTCAAATTAAAATAATGGTTGTTTGAAGCCGTTTATTCTTGCGATAATTGCAATCTGTCCGACATGATAAGCTTCATGAGTATACACATGATGAAACAACCAATGTAATGTCGGTTTTGAAGGTGGAATCCAACCATCAGAAAAGGTTGGAACGTCTACTATTTCATTAAGCTGATCGAAAGCTAATGTTTTTAATATGTTATCAGTACGTTTTCTTATTTTTATATATCCATTTAATATTTCTGTAGATGTGCTATGTTCGTTAATAGTTAGAATTTCATTGTTTTTAAAACCGATTTTATTTACCCAAAAATCTTCACTAGTTGAAATATGTGAAATAATCCAGGCAATACTATTTGGATAATAAGCAGTGCTTCTATACCAATCATTTTCATTAAGACTTTTTAAATAGGGAATTAATGTTTTTCTAAGGTCATTACGATAAGGAAACATATATTAATATCATCCTTTCTCTGTTTAAAACAGGAAAAATTTAATAAAAATAATTATTGCAAAAATATAAGATTTAGACGATTAATCGTATTTAAAGAGAATGTAAATGGCATAGTTTTTTTTATACAGTTAACTAGTTTAAAATAACTTTTGTCATACATCAGTTATCTAATTAGAGCCTAAAAGAAAAAGGTTTCTTGATTTCATTCATTTACATAAAAAAATAAGCATAAAATATAAAAATAAAACATTAAGATGATATAATAATTTTAGCTTATTTTCATATAATGATACAAAAAAGAGAGGAGGCTACCCTCTGCGTACACTTTTTAGAATTATTTTTTTAGTAACGATCATATTTATTTTTGGTTTTTATTTAACTGATCTTAAAGAAGAGAACAATGACGTCTTAGTTAAAGAAAATACTTCACTAGAAATAGATCATTCAATTAACAATGAAGATAAATTAAAAATGTCGGGAAAAGAACGCCCGAACGAGGGTATTTCTCTTTTTATTGGCCAAGGCGCAAATGAATTAGAAGGAAAGTTTGGGAAGCCAGATCGGATTGATACTTCTGTATATGGTTATGATTGGTGGATTTATAATAAAACAAACAGCAAGTACTTACAGGTCGGAGTGGAACAAGGCAAAGTCGTGACAGTTTATGTGATCGGAGAAGATGTCGATATTTCTCCTTTTAAAATAGGACAACCCGTTGAAGAAATTTATTCCTCTATTTTAATCGAAACGGAGATTCCTTTTGAACTTAATGACAGCTCATACAGATTTGAGCTGTCAGAAGAGGACATGAATGTTCGTCCACTTATTCGCCTTGGAGATATATTCGTTCAATTATATTTTGATAAGTTTAGTGGGACTTTATCAAGTGTTCGTTTTTTAGACGGGCCAACTCTTGTAAAGCACCGCCCATATGAACTCATTTATCGAGGAGAATTATTTGATGCAGGTTCTGTAGATGGTGATGAATGGGCACAAGCAGAAGAGGGCAGTAAAAAACAGATTTTTGATCTAACTAACATTATTAGACAACGATTCGATCTTAATCCGCTTTACTGGGATGAAAAAACAGCAAATGTTGCTTATATGCACAGTAAAGATATGTATGATAGTAATTATTTCTCTCATAATTCGCCTAATAATGGTAGCGTTGCTGATCGCTTAGATACTGCTGAAGTTTTTTATAAGACGGCTGGTGAAAATATTGCTGCTCACTATATTGATGGTCCAGCGGTTGTTGAGGGATGGCTTAACAGTAAAGGACACCGTGAAACAATGTTAAATGATAAATTCACACATATTGGTATCGGTATTTATAAAAAATATTATACACAAAACTTTATTCAAGCATGGGTAGAGTAGAGATTTGAACTTAGGTTTGAAGCAATTTTCCTAAAGATTGGTTGAAAACGCTTGTCAGACGAGGAATGCAATATATGTGTAAGCGAATAGAACAGCCGTTTATAAGCTTACAAATTAGAAATGCAAGCGTTTGTTAACAGGTCTGGAACTTAGACTTTTCACCTAAGTTTTTTTCTTTTAAAGAGACTGAAGGCTCACTTTTCTTTTCGTTTCACATATGATAACTATATAGGCGACAGTATCAATCTGAGGTGAAAAAACAATGAGCAAGCAAAAAAAACTTCATCCATCTGTAAAAAAATTCAAAAATTTTGTTCAAAACAATCCAAAGATTATTCAAGAAGTACGAAATGGTCATTCCACTTGGCAAGAGCTTTATGAGGAGTGGTATTTACTTGGAGAAGAGGATCCAAGGTGGGACATGTTTAGAAATGAACATACTGTTACAGAGGAGAAGGAAGAGAAAAAATCAGATTTGATATCACAAGTAATGGGACTGCTAAAAAAAATAGATCCTAATCAAATGCAGGAACAGCTTCAAAATGTAAGTAAAACACTTGGCGCAATTCAAGGAGTGATCGCACAGTTTCAAGGAAATAAGGGGGAGCAAACTGAAGAAAAATCGAATTCGGATAATGAACAGCCGCGTCACCGTTTTTTTATTTCGTAAAGATTAATAAAGGAGTTTTTTTTTATATGAGGACTGACGTTTTAGAGTATTTAAATAACCAACAGGAACTAAAGCAATTTGTCCGCGCTCAACCTTTTTGGTACCGCAAATTAACAAGAAATCCTCTTGATGTTGAAAAGCTAGAAATCGCTGCTTTACATTATTACAAAAAAACAATTCCTCATAAAGTTGAAAAATTTTCAAGCGGGATTCAAATGGTTTCCATGATGATGAATATGTTTCAGGCAATGAATTCAAAGTAGGGAGTATTCTCAACAAATACGAGAATGCTCCCTTCAGACTGTTGACAAACGCTTGATTCTTCGTTATTTGCCCTTCATTGTAAGCTCATGAACGGCTGTTCTATTCGCTTCCGCCTCGTGCTGCGTGCCTCGACTGACAAGCGTTATTCAATCAGTCTGAAGAAATGAATTCAAGTCTTGACTTTGTCTATAATCTATAAGGGAGTATACGAGAATGCTCCCTTATTTTATTGTGTCATCCTCCTGTTATTAAAATTTCATACAGCAATTCAAATTGATAAAAAAGGAACAGTCTGTAAACAATAAAACGAACAGGAGGGATTTTTATGAGAAGTAATAAAATGTTTTATCTATTTCTTTTAATCATATTATTGACAGCATGCCGAAGAGATTTACCAGAGCCCGAAGTAAAGAATTTTAAAAATATGAGTCTGTTGCAAAGTATTCCAGTGTATCATCCTCAAACAATAGAACAAGAACAATTTTATGTTCATCATTATGTCAAGGGAAGAAACTTATATGTAGAATGTATTGTTAAAGGCATTTCCTTTAGATCGGATAATCATGATAAAAAAAGAGGCAAAATATTGCTATATGTTGATGGTAAAAAAGTCAAAGAAATAAAGTCAGCTGCCTTTATTATAAAAGGATTATCGTTAGGTAATCATCGCATAAAATTAGAAATTGTAAGCCCAAATAATAAAACTTATCATTTAACAAAGGAGTTTTATGTAACAATTGCTTAAGAAACACTTCATTCGCATTCGCCGGATCAAACGTGATAAAATAAGATTCGGAGGTGAGCCTATTGCTTGCTACAACAGAAAGAGTTGAAATATTAGATGAAGCTGAAGCATTAGCAAAGATGATTTTGCAATCTAAGACTGTTGAATTTTATTTAGATTGTTTTTATAAATTAAAAAATAATAAACAAGCGCAAAAAAAAATTAAAGAGTTTGTAAAAATAAAGGAACAATATGAAGAGGTACAACGTTTTGGTAAATACCATCCTGACTATAAATTTGTTATGAATAATATTCGCCAAGTAAAACGAGAAATGGATCTGGACGAAGATGTGGCGAACTTTAAAAAGGCAGAGACAGAATTACAAATGCTCTTAGACGATATTAGTAAGATAATCGGCAAGTCAATCTCAGAGCATGTTAAAGTTCCTACTGGAAATCCTTATTTTGATCATGTCTCAAGCTGTGGCGGCGGTTGTGGAGCCGGAGGAAGTTGTGGTTGCTCATAGCATTGCAACTAAATATTCTCTTATGTTAAAATAAATTAAATTATGATACGTTAGGGGAAAAATAATGATATTTAGTCAGCGGCAAGGCGTGATTGTTTGGCTTTATACACTTAAGCAGGCAAAAATGCTAAGGAGATTCGGAAATGTTCACTACGTTTCAAAACGATTAAAGTATGTCGTTCTATATTGCAATCAAGAAGACGTCAGCTCAATTATTGCAAAACTGCAGTCATATACGTTTGTAAAAAAAGTAGAGCCATCCTATAAACCGTTTCTAAAAATTAAATATGAAAATTCTAAGCCTGACAAAGCAAAAGAATACGATTATAAAATGGGAATTTAAATTGCTCTTACTTTAGATTTCAAATAAAGTTCGAGATCATAAAAGAGCAGAATAAGTTCATGAGCTTACAACGAATTAGATGAAAAGAGAATGCAAGTATTTGTCAGCAGTCTGGTGCTGTTAGGATGTTTTCCTAACAGTTTTTTTATTTTGGCAAATAAACAAAATGGATTATTGTCATGATGAAAGTTAAAAAAGACTAAAAAACCCCTTGAAAATAATAGGATATACATTTACTATTAATATACATGTATAAAAAAATACTTCTATAGATAAATTTTCTATTAAAAGTGGGTGAAGCCATGAAAATTTTACATGCCCGGGAGATTTATACCGGCATTGAAGTCATTCAACAAACATTGAAAACCACCTATGAACAAGTGAGTGAAATTGAACGTGCTGTTGAAGGAATTATTCAACTAGAAGATTCACTTAAAGGAAAAGGCGGCGAAGCGATTCGTGCTTTTTTTCAAAACGTACATAAGCCATTTCTCTTATTCCATCAAGCATTCATTACTGATTATGATACAATTTTAGAAGAAATTAAATATTTGCTTCAAGCGTTTGAACCAGCAGAAGATGGCTTTATTCACGAAAGTTTTTTAGAAAATGATGTCGCGAATGGATTAGATCGTCTTGAGAGACGAGTTACATCGATAACGAGTGAAATCAACAATGCAATACATAGTGTACAAGATATCGTCAGCTTGCCACCTATCCAAGCTGATGAAACAATCTCCCATATCAATCAAGCGCGCCAACATAATCGAATGACGATCGAAAACCTCCATTCCTTTGATGAGCAAGCAACTCGTTTACTTGACCGGATTTTAGATGACTTACTAATGATGACCAGCTTTATGAAAGAAATAGAAGCGATGACTCAAAGCGGTCAATTGCCAATTTCTCATTACAGTGTATCAAAAATGATGACAAGCGAGGCTTAGTGCAAAAGGTCGGACTTGAGCAAATCAATACGGTCGAAAGAGATGCATATGGAAATGACAACAGTATCAAATATCACGTATATGCAGACGGCTTGATTGTAATGGAAGCCGACAGATCTGGTAAAGTTCATTATGAAGTTGTTCCAGCAATCCCCGAAGAAATAAGGGATGGTGCCATTACTTCACCCGTTGATCGTGCATTTGAAGGTGTCATCGATGGAACGGGAAAAGTGCTTGGTGACACGATAGACGTTCTCGTTTCTCTATACAAATTTTCCGAGAAAAATTTACAACCGGGTAATATTAATTATATCGAAAAAGCCATCTTCGCTTATCAACTCATCATCCATGACCCAAAGAAAAAGCTAGGGGAAATGAAGGATAAAGTAATCAATTTCCCAAAATATATGTGGGAAGGGATGAAAAACGCCTGGAATCGAGATGTCATCAACGGAGATGCCCACAGCCGCGCTGAATTCTTCTCCTATGGTTTAACAACAATTGGGATTGGCGTAATCGGAGATAAAGGATTAAGTAGAGCAGGTCAGCTTGGAAATGCGGCAAAACTCGGTCATGTTGGAAAGATTGGAAATGTTGCAAATAAGATTCCGCCACCCATACCGATTACTAAAGGATTAACTCCCGCTTTTGCAACAGGCACGGTAAACACCATTCCATACAACGTCATGGATGACTTGTACAATCGAATCCATCAGGCGAGTAAGGAAGCGTTTGGAGACAGTCGTGGTGGGAAAGTGTCGGTGGGTGTTGGGGGATTTAAAACTTTTAAAACTAATGAATTATTAGACCAACACTACAAAAAACATGGTAATGAACTAAAAAATGCATTTAATAAGTATAACTATTCAATAGAAAACTATTTAAATGACGCCAATCATGTTATTCAAAAAGGAACTTATGTACCTGAATTAAATGGGTATGTTAAATTAGTTGGGGGAAAAGGTAGCGCTAAATATGCGTTTGTTGGTCTTGATAGAACCACAGAAGAAATAACAACATTTCATCTAAAATCTGTTTCAGAGTTAATGAAAAAAGCCCCTAGTTTAAAACTAATGAAATAAAAGGAGAATTGATATGCCAATTATAAAAAAAATAAATTGGATTGATGAGCATGCCAAAGAAGCAGATGTAATAATTTCTGATGGAGAGTTTTCCTTGAAATGTTTTTCTTGTCCTTTTGAGTTAAAAGAGGGACAAGAATTTGAAGATTATATATACTGTTTGGATATTCAATATGTGTATGTAGTTGAATCTAATAAATATGTAATAAATCAAATTGACGAAGGTTATGAGCATATTTTACAAGGGAAACTAATAGACATAGAAAAAAAAATTTTAAGGATTGGTAAATTACAGATTGATATATCTAATGGATATATACCTAAAGATATACTTAAGAATCAATTTATTGAGGTAAAAGTATCTAGATTAGATTTGTATTAATTGCTATTTATTAGATTCTGAAGGTAAACGAAGAACAAATAGATAAAAATGGCTAAAATAGAAAAGTGAGATTATTATTTTGATACGCTTATGTTCATTTATAAAATTATCGAATATTAACGACTACTTTAAAGGAATGGATATAACCTCCAAATATATACCCAAATGAAGTCCTAAAGGTTATCCAAAAATGGATCGGGAAAGATGATCGGGCATGTGAAAGATAAACTTTTTTAAATATAATGAGGTTCATTAGCGTTGCATAAATAAGGACGGAATATTCTGTAAATAGACCAGTGTTATTTTTTGCTAAAAGAACAAGGGCTAAACAAAGGTGCTCTGTCCATTCGGTAAAAATATACATTTAATGCTTAGGTGACAGCAACTGTGTATGTGTTTACGGACTTGCTCTATTGTCGAATTTGCGAATCCAAATGTAAGCAGGCTTCCAAAGTGCTGCCTTTAACCAACGACTAATCCGGAGTAGGGCTTTTTTGCTTTTCATCTCCAGTTGGATTAGAACATTTAGACAGTAGGCAATGAGTGCAAGATAAATTTGATTCTGAATCGCTGTTTCACCCATACCATAAAAGTGTTTGATCTTTACATGCTGTTTTAGCCATTTAAAAAACAGTTCAATCGCCCAACGTTGACGATAAATTTCGCTGACTCCGTCAGGTTCTAAATCGAAGCGATTCGTTATTAACCTAAGAATGTTTCCTTTTGTGTCCTCAACTTCAAGGAGGCGGAAGACATTCTCTGTACGATTTTGAGTAGAGCCAATGTAAACCATTCTATCTGATAGAACAGTAGACTTTTCAGGAACCGAAAAGGATTCTACCTCACGAATGACGGCGTTTTTCTTTAATCTTGATACAAAGAAGTAGCCATCATCCATCATTCGATCGAACCGTTCGTAATCAACATATCCGCGGTCAAACACATACATGGCTTCCTTATCATCAACGAGAATTTCCAATTGATTTCTGTCATGTTCTTTGGCTGTTGTAATGACTGCTTTTTCAGGGTATACAGTATCATTATTCATGAACACAAGTCGCAAATGCAGCTTGACACCAGCTTTTGTTTTGCGGAATTTTGCCCACTTATAATTCGTCAGGTTTAATGGAAGTGTACTGGAGTCGATGATTTTTAATGGCATATGCTTTCCGTTTTTAAAGTGAATTTCTTTTATTTGGTGCACAAGCTCCAAAAATAATCGGGAAAGAATAGCTGGATTGACTTCATTGTTTTTTCTTGATAATTGAGATTTACTGATTGATTCAAAACCTAAGGCTTTTTGAAGTGGATCATGAATCAGTGCGTCACTCATTTCTTCCAGACTCTCGAATCCTTGTAATTGAGCAAGCAACATAACATAAGCTTTATGTAGGCTACAGTTGTCAGTTTTTTCGTATAATGATCTTGCTTACTTTCTTCTACTTGTTCAAAAAAAAGTATTTTTGAGTTTATAGGTGTTATCCATTTACCAAATGATGATTTTAGTGTATTCTTGTCCATATCGGTTATCCTTTACTATTGGATTTGGACAGGGAATCACCTGTACTTCCATTGTAAAGGATTTTTTATTGCTTGAAAATTAATTACTAACTATTAGGAATCCTCATAACCTTCAATATTCATTAATGCAACGCTAGTGAATGAGGTTTTTAGAAGGATCATTACATATCTTGCATAGTCCGTTTATTAGCGGGCTTTTTTATTTGAAATTGTGGATAATATTTCAACAATAATAAAGATTGATTATGATAGAGAAAAACTATTAAAATCATACCAATCGGTAAATATTGGCATAAGGAACCAATAATAGTTTTTTAATAAAGATACTTTTTTGAAGAGAATTGAATTTAAGTATGATGTAAAGATATAGTTATTTTGAATATTCTAAGGGCGAAAAGGGAAGATCATAAACAGCAAGGTAAATTTTTAAAGCACCTTTTGGTAGATATGATAGAAAGTGTTTGAAAAATAATTTGGTGATTTTTGTTTTTTTACAGGTACTAATTCAATGGTTAATAAAAAGAGAGTCAGTAACGAGGTTAAAAGATCAAAGTGGTTTTTGACTCTCTTTTTTAATAATGTTTCTTTCCCAAAATATATGTGGGAAGGGATGAAAAACGCCTGGAATCGAGATGTCATCAACGGAGATGCCCACAGCCGCGCTGAATTCTTCTCCTATGGTTTAACAACAATCGGAATTGGCATAATTGGAGATAAAGGATTAAGTAGAGCAGGTCAGCTTGGAAATGCAGCAAAACTCAGTAATATTGGAAAGATCGGAAATGTTGCAAATAAGATTCCGCCACCGATACCGATTAATAAAGGATTAACTCCCGCTTTTGCAACAGGCACGGTAAACACCATTCCATACAACGTGATGGATGACTTGTACAATCGAATCCATCAAGCGAGTAAGGAAGCGTTTGGAGACAGTCGTGGTGGGAAAGTGTCGGTGGATGTGGATGTAATTGGTAAGGGAACGGGTAAAGGTTATACTGGTGGAAGAACTCAAGCGGAGTTAGATGCTTTATCATATGATTCGGCAAAGAAAGCAGTAACGAAGGGGTCTAAAAAAGAAGCAGTTATAGGTCTTGAGTTGGAGCAAAGGGGGGAATTTGGAAAACTTGAAAGAAGTTTGGATCCTAAGGCTGAATTTATAGATACTACTACTGGTAAAAAAATTGATGTAAAAAGCTTTGAATCTAATCCTATAGGAGCAGATGGAAAACCTATAACCTCACCAAGAAAAGGTGCATTTAAAGTAGAAAATGCGATGAAAAATATAATAAAAGAATTTGAAAAGAACGGTAATGATATAGTTGTAGTTGATAAAACTAATTTAAAATTAGAACATATTAAAGAACTTGAAGGAGCTATAAAACAATCAGGATTAGAAAATAAAATTATTTGGTGGCCGGAGTGATATATTATGAAAAAAATTGACCAAAAAGAGCTCGATTTATTAATAAGCAACCATAATTTATATATGGATTCAGTAAAAATAAAAATGATAAAGAGGGAAAAAGGTTAATTTTAGATGAAATAGATTTCTCAAGTAATAATCTGTCACAGCTAAATTTTGTAGATGTATACATTACAGACTCAATTTTTTGTAATACTGTTTTTGAGAATACAAATTTTGGGGGAGCAAAATTATATGGTTGTGAATTTAATAATATAACATTTAAAAATGTAAACTTTGGAAAAGTAGAACTAGATGCTAGTAAAATAGTAAATTCGATATTTGATAATTGTACACTAATAAAAGTAAGTTCAAATGAAACCCTTTTTGGGAATTTGTGTTTTCAACATTGCAAATTAGATGATGTATTTTCAAATAGTATAGTTAAAAATATACTGTTTGAAGAATGTGACTTTAATGGAATAGAATTTTGGGAGTGTATAATTAGTAGCCTTAAATTTAAAAAAAGTAAATTTAAGGTTACTGATATGAAAAAAAATATTAACAAGGGAACTTTAGAACGACCAGTAATTATAAATGGAGACGAGGCTATAAGCTTTTTTAAAGAGCGAAGCGAAATTCTTTAGAGGGCAAAGTGTAAAAACTAGCACATTATTTCAGACACCCTATTCCAAATTATCCTATACTGGATAGGCTACACTAAGTTGGACAGATAAAATAAGGGGCTGTAAACTTAGACTATTAAATAAGGAGCGTGCTATGATGACACGTCAACGTCGAACTTTTACACCTGAATTTAAACTGCAATTAGTGAAGCTTTATGAAAATGGCAAATCTCGTGCTGATATTGCTAGAGAATACGATATTACACCGTCTGCTTTAGATCGTTGGATTAAAAACCATCGTGAAACAGGCTCTTTTGCAGCAAAAGATAATCGTTCAGAAGAAGAAAATGAATTGATACGCCTCCGCAAAGAAAACCAACGTTTACTCATGGAGAACGATATTTTAAAGCAAGCAGCGCTGATCATGGGACGAAAATAGATCTGATTCGAAATAACGCTCACAACTATTCGGTATCAGCAATGTGCGACGTCCTCGATATTCCAAAAAGCACGTATTACTATCACGCCGATCTAACAGGTAAACGTGCGCAGAAAGCCGAAGATAAAGAGCTTTCCAAAGAAATTGCTCTTATTTTTAAAGAAAGTCGTAACAACTATGGTACACGTAAAATAAAGAAAGAATTAGCGAAGTTACCAGAACCAAAGCATGTTTCACGTCGTCGAATTGGACGGTTAATGAACGGAAATGGGACTTGTTTCAACCAACACAGTGGCGCAATTTAAACCACATCAGTCAACGTGTAATGAAGCGCCTGTAAAGAACGAATTGAAACGTCAATTTAAGCAAGACGAATATTTAGCTGTTATTGTCAGCGATTTAACTTACATCCGTGTCGGAAAAAAGTGGCATTATGTATGCTTATTTTTCGACCTTTTCAATCGCGAAATCATTGGTCATAGCGCTGATGAAAATAAGACCGCGGACCTTGTATATCAAGCAATCGCAAGCATTCAACCGAATTTGAATGACGTCAAAATGTTTCATACAGACCGTGGAAAAGAGTTTGATAATTTACTAATCTCAGAGGCACTAGAAACATTTGGAATTCAGAGATCGTTGAGCATGAAAGGGTGCCCTTATGATAATGCCGTGGCTGAAGCAATGTTTAAGGTATTTAAAACAGAATTCGCTAATGGAGCTCAATTCTTTTCTCTTGAACAGCTCGTTCTTGAACTTGATGATTATGTGCATTGGTTCAACAATATTCGAATTCATGAACACTAGGCTATTTAACACCTGTCGAATTTAAACAGCAGACCTTATAATTTTTGTCCAGTTTAGTGTTCACATTCCATACGATGAATCTGACATAGTGTGCTGTTGATCACTTTATTTCCAATTTAAAAATAATAGGCGTATTATTCCGGTATGTTTTACAGAAAAAATTCCTTAAAAAGGGAGTCCTAATACCGAAATCGGTTCTTTGAATCAAGAATCATATCCTCGCTTTATATACTTCGACCAATCTCAGAGTAAATGTTACATCATCCTCTAGTGTCACAAACCACTCATTATCATTCTTTTCAAAGCATAATTCGTCATAACTATGTTGAATGCGTATTTGGAAGTTCGTTCCCGTAAAATGTTTCGTATTCTTGCTGGCAATCTATATTTTCTAGTTTTGGCTATCTAGAAGAAAGGAATTATAAAATAAAAGATGGACATTCACCAAGCATTTAATAAATAGTAATCCTAATTTTGCTTTTGAAACCATAAAAGTTAATTCAGAAATTATGTTGAAGCTAGGGGATTTTTGGCACCAACTGCTTTTTATTTTGTTTCCTCTTTTAAGGCAATTTTTATTTAATCCCGTTGCTACTGTAATCATCTCTGGCGGAGTACTGTTTAAAACATTATGTGGGACGATATCGTTCATTGGATTAATGCTAGTGAACTTATTGTTTTATTTTATGAAAAAAAAAATGCCAAATATTCATAAGAAGCTTTTAAAAATTAAAATTTTATCGAAAAAGCCATCTTCGCTTATCAACTCATCCATGACCCAAAGAAAAAGCTAGGGGAAATGAAAAATAAAGTAATCAATTTCCCAAAATATATGTGGGAAGGGATGAAAAACGCCTGGAATCGAGATGTCTAACGGTGATGCCCACAGCCGTGCTGAATTCTTCTCCTATGGTTTAACAACAATTGGGATTGGCGTAATCGGAGATAAAGGATTAAGCAGAGCAGATCAGCTTGGAAACGCTGCAAAACTCGGTCATGTTGGAAAGATTGGAAATGTTGCAAATAAGATTCCGCCACCGATACCGATTACTAAAGGATTAACTCCCGCTTTTGCTACAGGCACGGTAAACAACATTCCATACAACGTGATGGATGATTTGTACAATCGAATCCACCAGGCGAGTAAGGAAGCGTTTGGAGACAGTCGTGGTGGGAAAGTGTCTGTGGGGAGCGGGGGAACTAGTAAAACTAAAGGAAAGTTAGATACATCTTTGAAAGCTTTTCATGAGCTCACTCCAGATGAAAAAAACGTAGTCAATCAATTATTAGAACAAGGGAAAAATATTAAACTTATGCCCAAAAACCAAATATAGGTAAATCATTCGACTTTTTAGTTGATGAAAGACCTGCTGAATTGAAAACTCTTAATGGAAACAATATTAATACATTGATTACTAAGGTAAACAGGGCATTAAAACAACTGGATGGTTCAGGGGATATAATTTATGATATTTCCAAAGCTAACTTTACACAACAACAAATTGATGAGATAGTTGCAAGATTATCTGGAAAATATGAAAAAGATATATTAGATAGAATTATATTTATAAAATAAGAAAGAGGTAAAATTATGAAGGTCAGATGTATTTGTGGGAATTTAATGGAGGATGAAAAGTTAGATACATGTAATGCGTATAGTATTTATTTAGATGAAGATTACGATACACTATTGGAAAAAGAGCCTAAAACAGTAGAGGAATTTGTTGATAATATGCCTTTATCAGGCTCTTTATGGGAATGTAAACAATGTGGAAGATTACACTTTTTCAAAAAAGGAAAAATTGATGTATACAAATTGGAACAAGAAATACTTGATTAATGATTGAGTTATTAGTAATTGGTAAATTAAACAACAGTGAAAGTAAAAATCGTCTATTTAAGAGAAGGGCTTGACCAATAAGCCCCTAAAATAAAAGCAGGTGGAGCAAAACAAAACATCGTTTTTCTCCACCTGCTTTTATATTTTGATCGTTTTCTTTAAAGTAACTGGCGGATACTAGCTACTTTAAAAAGAATTTTAGGTCATTGCCAAAATCCCGAACTCCACTTGCTCTTTATAAGGCTTCGTAAAAAAATCTGTGGAACGACCGATTGCCCTCGATGTGATCAAATACGCTTTCTACCTCAATTTTACATCGAGAGTAGAAACGGGTTTTGTCTCTTTACATTTTTAAAATTAAATGGGGCGGTTCTCAAAAGTCATTGAAAAATGACTTTTGAGACAGCCCTCGACCTATGTCTGTACTACTAATGTTACCTACTGCAAAGGTGGAATATATCGATTCATGCGCAAAATCCCAATTAAATATTGGTAATATAATTCCTTTTCCGAAAATATTGCAGATGACTTTACATGTAGTTTAATAACATTTTTTCCAAGGGATTGTGCGGTTTCAAGAAATAGTTCGAATCGCTTATTTGGTTTAGTCGTAGGCGAAGGAATTCCTTCTCGGCAAATATATAGCGGTTGAAAATTTCCTGGAGTAGTTGGCTGAAGTATGACAACTAAAGAACTTACTTCACGTTCATTATAGGTTGTATGTAATGCCATCATAGACGATAACCGTTGGCGATTTGCTTTTGCAATTTCAAGCAACTCATATATATCTGAGTAACCTTCTCCAAGCTCGATAAAACGTTGAATCATTGGGGCTCCTCCTTTTTGTCCGATTTCTCCATTAAATACTTTATCATTTTCCCTATTAAAACAGAAGTGTTGCCTATGTTCAAAAGAAAAAAGCCTGCAGAATTTTTCTGCAGGATCCTTCCAATTCCTTTATAAAAGGATAGAAGGTAAAGGGAGAGGAGAAACCGGAGGAAGAACTTATGGGGAAACGTAAGTCTTCTCCGCGGTTGGCAACAACATCCTTAGTAGATGCTGTTAATTACATTATCTCCACAAAAAAAACAGTTATACACTGGAAAGTGAAATTTTTTACTTAAATAATCAATTTCCTGTTGGTTGTGTACACTTATGTATGTTAGGATAATGGAGAAACATGACGAAAAAATGATCGCGGTGATGTTGAATGAGGGTTGTTTCAGGAACGTGCAAGGGAAGATCGTTAAAACCGGTTCCCGGTAAGCAAACAAGACCGACAACTGATAAAGTGAAAGAAGCTATTTTTAACATGATTGGACCTTATTTTGATGGGGGATTGGGTCTGGACTTATTTGCAGGGAGCGGAAGCCTTGGAATCGAAGCATTAAGCAGGGGACTGGATAAAGTCATATTTGTTGATCGGGATATGAAAGCGTTTCAAGTAATAAAGCATAACATCGTATCATGTAGATTGACAGAACAGTCAGAAATATATCGAAATGATTCTGAAAGAGCTTTAAAAGCACTGATTAAAAGGGGACTCGTTTTTGATTATATATTTTTAGATCCGCCATATAAAAAGCAAAAGCTGCAATTATTAATTGAAACAATTGAAAAAGGAAGACTTTTGAAAGAACATGGGGTTATTGTTTGTGAACATGATTGTATGACGGAATTACAAGATAATATTGGAACATTAACACGTAGAAACCGCGAAACATATGGGATGATAGACATTTCAATTTATACTTAAGGCTTTAAGCGAACAAGGGGGGAGATCCGTTTGACAAGCATTGCAGTTTGTCCTGGGAGCTTTGATCCGATTACATATGGTCATATCGATATTATTGCAAGAGGGGCAAAAGTATTTGATGAAGTAAATGTTGTCGTGCTAAATAATGCAGCGAAAAAACCGTTATTTACTGTAGAAGAAAGGCTAGCATTAATAAAACGAGTAACTAGCAATATACCGAATGTTAAAGTCGATGCTTATTCAGGTCTTTTAATTGACTATGCGAAAAGTGTAAATGCAAACGCAATCATTCGTGGACTGAGAGCTGTTTCCGACTTTGAGTATGAAATGCAAATTACATCAATGAACCGTGTTCTAGATGATAAAATTGAGACGTTTTTTATTATGACAAACAGTCAATACTCTTTTCTTAGTTCAAGTATTGTGAAAGAAGTAGCAAAGTATGATGGAAATATATCTGAACTACTAGTACCCCCGTCAATTGAAAAGGCACTTAAAAAGAAATTTGGATTTGATCATTAAGTATTACTTTCCTCAGACTGATTGAAAACGCATGTCAGTTCAGGCACGTAGCACGAGGCGGAAGCGAGTAGAACATATCGTTCATGAGCTGACAACGAAGTGCAAATAACGCAAAATGGGAGCGTTTGTCACCAGTCTGGGACATAATACATGCTCATTTAAATGGTTGTAGGCAAGGTCAAAAATTTAATTACTTTCCTCAGACTGATTGAAAACGCATGTCAGTCCAGGCACGTAGCACGAGGCGGAAGCGAGTAGAACATATCGTTCATGAGCTGACAACGAAGTGCAAATAACGCAAAATGGGAGCGTTTGTCACCAGTCTGGGACATAATACATGCTCATTTAAATGGTTGTAGGCAAGGTCAAAAATTTAATTACTTTCCTCAGACTGATTGAAAACGCATGTCAGTCCAGGCACGTAGCACGAGGCGGAAGCGAGTAGAAACATATCGTTCATGAGCTGACAACGAAGTGCAAATAACGCAAAATGGGAGCGTTTGTCACCAGTCTGGGACATAATACATGCTCATTTAAATGGTTGTAGGCAAGGTCAAAAATTTAATTACTTTCCTCAGACTGATTGAAAACGCATGTCAGTTCAGGCACGTAGCACGAGGTGGAAGCGAGTAGTACATATCATTCATGAGCTATCAAACGAAGTGCAAATAACGCAGAATGAAGAGCGTTTGTCACCAGTCTGGGACGAGCTCGTTTTTTTACTTTGCTTTAACAAGCAACGTTCTTTTCGCAAGAATAATTACATAAATAACTAACGAAAAAATTGTAATAATAGGACCTATACTAATGAGCAGATTATAGTATTCAATAAGACAAAGAATTTTCCTAAAAATAATAAAACAGGGATAACATTTGAAGGTTGTTCAGTTGTGTTAAATCGCTCGTAGACTGGATACCATAAAAGTAACGTAAAAAAACTTGCGAAACAACCATGTAAAATTCTAGCAAAGAAAAATGGCTTAAAACGAATGTCTGTTTGTGCTAAAATACTTGCTACTTGAGCTTGAACGCTAAATCCACTAAATGCCAAAATAAAGCTCGTCATAATCGCTTGTTGCAATAAAGTCGCCTCTTGAATTTGACTAGTCATTTGGCTTCCTAACGTAATTTCAAATAAACCGGAAATAAATGGAATGCTCATTAATTCAGGAAAATGGAATAGTTTTAAACCAAACTCTACTGCTTTAGCCAAGAAGGCGGTAATATGTAAATGATATAGCAACTTGTTTATAACTGAAAATAATATAATAAAACCGCCTATCATAAGCAATGTTTGAATCGATGAAATAACAGCATCGCCAATCAGCTTCCCGATTGGTCTATTGTCTTTTATTCTTGTGTGATGGAGAGCAGAAAAGGCTAATTTTAATGAGATTTTTGCTGGTTTTTCTTTAGTTCTGTCCCATTTTTCTTTCTTTCCCCCATAAAATCGCATCGTTAATCCAACGCTAATATTTCCTAGGTAATGAGCTAAAGCAAGTAAAATACCCAACTGAGTATTTTTAAAAAATCCCACAGATACTGCACCAAAAATAAACAAAGGATTTGATGAGTTTGTAAAAGAAACAAGTCTTTCAGCTTCAATTTGTGTCAGTTGTCTTTCTTGTCTTAATCTTGTTGTTAATTTAGCACCTGCGGGATAGCCGGATGCCATGCCCATTGCCCAAACAAATCCGCCTGCTCCTGGAACTTTAAAGAGGGGGCGCATTAAAGGTTCGAGAAGAACACCTAAAAATTTCACAACCCCAAAGCCAATTAGCATTTCTGAAACGATAAAGAATGGGAGTAAAGATGGAAAAACAATTTCCCACCACATATTAAGACCCCTAATGGAAGCCTCAAACGATTCTTCTGGGAAAATAATTAGAGAAATAGCTAATAGTGTTACAGTAAAAGCAAGAAAGATTGTTTTCATTTTTGAATGAAACACAAATTAAGCCTCCCCTCGAGAGTGTCAAAACTGTGCAGTTAGTCTAATGTTTTGTTAGAATAATAGGGTTAATAAATAATAACCTTGTTTTTAGTCTTGTCCTGTCCTCATATAACTCAATATACTCATACAACTTCAATTTAGACCATAAGAATAATGCAGACTTTTTTCTGTGCAAAAAATGACTTAATAAATAGACGAGTGTTCAATCTGTTTAAGATCATGACAGATTTCACATATTATTAGGAGGGATTTTTTTGAGACGTCCAAAGATTGGCTTAGCACTTGGATCAGGTGGTGCCAGGGGATTTGCTCATTTAGGTGTTATTAAAGTTTTACAAGAAGAAGGAATTCCAATTGATATGATCGCAGGAAGTAGTATGGGGGCACTTGTCGGGTGTTTTTATGGAGCCGGCCTAGATCTTAATGATCTTTATAAACTTTCAAAAGCATTTAAACGAAAATATTTTTTAGACTTTACAATTCCTAATATGGGGTTTATTGCTGGTAAAAGGGTTAAAGAGCTTAAAAAAATATTTACACATGGAAAAATGATAGAAAATCTAAATATTCCGGTTAGTGTCGTTACAACAGATTTAAAATCTGGTGAAAAGGTTGTTTTTACAAAGGGTCCAATTGATGATGCTGTTCGTGCAAGTATCTCAATTCCGGGAATATTTGTCCCTGAGAAAATAAATGGACGGTTGTTAGTAGATGGCGGTGTTGTTGATCGTGTACCTGTGTCTGTTGTAAAAGAAATGGGGGCAGAATTTATCATTGCAGTTGATGTATCCCATGTGAATACGAATTTAGAGATCACATCGATTTTTGACGTCATTATCCAAAGTTTAGACATTTTACAAATGGAGTTAGTGAGAAATAGAGAGATCGCTTCTGATATCATGATACGTCCTCATGTAGAAATGTTTAGCAGTCAAGCATTTACAAATATTGAAGAGATCATTAAGATTGGTGAAGAAGAAACAAGGAAACAAGTTAAAAAAATTAAACGAATGATTAAGTGCTGGAAGGAGCCATTATAAGATAAAAAAAACTTTATTTTCACGTTCCTTCATACTTGCTGTAATGATATTAACTGCAAGTTCATTTTACTATTTGCCATATTATGTTTCTAAACCGGGAATGGCGCAAGATCTAACTGAGATTATTGAAGTTGAAAATGGTTATGAAGAAAATGGGAACTTTATGTTAACAACGGTATCAATAGGCAGGGCTAATATTTATGCATACTTATTGGCGAAATTCAGGGAGTATGAGGAAATCCTTCCTTTGGAAGCAGTAAAAGAAAAAGACGAGACAGACGAAGAGTATAATATTCGTCAGCTTCATTATATGGAAAGTTCAAAAATTTCAGCTATTGAAGTAGCCTACAAAAAAGCGGGGATACCAGTTTCTTATCGCTATAATGGAGTGTATGTTTTAAATATAATTGAAAATATGCCTGCAGAAAATAAGCTGCAGCCTGGTGATCGCATCTTTAAAATAGATCAAAATACGTTTAAAACGCAGCAGGAATTTATTGAATATATGAGCAATAAAAAAGAAGGAGAAGAAATATTAATAACATATGAGCGTGACAGTAAAACAGAGTCAGTTAAAATCCCAATCGCCTCTTTTCCTGATGGGAGTGGAAAAGTTGGGATTGGGATTGGACTTGTAGAAGACAAAGATATAAATGTAGATCCGAAAGTGAAGGTCGATACGGAGAAAATTGGCGGTCCTTCTGCTGGTTTGATGTTTTCCTTAGAAATTTATAATCAATTAACCGAAAACGATTTTACAAAAGGATATAAAATCGCAGGCACAGGAACCATTAATCCAGATGGAACTGTTGGAAGGATCGGGGGTATAGAACAAAAAATTGTTGCTGCTGATAAAGCAGGAGCAGAAATCTTTTTTGCGCCTTTTGAAAATGGTGCTAAAGATTCAAATTATGAAGCAGCAATAAAAACTGGGAAGGATATTAAAACAAAAATGAAAATTATTCCAATTGATTCATTTGATGAGGCGATTCATTATTTGAATCAGCTTGAAAGTAAATAAAAATGTTTATTGACAATGTGATTATTTTTATCAACTACATGCTATTGCTTTAAATATGCGCTTTGTTTACAAGTTGTTCAAAAAAAGCTAAAACCTCTACTCTAAAGTATAAGGTCATTAGCTTTTTTCTTTGACAAAATGCTCAATCGGATTTATTAATTGAAGTATCCGGCATGTTTTTTACTATATTTGAGTACGTTTATCATAAAAAATAGGAGGATGAGAAAATTCTTCTTTTAATAATTTTCTTGAACTAAGTGCAAATATTTTCGAGGCACGAATATCAAGCGCAATTTTTTCCGATTTAAAAGAAGATAATTTTGATATTAACGGCAAATGAAACTGATGTTTCATTTTATTTAAATATGTTTTTCCGTTTTTACTAAAACCGAGTAAACGTAAATATTCAGCTGTTTTTCCATGCATCATCATTTCTTCTTTTTGTGTATTAGTCAGTAAATGAACTGACGCTCTTTGTAATCTTGTCCACGTATAACGTTTCGTTTTTATTTTCTCGATAAATTGATAGAAAGAATTTGCTTCTTCGGCAGCTGAAAGGAAACGATTTTCTAACCCTTCCTCCATTTCATAAATATGTTTTAATTGTTTAGCAGTGCTTTGCAATAATTTAAATTTTAAAAATGGCCAGTAGTTTTCCCATTGATGAAAATCCCCATATAATTGTTTATATTTCATTAAATAATGATACGTTGAAATGGGAACGTATTGTTTTATTATCTCGGTATTCTCCATTTTAGAAAAAAGCGCTTTTCGAATGCTCGTAGCACTGGCAATTGTTTCTGAGGAAAATTGTTCATCATGGTAATCTGCATTTTGACGCTTAATTGTACATATATGCATTGAGCTTTTTTGTTCTTGAACTGCGCTAACATATTGGTAGCCAAGCATATTATTTGGCTTCGATAAATCTATTAATTTTTCATTAGTGGAAATAGTTTGTAATGCATTGGCAACCGCTTTTGGATAACTTACACCCGCTTTCATATGTTGCTTAATTTTAATTTGTAATTGGTGATCATGTTTTTTTAGAAAGTAATCTGTCGCATGAAAAGCGCTTACATCCCCATCCTCGCTTCCGAAACATAACGAATGGCACATTGCAGCAGTTAAAATTGATACAGCACCGTTTGCAAATGTATCTGCTTTTTGAGTAGCAAAAGGATAAGGGAGCTCAAAAACAATATCAACGCCAGCGGCAAGCGCCATTTTCGTTCTTGTCCATTTGGAAACGAGCGCCGGCTCCCCGCGTTGGAGAAAGTTCCCGCTCATCACTGCAATCATAATATCAGCGTCTGTTGCTTCTTTTGCTTTCTGTAAATGAAAAGCATGTCCATTATGAAAAGGATTATATTCAACAATTACACCTACAGCTCTCAAATAGCATTTCTCCTTTATCATCCATTAAAAAATACTCTTTTCTGCCTTAAAAATAATTATATTAACAATTACAAAGGTCATCTAGTATTTTTTTCATTAGAAAGAATTTTTATAAATTAGGTTACACTATAACTATTAATGGCTGTATTATACCGTCAAGAAAAAACATTGACAAATATTTATTGGAAAGCTATAATTACCTTTGTTGCCTTGAGGTGATTTTTATTGAAATGGACAATAAGTCAATTACAAAAATATCGGAACAAGGACTTTTTAATTGATGAGACTATTCGTGTTGATGAACTAACTGAAATTGAACGTACAATTCGTGAAGTTTCACCCATTCATGTAACAGGTCGAGTCGACTTTAGTTATAGGAAAGTAACGTTTCATTTACATTTAAAGGGGTATTTGATTCTTCCTTGTTCTCGTACTTTAGTAGATGTAAAATATCCAATTGATGTACAAACAACGGAAACCTTCCTTTTAAGCGATTTAGATTATGAGCAAGAAGAGGAAGTCTATTTAGTAAAAGGTGATGTGATTGATCTTATGCCAGTCATTATAGAAATCCTTTTGCTCGAAGTTCCGATGCAAGTTTTTAGTGAGAATGTAAATGATGAGGATGCTGCTCCTCAATCTGGGGAAGATTGGGAAGTTATTCAAGAAAAAACAAAAAAAGAGACAGTAGATCCTCGGCTTGCAGAACTTGCAAAATTTTTTGATCAAAGTGATTCTTCTGATAAATAAATCAGAAGACATAAAAAACAATTATGAAGACCAAACAATCTTGGTCTTCATAGCTTTCTTAATTTTCTCTAAGGAGGTGGGGAAAATGGCTGTACCTGCTAGAAGAACGTCTAAAACTGCTAAAAGAAAGCGCCGTACACATTTCAAATTACAAGTTACGGGTGTTACGAAATGCGACAACTGCGGTGAAATGAAACTTGCTCATCGCGTATGCAAATCTTGCGGAACATATAGAGGAAAAGAAGTTATTAACAACTAATTTTCCATCTCAAAAGCACAAGACTTTGCGCCTTGTGCTTAGCTTGCTTTTAGATCATGTCAACAAGATATCCTCAGGCTGATTGAAAACGCTTGTCAGTCGAGGCGCCGAGCAACGAGGCGGAAGGCGAATAGAACAAGTTGTTTCATGAGCTTAACGAAGAATGCGAGAGTTTTTCAACAGTCTGAGCACAAGGCTTTATGCCTTGTGCTTTTATCATACAATTATTTAATAAGTAAAAAATGATTGAAAAAAATTCTGAATTATTTTTAAAATAAAATAAACAGTATTTACTGGAGGGGAAAAATGGAACCTTATATTATTGAAAAACGTTCTGACAATTACATATTATTTACGATTAATAGACATGAAAAAAGAAATGCGATTAGTTTTGAAGTAATGGACGGACTAGAAAAAGCGATCAATTTAGCAAAGGAGCAAAATGTAAAAGCGTTAGTGATAACCGGTGCAGGGGAAAGTGCTTTTTGCTCAGGGGGAGATTTATCTGTCTTTCACGGTTTAAAAACAGAAGAGCAAGCATATGGAATGTTATCCAAAATGTCAAATATTCTTTACAGATTATTAACCCTCGAAATTCCAACAGTTGCACTTATGAACGGTGTTGCTGTAGGAGGGGGCTGTGAGCTTGCTATTTCTTGTGATTATCGAATTGCGAAAGAAGGGATAAAAGCCGGTTTTGTACAAGGTTATTTGGCAATCACTAGCGGCTGGGGCGGAGGTACAATGCTAGTTGAAAAAATGCAAAGTAATCACGCCGAGCAAATGCTAATGGAGGCAAAACTTAATCATACCGACAAGCTTCTGCAAATAGGATTTATTGATTCAGTATATAGTGGAGATTCGCTTGAGGCATGTGAACAGTTTCTTAAAAATATGACTGACAAACAAGTAGAAGTATTAAAGGCATATAAATCAATTCTCATTAGAAAATGGGAGCAATCAAATTTAAAAGGGAGAATTGACGAAGAAGTGAGAAGATGTGCTGTTTTATGGGCAGACGAAGCTCACCATGAAGCTGTAGCAAATTTTATCGCGAAAAAATAAAACGAAATAAACAAGGATGATTCAGTCTATCTTTTCTAGTAGTTGCATATGTATAAAGTAAAAACTAGGAGGGATATATTGATGCCGTCTACCCGCCAAGATGCATGGACACCAGATGAGGATTTAATCCTTGCTGAAATCGTGCTTCGTCATATACGTGAAGGAGGTACTCAATTACAAGCTTTTGAGGAGGTTGGCAAGCAGCTATCAAGGACAGCCGCTGCATGTGGTTTCCGCTGGAATTCGTCTGTTCGAAAACAGTATAAGTCAGGGATCGAGCTTGCGAAAAAGCAACGAAAACAGTATAAAAAGCAAGTGCAAGAAAATAAACAGTTGGAAAAAAGCAAAGATTCAATTGAAACCAATAAAAAGGAAAAAGCGTCATTGCAATCGGAATCTGCTAAAAGCGCTATATCTTTTGATGAGGTGTTAACCTATTTAAAAAAGTTATATCAGGATGCACAAATAAATAGACAATCTAACAATGAACAAAATATAGATAAAATAAAACAGCTTGAGGCTGAGGTTGAGGAGTTAGCAAAAGAGAGAGAAAGACTTACGACAGAATTAGATGCGATTGCTTCAGATTACCATACTTTAATTGAGATAATGGAAAAAGCAAGGGGAGAAATCCGCCAGCAAAATAGAAGAACGAATAATAGGCAGTAAAGTATTACGGACGCTTAAATAAGCGTCCGTAACAGCGATTTTTATTTATTCGTTCGTTTGTTCTTTTACCCCTTCAGGAAACCAAACGAGGGGATTTTCACCAAGATCACGGTCCATATCATATGTCACACTTTCGAACCCCATTTTATCCCAGAATGGTTTAGATTGAATACGTGGATTTGTTTTAATTGGCAAATTAAAGCTCTTAGCAAAATTGACCAATGCTTTGCCAAATCCTTTTCCTTGGTAATCGGGGAGAACTTCCAACTTCCAAAGCTCTAAATAGTTTTGCGGTGGATCAAAATAACGATCGAATTGGGCATCTATTTGATAAAGACTCATTCTAGCAACGAGTTTTCCCCCGAAGTAAATCCCATAAAAAGGAGATTCACTGTCGTTTTCAATAATATTAGTTTCTAAGTCTTCCAACATTGAAAGTTCTTGATGTCCATATTCTTTAAACTCTTTAAACTCATCCAAAGTTTTATAATTTACATGTAATCGTTCTACTTTTATTTCCATAAAAATCCCCCTAGTCTATAGCAATCGTATTATTCAGTTAAAGTTTAATCGTCTTTTTGCTAATAAAGCGCTTTCTACATATTCAATATTATTATATAATAAACAGATAAAAAATTCCTCTAATAATTAAGGAAGCGTTTACATATGAAGCAGGAATATGAGATAAATGTGTCGAAAATACTTTTATCCCGAAAAATATTATCATTTTAATATTAGATTTGGAAAAAAGGGGTAAGAAAGGGGAAAGAGTGTGCAAAAAATATTAATTGCGAATAGGGGAGAAATTGCGTCACGGATAATCAAAACATGTCATGAAATGAACATCGATACGGTTTGTATATTTTCTGATGCCGATCGGGATCTACCCTTTGTTAAGGAGGCGAAAAAAGCAGTTCATATTGGGGAGGCGCCTGTTAACAAATCTTATTTAAAAATGGATAAAATAATTGAAATAGCGAAAAAGGAACAAGTGGATGCCATTCACCCAGGCTATGGACTTCTATCAGAAAATGCAGAGTTTGCTAGAAAAGTAGAAGAGAGCGGGATCATCTTTATCGGCCCTTCTCCAAAAACAATTGAACTAATGGGTGATAAAATTGCCTCAAGGCAAACGATGAAACAAGCAGGAGTTCCGGTTGTTCCTGGCAGTGATGAGGGAGTAAGTACGTTAGAAGAGGCGTGCTTATTGGCAAATTCGATCGGTTATCCAGTTATGTTAAAGGCTAGCGGCGGCGGTGGCGGGATTGGCATGGTATTTTGTGAAAATGAGCAAGCGCTCGTTAAGTCCTATACTTCTACAAAAGGACGAGCAAAGGCTTATTTCGGTATCGATACACTATTTATTGAAAAATATTTTCATAAAGCACGACATATTGAGGTGCAAATTTTTGGCGATAAAGAAGGAAATCTCGTCCATCTTTTTGAGCGTGAGTGTTCTATTCAAAGACGTCATCAAAAGGTAATTGAAGAATCTCCCTCACCTTTATTATCTGAAAGTACGAAACAGAAAATGTTTGCAACAGCAATTAAGGCAGCAGCAGCTGTCCAATATGTCAATGCAGGAACAGTTGAGTTTATTGTTGATGAGCAGGAAAACTTTTATTTTCTTGAAATGAATACACGTCTTCAAGTAGAGCATCCTGTAACAGAACAAACAACGAATCTCGATCTTGTGAAGTGGCAAATTATTGTGGCTAGAAATGAAAGGCTTCCACTTTTCCAAAATGAAATTATTCAAAAAGGACACGCGATTGAATTTCGCATCTATGCGGAAGACCCGAAAACCTTTTATCCATCTCCGGGGAAAATTGACGTTTTCAATATAAAAACAGGTGATGGGATAAGAATCGATAAAGGATATGAGGCAGGATGCACCGTAACTCCTTATTATGACCCGATGATTGCGAAGTTTATTTTTAACGGGAATTCAAGAGAAAAGACACTCCAAGTAGCAAATGAATATTTTGAAGATTTCCAAATTACAGGTATTAAAACAAATGTTCCGCTTTTTCGAGAAATATTATGCGATGAGGAGTTTATTAAAGGGGATTATTCGACTTCTTATCTAAAGAATAAGCAATTTTTAACTAAATAAAAAATTGAAAGGAGAATTATTTTTATGAAAGAAATTACAGCAACAATGGCAGGTACAGTTTTAAATATTCTTGTTTCAGCAGGCGAAGAAGTAACAGCAGGTCAAGAGGTGTTAATGCTAGAATCAATGAAAATGGAGATTCCAGTAGAAAGTAGTCATTCTGGAAAAGTGAAAGAGGTTAAGGTTAACGTAGGCGATTTTGTTAATGAAGAAGATACTTTAATCATTTTTGAATAATTTTTTTAAAATGATATAAAAAAGAGGAGGCATAACAATGACAGCACCAAACTTATTAGAAGAATCGTTAAACGAAAAAATTCACAAAATTGAAGCTGGCGGTCATAAGAAATATCATGAAAAGCTTCAAGCACAAAATAAAATGTTTGTTCGTGATCGATTAACTTTGTTATTTGATCATGGCGAGTATGAAGAAGATGGGAAGTTTGCTAATTTTCAAGCTGGTGATCTACCAGCAGATGGTGTTGTAACAGCGATTGGCAAGATAAATGGTCAAACAGTGTGTGTAATGGCAAATGATTCAACCGTAAAAGCTGGTTCGTGGGGAGCACGAACAGTTGAAAAGATTATTCGTATTCAAGAAACAGCTGAAAAACTAAAAGTGCCGATCCTTTACTTAGTCGATTCTGCGGGCGCACGGATTACTGATCAACTTGACATGTTCCCAAATCGCCGCGGAGCAGGACGAATATTTTATAATCAAGTAAAGTTATCTGGAATGGTACCGCAAATTTGTCTTCTTTTTGGTCCATCTGCTGCTGGAGGTGCATATATTCCAGCATTTTGCGATATTGTCATTATGGTTGAGAAAAATGCCTCAATGTATTTAGGTTCACCGAGAATGGCTGAAAAGGTAATTGGTGAAAAAGTGACTTTAGAAGAAATGGGCGGGGCTCGCATGCACTGTACGATAAGCGGCTGTGGGGATATCCTTGTTACCGATGAAAAAGAGGCAATTACAAAAGCACGCAAGTACTTAACGTATTTCCCTGCAAATTTTAAAAATAAAACGCAAAAAATAGCTGGTGTAATGCCAAAGCAAGGGCGTGAATTAGAAGAGATCATTCCTCAAAATCAAAATGCACCATTCGATATGTATGAGTGTATTGATTCGTTAATTGACGAAAATAGTTTTTTTGAAATTAAAAAGCTGTTTGCTCCTGAATTAATCACTGGGTTGGCTAGAATTGACGGTCGGGTTGTCGGAATTATTGCGAATCAGCCTAAAGTTAAAGGAGGAGTATTGTTTATTGATTCTGCTGATAAAGCAGCTAAATTTATTCAGCTTTGTGATGCCTTTCATATCCCGTTACTTTTCCTTGCTGACGTTCCAGGGTTTATGATCGGTACAAAAGTTGAGCGTGCAGGAATTATTCGACACGGGGCAAAGCTTATTGCTGCGATGAGCTCAGCGACTGTTCCGAAAATTTCAGTTATCGTAAGAAAAGCATATGGAGCCGGCTTGTATGCAATGGCAGGTCCTGCGTTTGAACCAGATTGTTGTATCGCACTGCCAAGTGCACAAATTGCTGTCATGGGACCTGAGGCAGCCGTAAACGCAGTCTATTCGAACAAAATTAACGAGATTGAAGATCCGAAAGAACGAATGGCTTTTGTAAAAGAAAAACAGCAAGAATATAAGGAACATATTGATATTTATAAACTAGGTTCTGAATTAATTGTCGATGAAATTGTAGCACCGTCGCAGCTAAGAGAGATACTCGTCCAAAGATTTGATTTGTATGAAACGAAAGAAATGCAATTTAGCACACGTAAACACCCAGTTTATCCAGTATAATTCATTTTTTTAATAATGAATCCCTTTTTCGGCTTAATGAAAAAGGGATTTACTTATTTAGAGCATAAAAAGTTTTATTCTGCTAAAATATTAAGTAAAAATGTTTCGAGGGGATTGTATGGAAATTGGAATTATCGGAGGGGGATCACTCGGTCTGTTATATGCTTTTTATCTTGCAAAAACGAACAAGATAACTGTTTATACAAGAACAGAGGAGCAGGCTAAAAAGATTTCTTTAGAAGGGATTGTCGTAGTTAAAGATCATAAACAGGAAGTTTGCTCGGTACACGCTCTTCCTTTTTCAAACTGGAACGGAACAGAAGATTTAATTATTGTTACTGTAAAACAATATCAACTTTCAAATATTATTGTCGAATTAGCGAAAAAGCGCACTGTAAAAAAGAGCAGCATCTTATTTTTACAAAATGGAATGAGCCATGTTAACTTATTGAACAAACTCTCAAATTGGAATATCTTTTTAGGTACAGTTGAGCATGGAGCATATCGGCTTAATGTGAATACCGTTAAGCATACTGGACTTGGAAAGACAAGGGTTGCTATTTATCAAGGAGAAGTCGAGCTCCTTTTGCAATTACTACACCATTCTGACAAAAGCTTTCCTTTTATATTTGAAAAAAACTATGAGACCATGTTAACGAAAAAACTTGTTGCTAATGCAGTTATTAATCCCTTAACAGCTGTTTTAAATGTCCGTAATGGTGAGCTTATAGAAAATCCACAATATTACCAAGTGTTAACGTCATTATTTTTTGAATTTTGTAAAGTATTAAATCTCGAAAACGAAGAGAAGTGGTTGAAGCATATTATGTACATTTGTAAAAGTACTGCAAAAAATCAATCTTCAATGTTGAAGGATGTGCTAGAAGGCAGACAGACAGAAGTAGATGCCATTTTAGGATATTTATTAACTGAAGCAAGAAAGAAACAAATCGAAGCCCCATTAATTAACACTTTCTATCTTTTAGTAAAAGGTAAAAGTGGTCCAAGTAAATAATTTACATTCGTTTTTTGTAAATAGTTATTTACTTCACATTGTTCTATTTGCTGCGTTTCGTGCCAGCATTATTTTGTTAACAAAGAATGAAGTTTTTAAGCAATTTTTTTTATTTTCCTTCATGTGAATGCTATACTCAATAAGAATAAAATCGTTCACTAGAAAGGAAGTCAATGAATGGAGATTTTAAATCTCACTTTACCAGCGACAAATCGCTTTGCTACACAATATACAAAAGAACAATCAAAAATACATAAGTTTTTTAACTATTCACATACAGATAACGAAGCCTATAAACTTCGGTTGAATGATTTGCACGAGAGAACGTTTAACCGGGGTGAGTTAGTAAGTGTGATTACAAATTTTATGAAACGTTTTCCGTCATCTCATCAAGTGGAAAAATCAATTGAAAAGCTTCGTCAACAAAATAGTGTCGTAGTGATCGGCGGTCAACAAGCAGGATTACTGACAGGTCCTTTATATACGGTGCATAAAATTATTTCAATTATCGCTCTTGCCGAACAGAAGGAGAAAGAACTAGGTGTACCAGTTGTTCCTATTTTTTGGATTGCTGGAGAGGACCATGATTATGATGAAGTGAACCATGTGTATGCAGAAAGTAATGGTAAGCTAACGAAATTTGTTTATCCAGAAAGCTGTGTAGAGAAAAGAATGGTTTCGCATATTCCGATTAAAAAAGATATTTGTTATCAATGGGTTGAGGAAATTGTAGAAACGTTTGGAGAAACAAATTACACAAAAAAATTACTGAATTTTACGAAACAGATTGTGAATCAATCTTACAATAATAGTAGATTTTTTTGCTCACATTGTAATGGAATTGTTTAAAGATTTCGGTCTTCTTATCGTCGATTCAGGAGATAACAACTTAAGAAGGCTTGAAAGAGAGCTCTTCATCAAACAAATTCATTTGTGGGAACAGCTGAGTCAGTCTGTTATTAAACAACAAGAGGAACTCGCTAAGCTTGGATTTAATCGGACCATTTCAATAAACACACAGTCGGTTAATTTTTTTTATTATGATAACCAAGAACGGGTTTTATTAGAGTTTGATAAGGAAAGACAGCTTTTTGTTGGTAAAAATGGCGTGCATCATTTTAATACGGACTCAATGCTTGAACTTGCAAGAAATCACCCTGAAAAGTTAAGTACAAATGTAGTAGCGAGACCGTTAGCTCAAGAGTATTTATTTCCGACATTGGCGTTTATTGCTGGTCCAGGGGAAATTGCCTATTGGGCAGAGCTTCAAAAAGCGTTTGAACTTTTTAATTTGAAAATGCCGCCAGTTGTTCCACGGCTAAATATAACGATTCTTGATCGATCAATTGAAACGAATATGAAAGAATTAGAGCTTGATCTTTATGAAGTACTCTCATCTGGAACACAAATGAAACAAGCTGAATTCCTTGAATCTGTAAAAGACACTACGCTTGAACATTTATTTGAAGAAACGAAACGGGATTTAAGAGACAAATATAAAAATATTGAACAGAGACTAATAACATTAGATAGAGGATTGTTACCGCTTTTACAAAAAAACGAGCAAATCATTCAGTCGCAGATAGACTTTATGAGTAAAAAGATTGAAGCATCGCTTAAAGAACAGCATAATGTTATTTTAAAAAAATTTGAGCAAGTGGAAAATGCCTTAAAGCCGCTAGGCTCTCCTCAAGAACGAATTTTAACAGGATATTTCTATATTAATAAATATGATTTTGATTTTATTCGAGATTTAACTAAATTGCCATATCAATTTGATGGGAAGCACAAAGTTGTTATAGTGTAGAAAAAATTTAATCGCGCTGTATTTTGCAAAAAAGTGTAGAGTTATGAAAGATAAAGAACATAACTTTGCACTTTATTTTTTTTGTTATTTTCTAGAATGGAAATAATTACTAAAGCTCGAGCGATTAAAACAGCAATTGGTTTTCTGTTAAATAACGATAAGTTAAACAGATAACAAAACTTAACAATCATTTTTTATCAACCCACTTTGTAATGGTAAGAAGGTGCATATACTTTTAACTTATTTTTGAAAATAACAGCTATAAAAGCAGGAATTTATTGGTCGTCATAGAATATTAAAATACAGTGGTGAAAAGTGGGGGAATGTGGTACATTTTAAATAGAAAGTGGGGGTAGTGCCATGTTCATGGGTGAATACCATCATAATGTAGATAGCAAAGGCCGTTTAATCATACCTGCTAAATTTCGTGATAGCCTTGGAGATACATTTGTTTTAACCCGTGGCTTGGATCAATGTTTATTTGGCTACCCACTAAATGAATGGGCCCTCATAGCGGAAAAGCTGAAGGCATTACCATTAACAAAAAAAGATGCCCGTGCTTTTACAAGTTTTTTTTCTTCTCGGGTGCAACAGAGTGTGAATTGGACAAACAAGGGAGAATTAATATATCAGCCCCGCTTTTTCAATATGCAAAGCTGGAAAAGGAATGTATTATTTTAGGAGTTTCCAATCGAATTGAAATCTGGAGTAAAAATATTTGGGAAGATTATTTCTCTGAATCCGAGGATTCATTTGCAGAAATAGCAGAAAATATGATTGGGTTTGATATATAATTTAACATCTCGTTTTTGCTCAATCTTAAGACAACATGTTCGATTGGAAGGTGGAAAAGATGTTTCAACATAAAACAGTTTTACTTCATGAAGCAGTAGAAGGATTAAACATTAAATCAGATGGTATTTATGTAGACTGTACATTAGGCGGTGCTGGTCATTCAGAAGCAATTGCTGCCAAACTTACTGAAGGTGGTCATTTGATTGCATTCGATCAAGATGATGTTGCGATTCAAAATGCAAAAAATAAATTGTCTGCTTACGAGGACAAAGTAACAATTATAAAAAGTAATTTCAAGTTTTTACAAGAAGAGCTAGAAAAATTAGGTGTTTATAAAGTTGATGGCATTTTGTACGATTTGGGCGTCTCATCTCCGCAGTTAGATAATCCGGAGAGGGGATTTAGTTATCATGATGATGCTCCGCTAGATATGAGGATGGATGAAACATCACAATTAACAGCATTTGAAGTCGTCAATGAATGGCCATATGAAAAACTTGTAAAAATATTTTTCCGCTACGGTGAAGAAAAATTTTCGAAGCAAATCGCTCGAAAAATAGAAGCTGTTAGAACAAAGAAACAAATTGAGACAACAGGTGAGCTAGTAGAGATCATTAAAGATGCAATCCCTGCCCCAGCAAGGAGAAAAGGAGGGCATCCGGCAAAGAGGATATTTCAAGCAATTCGGATAGCCGTGAATGATGAACTAGCAGTATTCGAAGATTCATTAAATCAAGCGATTGAATTACTTAATCCGAAAGGACGAATTTGTGTTATCACATTTCATTCATTAGAAGACCGTATTTGTAAGGTGACATTTAAAAAAAGGAGCGAGCCTATTCAATTACCTCCTGGAATGCCAATGATTCCAGCGGAATATAAGCCTAGCTTAAAACTAATTACAAGAAAACCGTTTATCCCGACTGAGGAAGAGATTCAGCTAAATAATCGTGCACGTTCTGCAAAATTAAGGATAAAAAAAAAAAAACAATAATTATAATTTAGACAGGAGGACTAACATGGGGAATTTAGCACGGAAGCTTGAACAGGACCACCAGCGTTCTACCCAAGTTCAAACAACAGCAGTTGTAAAAAAACAACGATTTACATTAGGAGAAAAAATCCTTGCATTAATATTTGGTGCCGCTGTTTTCATTGGAGCAACTCAAATGATCTCCTATCAAGCTTCGATTTACGAAATAAATAAAGAAATACAGCAAATAGAAAACATCAATTAAAGAACAAGAAAAAACAAATGGCGATTTAACAATCCAAGTGAGTGAATTAAGTACTTACGAACGTATTTGGGAAAAGGCTCAGAAACTTGGATTGAAATTAAATGAAAATAATGTCAAGGTTGTGCAGGACTAATGAAAAGCAAGCAGCCAAATATGAATTTAGGAGCAGCGCTATTATTTGTAATATTTAGTCTGCTCTTTTTTTTGTCTTGTTGCTCCGCTTTTTTTTATTCATTCAAGTTACTGGTGAAGCCGGCGGCCAAGTGCTAGCTGCAAAAGCCGAACAAAAATATAAGAAGGAACGTATCATTGATGCTTCAAGAGGATCAATTTTTGATCGAAAAGGAGAGGTTATTGCCGAAGACATTGTCGGATACAAACTTGTTGCGATATTGGATGAATCATTGACAACTAACCCTAAAAAGCCTAAACATGTTGTTTATCCTAAAACAACAGCAAAAGCACTTGCAAAACATATTGATATGGATGAACCTGATATTTATGAAATTTTAACAAAAGAGAAACGATATCAAGTAGAATTTGGACGAGCTGGTCGGGATATTTCTAATAAAACGAAGCAGGAAATTGAAAAGTTAAAGCTTCCAGGTATTACATTTGTCAGGGATACGAAGCGATTTTATCCGAATGGGATATTTGCCTCTCATCTTATAGGATATATTGAGAAAAAAGAAGATAAAAACGGAAAAATTAAAACGGCTGGTAAGTTAGGGCTGGAAAATAGTTTAGAAGGTTATTTAAAAGAAACGGATGGAAAAATCAGTTTTGAAAGTGATTTATGGGGGTATTTGCTCCCGAATGGTAAGGAAAAAATTACGCCTCCAAAACACGGAAGTAATGTGTATTTAACAATTGATAAAATTATTCAAACGTTTTTAGAAGATTCAATGAACAAAGTGGCTGAGGAATATAAACCCAAAAAAATAATTGGCATCGTTGCTGATGCAAAAACAGGGGAAATATTAGCAATGGGACAGCGGCCAACCTTTCATCCAAATTCGCGAGAAGGAATTGAAGATTCATGGCATAATGAAGCTGTTGAAAACTCGTATGAACCGGGTTCAACTATGAAAGTATTTACTCTTGCAGCTGCTATTGAAGAAGGTGTTTTTAATCCGAACGAAACATTTAAATCTGGTGCTTATGTAGTTGGACGAGATAGAATTCATGACCATAATCGGTACGGCTGGGGACAAATTTCTTATCTTGAAGGAGTTCAGCGCTCATCTAACGTAGCTTTTGCAAAGATAGCCCTAGAAAAGCTTGGAGAAGAAGCTTTTTATGATTATTTATTAGAATTTGGGTTTGATCGTCCGACTGGAATCGAGCTTCCAAATGAAGTAGGCGGTAAAATTTTATTTAATGTTCCGATTGAAGTAGTAACAACTTCGTATGGCCAAGGAACAGCCGTTACACCAATTCAACAAATTCAAGCAATGACTGCAATTGCAAACGATGGAAAGATGAGAAAGCCTCAAGTGTTAAAAAAGATTGTCGATCCGAACAGCGGGAAAGTGATGAAAGAAGTAAAATCAGAAGTTGTATCGACGCCAATTTCGGCTGAAACGGCTAAAAAAGTTCGTGATATTTTGGAAACTGTTGTTACCTCACCAAAAGGAACGGGTACCCTTTATCAAATTGACGGGTATCAAGTAGCTGGAAAAACAGGAACTGCGCAAATACCTGGACCAGATGGAAGATATTTATACGGTCATAACCAATATGTATACTCCTTTCTTGGAGTAGCTCCAAAAGATGATCCGAAATTGATTATGTATGTTGCGGTCCAAGAGCCTTCTCATGAAAATGGCGTAAATGGTGCAGTTCCTGTCGCAGAGGTATTTAATTCCGTGATGAAACATAGTCTGCAATATTTGAATATAGAACCTTCAGAAGTTAAAAAAGCAACGGCCCGTTCAATTCCGAATCTCGTTGACCAGCCAGTTGAAGAAGCAAAAAGCTTATTAGAGGAAAGCGGATATGAAGCTGTTGTAATTGGAGAAGGCTTAACAGTAGCAGAGCAAAATCCACCTTCGAAAACAACATTACTTGAAGGGCAAAAAGTAATAATTAAAACTGATGGTAATATGATTATGCCCGATATGATAGGTTGGTCATTACGTGATGTCATGAAAGTAGTGAAACTTGCAGAACTTAAGCTAAAGATAACTGGAAATGGATATGTGATAAAACAAAATTTAAGTCCGGGCTCATTTATGAACAAGGGAGATGAAATAAACGTTAAGTTAGAGGAACCGTCAAAGACATATGGCGGCGAAACTGAAGGCAATGATGAAAAAGCTAAATCTAAAGGCAATGATAAAAAAGCTAAATCTGAGGGTAATGATGAAACACCTGAATCTGAAGGTAATGATAAAAAAACTGAATCTGAAAACATGACCCAAGAGGACTCGTAAATCGTTCTATAAAAAAAGTACAAGCATATATTTGAATGGGAGTTATAAAGAGGAGGTTCATTCAAAATATGCGTGTTTCTAATGTAACTGTAAGAAAACGATTAGCGATTACTTTACTAGTAGGTATACTCATTTTTATCATTATCGATATTCGTTTAGGATACGTTCAATTTGTATTAGGCAACATGTTAACAGATAAAGCGAAAGATTCATGGAGCCGTAATATTCCATTTGAACCTAAGCGGGGGGAGATTATTGATCGAAATGAAGTTCCCTTAGCTACAAATATGAGTGCACCTACTGTATACGTGGTCCCGAGGCAAATAAAAGATCCAGTTGAAACTGCCGAAAAGCTTGCAGCGATATTAAATATCCAGAAAGAAAAAGCGTACAAGCATATAACAAAGAAAGAATCGATGATCCGAATTCCTGAAGGACGAAAAATTTCTCATGAAAAAGCAAAAGAAATTAGAGCGTTAAATTTAAAAGGAGTTTATATAGCTGAGGATACTAAGCGACATTATCCATTTGGACATTACTTATCCCATGTGTTAGGGTTTGCTGGAATAGATAACCAAGGGTTAATGGGATTAGAACTATTTTATGACAAAGAATTAAGCGGTAAAAAAGGATATGTAAAGTTTTATGCGAATGCAAAAGGTGAACGAATGAACGATATGGCAGATGATTATCAATCGCCCATTGAAGGAATGAATTTAAAGTTAACGATCGATTCACGAATTCAAACGATCGTCGAGCGTGAATTAGATTTGGCACAAGCACAGTATGACCCGGATGGAATTATCGCGATTGCAATGAATCCAAATAACGGTGAAATATTAGCGATGTCTAGTCGTCCCGATTTTGACCCAGCAAATTTTAAAAATGTTCCTCCAGAAGTATATAATCGAAACTTACCTGTATGGAGTACGTATGAACCAGGTTCAACTTTTAAAATTATCACTTTGGCGGCTGCTTTAGAAGAGGGAAAAGTTGATTTAGAAAAAGATCACTTTTACGATCCGGGTCACGCAGAGGTGGGAGGAGCAAAACTGCGGTGTTGGAAAAAGGGCGGTCACGGTCAACAATCTTACCTTGAGGTTGTCCAAAATTCATGCAACCCTGGTTTTGTTGAACTTGGGGAGCGCCTTGGTAAAGAGAAACTTTTTAAATATATCAAAGATTTTGGTTTCGGACAAAAAACTGGAATAGACCTTCAAGGGGAAGGAACAGGTATATTATTTAACCTTGATCGAGTTGGACCGGTTGAACAAGCAACGACCTCATTCGGTCAAGGTGTTTCCGTCACACCAATTCAGCAAGTAGCAGCAGTAGCAGCTGCGGTTAATGGCGGCACATTATACACTCCTTATATTGCAAAGGAATTGATTGATAGTCAAACAGGAGAGATTGTCATGAAAAAATCGCCAGTTGCCAAACGTCGTGTTATTTCTGAAGAAACATCGAAGAAAATAAGATATGCACTTGAAAGTGTTGTTGCCCAAGGAACAGGGAAAAATGCATTTGTAGAATCTTATCGTGTCGGCGGTAAGACTGGAACAGCCCAAAAAGCGAAAGATGGGAGATATTTAGAAAATAATCATATCGTTTCTTTCATTGGCTTTGCCCCAGCAGACGATCCCCAAGTCGTGATTTATGTCGGGGTTGATAATCCGAAAGGAACAGTTCAATTTGGAGGAACCGTCGCGGCCCCGATCGTAGGCAAAATAATCGAGGATAGTATGCTTGCACTTGACGTGAAGCCTAGGAAAGGACAAATTGAAAAAGAATTAACATGGTTAGACACGCCTCTAATAGAAGTGCCTGATTTAATTGGTCTAACAGAAAACGAAATGAAACAGCAACTCGTAAATCTTAAATTCGATATTAGCGGCAATGGCAACAAAGTTGTAAAACAAATGCCGGAAGCTGGTGCTAAAATAAAAGAAGGCTCAACCGTTAGAGTCTATTTAGATGAGTAAAAGCTCCATAAAATAATAAAAAACAAACAAAAATAGCTTTCAGCCTATATTTATTGTAAAATATTAAAGCGTTGAGAGATTTATTTTTAATTAGCTATTTCTGATGCGGAATTGAGAGGACATGATACAAAAATGAAATTACACAAACTGCTTCAATATTTACATCCATTAGTTCCAATTGAAGGAGAAAACCCTGAAATTCAATCTATAGATAATGATAATCGCCAAGTTCAACATGGAAGTTTATTCATTTGTATTAAAGGATACACGGTTGACGGTCATGACTTTGCGATGTCTGCGGTAGAAAAAGGAGCTGTTGCTGTCATAGCAGAAAAACAACTGCCTTTACCTGTCCCAGTTATCATTGTAAGGGATACGAAGCGGGCGATGGCTGTTCTTGCTGATGCATTTTATCGGCAACCAAGCCACGACCTTCACCTTATCGGTATTACGGGAACTAACGGAAAAACAACAACAAGTCATTTAATTGAGAACATCTTTCGAAATGCAAATCAAAAAACGGGTCTTATTGGAACAATGTATACAAAAATTGCTGAGAAAACTTTTGAAACAAAAAATACAACACCAGAGAGTTTGACTTTACAAAAAACTTTTGCACAAATGGTAAATGAAAAAGTAGAGACAGCAGTTATGGAAGTTTCTTCACACGCATTACATTTAGGCAGGGTTCACGGGGTTGATTTTGATATCGCAGTATTTACAAATTTAACCCAAGATCACTTAGACTATCATAAGACAATGGAAGAGTATAAGAAAGCGAAAGGATTGTTGTTTTCTCAGCTCGGTAATACTTTTAAATTTAATAAACCGAAATTTGCAGTGTTAAATGAAGATGATCCGATTTCAAATGAATATCAAATGGCAACTGCAGCGTATATTTTTACGTACGGTATTGAAAATGAAGCAGATGTAATGGGAAAAAATTTACAAATGACAGCTACTGGTACGAGTTTTGATTTAATTACACCATTTGGAAACGAGAATGTTTCTATTCAAATGGTCGGCAAGTTTAGTGTTTATAATGTACTTGCAGCAATATCAGCAGCTTTAGTATCAGGAATACCGCTAAAGAGTATTATTTCGACAATTGAAAGTGTTAAAGGTGTTTCAGGACGCTTTGAATTAGTTGATGCAAATCAAGACTTTACAGTAATTGTTGACTATGCCCATACTCCAGATAGTTTAGAAAATGTGCTAAAAACTGTTCAGCAGTTTGCAAGAAAAAGAGTATTTGTCATCGTTGGATGCGGTGGTGATCGTGATAAAACAAAGCGTCCATTAATGGCGAAAATTGCCTGTAAATACGGATCAGATCCAATATTTACTTCTGATAATCCAAGAAGTGAGGATCCGCTCCAAATTATTAAGGATATGGAAGCAGGAGCTGCAGAGTATCAATATGTTTCAATAGTTGATAGAAAAAAAGCAATCAATTATGCTGTAAAAAATGCAAGTGAGGGTGACGTGATTATCATTGCCGGAAAAGGACATGAAACGTACCAGCAAATCGGCAATAAAGTATTTGACTTTGATGATAGAATTGTGGCGAAAGAGGCGATAAAGGAGCGAATTTAATTGCTTTTAAAGTATGGTGACTTTAAACATTTATTTCCCAAAACAAAAGGAATTCAGGATGAAAAGCTTGAATTTTTTACAGTCGCTACAGATGCTAAGTTTTCACAACCTAAAGGATTGTTCATTCCTTTAGGATTAAATGCTGGGGAACTAAACAAAGCGATTACAAACGGTGCAATTGCGACAATTTGGAATATACACACTGATGTTCCCCACTATAAGCCAAATCATTTTCCGATTTTTTTTACAAATGATATAAATAAAAGCTTAATTGATTTAATGGAACTTTATTTAATTAAACTAAAGAATATAGAGAGTGGTAACATGACAAATTTTTTATTTTCTAGAAAAGGGCTTCTTAATGAAAAAAAAGACACATATAGTGTATCTGATATGAAAGAAAATCTTCAGCAAATCATTACGTATATGAAATTAGAGCAAAGGGGGTAAAAAATGTTGGAGCAAGTGATTGTTTTTACAATTATTATGGGTTTTTTAGTGACTGTACTTCTGTCTCCGATTTTTATTCCCTTTCTCAAAAGATTGAAATTTGGTCAAAGTATACGTGAGGAAGGACCGAAGTCACATCAGAAAAAATCTGGGACACCAACTATGGGCGGGATTATGATTCTTCTTTCTATTGTTATTACATCTTTAGTAATGACAGGGAAATTTGCTGAACCAACGATAAAAACATACTTATTACTTATTGTAACAGTTGGTTTTGGTCTTGTAGGATTTTTAGACGATTTTATTAAAGTAGCGATGAAGCGTAATTTAGGTTTAACATCTCGGCAAAAATTAATTGGTCAAATCATTATTTCTGTCTTTTTTTATTTAATCCTGAAGCAAAATGATTTATCAACAGCAGTTACGATCCCGTTGCTTGATTATTCTATTGATTTAGGTTTCTTTTACGTATTTTTTATTATTTTTTGGCTTGTAGGCTTTTCCAATGCAGTGAATCTAACAGATGGCTTAGACGGACTTGTTTCTGGTTCGTCCGCAATTGCGTTTGGTGCATTAGCTGTTCTTGCTTGGAATCAATCGCAGACGGATATTGCCATATTTTCTGTGGCGGTTGTAGGTGCGGTCTTAGGGTTTCTTGTCTTTAATGCTCATCCTGCAAAAGTATTTATGGGGGATACAGGTTCACTTGCTTTAGGGGGAGCGATCGCAGGGATCGCGATTTTAGCAAAGCTTGAAATCATTTTAATTATTATCGGTGGAGTATTCGTAATAGAGACATTATCTGTCATATTACAAGTCATTTCTTTTAAAACGACAGGAAAAAGAATATTTAAAATGAGCCCGCTCCATCACCATTATGAATTGGTCGGATGGTCTGAATGGCGGGTTGTTGTTACGTTTTGGACAGTAGGTCTATTGTTGGCAGTACTCGGAATTTATATTGAGGTGTGGATGTAATTGAAACAGATCAACGATTATCGTCATCGTAAAATTTTAGTATTAGGTTTAGCAAAAAGCGGTGTTAGTGCTGCATCTCTTCTACATAAATTAGGTGCATTTGTCACAGTGAATGATAAAAAACCTTTTTCTGAAAATGTTGAAGCGCAACGCTTGTTAGAGCAAGGTATAAAGGTTATTTGTGGTGAACATCCGATTGAGCTTCTTGATGAAGGATTTGAGCTTGTCGTTAAAAACCCAGGAATTCCTTACAACAATCCAATTGTTAAAAAAGCAGAAGAGCTTCATATTCCAATTATTACTGAAGTTGAATTGGCTTATCAAATTTCTGAGGCTCCATTTATTGCGATAACCGGTACGAATGGAAAGACTACAACGACAACCCTTATTTATGAAATGTTAAAGGCGGCAGAAAAGAAAGTGTTAATTGCGGGCAATATCGGAACAGTAGCATCTGATGTGGCCCAAACAGCAACTGACGATCAAACAATTGTTCTCGAGCTTTCTTCTTTTCAATTAATGGGGATCGATACGTTTAATCCAAAAGTTGCAATTTTAACAAACATATACGATGCTCATCTTGATTATCACGGGACAAGAAAAGAATATGTTAAGGCAAAGGGGAATATTACAAAAAATCAAGCAAAAAAAGAATATTTTATTGTCAATTATGACCAAGCAGAAGTAATGGAAATAGCTCACAAGTCAAAAGCGATGCTTATTCCTTTTTCAACAAAAGAAGAGCTTCATAATGGAGTTTATGTAAAAAAGATAATGCCATTTTTTTTAATGATGAAAAAATCATTCAGATTGAAAAAATCGCTTTACCGGGGAAGCATAACTTAGAAAATATATTGTGTGCTATTGCTGCTGCAAAACTCTTTAATATTAGCAATAACGCGATTAATACTGTTTTACATACGTTTAGGGGAGTTAAGCATCGACTTCAATTTATAGAAGAAATAAATGGACGGAAATTTTATAACGATTCAAAAGCAACGAATATTTTAGCAACAACAAAGGCTCTTCAATCGTTCACACAGCCAGTTGTTTTATTAGCTGGAGGATTAGACAGAGGTAATGAATTTACTCAATTAATTCCATATTTAAACAATGTAAAAGCGTTGATTACATTTGGACAAACAGCTGAAAAGTTAGAGGAAATCGGGAGAATGGCAGGAATAAAAGCAATTTCTCGTGTCGATAATGTTGAAGAAGCAGTACCAAAAGCTTATGCGCTTTCAAATGAAGGAGACGTGATTTTATTATCTCCTGCATGTGCAAGTTGGGATCAGTACAAAACTTTTGAAATACGCGGAGACATTTTTATTAAAGCGGTGCATAAGCTTAAGTAAGGGCTTGTCTAATCATTTACCATGTAATGTGAAAGCTTTGATTGTCGGCATAAATAGACACGCCCTAAAACTTGTTATTGAGGTGTTTTGTGTTGCCGAAAAAAAAATCAACTCCCGACTTTATTTTAATTATTTTAACATTATCTTTATTAACAATTGGACTAATTATGGTTTACAGCGCAAGTGCAATATGGGCAGATTATAAATTTGAAGACTCGTTTTTCTTTGCAAAAAGACAAATGCTTTTTGCTGGGATTGGAGTCATTGCTATGTTCTTTATTATGAATATAGACTATTGGTCGTGGCGTACGTGGGCAAAAATAATTATTATCCTTTGTTTTGTCTTGTTAATTGCTGTGTTAATCCCTGGGATAGGTAATGTTCGAAACGGTTCACGAAGCTGGATTGGCGTTGGTGCATTTTCAATTCAGCCGTCTGAATTTATGAAATTAGCGATGATTACATTTTTAGCTAAGTTTTTATCTGAACGGCAAAAACTAATTACGTCTTTTAAAAAAGGGCTTCTTCCTTCGTTATCATTAGTCTTTTTAGCATTTGCATTAATCATGCTTCAGCCTGATCTTGGAACAGGTACAGTGATGATTGGGACTTCTATTATCATGATTTTTATCGCAGGAGCACGAATAAGTCATTTTATTGGATTAGGGCTTATTGGAGTAGCAGGATTTGTTGCACTAATCTTATCAGCTCCATATCGAATGGCGAGGATTACATCTTTTTTAGATCCGTGGCAAGATCCTCTTGGCAGTGGTTTCCAAATCATTCAGTCTTTATATGCAATTGGACCAGGGGGGTTATTTGGACTCGGCCTGGGGGAAAGCAGGCAAAAATTCTTTTATTTACCAGAACCGCAAACTGATTTTATATTTGCGATTTTAGCTGAAGAGTTAGGCTTCATTGGAGGTTCTTTTATTATTTTGTTATTCTCACTATTATTATGGAGAGGGATTCGCATTGCCCTAGGTGCACCTGATTTATATGGGAGTTTTCTTGCAGTCGGGATTATTGCAATGATTGCAATTCAAGTTATGATAAATATTGGAGTTGTAACGGGATTAATGCCAGTAACAGGGATTACGTTACCGTTTTTGAGTTACGGAGGTTCATCTTTGACATTAATGTTGATGGCTGTTGGAGTACTGCTCAACATAAGTCGACATGCTAAGTATTAAAAAAGCCCTTGTTCGAATACGATCATACAAGGAGTTTGTTAGGAAGTAACAGCTTATCGCCTTCTAGAACAAGTGAAAATGTCTGTCAAGTCAAGGATGCACACGAAATGGAAGTGGATAGAACGTTTGTTCACTAACAGAAGTGCACGGGAACGAAGAATGCGAGTGTTTGTCAACAGTCTGAAACCCTGATTAGACAGGTTTTCTTTTTATCTAACACTTTTCATAATTCCTTAGTCTGACTGACTGTTTCATAATCGAGCTCGTTTAAATCTCCAGTAAATGAGTAGTTTTTTAAAATCTGAGGACAATTTTACATTTACATGACATTGTTAGATTCGCTTCGGTTAAGTATTAAAATATAGTAGAATAGGTAAAAAAGAAGTGATTTTTAGCACATGTAAGGTTTACGTTAACCTCTTTAAAATCTCTTCAATGAGGTGAGAAAATGAAAGTAGTTGTAAGTGGAGGGGGAACCGGAGGGCATATATATCCAGCACTTGCCTTAATACGGGAAATTCAAAAGAAAGAGAAAAACGTCTCTTTTATATACATAGGAACAGAAAATGGCTTGGAGAAAAAAATAGTGACAAGAGAAAAGATTCCATTTAAATCAATACATATTACAGGATTTAGGCGAAAACTATCTTTTGAAAATATGAAAACTGTTTATCGATTTTTAAAAGGCGTTCGAGATAGTAAAAAGATATTAGCACAGTTCAAACCTGATGTAGTCATTGGCACAGGTGGATATGTATGCGGACCCGTTGTTTATGCCGCTGCAAAGCTCGGCATCCCAACGATTATTCACGAACAAAATAGTGTGCCAGGTTTAACAAATAAGTTTTTAAGTCGATACGTCGATAAGATTGCAGTTTGTTTTAACGAAGCAAAAAACTTTTTTCCGAAAGAGAAAGTCGTGATGACGGGTAACCCTCGAGCTTCGGAAGTTGTTCATCAAGATGGGGAAAAAGGAAGAATATCTGCAGGATTAACGACATGTATGCCAGCAGTACTAATTTTCGGAGGAAGCCGCGGTGCACGACCTATTAATGAAGCTGTAATCAAATCTCTCAATATTCTTCGAAACAAACCATACCAAGTGCTATATGTGACTGGTGAGGCCCATTATAGCGAAGTGAAGAAAGAAGTAGACTTAATAGGAAATCCTAAAAATGTTGTAATCAAACCTTTCATCCACAATATGCCAGAAGTGTTAGCAGGCATAGATTTAACAGTTGCTAGAGCTGGAGCGACTACGTTAGCGGAACTCACTTCTCTTGGCATTCCAAGTATCCTTATTCCTAGCCCTTATGTCACAAATAATCATCAAGAAAAAAATGCCCGTGCGTTATGTGAACATGGCGCAGCAAAACTGTTGTTAGAAAAAGATTTAACAGCTGCCAAGTTAATACAACAGATTGATATTGTCATGGATCAAGAAGTACTTACAAAAATGAAAACTGCAGCCAAAAATCTTGGCATGCCAAATGCTGCAAGCAATCTTTACCGTTTGATGATCGAACTAATCGAAAAAAAACAGAGGTAGTTTTACAGATATATGTGCATAGAATGTTACGAGACAATTATGATGAAATGTAAAGGTAGAGATGTGTTTAACCTTTGGCAAGAAAGGGAGGTAATGATGAAAAAAAAATTGTTGAAGAATTGATAAATTTAAATGTTGGTAAAGTTAATCGTAACGAATTGTTAGCTCATCATACTACACTGAAAGTAGGAGGTCCTGCAGAGCTATTTATCGAACCTTCTTCTATCGAAAACTTACAAAAAACGATGGAAGTGATTCGAAAACATAAACTTAAATGGCGAGCAATTGGAAGGGGCTCCAACTTGCTAGTAAGTGATGAAGGGATTCAGGGGGCTGTTATTAAACTTGATTCTGGTTTAAGTACACTGAAAATCAATGAAAACGAAATTCAAGTGGGAGCAGGTCATTCTTTAGTAAGTTTAGCAATGATTATTAGTAAAAAAGGATTAACCGGACTAGAGTTTGCCTCAGGTATTCCTGGATCGGTTGGTGGTGCCGTCTATATGAATGCGGGTGCCCATGGTTCTGATATCTCAAAAATCTTAAAAAGGGCACATATTTTATTTGATAATGGGAAAATGGAATGGTTGTCAAATGAAGAGATGGAATTTTCCTATCGAACATCAGTTTTTTACAAAAAAAGCGGCCGGGAATTGTTGTTGAAGCTGTTTTTCATCTAAAAAAGAGAGAGAAAGAGGAAATTAACGCTTTAATCAAGAGAAATAAGGAATATCGGAAAAATACACAGCCATGGGACTCTCCGTGTGCAGGAAGTATTTTCAGAAATCCGTTGCCAAACTATGCAGGACAATTAATTGAACAAGCCGAACTTAAAGGTTATGCAATCGGTGGTGCGAAGGTTTCAGAAATGCATGGGAATTTTATCGTCAATGCTGGTGGGGCACCTGCAGATGATGTTCTCAAGCTAATTGAACATATTAAAAAAACAATACTTGACTTATACAATATTAGAATGGAAACAGAAGTAGAAATAGTCGGACAGCATTAAGGTGATAATTTCCACTTTCGCTATTTCTTCCTGTATAATATAGTGTTAAGTATAGTGAAAAATATCGATTAGTTAAATGAGGAAGATAACGGCATGTGTTCGTGCCGTTGTTTTCACTTTACTATTGATGATTTTTTCCCTACATATGTAAACTCCGTTAACAGTCTTTAGGAAATTAATTTAGTAAAGACAGGATGATTCATTTAATGAAATCTTTACTAAATAAAGTTTTACCAATAAAGAAAAGAAAATTGATCTTTGCTTTATTAAGGTGAGGTGAAATGAATGGAAAAAGGGAAAGTGATCTCACTTGAAGAACGTGTCCCGAAAATAAAGCAACCGCGCCGAAGAAAAGTAAATCGCAAATTAATTCTACTATTATTCTTGTTTTTTTCCCTCATCGTATTAGTTGTGTACTTTCAATCACCGCTAAGCCATGTAAAAACAGTTGATGTAAAAGGGAACGAGTTTTACTCTAATGATGAAATTGTTAGACAAAGTAATGTATCGAAAAAAACAAGCATTTGGAGGGTGGATGAAAAGACAATCTCAGAAAAGCTAAAAGAACTTCCATTAATAAAATCCGTAAAAGTAGATATTCAACTTCCTAATACGGTTGTATTTAAAGTGAGAGAGTATGAACGCATGGCTTATGTTGCAAAGGGAGATAGTTTCTTCCCAGTATTAGAGAATGGTCGGCTTTTAGAAGGCGAAAAATTAAATGAACTGTCGCTAAATTCACTTATTCTTTTTAACTTTGATAAAAAAGAGATGTTAAATGAGACGGTTAATGAACTTAGAAAACTCCCAGAAGAGGTTTTAAATTCTATTTCAGAAACCCATTATAACCCACAAGAAACTGATAAATATCATTTAACTTTTTATATGAATGATGGCTTTGAAGTAAGTGCAACGTTAAGAAAATTTTCCGAAAAACTTTCACATTACGCAGCAATTAAAGGTCAGTTAGATCCAAACAAAAAAGGAATTATTGATTTAGAGGTCGGGTCATTTTTTAAAGAATACGGATTAATTGAAGAGGAAATAGCTGAGGAAGAGGACGAAAAAGAAAAAGATACAGAGAAGAAAAAGAGCGAAGAAGAGGAGACTGGGAAAAAGAAAGAGAAAGTAGGAGAGGATACAGAGGATGAAGCTGAGAAAGAGGAAGAAGGAGGGGTTACAGAAGAGGAAGAGGCAGAGAAAAAAATAGAGGAGGAAGGTGAAAATGAAAATGAAAGGTAACCGGGTTATTCTTTCGCTTGTTTTTCTCATTTTAGGATATATGCTTGCCTTTTCCTATCACCTTACAAAAAGCGACACAGAAGGAGCAAAAATTTCAGATAAGCAGTGGGAACGCAGCTACGATCTTCGCAGTCAATTAATTGAGCTTGAGGAAAAAAACCGTACGCTTCAACATGAGCTTGTTGAAAAACAAGAAAAATTGTCAGAAATTGAAAAAGATTTAGCGAAAGAAGAACAAGTATTTTATAATCTTGCCGAAGATGCAGAAAAGTATCGAATGTTTTTAGGAAAAGTGAAAGTTAAAGGCAGTGGAGTAGAAGTGACCTTAGCGGATGGAGATTACGATCCTACTGAGGAAAATGCAAATAATTATATTGTTCACGAACACCATGTCTTTAAAGTAATTAATGAACTATACATATCTGGTGCAACTGCTGTAGCAGTGAATGGACAAAGGCTTTCATACAATTCATATATTGTTTGTGATGGTCCTGTGATTACAATTGATGGATTTCAATATCCTGCACCTTTTGTCATCTCAGCAATTGGTGACCCAGATGTATTATTTTCTGCTTTAAATTTAACAGGCGGAGTAAAAGATCAGCTTGTAAACGATAATATTTCATTTTCATTAGAAAAGAAAAGTGAGATCGTTTTCGAACCAATCCTTGGAGGTTGATCTCTTTTTCTGACTGTAATAAGTGTCCACATTTTAAAATGAAATTAAGAAAGTAGGGAGAAAAAGGTGGACAAAACTAAGAACATTAGCATGATTATCATTGCAGTTGTAATTGGATTCATGATTGCTATTCAATTTCAAACGGTTAAAAAACCAGTTATAAGGGATACACGTGATATGTGGGAGCTTAGGGAAGATTTATTAAAGGAAAAAGAACTTCAAGCAAAACTCATTCGTGAAATTAGATCGAATGAGGAAAAACTAGCTAAATATGAAACCGAGCGAAAACAAAGTAGAGAGCAGGCTTTAAGAGAAACATTAGAAGAATTAAAGAAAGAAGCAGGCTTAACGGAAGTAACAGGTCATGGTATTATTTTGACGATTGAACCAATTTTTGATCAGCTGCCATTAGGAGCACCACCTGTTACAATTTCTCCTGAAATATTTAAACGGTTAATAAATGAATTAAATATGTACAACGCAAAGTATATTTCTGTTCAGGAACAGAGAATCATTAATACGACTGTGATCCGTGATATAAACGGTGAAACAAAGATCGATGGATATTCATTAAACAATCTTCCAATTGAAATAAAAGTTATCGTAGAAAACCACCAAATAGCCAAAAAACTATACAACCGTATGCAAGTTTCCAAATCAGTTGAAGATCTTTTCATCGACAACTTACAAGTAAACATATCTAACCCTCAAACAAATATCACAATTCCCGCTTACCAAGAGACGATAAGAATACGTGATATGGAGCCGGTTAAACATGATAAAGGAGGCAATTCATAATGTGGCTTCCATTCTTGGGATTAATAATTGGTGTTATTCTTGGATTATTAACTGATATAAAAGTCCCAGAAGAATATTCCAACTATTTATCTATAGCTGTCTTAGCATCTCTAGACACGCTATTTGGAGGAATTCGGGCACAACTGAAAAATATTTATGATGAAAAAGTATTTGTTTCTGGATTCTTTTTCAATATACTACTAGCTGCAAGTTTAGCTTTTCTAGGTGTTCATCTTGGTGTAGACTTATATTTAGCAGCAGTTTTTGCATTTGGAGTTCGATTGTTTCAAAATATAGCTGTAATTAGAAGGATTATATTATCCAAATGGTCAAATAGACATGAAAAAAAAAAAAAACTTCAATAAAATAAGAGGGAATAGACTAGTTATGACGAATAATTTTAAGATAACACGGTATAAAAATCATTATTTTATAACTTAAATGGATATGGAAAAATTGTTGTTCAATATACTTAATATTGTTTAAAGGAGGTGCCAGAGAATGAACAGCAATGAAGTTTATGTTAGTCTTGACATCGGTACATCCAGTGTAAAAGTTATCATTGGTGAAATGGTCAATGACTCTGTAAATATTATTGGAGTGGGAAATGCAAAGTCTGAAGGACTGAAAAAGGGATCGATAGTAGATATAGATGAAACCGTTCATTCTATTAAAAGAGCAGTAGAACAGGCTGAAAGAATGGTAGGAATGGAAATTCAGCGTGTAATTGTTGGTGTTTCTGGAAATCATGTCATGCTTCATCCTTGCCATGGTGTAGTAGCAGTCTCAAGTGAAAATCGGGAGATAACGAATGAGGATGTAGCAAGGGTGCTGGATGCTGCACAAGTAGTTTCAGTTCCTCCTGAAAGAGAGATTATCGATGTAATCCCGAAACAATTTATCGTTGATGGACTAGATGAAATTAATGATCCGCGCGGAATGATTGGTGTACGGCTTGAAATGGAAGGGACTATCATTACAGGTTCAAAGACAATTTTACATAATACTTTACGCTGTGTAGAGCGTGCAGGATTAGAAATTGTTGACATCTCATTGCAACCTTATGCTGCTGGGTCTTTTGCATTGTCTAAAGATGAAAAAAATCTTGGTGTCGCCCTAGTTGATATTGGAGGTGGATCAACGACAATCGCTGTTTTTGAGCAAGGAGATTTAAAAGCAACGACTGTTCTTCCAGTTGGAGGGGATCACATTACTAAAGACTTGTCGATCGGACTGAAAACAACGACAGAGGATGCCGAAGAGATTAAAGTGAAATATGGTCATGCGTTCTACGATGATGCCTCCCAAGATGAAGTTTTTAGTGTTCCGATTATTGGCAGCGATCAACACCAACAATTTAACCAGCTTGAAATTGCGGATATTATTGAGGCAAGGATGGAAGAAATACTTGAGCTTATCGTTCATGAATTAAGACTGTTAGGAGTTCAAGATTTACCTGGCGGATACGTTTTAACTGGTGGAGTGACAAATATGCAAGGCGTTCCAGAACTAGCTCAAGTCGTCTTGCAAAGTAGGGTTCGGATTGCTGTTCCTGATTATATTGGTGTTCGAGATCCTAAATTTACAACAGCTGTAGGATTAATTAAATTTGCTTACAAAAATGCTAGAATACAAGGAAGGAAAATCGGTTCTGTTGCAGCCTCCATAGAAGAAAATGATACACGGGTTCAAAAACAGTCGCAACCGAAATCGAATTCTGAAAAAAAGCCAGAAAAGGTGACATCAAAGGTGAAAAAATTCCTAGGTTACTTTTTTGAGTAAGCATTATTATTTAGGAAGATAGACGAATTAGGAGGATTTGTCATGTTGGAATTTGATACTAATTTAGATTCGCTAGCTACAATAAAAGTTATCGGTGTTGGAGGCGGCGGGAATAATGCTGTTAACCGTATGATAGAGCATGGTGTTCAAGGTGTAGAATTTATTGCAGTTAATACAGATGCGCAAGCATTAAATTTATCAAAAGCAGAAATAAAAATGCAAATCGGTGCTAAATTGACTAGGGGACTCGGTGCTGGTGCAAATCCAGAGGTAGGAAAAAAGGCAGCCGAAGAGAGTAAAGAGCAAATTGAAGAAGCGTTAAAGGGAGCAGACATGGTATTCGTTACTGCAGGAATGGGTGGCGGAACTGGAACAGGGGCAGCCCCAGTAATTGCTCAAATTGCTCGTGATTTAGGCTCTTTAACAGTTGGTGTTGTTACTCGTCCGTTCACATTTGAAGGAAGAAAGCGTGCGACACAAGCTGCAGGCGGAATTGCAGCAATGAAAGATGCAGTAGATACATTAATAGTTATTCCAAATGACCGTCTTTTAGAAATTGTTGATAAAAGCACTCCAATGCTGGAAGCTTTCCGTGAAGCCGATAATGTTCTACGTCAAGGTGTACAAGGGATTTCGGATTTAATTGCTGTACCGGGGCTTATTAATCTTGATTTTGCTGACGTTAAAACAATCATGTCTAATCAAGGATCAGCGTTAATGGGTATAGGTGTATCAACTGGAGAAAATCGAGCCGCCGAAGCTGCAAAAAAAGCCATTTCATCTCCTTTACTTGAAACATCGATTGATGGCGCAAGAGGAGTGTTGATGAATATTACTGGAGGAACAAATTTAAGTCTTTACGAAGTACAAGAAGCTGCAGATATAGTTGCATCAGCCTCTGACCAAGAAGTAAATATGATTTTTGGTTCAGTAATCAATGAGAACTTAAATGACGAAATCGTCGTAACAGTAATTGCAACTGGTTTTAATGAGGAAGTTGTTCAAGCAAAATCTACAAGAACAGGATTAGGACAATTGAAACAAAGCATTGCAGCTACTCGTGAGCAACCGAAACAACGTGAAGAGCCCCCTCAAGAGCAGCAACATTCCCGTGGGACAAGCTCTCAGTTTGCTGAAGATACGTTAGATATACCTACTTTCCTTCGTAATCGAAATCGTAGAAGATAAAAAACATAGTAGTTTGCAACTCATAAAAAACAGGTATGAATCCATGTAAAAAGGATTTATACCTGTTTTTGTTTTGTTGCAAAGAAAAAGATTAAAAGATTCCCTATTCATTGAGGAACGTAAAAAAATGGCGTTAAAAAGTTTAATAAATGAATAGAAACATATATAGACAAATTCCGAAAAGAAAAGCGAAAAGTTCTTCTATTTTGATTACAGGAAATGACACACTTTTAGAAGGGATGTACGTTATACTTTTTCGTAACAGAATAATAGGTAGAAAATATAAGGTAAAAGAGGAGGATTTTATGACTGTTTATTTAGATGTAATCTGGCTTTTAAATTTTTTATTTGACAGTCTCCTCCTTTATTTGACGGCAACTATATTAAAAAGGAAAATTTTGCTTTGGAGGGTTTTCGCTGGAGGTTTTGTTGGTTCACTAATTATTTTATTAACTATCACTCCACTTAATACGTTTACTGGTCACCCCATTTCAAAATTGTGTTTTTCGATTGTCATGATTTTGATTACATTCGGGTATAAGCGTATGCGTTATTTCTTAACCTGTTTAATGACCCTCTATTTATTTACTTTCTTGATAGGAGGTGCATTAATCGGCGTTCATTATTTTTTGAAATTTGATATGAAATTATCTTCATCAGTGATGCTCTCGAGCATAAAAGGTTTCGGAGATCCTATTAGCTGGTTATTCGTGTTGCTCGGCTTTCCAATTGCATGGCATTTTTCAAAACAAAGGCTTGAAAATATTGAGATGACAAAAATTCAATTCGATCAGTTGGTTAACGTAACTATTTTTATTCATGAATGTTCCTATCAGTTTATAGGATTAGTCGATAGCGGAAATCAGCTTTACGATCCTTTAACAAAAATACCAGTTATGGTTGCCTCTTTAAAAGGAGAACGGAACGAGCTTCCAAAGTCAATCTATCAAATAGCTGAAAATCCTGAGTCAATCTTAACTGGTACGATGGAGATTCCTAGCGAACTAGAAAATAAACTACGATTTATTCCTTGTAAAGTTGTTGGACAAGAGCATCAAATAATCGTAGCGGTTAAGCCCGACCACATGTTTATTGAAAAAGATGAAGAAACACTTATCGTTAAAAAATCGCTCGTTTCCTTTACAATGCAGGAGCTGTCTGCTGACGATCGTTTTCAATGTATCGTGCACCCGAAGATGCTGACTGGATTTAAAGCAGGGCAACAAAAAGGGAAAGTAGGTTAGTTATAAAGAAACGAAAAGTGATACAGCCATTTTTGTCAAAAGATAAACAGATTATTAGGAGGAGACATTTATGAAACGATTAAAACTTCGCTTAACATACTACTGGTATAAGATTTTAATAAAATTAAAAATTAAAACAGATGAAATTTATTATATTGGCGGAAGCGAAGCATTGCCGCCTCCTTTAAATAAAGATGAGGAAGAGTTACTATTAAAAAAACTACCGAAAGGAGATCAAGCGGCAAGATCAATATTAATTGAAAGAAATTTACGGCTTGTTGTTTATATCGCCAGGAAGTTTGAAAATACAGGGATAAATATCGAGGATTTAATTAGTATAGGAACGATCGGACTAATTAAAGCAGTAAATACATTCAATCCTGAAAAAAAGATAAAGTTAGCTACATACGCTTCACGGTGTATTGAAAATGAAATTCTCATGTATTTACGTCGAAATAATAAATTGCGCTCTGAAGTCTCTTTCGATGAACCGCTGAATATTGATTGGGATGGGAATGAGCTTCTATTATCAGATGTGTTAGGTACAGATGAGGATATTATTACGAAGGACCTTGAAGCAAATGTTGATCGAAAGCTTTTAATTAAAGCGCTTCATCAATTATCAGACCGAGAAAAACAAATAATGGAACTTCGTTTCGGTTTAGGTACTGGGGAGGAAAAAACTCAGAAAGATGTTGCGGATATGCTTGGGATATCTCAGTCATATATTTCAAGATTAGAAAAAAGAATTATTAAAAGATTGCGAAAAGAATTCAATAAAATGGTTTAAAAAATTTTTTTGGAAAAATTTTTGGAAGTTTTTTTGAAGCTAATATGTGAATTTATCAATAAGTTAAGCTGTTTTTCCCTCATTTTTAACAACAGGGTTAAGACAAGATCATGCATATTTTTCCCACCCGAGGAGATACTGAACTTTGTACATCAGCTCCTGTAAGGAGGGAAAAGAATTGACTCGAAATAAAGTTGAAATTTGTGGTGTAGATACTTCAAAACTTCCCGTGTTAAAAAATGAGGAAATGAGAAAGCTTTTTAAAGAAATGCATAATGGCGACATGACAGCACGGGAAAAACTAGTTAATGGCAACTTACGCCTTGTTTTAAGTGTCATTCAACGCTTTAATAATCGGGGTGAATTTGTTGATGATCTCTTTCAGGTCGGTTGTATCGGTCTTATGAAGTCAATTGACAACTTTGACCTTAGTCAAAATGTTAGATTTTCAACATATGCTGTTCCGATGATTATCGGAGAAATTCGACGCTACTTACGGGATAATAACCCGATTCGCGTTTCTCGTTCTTTACGGGATATTGCTTATAAAGCACTGCAAGTAAGAGAAAAATTAATAAGTGAAGCATCTCGGGAACCGACAGCTGAGGAGATTGCGCGCGTATTAGAAGTGCCTCATGAAGAGATCGTGTTTGCACTTGATGCAATTCAAGATCCCGTTTCCCTATTTGAACCAATTTACAACGATGGCGGTGATCCCATTTATGTAATGGATCAGTTGAGCGATGAAAAAAATCGGGACCATCAATGGATTGAAGAGATTGCCTTAAAAGAAGGAATGAGACGTTTAAATGATCGGGAAAAGTTAATACTTCGCAAAAGATTTTTTCAAGGAAAAACACAAATGGAAGTAGCTGAGGAGATAGGCATTTCTCAAGCCCAAGTATCGAGGCTAGAAAAAGCTGCAATTAAACAAATGAATAAAAACATTCAAACGTAAAGCTGCCAAATTGGCAGCTTTACGTTTGAATGTTTTTAAGTGTTTCTGCTAAGTTCCCCTAGTAAAATTCTCACCGATTCCTCTTAAAAACCCTTTTTATATTAGAAAAGCACATTTTTTCAATATTCACTCTCATATAGTGTTATAGAGTATAATGAGGAAGTGAGGAGTGATGATAAATGGTAAAAATATCCGATCTTCAAATGAAAGATGTTGTAAATATTTCTGATGGAAAAAAATTAGGTAACATTGGAGATATCGATATTAATTTAGACACAGGAAAAATAGATGCCATCATTATTACTGGGTCAGGAAAGGTACTAGGTTTTTTTGGGAAAGAGGAACCAATTATGATCCCTTGGAAAAATATTTTAAAAATAGGGGAAGATGTTATTTTAGTTCGATATAAGGATGCTAATCATGAGCAGCCACTAGAAGAAGAAAAATAAAAACGATAACTTTGTTTTTACTGTGACTTCGCTTTTTTCTGTGGTAAACTAGATTAAAACACTGAGGGATAATATGGAACCTTTAGAATTAAAAAATGATAAATATTTTATAATAAAACATTGGGCTCGGCAAAATCCAAATTTAACTGTTGGATTTACAACAAAAAATGATGGGAAAAGTCATTTTCCATATGACAGTGCAAATTTTGCATTTCATGTAGGTGATGAAGAAGAAATTGTTTGTAAAAATCGGCAGGATTTTGCTAATACTCTTCAGTTTCCGCTTCATAATTGGGTCGGTGCTGAGCAAACCCATGAAAATTTTATTAAAAAAGTAACATCTGTTAATAAAGGAAAAGGAGCGTTTCGTTACTCTGACAGCTTTAAAAGGACAGACGGATTTTTATACCTTCGAAAAGGGCATTTTGTTAACCCTTTGCTTTGCTGATTGTGTTCCTTTATATTTTTTTTGCTCCAAAACAAAGGGCTCTTGGGATTGCTCATGCTGGTTGGAGGGGATCAGTCAGCAATATTAGCGGGGAAATGATCCATTGCTTAAAGAAAGAAGGGATTAAAGAGGACGAAATTTTTGTTGTTATTGGCCCATCTATTTGTGAAAAATGTTATATTGTAGATGACTTAGTTATTTCACAAATAGAAAGAAACTTAGCTCAAGGGGAAGAAAGGCCATATCACGAAGTAAAGGATGGACAATATTCATTAAACCTACGTTCCTTTAATCGACAGCTCCTTTTAAAAGCTGGAATTCCAGCTGAAAATATTGAAACGACGAATTTTTGTACCAGCTGTCATCATCAACAGTTTTTTTCTCATCGTCGAGATCAAGGAATAACTGGACGAATGATGAGTTTTATCGGCTGGAAGGAGGGTAACAATAAATAAAATGAAGGTTGAAAGCAAATTAAAGTTAATACAAAAACAAATACAAGAAGCTTGTCATAAAGTTAATCGAGATGTTAACGATGTAAAAATTATTGCTGTAACAAAATATGTTTCAATAGAGAGAGCCAAAGAGGCAGTTGAAGCCGGAATTATTCACCTTGGGGAAAATCGGGATAATGGCTTTTTAGAAAAGTGGGAAGCCCTAGGGGACAAGCCCGTTTGGCATTTTATCGGAACATTGCAGTCTAGAAAGGTAAAAAACATTATTCATAAAGTTGATTACGTCCATTCTTTAGATCGTCTTTCATTAGCAAAGGAAATGAACAAACGTGCAAATAGGAAAATAAATTGTTTTGTTCAAGTAAATGTATCAGGGGAAGAATCGAAACAAGGAATGGAGCCTTCAGAAGTAAAAAAATTTATTTTGAAGCTAAAAGAATTTGAAAACATAAAAGTAGTCGGCCTCATGACGATGGCTCCTTTAACAGATAATGAGCCTGTTATTAGAAGCTGTTTTCGTAAATTAAAACTATTGCAAACCGAGCTCCAAAAGTTAAACTTAGATTATGCTCCGTGCCATGAACTTTCAATGGGAATGTCTAATGATTTTTCAATTGCGATTGAGGAAGGAGCAACAATGATAAGAGTAGGAACGGCTCTTGTTGGTGAAGATGACTAGGAGGCGTTAAATATGAGTTTAAAATCAAAAGTGAAATCGTTTTTTTTCTTAGATGATGAGTATAAGGAAGAAGAAATCATCGAAGAGGAAGAGACGGTAAAACCTTCTAAAAATACACCTAAGCAAAACATTGTCAGCTTACAAAGTGTACAAAAGTCTTCAAAAGTAATCTTGATGGAGCCCCGTGTTTATGCAGAGGCACAAGAAATTGCTGATCATTTAAAAAGTCGTCGAGCTGTAGTTGTTAATTTACAGCGCATCCAACATGAACAAGCGAAAAGAATTATTGATTTTTTAAGCGGAACTGTTTATGCAATAGGCGGCGATATTCAAAAGATCGGACCAAATATCTTTCTTTGCACTCCTGAAAATGTGGAGGTTGCGGGGAGTATTTCTGAACTGATAGAGGAGTAATATTCTATAATAGAGGTGATAGACAAGTATGTCTTTAGTATTGAATATTTTAGGGCAAATAATTTATTACTATTCCTGGGCGTTAATCATTTACATATTAATGTCATGGTTTCCAAACGCTCGCGAGTCAAGTATTGGACAATTTTTAGCACGTATATGCGAACCTTATTTGGAACCATTTAGAAAAATTATCCCGCCATTTGGAATGATAGACTTTTCTCCAATTGTTGCTATCATTGTGTTAAGATTTGCCACGACAGGTATGCAGCAGCTATATTATTGGTTTGTGTAAGCTTGTGTCTACAAGGTTCAGATAAAAGTCTTAAGCTTGGGGACAAACTCAATATTTGAAGCAAATGCTTGAGAACCTGCTTACAAACGCTTATTAGTCGAGGTGTCGAGCAACGAGGCGGAAGCGAATAGAACAAAAGCTTATGTGCTTACAACGAAGAATGCGAGCGTTTGTAACAGTCTGTAAGGTCCATATAAGGACCTTTTTCTCATTAAAAAATAAGAATTTCGTTGTGGGCATATTTAAGGTAAAATAGATATTGTTTATATGGAACAAAAGTGATTGTGAGGGTTACGCTATATGTCAATTTATCAGCATTTTCGACAAGAAGAAAAAGAGTTCATTGACCAAGTGATTCAATGGAGAACCTATGTTGAAAATGCATACGCCCAAAAATTAACTGACTTTTTGGATCCGCGAGAACAACATATTTTACAAGCTATGATTGGAACGCATTCAAATGTGAAATGGGAGTTGTTCGGAGGAACGGATGATTCAGAAAGAAAAAGGGCACTTCTATATCCTGAGTATTTGCCTATAGAAAAAGAGGATTTTCATATTACACTTTTTCAAATCGACTATCCGAAAAAATTTATTTCAATTGAGCATCGGCACGTTCTTGGAAGTCTCATGTCACTTGGTTTAAAACGAGGAAAATTCGGGGATATATTATTAAATGGTGATAACGTGCAATTTTTTGCTGCCGAAGGAATTAGTGAATATATTCAAATGGAGCTCCGTTCTATTGGCAAAGCTGCCGTTACATTAAAAAAAATCCCGTTATATATGGCTATACAAGAGGAAAAATGTTGGAAAGAACATTCAATTACTGTATCCTCATTAAGGGTTGATTCAGTCATTTCATCTATGTTCCGTATTTCTCGGCAAAAATCACAATTGTATGTTCAACAAGGATTAGTTAAAGTAAACTGGACAGTTATTAGCCAAGCTTCATTTATTTGTGAGGAAGGTGACATCATCTCAGTTCGAGGAGGAGGAAGAGGAAAAGTTTTATCGATAGATGGAAAAACAAAAAAAGAAAAATGGCGGATGATTGTAGGAATACAAAAATAACAGCTTAACAGACTAATTGCAAACGCTTGCCATCAATGCCCAGGCATGAAATGAGAGAAAAGTTAAATTCATTTATATGCATAAAAACAACAATAAGAATAATATGAGCGTTTGTCACAGTCTAAATAAATCATCTTTTTTTGAAGGATTTTCTCACCAATTGTAGAAATAATTAAATTACATAGTGAAGAGACTGTTAATAGGGAGGTGGCTTTCATGCCATTAACGCCGTTAGATATACATAATAAAGAATTTAGCAAAGGTTTCAGAGGATATGATGAAGATGAAGTAAATGAATTTTTAGATCAAGTCATAAAGGATTATGAAATAATTATTCGGGAGAAAAAAGAGCTAGAAGAAACATTAGCTGCGCTAAATGAACGCCTTGAACATTTTATGAATATCGAAGAAACTTTGAATAAATCTATTATTGTCGCTCAAGAGGCAGGAGAAGAAGTAAAGCGTAACGCCCAAAAAGAGGCGAAACTGATTATTAAAGAGGCTGAAAAAAACGCGGATCGGATTATAAATGAAGCCTTATCAAAGGCGAGAAAGGTTGCAATGGAGATTGAAGAATTAAAAAAACAATCGAAGGTATTCAGGACACGCTTTAAAATGCTTATTGAAGCTCAACTGGATTTATTAAATAATGATGATTGGGATCATTTATTAGAATATGAATTAGATGCAACTGAATTAGAACGTAAAGAAGAAGAGAGTGTGCATCCTTGACAAATAATAACGTTGTGCATATAATTTTTTAAAGTATAAATGAAATTATTAAAAGATTAATCATAAATTAGCGACAATGAAAGGGACAGTACAATTCATTATCATCTTATAAGTGAGTGATGGCACACATCAGCGAGCTGGGGATAGTGGAAGCCCAGTGTAAGAATTGAATTGGAAAATCACCCTTGAGTCTCAAGTCGAACGTTTGATTTAGTAGGCTTGACGAATATTCACGTTACGAATGATAAGTGGACATTAGCCAAAATGTCTATAAGGGTGGTACCGCGGGAGAAAACCTTCTCGTCCCTTTTTGGGATGAGGGGGTTTTTGTTTTATGATGAAAAAATGAATATCAAAAGTTGTTAGCAGGAGGAAAAGAAATGGATTATAAAGATACGTTATTAATGCCAAAAACAGAATTTCCAATGAGGGGGAATCTTCCTAAACGAGAGCCTGAAATTCAAGCTAAATGGGAAAAAATAGGTATTTATCAAAAGGTTCAAGAACGAACAAAAGATAGACCAAAGTATATTCTCCATGATGGACCGCCCTTTGCAAACGGCAATATTCATATTGGACATGCATTAAATAAGATTCTAAAGGATTTTATTGTCCGCTATAAATCAATGAGCGGCTATTGTGCACCTTACGTTCCAGGCTGGGATACTCATGGATTGCCTATTGAACAAGTGTTGACAAACAAAGGTGAAAAACGGAAGGAAATGTCTGTTGCGGAATTTAGAAAGCTTTGTGAAGAATATGCCTATGGACAAATCGTCAATCAGCGGGAAAGTTTTAAACGTTTAGGTGTTCGCGGAGATTGGGAAAATCCATATATTACATTAAAACCTGAATATGAGGCGCAACAAATTAAAGTATTTGGCGAGATGGCGAAAAAAGGTTATATTTACAAAGGTTTAAAGCCGATTTACTGGTCTCCATCAAGTGAATCTGCGCTTGCAGAGGCAGAAATTGAATATAAAGATAAACGTTCCCCATCAATCTATGTGGCTTTCAATGTAAAAGACGGAAAAGGAGTACTTGATCCAGATACAAAAATTGTTATTTGGACGACAACTCCTTGGACGATCCCAGCAAACCTTGGAATTTCAGTTCATCCTGAGTTTATTTATGTTGTTGTAAAAGTCCAGGGACAAAAGTATGTTGTTGCCGAGGATTTACTTGAAGCAGTTTCTACAGAAGTTGGATGGGAGAACGTTTCAATTAAAAAAACGTTAAAAGGAAGTGAGCTAGAACATATTATTGCCCAACATCCTTTATACGAACGGGACTCGTTAGTAATGCTCGGCGAGCATGTAACAACAGAGGCTGGGACAGGGTGTGTTCATACCGCTCCTGGACATGGGGAAGATGACTTTTATGTTGGCCAAAAATATGGTCTGGATGTTCTCTGCCCTGTAGATGAAAAAGGTTATATGACAAAAGAGGCTCCAGGATTTGAAGGGTTATTTTATGATGCAGCAAATAAGCCAATTACTGAAAAGCTTGATGAAGTGGGGGCTTTACTGAAGCTTTCATTTATTACGCATTCTTATCCACATGATTGGAGATCAAAAAAACCGATTATTTTCCGAGCAACTTCACAGTGGTTTGCTTCGATCAAAGATTTTCGTGATAAATTATTATCAGTAATTAAAGATACGAAGTTTGTTCCAGCGTGGGGTGAAACACGTCTTTACAATATGGTTCGAGATCGTGGGGATTGGTGTATTTCAAGACAACGTGCTTGGGGTGTCCCGTTGCCAATCTTTTACGGCGAAGATGGGGAACCAATTATTAACGATGAAACAATTGAGCATATTTCAAACTTATTCCGTGAACATGGTTCAAACATTTGGTTTGAAAAATCAGCAAAAGAATTGCTTCCGGAAGGTTTTACTCACCCTTCAAGCCCAAATGGGGAATTTGAGAAAGAAACAGACATTATGGATGTATGGTTTGATTCTGGTTCTTCTCATCAGGCTGTTCTTGTAGAAAGAGAAGATTTACAACGACCTGCTGATTTATATTTAGAGGGCTCTGACCAATATCGCGGCTGGTTTAACTCTTCTCTATCTACAGCTGTTGCAGTAACAAATAAAGCACCTTATAAAGGTGTATTAAGCCATGGCTTTACTTTAGACGGTCAAGGAAGAAAGATGAGTAAATCATTAGGAAATGTTATTGATCCAGCTAAAGTAACGAAGCAGTTAGGTGCCGATATTCTCCGTCTATGGGTAGCTTCAGTAGATTACCAAGGCGATGTTCGTGTTTCGGATGCAATTTTAAAGCAAGTAGCCGAGGTATATCGGAAGATTCGGAATACGTTCCGCTTTTTACTCGGAAACTTAGCTGATTTTGAGCCGTCAATACATTCAATTGAGTATAATAAGCTTCGTGAAGTTGACCAATTCATGCTCATTAAATTAAATAACTTAGTAAAACGTGTAGATCATTCATATGATCAGTTTGATTTTGCAAGTATTTATCATGCAATTAACAATTTCTGTACACTTGATTTAAGTGCGTTTTATTTAGATTTTGCCAAAGATGTTCTCTATATTGAAGCGAAGAACAATTTTGAGCGTCGTGCAATGCAGACGGTTATTTACGAATGTTTAATTGTTTTAACAAAATTAGTTACACCTATTCTTCCTCATACTGCAGATGAAGTATGGCAGTATATCCCGGAGGTAAAAGAAAAAAGTGTTCAGTTAACAGATTTCCCAGAGGAGAAAGAATTTCCAAATGAAAAAGAATTATTAGAAAAATGGACAGCAATCCTAACACTACGTGATGATGTTTTAAAAGCATTAGAAGAGGCACGGAACGAGAAGTTAATTGGAAAATCATTAACAGCAAAGGTTACATTATATGTGAATGAAAAAACAAAAAATTTGCTTGATTCAATCTCAGAAAGTCTAAAGCAACTGTTTATCGTTTCTGATCTTGAGATTGCTGGAACAATTGAGGAAGCACCTGAGTACGCATTAAAGCTTGATCACGCTGCAGTTGTCGTTTCCAAAGCTGAAGGAGAAACGTGTGCACGCTGCTGTGTTGTCACTCCTCATGTCGGTCAAGATCAAGACCATCCGACATTATGTCCACGTTGTGCAACGGTTGTTAAAGGATAGAGAGTAAACATTTAATTTAAATCCTTGAAGCGTATTTTGCTTCAAGGATTTTTTCTCTTTAACGGAAAATGATGATGACACTGTTAAAAGTTATATCACACAGTTTTTTAAAATACGGAGATAATAATGAATAGCTAGAAGGAACTGTGGAGGGAATGATATGGAATATAATGTTCTGCGATTATATAATGAGCTTCATAAAATGAAAAAGGAATTACTAACAAAACAGCTTGACGGAAAAAAAATGTCTGACACTGTCGCAGTGATGATCAATGAGGAAATTTCTGATATTGAACAAGCGATAAATAAAATTGATAGTGGTACTTTTGGGCGTTGTGAAACTTCAAACGAATTAATTCCATTTGAGATACTTTCCATTATTCCAACGATAAGAACGAAAAAAGATGTAGAAGTTATTCGCAAACATTTTAAAAAGTCGCTTAACTAATGTAATTAAGCTTTGTTCATACTATCAATTTGTGCTAAAATGCAAAGGTAACCTATTGGATAACAAGCTGGAGGTAGCCTTCGTGTTAATTTATTATTTAATTGCGTTTTTTGTTATTATACTTGATCAATGGACAAAATGGTTAATTGTTAAAACAATGAATTTAGGAGATAATATTGAAATTATTAAAGATTTCCTTTATATTACTTCCCATCGTAATAAAGGTGCAGCGTGGGGTATTTTAGAAGGACAAATGTGGTTTTTTTACGTCATCACAGTAATTGTGATTATTGCAATTATTTATTACATTCAAAAGACCGCCAGAAATCATCATCTTTTTGGTGTGTCATTAGGTCTTATACTTGGTGGGGCAATTGGAAACTTTATCGATAGAGTTTTTCGTCAAGAAGTAGTCGATTTTATTAATACATATATTTTTGGTTACGACTTCCCAGTATTTAATATTGCTGATTCTGCACTTGTAATCGGTGTTATCTTATTCATGATTTATATGTTTCTGGAAGAGCGGAAATTAAAGGAGAAAACACATGGAAAAAAAGGAACACACCATTCATGAACATGAAGCTGGTGAAAGAATAGATAAAGTATTATCAACACTTAATAATGAATGGTCTAGAACCCAAGTTCAACAATGGGTCAAAGAAGGAAATGTTCTTGTTAACGGAGAAAAAGTAAAACCGAATTATAAATGCATCCTTAACGATAAAATGATCATTCATATTGAAGAGGATGAAGAGCTTAAAGTCATTCCTGAAAAAATGAATCTAGATATTTATTTTGAAGATCAAGACTGTATTGTCGTGAATAAACCGAGAGGAATGGTTGTTCATCCTGCTCCTGGACATCCAAGAGGAACGCTCATTAACGGTGTTTTAGAACATTGTCACAGCTTATCAAACATAAACGACGGATTGCGGCCTGGAGTTGTTCATCGAATTGACAAGGACACTTCTGGTTTATTAATGATCGCTAAAACCGATTTTGCTCATGAAAAACTAGTAAAGCAGTTAATCGAAAAAACAGTCATCCGGAAGTATAAAGCAGTAGTCCATGGAGTGATTCCGCATGATTATGGAACGATTGACGCTCCTATTGGCAGAGATCCGAAAGATCGCCAAAGAATGGCTGTTATCGATGATGGAAAACATGCTGTCACTCATTTTGCAGTTTTAAAAAGGTTTAAGGAATTCACATTTGTTGAATGTCAATTAGAAACAGGCCGAACTCATCAAATCCGTGTTCATATGAAATATATTGGCTACCCTCTTGCAGGTGATCCGAAGTATGGACCGCGAAAAACATTATCAATCGAAGGTCAAGTTCTTCATGCAGGTATATTAGGATTCCACCATCCGAGGACAGGAGAGTATTTACAATTTGAGGCTCCACTTCCAAATGAGTTTCGACAGATTATTAAGATGCTTGAAAATAACTATTGACAGTTTGAATTCATTTAGATTAAGATAAACTATAGTCGAATAGTCCTTTAAAACAGTCCTGTGAGGCTGAGAAGGAAACGGGAATATGTTATTACTGTTATAGAACTCGTGAATCCTCTCACCTTGCTATGCGTGAGAGGTTTTTTTTTACCCGTTTCGTCATAAAAGAGAAAGGGTGAGGAAATGACACAAAAAGCAGTCCTTTTAGACGAACAAGCTATTCGCAGAGCATTAACTAGAATAGCTCATGAAATGATTGAACAAAATAAAGGAATAGACAAATTTGTTCTTGTCGGTATTCGTACAAGAGGAATTTACTTAGCTAAGCGATTAGCAGAGCGAATCGAGCAAATTGAAGGAAAAACGCTTCCTGTTGGCGAGTTAGATATAACGCTGTATCGCGATGATTTATCAACAAAAACAATTGATAAAGAACCGCTTGTAAAGGGTGCAGATCTTCCAGTAGATATTACTGATAAAAAGGTCATATTAGTAGATGATGTTTTATATACAGGCAGAACTGTTCGAGCCGCGATGGATGCTTTAATAGACTGTGGACGTCCTGCTGCAATTCAATTAGCAGTGTTAGTAGATCGAGGCCATCGTGAATTGCCAATTAGAGCTGATTATGTAGGAAAAAATATCCCAACCGCAAACTCAGAAAGAATTGTAGTTGAATTAATTGAAGTAGATCATATTGACCAAGTCACAATACATGAAAAAACTAAATAGCCCTTTTAAAAGCAGTCCAGAGAGGCTGACAAAGGGGAAACAGACAAAAGAGATCCAAAAAATACTTTTGTTATGTTTTTATACCCTCTTTGTGCCTAATTTAACGGCTGTAAAGAGGGTTTTATTTTTGGAAATCTCATGACATGATGGGGGAATAAAGATGTCACAAACAAAAAGTAAAACGAACGCTGTTTTAGATGTCCGTGATGTACCATCGTTAGGAAAATGGCTGACGTTAAGTATACAACATTTATTTGCTATGTTTGGAGCTACGGTGCTTGTGCCAATACTCGTTGATTTAAGCCCTGGTGTAGCTCTTATTTCAAGCGGACTTGGTACACTTGCCTATTTGCTCATTACGAAAGGAAGAATTCCAGCATACTTAGGTTCATCGTTCGCTTTCATTGCACCAATTATATTGGCAAAATCTATTGGAGGGCCAGAAGCTGCGATGATTGGCAGTTTTCTAGCTGGTATCATTTATGGAATAATCGCCCTCTTTATTAGTAAATTTGGTATTAATTGGCTTATGAAAATATTGCCTCCTGTTGTCGTCGGTCCAGTCATTATCGTCATCGGTTTAGGACTTGCCGGAACAGCAGTAAACATGGCAATGTATGAAAATCCAGGTGCACCAGTCAATGAACTAGTTTACAGTTCAACTCATTTTATGGTAGCACTTGCAACATTAGCAATTACGATTATAAGTGCGATTTTTCTTAGAGGATTTTTATCTTTAATCCCGGTTCTTGTCGGGATCGTTGCAGGCTATATAATTGCTTATTTTGCTGGAATAGTAGACTTAAGTATAGTTAAAAATGCTCAACTTTTTGAGATTCCAGACTTCGTCGTTCCGTTTGTACACTATACTCCGTCATTTTCTTGGGAAGTCGCACTTATTATGGTGCCTGTAGCCATTGTCACTCTTGCTGAACATATCGGCGATCAGATGGTATTAAGTAAAGTTGTCGGGAAAAACTTTATTCAAAATCCAGGTTTGCACCGTTCTATATTAGGAGATGGAGTTGCCACAATTATCGCTTCTTTTATTGGCGGACCTCCTAATACGACTTATGGAGAAAATATCGGGGTATTAGCCATTACACGAGTATTCAGTGTTTTTGTAATTGGCGGTGCAGCTGTTATCGCCATTTTATTCGGATTTATTGGAAAAATAACAGCATTAATTAGTACGATTCCTTCCGCAGTAATGGGTGGTGTTTCAATTCTATTATTTGGAATTATTGCTTCGAGTGGATTAAGAATGTTAATCGACAACAATGTTGATCTTGGGATTAAAAGGAATTTAATTATTTCGTCTGTCATTCTTGTGATTGGAGTAGGCGGGGCATTTATTCAAATTGGTGAACGTCTGTCATTATCGGGGATGGCTTTAGCAGCAATTGTTGGGATTATTTTAAACTTAATTTTGCCAGGTCGCAAAGACGGCTTTGGAACAGAAAATATTTTTGAAAAACCGGAACAAGATAATAATAAAACTATTGCTTAATATTCACCCTTTAAATAATAGTCCAGTGAGGCTATAAAGGGTGTTATGAGTAAAAACGGCAAACAAATTAGAATGTATTTCTTGCCTTTTTACAAACATGCATAACACCCTGATCATCCGATTTAGGGTGTTTTTTTAAAGGCAACAACAATTCGAAGGAGGCTTCTTGAAATGAGGCATTTGCTAACAACTTCTCAGCTGTCAGTAGATGAAATTCACGAAATATTAGCAGAAGCAAATAAAATTTCAACAGGTGAATTTCATAAACAAAAAAATCAAAGGTTTGTAGCAAATTTGTTCTTTGAACCAAGCACAAGAACAAAAAGCAGCTTTGAAATGGCAGAACGGAAACTTGGTTTAGAGGTCATTCCTTTTGAAGCAAGTACATCAAGCGTATTGAAAGGCGAGACTTTATATGATACGGCTAAAACGCTGGAAGCTATCGGAGTCGATGTACTCGTAATCCGCCAAAAAAAAGATCAATATTTTACTGAATTACAAGATCGAATCTCCATTCCAATCATTAATGCTGGAGATGGCTGTGGGCATCATCCTACGCAAACGTTATTAGATTTATTAACAATTCAGCAGGAATTTGGGAAATTTGAGCAATTAAAAATCTCAATTATCGGTGATATAAGACATAGCCGTGTTGCTCGTTCTAATGCCGACGCCCTTTTAAGACTTGGTGCAGACGTTGTGTTCTCAGGACCTGAAGAATGGTTTGATGATCATATAATCGGGAAAGGGCGCTATGAAACAATCGATGAAGCAATTTCAACATCAGATGTTGTCATGCTGCTTAGAATCCAACATGAACGCCACGAACATAAGGATAAAAGAAGTGCTAATGAGTATCATAAGCTCTACGGTTTAACAGTAGACAGGGAGAAGCAAATGAAACCTGGAAGTATTATTATGCACCCGGCACCTGTCAATAGGAATGTGGAAATTGCTGATAATCTTGTTGAATCAAAGCGTTCAAGAATATTTAAACAAATGGAAAATGGTGTATACGTCAGAATGGCTGTTTTAAATAAAGCATTAAAAACTGTTGAGGGAGGAAAGAAAGATGTCTCTAAAAATCATCAATGGTCAATTGCTTACTAGCAACAGGACCCTTAAAAAGGTGGACATTTTCATAGAAGATGGGGTGATCACTGAAATTAACGAATTCATCGATTCGATTGCTGACGAAATAATAGATGCAAAAGGCAGTTTACTTGCTCCAGGATTTATTGATGTTCATGTTCATCTTCGTGAGCCAGGCGGCGAGAAAAAAGAGACGATTGCAACTGGTACACTTGCCGCAGCAAAAGGAGGCTTTACTACTGTTGCAGCAATGCCAAATACAAGACCTGTTCCAGACTCGAAGGAGCAAATGGAGTGGCTTATTAACAGGATTAAAGAAACTGCAGTTATTCGTGTACTTCCATATGCTTCAATCACTGTTCGTGAGCTCGGAGAGGAATTAACGAATTTCAGTGATTTAAAAGCTGCAGGAGCGTTTGCTTTTACAGATGATGGTGTTGGTATTCAAGAAGCGGGAAAAATGCTTAAAGCAATGAAACAGGCAGCAGCTCTGAAAATGCCAATTGTAGCCCATTGTGAAGATAATAGTTTAATTAATAAAGGAGCAGTCCATGAAGGTGTTTTTTCAAAAAAGCATGGAATAAATGGGATTCCGTCTGTATGTGAGTCTGTGCATATTGCAAGAGATGTACTGCTTGCAGAAGCTGCTAATTGTCATTACCACGTCTGTCATATCAGTACGAAAGAATCTGTCAGAACAGTCCGCAATGCAAAGCGTGCTGGCATTCATGTTACTGCAGAAGTAACGCCTCATCATTTATTATTATGTGATGAAGATATTCCAGAATTAGATTCTAACTTTAAAATGAATCCGCCTCTAAGAGGAAAAGAAGATCGAAATGCCCTCATTGAAGGTTTGCTTGATGGAACAATAGATTTTATTGCAACAGATCATGCACCTCATACAGAAGAAGAAAAGGCAGAAGGAATGCTATTAGCACCTTTCGGAATAGTAGGCCTAGAAACAGCGTTCCCACTTTTATATACGAACTTAGTTGAAAAAGGAATATTATCGCTAAAAGAATTAATTGACTTTTTAACTGTGAAGCCTGCTCAAACTTTTAACCTTCCTTAGGGGAAAATAGAAACAGGTGCTGTAGCAGATATTGTTATTCTTGATCTGACGAACGAAGAAACAATTGATCCAACTACCTTCCTTTCGAAAGGAAAAAACACTCCGTTTACAGGTTGGAAATGTAAGGGATGGCCAATTGCAACAATAGCCGAGGGAAAAGTTGTATGGAGCAAAGGAAGTGTGAAAGCATGAAGCGACAACTTATATTAGAAGATGGAACAGTATTTGTAGGGGAAGGAATCGGAAGTGACACGGAAAAGATTGGTGAAGTTGTGTTTAATACAAGTATGACAGGCTACCAAGAAATTTTATCTGATCCTTCCTACTGCGGACAAATTGTTACATTTACATATCCGTTAATAGGTAATTATGGGATGAATCGTGATGATTTTGAGTCCATTAATCCAGCTATTAGTGGTCTAATTGTGAAAGAAGCAGCTAATTTTCCATCAAATTGGCGGAATGAGCTAGCCATTGATGAATATTTAAAGCAAAAAAATATAACAGGAATCGCCAAAATTGATACGAGAAAACTGACGAGAATTATTCGCAAATATGGGACATTAAAAGGAATCATTTGTAGTATTGATACAAAAGTTGAAGAGGTTCTTCCGCGATTGCAAGCAACGAAGCTTCGAAACGATCAAGTAAAGCAAGTATCAACAAAAACCCCTTATCCAAGTCCTGGGAGAGGTTATCGTGTTGTACTTGTTGACTTTGGGATGAAACATGGTATTTTACGAGAGCTTAACAAACGAAATTGTGATGTAATTGTCGTGCCATATCATACGAGTGCAGGAGAAATATTAAATTTAAGTCCTGATGGGGTTATCTTTTCAAATGGTCCCGGCAATCCAGAAGATGTTCAAGAAGCTGCCAGTGTTATTAATAGCCTTTTAGGAAAAGTTCCGCTATTCGGAATCTCTTTAGGGCATCAGTTGCTTGCATTAGCATGTGGAGCAAAAATAAAAAAAATGAAAATAGGTCATCGGGGCGCAAGCTATCCTGTGAAAGATTTACAGACTGGAAAAATACTTTTTACCTCCCAAAATCACGGCTACACAGTAGATGAAAATTCACTTGCAGGAACTGAGTTAGAAGTTAGCTATCTTGCTGTTAATGATGGTTCAATTGAAGGATTGAAACATAAGAACATAGCTGCGTTCGGTGTTCAATTTAATCCAGAATCTTCACCAGGATCAGAAGATGCTAACAAGTTGTTTGATCAATTTTTACAAATGGTTAAATCTGAAAAACAAGAGGTGCTATAACATGCCGAAACGTACAGATATAAACAGCATTTTAGTGATCGGATCGGGACCAATTGTCATTGGACAAGCGGCGGAGTTTGATTATGCAGGTACTCAAGCTTGTATTGCATTAAAAGAAGAAGGTTATAAAGTCATACTAATAAATTCAAATCCAGCGACAATCATGACAGATACGGAAATTGCAGATGTTGTCTATATTGAGCCATTAACTCATGAATTTGTTAGTCGAATCATTCGAAAAGAGCGCCCAGATGCCATTTTACCGACTTTAGGCGGGCAAACAGGATTAAACTTAGCAGTAGAATTAGCTAAATCAGGTGTGTTAGCCGAATGTGGAGTAGAAATTCTCGGAACGAATCTTGAGGCAATAGAAAAAGCAGAAGATCGTGATCTTTTTAGAACATTAATGAATGAGCTTAACGAACCTGTGCCAGAAAGTGCAATTGTCCATAATCTCGAAGAGGCTTACAATTTCGTTCAAGAAGTTGGCTATCCTGTTATTGTCCGTCCAGCATATACACTCGGTGGAACAGGCGGCGGAATTTGTGATAACGAAGAGGAACTTCAGGAAATTGTTAAAAATGGTTTAAAAAGCAGCCCTGTTCACCAATGTTTATTAGAAAGAAGTATAGCTGGATTTAAGGAAATTGAGTACGAAGTGATGCGCGATGCGAATGATACTGCAATTGTTATTTGCCATATGGAAAATATTGATCCAGTTGGGATTCATACGGGTGATTCGATTGTCGTTGCACCATGTCAAACATTAAGCGATAGAGAAATTCAATTATTAAGAAGTACGTCATTAAAAATTATTCGTGCTTTAGAAATCGAGGGAGGTTGTAATGTCCAGCTTGCTCTTGATCCACATAGCTTTCAATACTATATCATTGAAGTGAATCCGCGTGTAAGCCGCTCTTCTGCATTAGCGTCCAAGGCAACCGGGTTTCCGATTGCAAAAATTGCCGCAAAAATTGCTATTGGCTTTACATTAGATGAAATAAAAAATCCTGTTACAGAACAAACATATGCTTGTTCTGAAGCAGTTATTGATTATGTTGTCACGAAAATCCCACGGTGGCCATTTGACAAATTTGAGTCGGCAAACCGTTTATTAGGGACGCAAATGAAAGCAACTGGAGAGGTCATGGCGATCGGCCGCACTTTTGAAGAGTCGCTTTTAAAAGCGGTCCGCTCATTAGAAACTGATACTTATCATTTACAATTGAAAGATGCTGAAACATATTCAAATGATATGATTGAAAAAAGAATCCGTAAAGCAGGAGACGAACGGCTCTTTTTTATCTCTGAAGCGATACGACGGGGGATTTCAATTGAACAAGTTTATAAGTGGAGCGCAATAGACCTTTTCTTTTTAAAGAAAATAAAAGAAATCATTGCGTTTGAACAAGCGATAGCAAAGGTTCCGTATGATCGGCAAACGTTAATTAGATCAAAAGAACTTGGTTTTACAGATAAAAAGATTGCTGAGCTTTGGAATGTATCTGAAAAGGAAGTATACGAGTGGAGAAGAAAAGAAGGAATTACACCTGTTTATAAAATGGTTGATACTTGTTCAGCCGAATTTGAGTCTACTACCCCATATTTTTATGGAACGTACGAAGAAGAAAATGAATCGCTTGTTTCTGAGCGCAAAAGTGTTGTTGTTCTCGGTTCTGGACCTATCCGCATCGGGCAAGGGATTGAATTTGATTATGCAACAGTTCATTCTGTCTGGGCTATTAAGGAAGCGGGTTATGAGGCAATTATTATCAATAATAATCCCGAAACGGTTTCAACTGATTTTAGCATTTCAGATAAACTTTATTTTGAGCCGCTTACGATAGAAGACGTAATGCATGTAATTGATCATGAAAAACCAGAAGGAGTCGTAGTTCAATTTGGTGGACAAACAGCGATTAATTTAGCTGCAAGCCTTGTGGAACGTGGTGTGAACATTCTTGGAACTTCACTTGAAGATTTGGATCGAGCTGAAAATCGAGATAAGTTTGAACATGCGTTAGTAGAGCTAGATATTCCACAGCCAAAAGGACAAACAGCAACATCTGTTGAGGAAGCTGTCGGGATTGCAGCGGAAATCGGTTATCCCGTCTTAGTTAGGCCTTCCTACGTTCTTGGCGGACGTGCGATGGAGATCGTTTATAAAGAGAAAGAGCTTCTTCATTATATGAAAAATGCAGTGAATATTAATCCAGAACATCCAGTCTTAATTGACCGATATTTAACAGGGAAAGAAATTGAGGTAGATGCAATTTGTGATGGGGAAAATGTTTTAATCCCTGGAATTATGGAGCATATAGAACGGGCTGGTGTCCATTCAGGCGACTCGATTGCTGTATACCCTCCTCAAAGCTTATCAAACGATGTAAAAATAAAAATTGCTGATTACACAGATAGACTTGCGAAAGGTTTAAACATCATTGGTTTGCTAAACATTCAATATGTAGCCGTTAATGAGGATGTTTATGTAATAGAGGTAAACCCACGTTCAAGTAGGACAGTCCCTCTTTTAAGTAAAATTACAAATGTCCCGATGGCAAAAGTGGCAACTAAAGTCATTTTAGGTCAATCATTAATTGAACAAGGTTTTCAACCAGGGCTTTTACAAGAACAAAAAGGTGTATACGTAAAAGTACCAGTTTTCTCTTTTGAAAAACTACGAAGGGTTGATATTAATCTTGGACCTGAAATGAAATCAACCGGTGAAGTAATGGGAAAAGATGTTACGTTAGAAAAAGCATTATACAAAGGACTTGTTGCATCAGGCATGAAAATTCATCGCTATGGAACAGTCTTGTTAACAATTGCTGATAAAGACAAAGAGGAAGCATTACAAATTGCAAAACGATTTGTAACGATAGGATATCAATTAATGGCGACAAATGGAACAGCGCGAACGTTGAATGAAGCTGGAATTCCAGTAAAAGTTGTTGAAAAAATAGGTTCTAGTGATGAAGATCTTTTAGATGTCATTAGAAATGGCGGCGCACAATTCGTTATTAATACGTTAACGAAAGGAAAACAGCCTGAACGGGATGGCTTTCGAATTCGTCGTGAGGCAGTAGAAAATGGGATTCCATGTTTAACTTCTTTAGATACGGCAGAAGCAATTTTACGAGTGTTGGAGTCGATTGAGTTTTCGGCGGAACCGATGGGTGTAAAAGATGCTAACTAGGAGGCGGTATAACTGTGATTGAACAAGAAGCATGTATAGTCGTCCAACAACAGGAGATTGCTCATTCTATTTATGAGCTTACATTGTCAGGAAACCTTGTTGCGAATATGGACGAGCCTGGTCAATTTGTTCATTTAAAAGTAACAGATGGACTTGATCCGTTGTTAAGAAGACCCATAAGTATTTCGTCAATCAATTACGATCAAAATGAATTTACAATGATTTATCGAAAAGAAGGCCGTGGAACTTCTCTGCTTGCTCAAAAAAAGCAAGGGGATGTCGTTAATGTACTCGGTTCCCTTGGAAATGGCTTTCCTGTTTCAGAAACAAATCAAGGTGAAACAGCTCTTTTAGTAGGTGGAGGAATTGGTGTACCTCCCCTTTATGAGCTATCGAAACGTCTCGTACAGAATGGTGTAAATGTTATTCATGTTCTTGGTTTTCAAACAAAAAATGCTGTTTTTTATGAAGAAAAATTTGCGCGTCTTGGTAAAACCTTTATTGCAACTGTAGACGGTACATACGGAACGAAAGGGTTCGTTACAGATGTAATTGATAAACATCAATTGGACTTTCATGTGCTTTATACCTGTGGACCGACTCCAATGCTAAAGGCTTTAGAACGTAAATTTACGAATAAAAAAGTATTTTTATCCTTGGAACAACGAATGGGATGTGGGATAGGGGCTTGTTTTGCATGTGTTTGCCATACAGTTGGCGATGAGCATGGTCACTCTTATAAAAAGGTTTGCAGCGATGGACCTGTATTCCAATCAGGGGAGGTTTTATTATGAAGACGATAGCCGTACAGCTTCCAGGGCTTCATTTAAAAAATCCTATTATGCCTGCTTCAGGATGCTTCGGATTCGGACGGGAATACAGTCAGTTGTATGACCTAAACGTTCTTGGTGCAATGATGATTAAAGCGACGACATTAGAGCCGCGCTTCGGCAATCCGACACCTCGTGTTGCAGAAACACCTGCAGGTATGCTAAATGCGATTGGCTTACAAAACCCTGGATTAGAGAAAGTATTAACAGAAGAATTGCCGTGGCTTGAACAGTTTGACGTTCCAATTATTGCAAGTGTAGCTGGTTCACAAATGGAGGATTATGTTGCGGTTGCTAAAAAAATATCACAAGCGCCTAACGTACATGCGCTTGAGTTAAATATTTCCTGTCCGAACGTTAAAACAGGCGGAATTGCTTTTGGAACATTCCCAGAGGTAGCAAAAGAGTTGACGAAAAAAGTAAAAGAAGTTTCTAGCGTACCTGTATATGTAAAGCTATCGCCAAATGTAACGAACATAGTTGAAATTGCAAAAGCGGTTGAAGAGGGCGGAGCAGACGGATTAACCCTCATTAATACATTACTTGGAATGAGAATAGATACAAAAACTGGAAAACCGATTATTGCAAATGTAACGGGCGGATTAAGCGGTCCAGCCATTAAGCCTGTAGCCATCCGGATGGTTTATGAAGTGAGTCAGCATGTAAACTTGCCAATTATCGGCATGGGCGGCATCCAGTCAGCTGAAGATGTACTTGAGTTCTTTTATGCGGGGGCAAGTGCAGTTGCTATTGGTACAGCCAATTTTGTTGATCCGTTTGTATGTCCAAAAATAATTGAAGAACTGCCAAGTTTATTAAAGAAGTTTGGATATGATCATATTTCGGAATGTACAGGAAGGAGTTGGAGGAAATATGGAACGGCCATTAATCGTTGCACTTGATTTTCCGTCAAAAAAAGAAGTGAAAAACTTTCTTCGATTTTTTTCAGATGAATCGTTATTTGTTAAAGTTGGCATGGAGCTATTTTATCAGGAAGGACCGTCAATTATTGACTATTTAAAAGAACAAAACCACCGTGTTTTTCTTGATTTAAAGCTTCACGATATCCCAAATACAGTTAAAAGTGCAATGAAAGGTTTAGCCCGACTCGGTTGTGATTTAGTTAATGTCCATGCTGCAGGTGGAAGAGCAATGATGGAAGGGGCTCTTGAGGGGCTTGAAGCTGGGACATCTTTTGGAAAAAAGCGCCCGTATTGCATAGCAGTCACACAGTTAACTAGCACTGGAGAGGAACAAATGAAACAAGAACAGTTAATTCCTGTTTCCCTAGAACAATCAGTTCTCCATTATGCAAAGCTTGCAAACGACTCAGGGCTTGATGGTGTTGTCTGCTCAACATATGAATCACAATTAATTCATTCTAAGTTAAGCAACTCTTTCTTAACAGTTTCACCGGGTATTAGGTTAGCGGTTGAAGCTGCTCAAGATCAAAAGCGAGTTGCTACTCCAAAGCTTGCGAGAGAATCAGGTGTTTCCGCAATTGTTGTCGGAAGATCAATTACTAGAGCTGAAAATCCGTAGAAAAAACTATTTATTCATAAAGAAAGAATGGGAGGGGGCAATTTAAATGAAGCGTTCGATTGCAAAGCATTTACTCAATATAAACGCTGTTTTTCTACGCCCAAATGAACCGTTTACATGGGCTTCTGGAATTCGTTCTCCGATATATTGTGATAATCGATTGACATTATCATATCCTGAGATTCGTAAAGAAATTGCTAACGGTTTAAAAGCATTAATGACAGAACATTTCCCAGAGGCTGAAGTGATTGCTGGGACTGCAACAGCAGGAATCCCTCACGCCGCATGGGTTAGTGATCTGTCAAATTTACCAATGTGTTATGTTCGCTCTAAGGCGAAACAGCACGGAAAAGGAAATCAAATTGAAGGAAAAGTAGAAGCAGGACAAAAGGTCGTTGTCATTGAAGATTTAATTTCAACAGGCGGAAGTGTTATTACAGCAGTTGAAGCATTAAAAGAGGCAGGCTGTGACGTGCTTGGGGTTGTCTCGATTTTCACCTATGAACTTGAAAAAGGAAAAGAACAGCTTTTAAAAGCAAACATTCACGCTTATTCTCTAACTGATTTTACAACATTAATTTCAGTTGCCGAAGAAAGTGGATTAATTACAAATGCTGATCTCAAAAAACTTAAAGCTTGGCGAAAAAATCCTACTAATTGGGAAACAAAGTAAAAAGATTGTAGGTAAACTCTTAAAATGGAGTTAGCCTACAATCTTTTTTGATTTGAAACTTTTTTTCTCTTTATTCTGCTAATTTTAGGGCGGTATTACTTCATCGTCCTCTTTAGACTAGCTGACACGGTCGTTAACACTTGAAAAATCCCAAAAACCATGCTGTACTTTCATACCCCCTCTACTAATGGAAGGATAGAAGGCACCCATCATAAAATTAAGAATATTAAACGACGAGCTTATGGCTATAGAAATCCTCAAAGATTCAGGACACGTGTATTTTTGGAGTGTACAGGTAAAACTTACAATAAACAGATTGCTTAGCCACTTCTTCTTCAGCATTTAGTAAATAATAGTTGGTGGAAAAGAAGCCGTCAAGGAAAGCACTTGACCGCTTCCTTTCCACCAACTAGCCAGCTTGTAAGCTGAAGAAGGAAAGATTTTGAGTGGCTCCAATCTAGCTAACTAATTACCAGAATTTTTTCCGAATCACAAACAATGGTGAAGAGACAAAATTTCTAACATAGATGTCATTATACGTTACTTGCTTTTACCTCTTCATACCATGCATTGAAATTATCAAAAGAAGTTAAACTATTATCATCTGAGTATACATTCTCATATTTGTAATCAGCTTCTAAATTATTAGATTTGACATCATATTTTAACTTTAATTCTGTCGGTATACTTTGATTATATTGTTTACATAAATCTACTATTCTTTGTAAATCTTGTACACCTATTTTTAACACTGATAATCTTCTTTCTTTATTATCATCTATCTTTTCATTAGTCTCAGCTAACACATTATTAACTTCATTTGTTCTCACAATTTTTCCATTTATTTTATAAAATGCATTGAACGAAAATACTCCATTTTCATTAGAAGCATAAATATATATATTTTCTGCCTTGGAATCTACATATTCTAAGCAAAGTGATACCATATCTGCTTGTATATCCATAAAATCATCTTCAAATATTTTACTCACTAGCTAGTTCTCCTTTTGCTTATTTGTTATACGTTCATAATAGTCAGCACCATCTATTGAATAGTTTACCTCAAAAGAAGTTGGACGTGAAGTCCCAGTTTCATAATTAATTTTAATATCTACTGAGACCTTTTTTCTTTGTTCAATAGCTTTAGCCCATGTATTTTCTATTTTCTTATATGCACTTTGATTTACTTTCCTTGCTTGAGAAACCAAGTTATCTAGTTCTGGAGAGCCACCAAATCTATCGCCAAATATGTGTCCTGCATGGTCTCCAGGTAATTTATTAGGTGTGTTAGGATTATGTGGTAATCTTCCTGCGTGTTTTTTTATTTTCAAATCGTCTGCACTTGCATGAGTTATCTCCCCCTTTGAATTTGTCTCATAAGAATATCCATGTTCTCCCGCTTTATATTTTATATTTGGGTTTAATTCCCCATTTTCTAAATGACTGCCATCAGTAATAATCTTTTCAGCCCCACTGGCTTTTTTACTACCTTCTCCAACACTCACCGACACTTTCCCATCACGACTATCTCCAAACGCTTCCTTACTCGCTTGGTGGATTCGATTGTACAAGTCATCCATTACGTTGTATGGAATCGTATTAACTTTGCCTGTAGTAAAAGCGGGAGTTAATCCTTTAGTAATCGGTATCGGTGGCGGGATCTTGTTTGAAACATTTCCGACCTTTCCAACATGACCGAGTTTTTTGTAGCGTTTCCAAGCTGACCTGCTCTACTTAATCCTTTATCCTTTATCTCCGATTACGCCAATCCCAATTGTTGTTAAACCATAGGAGAAGAATTCAGCGCGGCTGTGGGCAATCACCCAAAAAGGCTTTCGACCTCTTGTAACGGTGAAAAAGGAAGTAATTTTAGAAATGACTCTGTGGTTAATTTTCGTATAGAAATCTAATTTAAATGTTTTCACCTGTTCATCAATTAATTGAGAATTTATTTATGAAAACCATTGTCCAAATAATGTATTTCGTTTATTCTTATCCATGTATGTGTCCTTTATTATGAATACAATACTAGTGACTCTTTTTATTTAAAATAATTAATTCAAGCATGTTTTATTTTGCATGCAATTGTGTAAAAACCCCAACAAATATAATAAGCCAAAAAAAGCAGTCAATAGGCATTACATTTCTTACGTCGCTTTTGACTGCTTTGTTCTACATGTGATTTTTTAGAAAAATTCACAAGATAGACAATTAATTTTGATTTTTAATTCTAAAATCTAACTCAAGTAAAGCGTCTTCTACGTCCTCTTCCAATCGGGGATTTTTTTTAAACTGCTCAATTGTGCTTCTATATTTTTCTTTCCCGGAATAACCTAGCATTGATAAAATATAACTAATGCATTCATCATTAAATTTTTTTAGATTGGAAACAATTGGATCTAAATCCAATTCCTTATCAATTGATCTAGTGTCTTCCGCATTCAAAATAATGCTTAAAATTGCTTCTTTAATATCGTTATCATCTTGCTGAACAAGATGTTTTATTAGAATATTCATTTCTTCAATAGCTTCATCCCTACTGATATTTCCATATTCTAAAATATCTCCAATAGTGCCTAAACTCTTCAATTTTTCATCCTTATTTAAATTATTATCATTCAATAATTTAAATAATTTTCCTTCAAAAGACATATTAAAATCACTTCACTTTCATATCATTTTTTTTTTGGTGGTTGAATAGGAATATGAGTTCTATTTGCTAAATCGTCACTATAATTAGGGCTATTAGGATTTGTTATGCCACGTGGCTGATATTCACCGGTTACTGGATCAAGATATTTTTTTCCTTCCTGTACTCGTATAATCCAACCATTTGAAGCATTACTTCCAACTGGAGCGGAAGCATCTGGACCATGAACACGGACCGTCTTTTTTTTACCGTCTGAATTCCTCCAAGTATATTCAAATCCTTCAGTTACCTTCCCTGACTGTGGGGTTAAAATACGTTTTTTAGCATCAGTTGGAATTCTTGACAAGATGTCATCAATAGTAGAACCTTGTATGTTATTAAAATCTCCAACTTTTCCTGTTCCTAGCTTTCTGGTTATACTGTATCCCTTACCAGATCCCCCAACACTCACCGACACTTTCCCACCACGACTGTCTCCAAACGCTTCCTTACTCGCTTGATGGATTCGATTGTACAAGTCATCCATTACGTTGTATGGAATCGTATTAACTTTGCCTGTAGTAAAAGCGGGAGTTAATCCTTTAGTAATCGGTATCGGTGGCGGGATCTTGTTTGAAACATTTCCGACCTTTCCAACATTACCGAGTTTTGCTGCATTTCCAAGCTGACCTGCTCTACTTAATCCTTTATCCTTTATCTCCGATTACGCCAATCCCAATTGTTGTTAAACCATAGGAGAAGAATTCAGCGCGGCTATGGGCATCTCCGTTGATGACATCTCGATTCCAGGCGTTTTTCATCCCTTCCCACATATATTTTGGGAAATTGATTACTTTATCCTTCATTTCCCCTAGCTTTTTCTTCGGGTCATGGATGAGTTGATAAGCGAAGATTGCTTTTTCAATATAATTGATATGACCCGGTTGTAAATTTTCCTCGGCAAATTTGTATAGAGAAACGAGACCGTCTATCGTGTCACCAAGCGCTTTTCCCGTTCCATCGATGACACCTTCAAATGCACGATCAACTGGCGAGATGAAAAAAGGCTCCTTTATTGGAACCTTTTTCTCATTTGAATTAGCTTTTTTCTTTTCTGAAAATTTATAAAGTAATGAAATTCTTCGTATTGAGTTATCCTACTAATTAAATGATTGCTTTAAATGGAGCGTGACCTGTTTCAGCATTTCTAAGCAATGTTGGCTTTCTAAAACGCAAACTAGTTTCCAACTTAAATATAGCCGTATCTCCATCTATTTCTACAAAAGACACATTAATCCAAATTGGAGCTCTTGGAAAAAGCCCTCCTAAAATGCCTACAACATCATTTATTAATAATCTTTTTCCACCTATATTATCTTTGGATAAAACTAAGCGCTTCATCATTTCGTCTCCGCCATCTAAAGTTTTTCCCTCTTCCTCTATGGGTTCTATAATAAATTTATAATTATTACTTGAAATCCCTCGATTTTCTTTTAATTCATTAACAGTTTTAAGCAGATTTTCAGCAAAAATTTCCTCATTCATTTGAGTTACTCTACACACGCCTGCTACCTCCTTTACTTCAATTTAATTGATTCTGTTTTTTTCAATTTTCCTAAATTAACATAACCAGAATTCGTTAGCTCTAATTGATGAATCTCTAACCATGCTTTTTTTGTTTTAATTCCTGCTTCTTTAAAAATTTGTTCATAATTTTTTGCTTGTTTAGGAGTTGGCGTATAGTGACCAGACTCATTCGTTATTTTTCTCACATTCCCTAGCTCATCAACTTTCAATTTTCCAGCCGCTTGAACATCCTTACCACTCGCCAAATGTGAGTGACCTCTTCCTACCTTTAAATTGTTATTTACATCAATAATAAAATCTACTTCTTTTATCCCATCTCTAATTTTTAAATTACCATTTATAAGTGTAACATTGAATGTTTTACCTTTCTGGACTTCATTTGGATACCTATTTTTAATAGTTTGAATTGGACGGTTAACTACGCTGGCTCTTTTACTACCTTCTCCCACACCCCCAGACACTTTCCCACCACGACTGTCTCCAAACGCTTCCTTACTCGCCTGATGGATTCGATTGTACAAGTCATCCATGACATTGTATGGAATCGGATTAGCTGTGCCTGTGGCAAAAGCGGGAGTTAATCCTTTAGTAATCGGTATCGGTGGCGGGATCTTATTTGCAACATTTCCAATCTTTCCAACATGACCGAGTTTTGTAGCGTTCCCAAGCTGACCTGCTCTACTTAATCCTTTATCTCCGATTACGCCAATCCCGATTGTTGTTAAACCATAGGAGAAGAATTCAGCACGGCTGTGGGCATCACCGTTAGACATCTCGATTCCAGGCGTTTTTCATCCCTTCCCACATATATTTTGGGAAATTGATTGCTTTATCCTTCATTTCCTCTAGCTTTTTCTTTGGGTCATGGATGAGTTGATAAGCGAAGATGGATTTTTCGATATAATTGATATGACCCGGTTGTAAATTTTCCTCGGCAAATTTGTATAGAGAAACGAGACCGTCTATCGTATCGCCAAGCGCTTTTCCCGCTCCATCGATGACACCTTCAAATGCACGATCAACTGGTGAAGTAATGACACCATCCCTTATTTCTTCGGGTATTGCTGGAACAACTTCATAATGAATTTTGCCAGATCTATCGGCTTCCATCACAATCAAGCCGTCTGCATATACATGATATTTGATACTGTTGTCGTTTCCATATGGATCTCTTTCGACCGTATTGATTTGCTCAAGTCCGACCTTTTTCACCAAGCTACCCAAAAGCTTGCGATAAGCCTCGCTTGTCATCATTTTTGATACGCTGTCATGAGAAATTGGCAATTGACTGCTTTGAGTCATCGCTTCTATTTCTTTCATAAAGCTGGCCATCATTAACAAATCATCACAGGTGCGATCGAGTAAACGAGTTGCTTGCTCATCAAAGGAATGGAGGTTTTCGATCGTCATTTGGTTATGTTGGCGCGCTTGGTTGATATAAGAGATTGTTTCTTCAGCTTGGATAGGTGGCAAACTGACGATGTCTTGTACACTATGTATCGCATTGTTAATTTCACTTGTTATCGATGTAACTCGTCTCTCAAGACGATCTAACCCATTCGTGACATCATTTTCTAAAAAACTTTCGTGAATAAAGCCATCTTCTGCTGGTTCAAACGCTTGGAGTAAGTATTTAATTTCTTCTAAAATTGTATCATAATCGGTAATGAATGCCTGAAGATATAAGAGGAAAGGCTTATGTACGTTTTGAAAAAAAGCACGAATCGCTTCGCCGCCTTTTCCTTTGAGTGAATCTTCTAGTTGAATAATTCTTTCAACAGCATGTTCAATTTTACTCACTTGTTCATAGGTGGTTTTCAATGTTTGTTGAATGACTTCAATGCCAATATAAATCTCACGGGCATGTAAGATTTTCATGGCTTCACCAATTTTTCATAGAAAATTTATCTATAGAAGTATTTTTTATACATGTATATAAATATAATAAACGTAAATTTTGTTATTTTCAAGATTTTCTTGGTTAGCGAGACTTTATCGTGAAGTTCACTTAAAGAGCTACAGACTGGCTGACAAACGCTCGCATTCCGTTACTTGCACTTCGTTGTTAGCTCCTAAAACGCCAGTTATATATGCCGCCTTGTGCTGCCCATCTCGACAAGCGTTTTCAACTAGTCTTAATAAATTGCAATTTCAAAGAATGACTTTTTTATCTTGATGATATCACTTGATATTAAGATCTGCTATTTTGATCCAGCTGAATGACCAATTCTTCACTCGGTGTCACATATACCGTTTGTTGGTTTTCGTAAATAACAAAGCCTGGCTTGGCACCACTCGGTTTCTTTACGCGACGCACCTTTGTAAAATCAACTGGAACTGAACTTGAGTTGCGCGCCTTGCTGAAATAAGCCGCTAATATTGCTCCTTCTATTATTGTTGCTTCTGATGGGTTTTTACTTCTAATGACTACATGTGATCCTGGTATATCTTTCGTATGTAGCCAAGTCTCATCTTTATTTGCAAGCTTATTTGTTAAGTAATCATTTTGCTTATTATTCTTTCCTACAATGATTTCTGTTCCATCGGTCGCGCAATATTTTTCAAGAATGGGTTGTTTGTTTCCGCGTTTTTTGTTTAGCTTTTTTTGCCGGTTGCGTAAATACCCTTCTTCGATAAGTTCCTCACGGATTTCTTCAATATCTTTTGGAGCAGCTGTTTCAATTTGTTGCAGCAATGTATCAAAGTATTGCACTTCTCTGTCTGCAAGTTTCATCTGATCTTTTACGATCATCACTGCATTTTTTGCCTTTTGATATTTTGAAAAATATTTTTGGGCATTTTCAGATGGTGTTTTTTGCGGATCTAAAGGAATCGTTACTTTTTCACCGTTTTCATGATAATAGTTAATCACTTCAATTTCCTTCATACCTTTAGTAATTGCATAGAGATTCGCTGTTAAAAGCTCGCCAAATAGTTTGTATTGTTTGCTGTTTTGCGCTTCTTGCAAAGTTCGTTGCAATTTCTTTATTTTTTTTATATTCTTTGCTTTTTCATTTGTGATAAATCTCTCTAAGTCGGTTGCTTGCTGCTTTACACGATCCCGTTTGGCTTTTCCAAAATAAAATCGATCAAGCATATCCCCTAATGAAAAAAAATTCTTTTCTCTCTCCACTTAAATGGGCTAGTGGGAATAAGTAAAAAGCTTCTTTGTTTTTATTACTCGAAATCGCAGGCAAATATTTTTTTTCTTTTAGTTGATTCATTAAAGTTAAAAATGTTTTTGGCAATGAGACACGGTTAGCAATTCCAGCACGAAAAACGACTTCTTTTGCAAATAAAGGAGAAATCCCTGCAAATTGAGCAACTAACTGTTTATCAAGCTTTCCAGAATTAAAATCAATTTTTTGCAAAAGAGCTGTCTCGTTTGCGGCAAAAGGATTTTGTTTGTTTTGTTTAGGTGGCCTGACGTATTCATGTCCAGGTAATACTGCACGATAGCTATTCACCGCAAAGGAGACGTGTTTAATACTATCGAGAATTAAATTCTTGTTACGATCAACTAAAATGATATTACTATGCCTTCCCATTATTTCTACAATTAATTGTTTGTAAGATAAATCCCCTATTTCATTTCGCCCCTTGATTTGAAACACAATGATTCTGTCTAAGTCAACTTGAGTAATATTTTCTAAAAAAAACCCTTCGAGGTGTTTACGCAGCAACATACAAAACATTGGCGGTTCTTGTGGGTTTTCAAATGATTCTTTCGTTAGTTGAACGCGAGCATAATTTGGATGGACAGAAAGTAAAACCTTATGGTTAATCCGCTTAGCTCGAACATTTAATACAATTTCATTTTTATATGGCTGTTGAATTTTTGTAATTCGTCCACCAACTAACAAGTTGGAAAGCTCTTCAACAGTTGCTTTTGTAAATAATCCGTCAAATGACATGATAAAACATCCTTTTCTTATATTGTTGATTTTAATCATAGCTTTTTTTAGGACGAGTCTGAATAAGATTTCTTTAGAGAAAAGGAAATTTGTACAAATGGGGCGAAATGAATCCGCCTGTTTTTTTATAAAAGAAATTTGCCTAAAAAACAATTGAAGGGAAGTGAGATTTCCTTATGAAATTTCATCAAATGAATAAAGATCAAATCGAAAAAATATTAAAGACGAATGCACAAACTGGATTGAGCGAGCAAGAAGTAAAAAAGAGAATTCAACAATACGGCTTTAATGAGTTAGAAGAGGGAGAAAAACAATCTACATTATTAATATTTTTTAGCCAGTTTAAAGATTTCATGGTTCTCGTCTTATTGGCTGCTACGCTAGTTTCAGGTCTGCTAGGTGAATATATTGATGCAATTGCTATTATTGCAATTGTGCTGATTAATGGCCTGCTAGGATTTTTTCAAGAACGTAAAGCGGAAAAATCACTACAGGCGCTGAAAGAATTATCCGCACCCCAAGTTCAAGTGTTACGAAATGACCAGTGGGTAAAAACTCCGTCAAAGGAAGTTGTTGTTGGCGATGTGATAAAATTTTCAAATGGGGATCGCATCGGTGCAGATGTACGTTTAATCGAAGTAAATAGTTTGGAAATAGAAGAATCAGCTTTAACTGGAGAGTCATTGCCAGTTCAAAAAAGCTGCCGTGATTTAAATGAGAGTGAATTACAACTTGGTGATATGGAAAATCTTGCTTTTAAAGGGACAATGGTGACAAGAGGAAGCGGAAAAGGAATCGTCATTGCGACAGGAATGAAAACAGCGATGGGTCAAATTGCTGATTTACTGCAAAAAGCAGAAACGATGATCACTCCGCTGCAACGCCGTCTAGAGCAATTAGGGAAAATCCTTATAACTGTCGCCTTACTGCTTACAGTTTTAGTCGTTGTTATCGGTGTATTTCGAGGACATGACATTTATACGATGTTTTTAGCGGGGGTATCGTTAGCGGTTGCTGCTATACCTGAAGGGCTGCCGGCAATTGTCACAGTTGCTTTGTCACTCGGGGTTCAGCGGATGATTAAACAAAAATCAATTGTCAGAAAGCTTCCTGCTGTTGAAACACTCGGATGTGCATCTGTTATTTGTTCAGACAAAACTGGAACGATGACTCAGAATAAAATGACAGTCACTCATTTATGGAGTGGCGGGGAGACGTGGACTGTTGATGGAATTGGTTACGAGCCAAAGGGAAAGTTTTATAATGCAAAACACCAGCTAATACATCCGGAAAGAGAAAAGGTACTGCAACAGCTTTTAACCTTCGGGATGCTCTGTAACCATGCGGAAATATTTAAAAAAAATAATAAATTTACGATTGATGGAGATCCGACAGAAGGAGCGTTGCTTGTTGCTGCTATGAAGGCAGGCTACACGCGGAAAAGTGTCTTAAAGCAATTTAGTATTATTCGTGAGTTCCCTTTTGATTCAACCCGCAAAATGATGACAGTCATTGTAAAAGATCAATCAGGTCGTCAGTTTATCGTAACAAAAGGTGCCCCTGATGTCGTAATAGGAGAATGTAAAGCTATTTTATGGGATGAACAATTACAGCAGTTAACAAATGAAAAAAAAGCAAAGGTGCAGAATGCTGTGGATGGACTAGCGTCACTTGCTTTAAGAACAATTGCCATTGCTTTTAAACCCGTTTCAGAAAATGAAACGATTTTAAATGAGAAGGAAGCTAAAAAAGATTTAACGTTTATCGGATTACAAGGGATGATTGACCCGCCGCGTCCTGAAGTGAAAAAGGCTGTTAAAGAGTGCAAAGCGGCAGGGATTAAAACAGTCATGATTACTGGAGACCATGTAATTACTGCAAAAGCAATCGCGAAGCAATTGGGAATTTTAACAAATGAAGGTAAAATTCTTGATGGAAAAGCATTATCTAAAATGAAAGCTGATGAACTTAAAAATATAGTTAATGATGTGATAGTATTTGCCCGAGTATCTCCGGAACATAAATTAAAAATTGTAAAGGCATTACAAAATAATGGCCATGTTGTTGCAATGACAGGTGACGGAGTGAATGATGCCCCAGCGATTAAAGCAGCGGACATCGGGATAGCAATGGGGATTACTGGAACTGATGTAGCAAAAGAAGCATCATCATTAGTATTGCTTGATGACAATTTTGCAACGATAAAATCAGCAATCAAAGAGGGAAGAAATATTTATGAAAACATTCGTAAATTTGTTCGCTACTTGCTTGCTTCAAATGTTGGTGAAATATTAGTTATGTTATTTGCAATGATTTTAGCATTCCCATTACCTCTTGTTCCAATTCAAATTTTATGGGTCAATTTAGTAACAGACGGTTTACCTGCAATGGCATTAGGTTTGGATAAACCAGAAGGTGATGTGATGAAAAGAAAACCGCGCAGTCCGAAAGAGGGCGTTTTTGCTAGAGGACTTGCTTGGAAAGTTATTTCAAGAGGATTTTTAATTGGAATGGTGACTCTTATCGCCTTTATTATAGTTTATAATCAATATCCAGAAGAATTAATTTATGCGCAGACAGTAGCGTTTGCAACATTAGTATTAGCACAATTAATTCATGTTTTTGACTGTCGCAGCGAGCGGTCGATTTTTGCCCGTAATCCATTTGGCAACCCTTATTTAGTATGGGCTGTCATCTCTTCAATTGCCTTAATGCTTATCGTTATATATTACCCGCCGTTGCAGCCAATTTTTAATACTGTACCGATTGATATGCGTGATTGGCTGCTTATTATTGGATTAGCCTCATTACCGACTTTTTTACTAATTGGTTCACTTTTTGCAAGAAAAACAAAATAAAGTATGGTATAATCACAAAAGGTAATAGAATAAATTCTATTACCTTTTCTTTCATTTAATGATGAGAGCCATCGATCTTCTTTTTTGAATGGATGTGCATAATATGGTTGTGAGTATGACAGGCTTTGGAAGAAGTAAAGTTTATTCAACCAACTTTTCTGTTACAGCTGAAGTAAAAACTGTTAATCACCGTTTTCGTGAATACAACATTCGTATGCCTCGCCAACTTTTAAAAATCGAAGAAAAAATAAAAAAAAAGCTTGGTGAATATATTTATAGGGGTAGAGTAGAAGTATACATAACGCTTGAAGGAGAAGGATTTATCAATCGTAAAGTGCATATTGATTGGAATCTTCTTGATGATTATTACCGAGCGCTAATGAAAATAAAAGAAAAATACCAACTTGACGAACTTATATCTATTCAAGATTTAGTAACAAAAGACGAGTTTATTTCAATTGAAGAAGAGGATACAGGTAATGAAGAACTAGAAGATTTAGTATTAAATGCAATTGAGGAAGCTGCTCAGCAATTAATAGAAATGCGGTATATTGAAGGAAATGAACTTGAAAAGGATATTCGCGAGCAATTACAGCAATTTGAACAGCATATACATCAATTGGAAACTTATTTTCCTAGTGTTGTCAATCAATATAAAGAACGGCTATATAAAAAGATAGAAGACATATTATCTGGACAGGTAGATGAAACTCGCATATTAACAGAAGTAGCAATATTTGCAGATAAAGTAGATATTAATGAAGAATTGAAAAGATTGCAAAGCCACCTTGGACAATTTAAACATACAATTGCATTAAATGATCCGATTGGTCGAAAGCTCGATTTTTTACTTCAAGAAATGAACCGAGAAGTGAACACAATCGGTTCAAAAGCAAACGATTCATTTATCGGCAAACAAGTTGTCGATTTGAAAAGCTTACTAGAAAAAATGAAAGAACAAGTTCAAAATATTGAATAAGTGGCAGTTTAGAATCTTGCCATCACGGTGAAAATAATGAACTGATGATTGGAGGGTCAAGATGACGTCAATTAAATTAATTAATATCGGTTTCGGTAATATTGTTTCTGCAAACCGAATTATTTCGATTGTTAGTCCTGAGTCAGCCCCGATAAAAAGAATTATCCAAGATGCACGTGATCGAGGTTCTTTAATTGATGCGACATACGGCAGACGGACTAGAGCAGTGATCGTTATGGATAGTGATCATGTAATCTTATCGGCTGTTCAGCCAGAAACAGTAGCTCATAGGTTGAATGATCGTGATGAGATTATGGATGAAGGGTAGGATTTTTTTATGCAAGAAAAAGGCTTATTAATAGTTCTTTCAGGCCCATCTGGTGTAGGTAAAGGCACTGTAAGGAAGGAGATCTTTTCACAGCCAGATGTAGCTTTTGAATATTCAATTTCAATGACAACACGCAAGCCGCGTGAAGGAGAAGTAGATGGTGTTGATTATTTTTTCAAAGAAAGAGAAGAATTTGAAAAATTAATCGCTGAAGATAAACTGTTAGAGTATGCCGAATATGTTGGGAATTATTATGGAACTCCAATAGAATATGTCCAACAAACAATTGCTACAGGGAAAGATATCTTTTTAGAAATTGAAGTTCAAGGTGCAAAACAAGTAAGAGAAAAATTCCCAGATGGCTTATTTATTTTTCTCGCTCCACCAAGTTTATCTGAATTAAAGAATCGCATCGTGAACAGAGGAACAGAGACAGAAGAATTAATTGCCAATCGGATGAAAACGGCTAAAGAAGAAATTGAAATGATGGAATTATATGATTACGTTGTCGAAAATGACGAGGTTAAATTAGCATGCAGCCGCATAAAGGCAATTATTACGGCTGAACATTGCCGGAGAGATCGAGTAGCAGAAAGATATAAAAAAATGCTGGAGGTAGAATAAAGAAATGCTTTATCCTTCGATAGATTCATTACTAAAAAAAATCGATTCAAAATACTCATTAGTATCAGTAGCAGCAAAACGTGCCCGAAGTTTACAGGATCATTATGATCCAATGCTTGAAAATTACGTTTCCAGTAAATTTGTCGGTAAGGCATTGGAAGAGATTTATTTAGGTAAACTTCATTATACAACTAAAAGTAAACAAGAAGAAACTGCTGTGAAATAAGTAATTTGTATGGTGCGATAACAACCTAATATCATTAGGTTGTTATTTTTATTCTATCAAAAAGATGAAAAAACAATGATCATCCTTCATAATGAAATAAGAAAATTTGAATGAAAAGATAATGGGTGGGATTTACGTGTGATACAGAAAAAAAAAATACTTATTGCCGTTACTGGCGGAATTGCAGTTTATAAGGCGGCTGCATTAACGAGTAAGCTAGTACAAGCTGGTGCTGAAGTAAAAATCATTTTGAGTGAATCAGCGGCTAAGTTTGTCACGCCGTTAACGTTTCAAGCATTATCAAGAAATGAAGTTTATACTGATACATTTGAAGAAAAGAACCCTAAAGTGATTGCTCATATTGATTTAGCTGATTGGGCTGATCTCGCTATTGTTGCACCTGCAACAGCCAATATTATCGGCAAGCTTGCGAATGGATTAGCTGATGATATGATCACAACAACGTTATTGGCAGTAACAGCCCCTGTTTGGATTGCCCCTGCGATGAATGTGCATATGTATGAGCATCCTGCTGTTCGCAACAATATCAAAAAGCTTGCTCAATTTGGCTATCAGTTTATCGAACCAAGTGAAGGCTACTTAGCTTGTGGATACGTTGGAAAAGGGCGGTTAGAAGAGCCAGACAAAATAATTGAATTAATTCATACCTTTTTTAACGAAAAAACTCTTGAACTAACAGGGAAAACAATTGTTGTTACAGCCGGACCGACGAGAGAAAAAATTGATCCTGTTCGCTTTATGACTAACCACTCAACTGGAAAAATGGGCTATGCAATTGCGGAAGAAGCCGCAAAAGCTGGGGCAAAAGTCATTTTAATTTCTGGTCCTGTTCAGCTAACCGCACCTTCTGGTGTTGAAGTGATAGATGTTGAAAGTGCTAAAGAAATGTACGATGCCGCAATGAAACACTTTGATCAAGCGGATGTGATCGTAAAAGCTGCAGCTGTAGCGGATTATCGTCCAAAAATAGTTTATGATCAAAAAATGAAAAAAAAGCAAGGGGACCTTAGTCTACAATTAGAAAGAACGAATGATATTTTATTTGAACTCGGACAAAGGAAAACAACCCAGCTGTTAGTAGGATTTGCAGCAGAAACAGAACATGTTGAAGAAAATGCACAAAAGAAAAAAAAAAAAGAAAAATGCGGATATGATTGTTGCAAATAATATTACTCAGTCAGGGGCTGGATTTGGGTCTGATACAAATATTGTAACGATTTACAAACGGGATGGTACGAAGGAAAGCTTACCGACGATGAGTAAACAACAAGTCGCTCAAAAATTACTTAGTGAAATTTCGTTACTGTTAAAGGATGAACGTAATGAACGGCGCTAGTGTCATTGTTGACGTAATTACAAAGCAAACAGATAAGACATTCGATTATTTAATACCAGATAAATGGCTTAACACAATTCAACCGGGCATGAGGGTTATAGTCCCATTTGGTCCGCGGAGAATTCAAGGGTTTGTAACCGAAGTAAAAAAACATTCCGACATTCATGCTTTAAAAGAAATCATTGAACCAATGGATTTAGTTCCTGTGTTAACAGATGAGTTGCTACAACTCGGTAATTGGCTGGCAGAAAATACGTTATGCTTTAAAATCTCTGCCTTCCAAGTGATGCTACCTGCCGCATTTAAAGCAAAATATGGAAAAAAGATAAAGCTTTTATCACGAGAAAATATTGAGATCCTTCCAAAGGAAATCCGTCTTTTTTTTGAAAAAAGTGAAACAGTTTCTTGGGAGGACATTGCAAAAAATGAACATATTACTCTATTTCAAAAAGAAGCAGCTAGAGGAACAGTTGAAGTTATTTATGAAGTAAAAGAGCGGCTAAAAAAGAAAAAAGTAAAATATATTTCTCCCGCTCACTCGATTGAAATTTTAATTGAGCAACTAAAATTATTGCAAAAAAACGCATTGAAGCAAAAAATAGTGCTCGCTTATTTCATTGATCATTTTGAGCCGGTAGAATTGCAAAAACTTTTAGCACGGCTAGATGTTTCACAAGCTACGGTAAAAAGTCTCATCAAAAAAGGTCTATTAACTGAAAAATATGTAGAAGTTTATCGAGACCCGTATAAAGATAGAACATTTGCGAAAACAGTTCCTCTTCCTCTTACTGTTGAACAGTTAAACGCAGTAAAACCAATTCATCAGTCAATTGAACAAGAAATTAATCGCGTTTTTTTATTGTTTGGAGTAACAGGAAGTGGCAAGACGGAAGTGTATTTACAATCAATACAAAAAGTGCTTGCTAAAGGAAAAGAAGCAATTGTTCTTGTTCCCGAAATTTCTTTAACACCGCAAATGGTTAAGCGCTTCAAAGGCCGTTTTGGTGACGAAGTAGCTGTTTTACATAGCGGTTTGTCAGCAGGTGAAAAATATGATGAGTGGAGGAAAATTCAGCGCGGTGAAGCAAAAGTTGTTGTTGGTGCTCGTTCAGCCATTTTTGCTCCATTTAAAAATATCGGCATTATTATTATTGATGAGGAACATGAAACGAGTTACAAGCAGGAAGAAAATCCTCGCTATCATGCAAGAGATGTCGCAATAGAGCGGGCGAAATTTCACAATTGTCCTGTCGTTCTTGGAAGTGCAACGCCATCACTTGAAACGTTTGCAAGAGCGAAAAAAGGAGTTTATCAGTTGTTAACGTTAGCAAAACGGATGAATAATCAAGCTTTACCTGCAGTTGAAATTATCGATATGCGCGAAGAGTTAAGAGCAGGTAACCGTTCGATGTTTTCGCGCCTTCTCTTTGAAAAATTAACAGACCGACTAGAGAAAAAAGAACAGACTGTTTTATTTTTAAATAAGCGAGGTCATTCATCTTTTGTTATTTGCCGAGATTGCGGCTACGTTTTAAATTGTCCTCATTGCGATATATCCTTGACTTATCACCGTTTCAATCAGCAAATGAAATGTCATTATTGCGGGTTTGAAACATCCGTGCCAACTAAATGCCCAGAATGTTCAAGTAAACATATTCGTTATTTTGGAACTGGGACGCAAAAGGTAGAGGAAGAATTAGGTAAGTTATTGCCAGAAGCAAGAGTGATTCGGATGGACGTTGATACAACAAGCCGGAAAGGTGCGCATGAGCGATTACTGGATAATTTTCAACGCGGGAAGGGCGACATATTATTAGGGACACAAATGATTGCAAAAGGACTTGATTTTCCTAATATTACCCTTGTCGGTGTTTTATCTGCAGATACGATGCTCCATCTTCCTGATTTTCGTTCATCTGAGAAGACGTTCCAACTGCTGACTCAAGTAAGCGGGCGTGCTGGGCGGCATAAATTGCCCGGGGAAGTCATTATTCAAACCTATACTCCTGAACATTATAGCATTAAGCTTGCAGGTAATCAGGACTTTAATCGCTTCTATGAACAGGAAATGGTTGTTCGTAAAATTCATAAGTATCCGCCGTTTTACTTTATTGTCATGCTAACCGTAAGCCATGAACAATTAATGAAAGTAATCTCAGTAACAGGTAAAATTGCCGAATTTATTCGCGCACGTCTATCAAACAATGCGATTGTCCTTGGGCCAGTAGCATCGCCAATACAAAGGATCAATAATAGATATCGTTACCAATGTTTGATAAAATACAAACAAGAACAAAACCTAAGTCAAACATTAAAAGCAGTGTTAGACCATTATCAGCATGATATAGCAAACGGTTTAACAATATCTGTTGATATGAATCCATATATTATGATGTAAATCGAATATTCATGATTAAATAAAGATGACACAGTAGGGGATGATGGAAGATGACAAAAATAATATTTATGGGTACTCCTGATTTTGCCGTTCCAGTTTTAAAACGGATCATCTCTGACGGCTTTGATGTAGTAGGGGTTGTCACACAGCCTGATCGACCAGTTGGGAGAAAGAGACAGCTTACACCGCCACCTGTCAAAGTAGAGGCAGAAAAACATGGAATACGAGTAATTCAGCCAGAAAAAATTCGTGAACAGGATGATATTAATAAAATTTTACAGCTACAACCTGATTTAATCGTTACTGCAGCTTTCGGCCAAATATTGCCGAAATCATTATTAGAAGCGCCAAAATACGGCTGTATTAATGTCCATGCATCGCTTTTGCCAGAGTTAAGGGGAGGCGCTCCGATTCATTACGCAATTTTGCAAGGGAAAGGAAAAACAGGAATTACGATTATGTATATGGCGGAAAAACTTGATGCTGGAGATATATTAACACAGGTTGAAGTAAACATTTCTGAAGATGATAATGTAGGAACCTTACATGATAAACTTAGTTTAGCTGGGGCAAATTTATTATCAGAAACGTTGCCTAAACTCATAAATGGGGAAATAAAAGCAATCCAACAAGATGACAAAAAGGCAACATATGCCCCTAATATTAACCGTGAGCAAGAGAAAATCGACTGGGCAAAATCCGGTGAGGAAATTTATAACCATATACGTGGTTTAAATCCTTGGCCCGTTGCTTACACAACAATAAAAAAAAACGTTTTAAAAGTTTGGTGCGGAGAAAAAAAGAAAGTGGCAACAGAAGATCAACCTGGTACGATCCTTTCGATTGAAAAAGAAGGCCTTGTTGTTGCTACTGGAAATAAAACCGCGATTAATATTACCGAGCTCCAACCAGCAAAAAAAAAACGAATGAGTACGGCACAGTTTTTACGAGGAGCTGGTGCGCAATTAACGGTAGGGACAAGACTAGGAGACCACGATGAACAAAAAGCATAAAAACGTACGTGAAACTGCGCTTGAGTTATTAGAATCGGTTGAAAAAAATCAATCATATAGCAATTTGCTCTTAAATGCTGCGATCAAAAAAATCAATTTAACTCTCGTGACGCAGCGCTTTTAACTGAAATTACATATGGAACTCTTCAGCGTAGAATGACTCTTGATTTCTTTTTAAAGCCTTTCTTAAAAAGGGAAAAAATTAATAACTGGGTGCTGCATCTTTTAAGAATAACACTTTATCAAATGATTTATTTAAATAAAATTCCGGAACGTGCAGCAATATATGAAGCCGTTGAAATTGCTAAAAAAAGAGGACATAAAGGAATTGCCAGCTTCGTAAATGGAGTGCTTCGCTCTATTCAACGAGAAGGAGTGCCAACTTTAAAATCAATTGAAGATCCGATCGAAAGGCTATCGATTGAAACGAGTCATCCACGCTGGATTGTAGAGCGCTGGGTTGAACAATATGGTTTTTTGAAAACAAAGGAAATGTGTGAAATAAACTTAACTGCTCCATTGCAGACGGCAAGAGTGAATATAACAAAAGTTTCTCGTCAAAAATGTATTCAGCTGCTTGAAGAAGAAGGATACCAAATTGAAAAAAGTCCAATTATTCCAGAAGCAATCAAATGCTTAAAAGGCAATTTAGCTCATTCAGAAGTATTTTATAAAGGGCTTATTACAATTCAAGATGAAAGTTCAATGCTAGTTTCGTATGCGTTAAATATCGAACAAGACGAAATGATACTTGATGCATGTGCAGCACCTGGCGGTAAATCCACGCATATTGCTGAAAAATTAAATGCAACAGGCATGGTTATTTCGTTAGACTTACATGAACATAAAGTAAAGCTTATTTCCGATAATGCAAAAAGATTAGGATTAACAAATATTGAGACAAAAGTATTAGATAGTCGAAAAGCAGCCGACTATTTTCCGAAAGAATCCTTTGATCGAATACTATTAGATGCACCATGCTCAGGGTTAGGTGTGCTCCGGCGAAAACCTGACATTAAATATACAAAAAAAGAACAGGATTTAACTAGGCTGCAAAAAGTACAGCTTGAGTTAATGGATGCGTTAGCTCCATTGTTAAAACCGGGAGGATTGTTCGTGTATAGTACATGTACAGTTGCAAAGGAAGAAAACGATCAAGTAGTGGATATATTCTTAAAGGGGCATTCTCATTTTGAATTTGATCCTCAATTTAAAATGAGAATGCCTAGCGCAGTAAGACCATTTATTCATGGTGGAAAACTTCAAGTTTTTCCGCAAGACTTTGGAAGCGATGGCTTTTTTATCGCTTGTATAAAAAAGAGGGTGTCATAGTTGAATTTACAAACAACTGATAAGAAAATAACGAAAAAGCTTTCGATCTATTCTTTGCGAATCAATGAATTAAAGAAGTGGTTACAGGAAAACGAAGAGAAGCCTTTTCGTGCACAACAAATTTATGATTGGCTGTATAGTAAAAGAGTTTCCACATTTGACGAAATGACGAACTTATCGAAAAGTCTGCGCGAAAAAATGGAAGCAAACTTTACGATCACAACTTTAAATACAATTATCAAGCAAGAATCATCGGATGGTACGATTAAGTTTTTATTTGAGCTTCATGATGGATATTCTATTGAAACAGTTTTAATGCGTCACGATTATGGCAATTCTGTATGTGTAACGACACAAGTAGGCTGTAGAATCGGATGTACTTTTTGTGCCTCAACTCTCGGAGGATTAAAACGAAATTTAGAAGCTGGAGAAATTGTTGCTCAAGTTGTAAAAGTACAGCAAGCTCTCGATGAAGTTCAGGAAAGAGTCAGCCATATAGTAATTATGGGAATTGGTGAACCATTTGATAACTATGAGCAAATGTTAAATTTTTTAAAAATTATTAATGATGATCATGGGTTGAATATCGGAGCAAGACATATTACAGTTTCTACTAGTGGTATTATCCCGAAAATTTACCAATTCGCTGATGAAAATATGCAAATTAATTTTGCTATTTCTCTACATGCCCCAAACAGTGAGCTAAGAAGCAGATTAATGCCGATAAACCGAGCATATAAGCTACCTGAATTAATGAAAGCAGTAAATTATTATATTAAAAAAACGGGAAGGAGAGTGAGTTTTGAATATGGCCTATTCGGCGGAGTTAACGATCAAGCTGAACATGCTGAAGAGTTAGCAAAATTAATAAAAGGTTTAAAATGTCATGTGAACTTAATTCCAGAAAATTATGTACCTGAGCGCAACTATGTACGAACACCGCGAAAGCAAATTTTTAAATTTGAAAACTTTTTAAAAAACAATGGAATAAATGTAACGATTCGCCGTGAGCACGGTCATGATATTGATGCAGCATGTGGACAACTTCGTGCAAAGGAACGAAAAGACGAGACGAGGTGAAACAAAGTGAAGGCTGTATATATGACAGATAGAGGAAAAATCCGTCCCCACAATGAAGATAGCGGAGGCGTTTTTATTAACATTGATAAAGACTATTTAGCAATTGTAGCTGATGGTATGGGTGGCCACCGCGCAGGTGATGTCGCGAGTGAAATGACGCTTCCAACACTAAAGGAATGGTGGAAATCAACAAAGGAGATTACAACTCCCGAAATTGCAGAACAGTGGTTAAAAGAAAAAATCAACAATGTTAATAACAAACTGTTTACCCATTCAAAAAATAATCAAGAATGTCAAGGAATGGGTACAACACTTGTTGCTGCCATTTGCACAAAACGGTTTTCAACGATAGCAAATATTGGTGACAGCCGCTGCTATATTTTGAACGAAACAGGTCTTCAGCAGCTAACGGAAGATCATTCTCTCGTAAATGAACTCGTACGCTCTGGGCAAATAACGAAAGAAGATGCCGAGCATCATCCGCGGAAAAATGTATTGCTTCGTGCTCTTGGAACAGAAGATCATGTCGAGACAGATATTAAAACGATCACCTTTGAAGAAGATGATATTCTTTTACTTTGTTCTGACGGATTATCTAATAAAGTAAGTGATCAAGAGATTAACGATGAGTTGATGAAAAATATTTCAATTGAGGAAAAAGCAGCCAATTTAATAAAAATGGCTAATGACAATGGCGGAGAAGATAACATTACCCTAGTAATTGTCGAGTATCGTGACGATCATGAATTAGGTGATGAGCAATGTTAATAGGGAGAAGGATAAACGGTCGGTATAAAGTCCTTGAAATAATCGGTGGAGGAGGCATGGCTAATGTTTATCTAGCTCATGATATGATACTCGACCGTGATGTTGCTGTAAAAATTCTCCGCCTTGATTTTGCAAATGATGAAGAGTTTATTCGCCGATTTCGCCGTGAAGCGCAATCTGCTACAAGCTTAGTTCATCCGAATATTGTCAGTATTTATGATGTAGGTGAAGAGGGCGATATATATTATATTGTGATGGAGTTTGTCGATGGACAAACATTAAAGCAGTACATACAACAAAATTCACCACTTAAAGTTGAAAAAGCAATCGAAATTATGAAACAGCTAACTTCAGCTATTTCACATGCCCATCAAAATCATATTATTCATCGTGATATCAAACCGCAAAATATTTTAATGGATAAGGACGGAAATGTTAAAATAACGGATTTTGGTATCGCGATGGCGCTAAGCGCAACAACAATAACACAAACGAATTCGGTATTAGGATCTGTCCACTACTTATCACCTGAGCAAGCACGAGGAGGCATGGCAAATAGAAAGTCAGATATTTATTCATTAGGAATTGTCATGTTCGAGTTATTAACAGGGAGACTTCCATTTTCCGGGGAATCGGCAGTTTCAATTGCATTAAAGCACTTACAATCAGAAACACCATCGGTTAAAAGGTGGAATCCAGATATCCCGCAAAGTGTCGAAAATATCGTTCTAAAAGCAACAGCAAAGGATTCATTTCATCGCTATGAATATGCGGAGGAGATGGAAGAAGATTTAAGTACTTCGTTAAATCCTGAAAGATTGAATGAAGCAAAGTTCATCGTGCCGAATGATGATGATGCAACGAAGGCAATCCCTATTATTACTAATGATGAGCAATATACAGATTTAGATGAAACGATTATTCATAATAATAATAAAGAAAATAAAAAAAATCATATCAATACAAATCAAAAACAGAAGAAACATCGAAAAAAGTGGCCCATTATACTGACATCAACTTTTGTTGTTTTGATCGTTCTTGCAATTTTAACGGTTACTGTTCTCCCAAAGATGTTGAAGCCAAAAGATATTGAAGTTCCTAATGTAGCTAAATTAGAGGTAAATGATGCTATTTCAAAATTAGAATCATCAGGTTTTAGCATCGATAAAACTTTTAAAATAACCGATGAGGAAATTCTTGAAAACCATGTGATCAAAACGGAACCGAAAGCAGGACAAAAAATAAAAGAAGGATCGAAAATTAATATGTACGTAAGTACAGGAAAAGAAAAGTTTGAGCTTTCTAATTATAGTGAACGCCAATATGACGAAGTTGTGCGACTATTAGAGAACAAAAATTTTAAAGATATTATAAAAAAAGAAGTTAATAGTGATAGCATACCAGGAACGATCCTTGAGCAAAATCCTCCTGCCGGTGAAGCTGTCGTTCCGGAAGAGACGATACTTGAGTTTACCGTTAGTAAAGGAACAGAAAAGATTACGTTAAAAAATTTAACAGAATATAATAGACGGGGAGTGTCAGACTACGCTGAATCAGTAGGATTATTAGTTGACATGTCTCAAGAGGAATACCATGATTCGATTCAAAGCGGTTTAGTGATCTCCCAATCACCTGCACCAGGCACGGCTTTGAAAAAGGGCGAAAAAGTTACAGTAGTGATTTCAAAAGGAAAAAAGGAAATTCCGCCAAAAACAGTCATAAAAGAAATTACGATTCCGTATGAACCTTCTGAAGAAGGGCAACAACAAGAAGTACAAATTTATATAGAGGATATGAACAGAAGTATGACGGAACCATTTGAAACTTTTTATATGACAGAAACAACTAAAAAGCGGCTTGAATTTACAATCGCTCACGGCGAAAAAGCGGGCTATAAGGTGATCCGTGATCGAAGCGTGATTATTGACGAAGTAATACCCTATCCTGAATAATGGTGACAATAAGGAGTGATGCTATGCCAGAAGGCAAGATTATTAAAGCAGTAAGCGTTTTTTATTATGTGCTTTCGGAAAATGGAGTCTTTCAATGTAAAGGGAGGGGAGTATTCCGAAAAAAAAAACTTACCCCTCTCGTTGGAGATTATGTTGTATTTCAAGCTGAAAAAGATAATGAAGGATATATACTTGAAGTGAAGGAGCGGAAAAATGAGCTTATCCGTCCACCAATTGCAAATGTAGATCAGGCCGTTCTAATATTTTCGGCGGTAGAGCCTGAATTTAGTACTACATTACTTGATCGTTTTCTTGTGCTTATTGAAGCTAATAACATCCATCCGCTTATTTGTATAACAAAAATGGATATTACAAATAGGGAACAAGCAGAAATAATACAACGATATAAAAATGATTATAGCCGTATTGGTTATAAAGTATTATTAATTTCAACGAAAACAACTGATGGGATAAATGAACTACTTCCATATTTAAATGGGAAAATTTCTGTTTTTGCCGGACAATCCGGGGTAGGAAAATCATCATTGCTAAACATGATTAATCCTGAATTGAATTTAAAAACAGCTCAAATATCAACACATCTTGGTAGGGGTAAACATACTACTCGCCACGTAGAGCTAATGGAAATAGGAAATGGGTTTGTCGCAGATACTCCGGGCTTTAGTTCGTTAGAATTTACCGGGATCGAAGCACAACAATTAGCCACTTTTTTCCCAGAAATAAACAATATAGGTGAAGGGTGTAAATTTCGAGGTTGTTTCCATTTAAAAGAACCACATTGTGCTGTTAAAGCAGCTGTAGAAAATAAAGTCATACCAGAATATCGCTATAAAAATTACAAAAATTTTTTACAAGAAATAAAAGAAAGAAAGCCGAGGTATTAACATGGTAAAAATTGCGCCATCTATTTTATCAGCTAACTTTGCTGCATTAGGTGAAGAAATAAAAAGTGTTGAAGCAGGAGGGGCGGATTACATACATGTGGACGTAATGGATGGGCACTTTGTTCCTAATATTACAATTGGTCCCCTTATTGTGGAGGCAATCCGACCGATTACAAAACTTCCTTTAGATGTTCATTTAATGATTGAAAATCCTGATCAATATATTGAGGCATTTGCAAAAGCAGGAGCTGATTATATAACAGTACATGTTGAAGCATGCCCACATTTACACAGAACCATTCATTTTATTAAGTCGTTTGGTGTAAAAGCGGGTGTTGTGTTAAACCCTGCAACACCAGTTGAATCAATTCAACATATGATTGAAGATGTGGATTTAGTATTATTAATGTCTGTAAATCCTGGATTTGGCGGACAAAAGTTTATTAAATCTGTTTTACCTAAAATATCAAAAGTGAACGACATGGTTAAGTCTAAAGAACTAAATGTTGAAATAGAAGTAGATGGCGGTGTAAATAAAGAAACGGCAAAGCTTTGTATTGCCGCGGGTGCAAATGTGTTAGTTGCCGGTTCAGCGATATATAATGAACAAGATCGTGCTAAAGCTATTTCAGTTCTTCGTGGATAAATAGTTCTATTAAGATATTACTATATGCATTGAAACTTTAAGCGGTGGGGATATGATGATTGTTAATATACTTGCAGGAGGACCAAGCGAATTTCTTCCTGATTTATTCACGTATGACGACAGTTCTGTTACATGGGTTGGTGTCGATAGAGGCGTCATAACACTACTTTCAAAAGGAATTAATCCTCAATATGCTTTTGGCGACTTTGATTCGGTCACTTCTGAAGAGATGATATCGATAAAGGAAAAAGTGAGCGAAATCCAAAAATTCAAACCAGAAAAAGATCAAACAGATTTAGAACTAGCATTAAATTGGGCTTTATTTACGAACGCTAGGAAAATTCGCATTTTTGGGGCTACAGGTGGTCGTCTTGATCACCTATTCGCTAATATACAACTGCTTATTAAAGGAATTCAACATAGTAGAATAGACATCGAAGTAATCGATAATAAAAATATTGTCTCCATGAAACAACCTGGAACTTATTCGATCACAAAAATGAAAGATAAACAGTATGTTTCTTTTATTCCAATTACGCCTACAGTTAGCGGAATTACTCTTAGAGGATTTAAATACCCTTTAAAAGATTGTCATATTCCAATAGGGTCAACACTATGTATAAGTAACGAACTTATTAATGAACATGGTACTTTTTCTTTTTCAAAAGGCATATTATTAATAATAAGGAGCTCTGATTAAGAGCCTTTTTGCGAAAAATAGTACTTATCTCTTCCTTTTGAATATTATGGTGTGAGGACCAGATTTGTGATTAGTAAGCGTGAATTGGTGAGGAGGGACATAATGAAATTTTATACAATTAAACTTCCGAAGGTAATCGGCGGTATTGTCCGCGCCATGCTAGGGGCCTTTAAAAAAGGAGAATGAATATTTATGAATTAAATTAAATTTATCAGCACCCTTTTTTAAGAAGAAAGGGTGCTCATTTTGGTTCGAATATTAACTTTTAACGTACGGGACTGGGCAATTTTTAATGTTTATCACTCTATTAATTTATCGGCTCATTTGTGTAAATGGCTGTTTCATACGAATGAGCATGCATAAAAAAAGGAATTAGCAATAAACTGCTAATTCACTTTATCTTTTATTTGGCTTTTAAATCGTTAACTGGGAAAACCCGTGAATGAATAAAAGTTATACTCGTTCTACTTTCCCAGATTTAAGTGCTCTTGCTGAAACCCAGACGCGCTTAGGTTTTCCGTCAACAAGAATACGAGCTTTTTGAAGGTTAGCTCCCCAAGTACGTTTAGATGCATTCATAGCATGGGAGCGAGCATTTCCAGTAGTAGTTCTTCTACCTGTAACGACACATTTACGTGGCATAGTCATTTCCCTCCTAACCGTAAAGCTGAAAATATATTTTAGCTTTTCATTCCTCATTGTAAAAAAATCCGCCAGACAAGCCAGATTTTTTTTTTCTGTTATCATTAAAGATACTTTAATAATTTATCATACAACATATTAGAATGCAATAGTTGATATAAAAGCTTTCAAGAAAAACACCTTGACATCATTTATATATAAATGCTTAATTTAAGGAAAAGTATGACTTTTAAAATCCTATCGGTTATAGTAAAATGTCAGTAGTCAACGAGCAATTCTTTAAAGGGGGAACGATTCATGTCCATTGAATTAAAAACACAGTACGGACAAATTGAAATTTCTAATGAAGTAATTGCAACAATTGCCGGCAGTGCAGCTACAGATTGTTATGGCATTGTTGGAATGGCATCAAAGAACCAACTAAAAGACGGTCTATCTGAGATTTTGCGGAGAGAAAATTTTACCCGCGGTGTGATCGTTCGCCAAGAAGATGAAGAAGTTCATATTGATATGTACATAATGGTCAGCTACGGTACAAAGATATCTGAAGTTGCTCACAATGTACAATCAAAAGTGAAATATACTCTTGATAAAACAGTTGGACTAGCTGTCGATTCTGTCAATATTTTTGTGCAAGGAGTTCGTGTAACGAACCTGTAGTTAGGAGGAAAATTTGTGTCTATAACATTGTTAGATGGAAAGCGTTTTGCCGAAATGGTCATTCAAGGTGCAAATCATCTTGCGGCAAATGCGAAAATGGTCGACGCATTGAACGTTTTTCCTGTTCCTGATGGTGACACGGGAACGAATATGAATTTATCAATGACTTCTGGTGCCAAGGAAGTGAAAAATAACGTACAAGGCCACATTGGAAAAGTTGGGGCATCGCTTTCAAAAGGATTATTAATGGGTGCACGAGGAAATTCTGGTGTGATCTTATCCCAACTGTTTCGCGGCTTTGCGAAGGCAATTGAGAAGAAACAGGAAATAGACGGAAAAGAATTTGCTGGAGCTTTTGAGGCTGGAGTCGAAACGGCATATAAAGCTGTGATGAAGCCTGTAGAAGGGACAATTTTAACTGTCGCCAAAGATGCCGCAAAAAGGGCTGTTCAAGTAGCAAAAAGGCAGACAGACATCGTTAAAATAATGGAAGAGATTGTTGCAGAAGCAAAAGCATCATTGGATCGAACACCTGAATTACTTCCTGTCTTAAAGTCTGTTGGTGTTGTTGATAGCGGCGGGCAAGGTTTATTGTTAGTATACGAAGGCTTTTTAGCAGAGCTAAAAGGAGAGAGCCTTCCTTCTTCAGTTGTATTACCATCAATGGAAGAGCTCGTCAGTGCGCAACATCATAAAAGCGTGCAAAGTCATATGAATACAGAAGATATTGAATTTGGTTACTGTACAGAATTTATGGTTAAGTTTGAAGCTGAAAAGCTTGCAAAGCATTCATTCTCTGAAGAAATGTTCCGTTCAGATTTAAGTAAGTATGGAGATTCATTGCTCGTCATTTCTGACGACGAACTCGTCAAAGTACATATTCATTCAGAACAACCTGGTGAGGTATTAACATATGGGCAGCGTTATGGCAGTCTCATTAACATGAAAATTGAAAATATGCGCCAGCAGCATTCTGCTATTGTCGGTGAGACGAATGCCCAGTTAAACACAGATACGACTGATGAGAAAAAGGAAAAGAAAGAATACGGCATTATAACTGTATCAATGGGATCTGGAATTGCTAAATTATTCAAAAGTATCGGTGCACACGTAGTAATTGAAGGCGGACAAACAATGAATCCGAGCACTGAGGATATCGTTAAAGCGATAAAAGAAGCAAATGCAGAGAAAATAATCGTTCTTCCAAATAATAAAAATATTATTATGGCTGCTGAACAAGCAGTTGAGGTTCTGAATGATGAAATCGTTGTCATCCCATCAAAAACAGTTCCACAAGGTATATCGGCATTGTTAGCGTTTAATCCATCAGTGGATTTACAAGAAAATAAACAAACAATGTCTGAAGCGTTACAGCATGTGAAAACAGGTCAAATTACATATGCTGTAAGAGATACAAATATTGATGGTCTTACAATCGAAAAAAATGATTTTATGGGAATTGCAGATGGAAAAATTGTTACAAAAAGCAAAGATCTAGTTGAAACAGCAAAGAGTTTACTTGACAAAATGATCGATGAAAAGACAGAAATTGTAACGATTTTATCTGGTGAAGATGCAAGTAATGAGGCTGTAAATAATTTAAGTAAATATGTTGAGGATCAATATCATGAAGTTGAAGTAGAAGTTCATAAAGGAAACCAGCCCTTATACGCATTTTTTTTTGCAATTGAATAGTTTCACTAAAATAGAAGGGATGAATCCCTTCTATTTTTTCCTCTAAAAAATTTTCGAAAAAATAAACAACTATAATCTAAATTATCATAAAATAGGACTAAATTATTCTATGTAAAGGTGGAGATAAGCGTGAAATATAAAAGTGTCTTTGACATTATCGGTCCTGTAATGATGGGGCCTTCAAGCTCTCACACTGCTGGTGCAGCCCGGATTGGACGTGTTGCAAGAGAATTGTTTGGAAGGGAGCCAAAATGGGCAAATATTTCATTTTATGGATCATTTGCAGAAACATATAAAGGACATGGGACCGATGTTGCGATTGTTGGTGGATTACTAGATTTTGATACATTTGATGAACGAATTATTAAGGCGATTGAGATTGCAAGAAGCCGAGGGATTATTATTCAATTTCGGGAGGAAGAAGCTATTCCTAATCATCCAAATACAGCGAGGATTGTTATCGGAGATGAGGATGGCGAGTTAAATCTTGTCGGGATTTCAATCGGAGGTGGAAAAATAGAAATAATTGAATTAAACGGGTTTGAGCTCAAACTATCAGGTCATCATCCAGCGCTCCTCGTTGTGCATAACGATCGTTTCGGGACAATAGCAAACGTATCCAATGTACTAGCTAAATACGAAATTAACATTGGACATATGGAAGTTTCTCGAAAGGAAAAAGGTAAATTAGCTTTAATGACAATTGAAGTCGATCACAATATAAATCATGAAGTAATGAAAGAAATCGAGCAATTACCGAATGTAGTTCAAGTAACAAAAATGGTTGATTAACATATTTGATGAATGGAGGAAGACCGCTATGCAGTTTAGAAACGTCGCAGAATTAGTTCAGCTCGCAACGAGTGAAAATAAAAAGATTTCTGAGATTATGATTGAGCAGGAAATAGATGTAACAGGACGTTCTCGGGAAGAAATTATACGAAGGATGGAGCAAAATCTAAAAGTAATGGAGCAAGCGATTAACAGAGGATTAAAGGGGGTTAAATCTCACTCTGGCTTAACAGGTGGAGATGCTGTATTATTACAGGCTTACATTAAAAAAGGTAAATTTTTATCAGGAGAAACAATGCTTGATGCTGTTAGTAAAGCTGTAGCTACAAATGAAGTAAATGCGGCAATGGGAACAATTTGTGCTACACCAACAGCTGGTTCAGGTGGGGTTGTACCAGGGACATTATTTGCAGTTAAGAACAAATTAAATCCGAATCGTGAGGAAATGGTTGCTTTCTTATTTACCGCTGGCGCATTCGGTTATGTTGTCGCTAATAATGCATCGATTTCTGGAGCAGCAGGAGGATGTCAAGCAGAGGTTGGTTCAGCAGCAGGAATGGCAGCGGCGGCAATCGTTGAAATGGCTGGGGGATCACCTGATCAATGTGCTGAGGCAATGGCAATCACGTTAAAAAATATGCTTGGTTTAGTTTGCGATCCTGTTGCTGGCTTAGTAGAAGTACCGTGTGTGAAAAGAAATGCTATGGGTGCTGCTAATGCAATGGTAGCAGCCGATATGGCTTTAGCTGGAATAAAAAGCCGTATTCCATGTGATGAAATAATTGAAGCTATGTTTCGAATTGGACAAACGATGCCGACAGCATTAAAAGAAACTGCACAAGGAGGTTTAGCGGCAACACCGACTGGTCGTCAATTAGAAGCAAAGATTTTCGGTGCTCCGCATACTAATCGTGAATGAACAATTACTTCAATCTGTTACCGTAATAAAGGGTATTGGAGAAGAAACGGCAAATGCTTTAGCACAATTAAATATTCATACTATTAACGATTTACTTGAGCACTTTCCTTATCGCTATGAGGATTATCGACTTTGTCATTTAATGGACGTTAAGCATAATGAAAGGGTAACAGTCGAGGGTAAGATACAAAGCGAACCTTCCCTTATTTATTATGGGAGAAAGCGCTCTAGATTAACCGTTCGTTTACTCGTTGACCGTGCTCTTATTCAAGTCGTTTTTTTTAATCAACCATATTTAAAAAAATCGCTTGCGATAAACGAAACTATAACAGTAACTGGAAAATGGGATCAGCATCGGCAAACGATTACAGCGAATGAAATGAAACGGGGCCATTATTCAATGACAACGATGTTTGAACCAGTCTACACAGTTAAAGGATCTATCACTGTAAAAGGAATGCGGCGTTTTATTCAGCTTGCTCTTAATCAATTTGCTGATCAAGTAGAAGAGACGCTTCCAGCACATCTTTTAAAGCAATATCGGCTGCTGCCAAAAAAAGCTGCACTTACCGCATGTCATTTTCCCCGTTCTGCTAAAGATGTAAAACAAGCACGCAGAAGGGTTGTTTATGAGGAATTTTTATTATTTCAATTAAAAATGCAAGCACTTCGAAAATTTGAACGCGAGCAATCAAAAGGGATGATCCACAAATACGACGAAAACAAATTAAACGCCTTTATAGCTTCACTTCCGTTTCCGCTCACGAATGCTCAAACGCGCGTAGTTCAAGAAATATTAAATGATCTCAATTCTCCTTATAGAATGAACCGCCTTTTACAAGGTGATGTTGGATCTGGAAAAACAGTAGTTGCCTCTATCGCTCTGTATGCTTGTGTTTTATCCGGATCTCAAGGTGCTTTAATGGTGCCAACAGAAATTTTAGCAGAGCAGCACGCACATTCACTAACTCAGTTATTCGAACCATTTGGAGTAAATGTACAATTACTTTCAAGCTCTGTTAAAGGAAAGAGACGTAAAGAACTCCTTTCCGATCTCCAAGCAGGCGATATTCATCTTCTTGTCGGTACACATGCGCTTATTCAAGAAGAAGTAAAGTTCAAAAAGCTAGGGCTTGTCATAACTGACGAACAGCATCGCTTTGGAGTAGAACAACGGCGAATTTTACGAGAAAAAGGTGAAAATCCTGATGTTCTTTTTATGACAGCTACTCCAATTCCGAGAACGTTAGCGATCACTTTTTTTGGTGAAATGGATGTTTCGATTATTGATGAAATGCCAAAAGGACGAAAAATGATTGAAACATATTGGGCAAAGCATCATATGTTAGAACGGGTACTCATTTTTATGGAGAAGGAACTAATAAAAGGCCGTCAAGCATATGTTATTTGTCCTTTAATTGAGGAGTCGGACAAGCTTGATGTACAAAATGCAATCGATGTTTATACGACCCTTACAAATTATTTTGATAACCGTTTCAACGTTGGTTTAATGCATGGGCGATTAACGTCAGAGGAAAAAGAAACAGTCATGAAAGCATTTACGGTAAATGAAGTACAAGTACTTGTCTCGACGACAGTTGTAGAAGTTGGTGTAAATGTTCCGAACGCAACATTTATGCTTATATACGATGCCGAGCGATTTGGACTAGCTCAGCTTCATCAGCTGCGCGGTCGAGTTGGCCGCGGGAGTGAGCAATCGTATTGTGTTTTGCTTGCAGATCCAAAATCAGATGTAGGGAAAGAAAGAATGAAAATTATGACGGAAACAAACGATGGGTTTTTGTTAAGCGAAAAAGATTTAGAGTTAAGAGGGCCGGGTGATTTTTTCGGTAAAAAACAAAGTGGTCTTCCCGAGTTTAAAATAGCAGACATGGTCCATGACTATCGCGCTCTTGAAACAGCTCGAAAAGATGCAGCAATGATGGTTCAAACAGAGCAATTTTGGCAAAGCAATGAATATGCATATTTACGGGATTATTTAGAAAAGTCAGGGGTTTTACGCGGAGAAAAACTAGACTAAAATAAGTTTTAAGACGACAATAACCTTGTAGATTTATTGGCTCATTTCCTTTCTAACAATTTGAACCGATTTCAGCTAAAAGTGTATCAGACTGAAGTCTCACACAAGTGAGCCTAAAATCATCTTTAATATCGTTGTGATATGAAAAAGTAATATGTTGAAATCTACTTTTTTAAATTATATACTACTATTAGTACCTAGTCATAAGATCTTGAACGGGTGATATAAATGAGGAGAACAAAAAAACAACGACAAAAATTACTTGCTGAAACAATTAAAGAAAATCCTTTTGTCACTGATGAGGAACTCGCTGATTTTTTCTCAGTAAGTGTACAAACAATTCGTTTAGATCGACTCGAGCTTTCTATTCCTGAATTGCGGGAAAGAATAAAAAATGTTGCAGAAAAAAAGTTTGCTGACGAAGTTCGCTCTCTGCCTATTGATGAGATCATCGGTGAAATTATCGACATTGATTTAGATAAAAGTGCAATTTCTATTTTCGATGTCAAAAAAGAGCATGTATTTAAACGAAATAAAATTGCACGGGGGCATCATCTTTTTGCACAGGCTAATTCTCTGGCAGTAGCAATCATTAACGATGAATTTGCTTTAACAGCAAAGGCAAATATCCAATTTACCAAATCTGTTAAAGAAAACGATCGAGTCATTGCGAAAGCAAAAGTAGTTGACTTAGATAATGCTCATGACTGGACCGTCGTCGAAGTAAACAGCTATGTCAAGAAGGAGCTTGTATTTAAAGGCTTATTTGAACTGTATCGTTCAAAAAATAATTAAAAGGATGAGAGCAGTATATGAAACTAGCAATCGATGCTATGGGGGGAGATCATGCACCAAAGGAAATTGTTTTAGGTGCAATGAAAGCGGTTGAAGCTTTTCGTTATATACAAATCACCCTTGTAGGAAATGAACAAAAAATAAGACAGTATTTAACTAATGAAGAGAGAATTCATATTTTACATACAGAAACAGTTATATTAGGGACAGATGAACCAGTAAGAGCTGTCCGCCGGAAAAAAGATGCATCAATGGTATTAATGGCAAAAGAAGTAGCGGATAAAAAGGCAGACGCATGTATATCAGCAGGAAATACAGGGGCGTTAATGGCAACAGGATTATTTGTCATCGGGCGAATTGATGGAATAGAGCGGCCGGCTCTTTCACCAACACTTCCAACAATTGACGGAAGAGGTTTTTTACTCCTTGATGTCGGTGCTAACGTTGATGCAAGACCGGAACACCTTCTGCAATATGCACTTATGGGCTCAGTATATTGTGAAAAAGTGCGAGGGATTACAAATCCGCGAATAGGTTTATTAAATATCGGTACAGAAGAAAAAAAGGGAAATGAACTTTCAAAAAAGACGTTTGAGCTATTGAAAGATACAAACCTTCATTTTATTGGAAATATAGAAGCGCGAGATTTATTAGATGGTGTAGCTGATGTTGCTGTAACTGACGGTTTTACCGGAAATATGATCTTAAAGACGATTGAAGGTACAGCAATGTCAGTTTTTAAAATGCTAAAAGGCGCACTAACTGGCAGCATGAAAAGCAAACTAGCAGCAGCTGTTTTAAAACCAGATCTTAAAAAATTAAAAGCTCAAATGGATTATACCGAATATGGTGGTGCTGGCTTATTTGGTTTAAAAGCGCCAGTAATAAAAGCTCACGGCTCATCAAATGCAAACGCTGTATTCAACGCCGTTCGACAGGCACGGGAAATGGTGCAAAATGATGTTTCTGGCACGATAAAAGCTGTTGCAGAGCAGGAAAATATAAGATTGAGTATAAAATCATAAAAAGAGGAGGAGTTTTTACATGGAAAAAGTCGCATTTATGTTTCCGGGACAAGGATCACAAACAATTGGCATGGGGAAGCAGTTAGCAGATCGAAACCCCTTTGTAAAAACTTTTTTTGACAAGGCAGACGAGAAGCTTTCCTATGAATTATCAAAAATTATTTTTGAGGGACCAGAAGATGAATTAACAAAAACAATGAACGCACAACCTGCTTTATTAACAGCAAGTATTGCTATTTTAGAGTATTTTAAACAATCAGGGATTAAAGCCGACTTTGTTGCTGGTCATAGTCTCGGAGAATACACAGCATTAGTGGCCGCAGGGGCAATTACTTTTGAAGAAGGAGTATATGCTGTTCGAAAAAGAGGTAAATTTATGGAAGAAGCAGTTCCAAATGGAGAAGGAGCAATGGCTGCTATTCTAGGAATTGATCGAGAGGCACTCCAAGCTGTAACTGATGAGATCACAAGCAGTGGACATTTAGTTCAATTGGCTAACATTAATTGTCCAGGTCAAATTGTTATCTCTGGAACAAAAGAAGGAATTAAGCTTGCTTCTGTAAAAGTAAAAGAACGGGGAGAAAAACGTGCAATCCCACTTAAAGTAAGCGGACCATTTCATTCACTGTTAATGAAACCGGCAGCTGAAAGTTTACAAACAGTGTTAAATGAAATGACGATTAAAGACGCTGAAATACCTCTTATCGCAAATGTGACTGCATCACCTGTTACGGAAGCTGATGATATTCAACAAAGACTAATTGAACAGCTATATTCTCCAGTATTGTGGGAAGATTCAGTCAAGAATATGATCGAACTCGGTGTGGATACATTTATTGAAATCGGACCTGGAAAAGTATTGTCGGCTCTTGTAAGGAAAATTGACAAAACTGTAAAAGTTGTCGCTGTTTCAGATGAAGCAAGCTATCAAGCTGCAATTAAAGTATTAAAGGGGGAAACGGTGTGAAGTTGGCTGGAAAAACTGCTTTAGTAACAGGAGCTTCAAGAGGGATTGGCCGGGAAGTTGCGATTGAACTTGCTAAGCAAGGGGCAAATGTTGCAATTAATTACGCCGGGAGCAAGGATAAAGCAAACGAAGTAGTCGCTGAAATTACATCAATTGGCCGAGAGGCTTTCTCAGTTCAAGGTAATGTAAGTGACAACAATTCTGTCGTTAACATGATAAAAGAAACGATCAATCGTTTCGGTGCGCTTGATATTCTTGTCAATAATGCTGGAATTACAAAAGACAATTTAATTATGCGCATGAAGGAAGAAGAATGGGATGATGTTATTAACACCAACTTGAAAGGGGTTTTTCTTTGCACAAAAGCAGTAACGCGGCAAATGATGAAGCAAAGAAGCGGGCGAATTATTAATATTGCCTCAGTTGTCGGTGTGAGTGGGAATCCTGGTCAAGCAAACTATGTTGCTGCTAAAGCGGGAGTAATCGGGTTAACTAAAACGACGGCTAAGGAGCTTGCAAGCCGTGGAATTACCGTCAATGCTGTAGCTCCTGGGTTTATTTCAACAGATATGACTGATAAGTTAAGTGAAGAGATTAAACATGAGATGTTAAAACTCATCCCGCTTGCTCGTTTTGGAGAAGCGACAGATATTGCAAAAGTAGTTTCATTTTTAGCTTCTGAAGACAGTGCTTATATGACAGGGCAAACACTTCATGTTGATGGCGGAATGATTATGTAACAAAAAAACATCCTTAACAAGTTTATTATTTTTAAAAAATACAATATAATGACTTGAGGGGAGGTGAACATGAATGGCAGATATATTAGAACGTGTAACAAAGATCATTGTTGACCGTCTAGGTGTAGATGAAGCTCAAGTTACATTAGAAGCTTCTTTCAAAGATGATCTCGGTGCAGATTCCCTTGATGTAGTTGAACTTGTAATGGAATTAGAAGACGAGTTTGATATGGAAATTTCCGACGATGAAGCTGAAAATATTACCACTGTCGGTGATGCAGTGAATTACATAAAAAATATCCAGTAATCGCCGAGGAAATTATACGTTTCATAATAATAGCTCGCATGTACTAAAAAATTAGAAAGCTCCGTTTATACGGGGCTTTCCAGTTTGTAGGCGCATCTGTTCTCACAGACAGAATGAAAACGTTTATCAGTCGAAGGGTGAAGCATGAGTCGGAAGCCAAAAAGAACAATTGTTATGAGCATTCAACGAAGAGCAAGCACCAAGGAATGCGAGTGTTTGTCAACAGTCAGGAAGCTCCGTTTTTAACGGGGCTTTCCAGTTTATAGACAGATCCAGCTTTAGAGTGAAAACGTATGTCGATTAGGCGTGAAGCAAGAGGTAAGTGAATAGAACAGTTGTATATAAGCTGATCATGACGAATGCCAACAGTTAGGAGATTCCGTTTGTAACTAGGCTTTATCATGTACAAAGTTTATTATATGATAAAGGCCGACAAACAATTATTCGTATTTTTATGTTAACGATATATAGTGGATTAAATTTATGCAGGGCAAGGTGGATAATCAATGCGCAAAAAAGAAAATGAAGCAAGTAGAAAAAATAATCGCGCTCAAGAAAGGAAATTCAGACAATTTCAGCAAAAGTTAGGTTTAGTATTTCATAATGAAAAATTACTCATTCAAGCATTTACTCATTCATCTTATGTGAATGAGCATCGCAAAAAACCGTTTGAAGATAATGAAAGACTAGAGTTTTTAGGAGATGCTGTTTTAGAACTAACTGTTTCTCAATTTTTATATAAAAAATATCCGCTAATGAGTGAAGGAGAATTAACGAAATTAAGGGCAGCTATTGTATGTGAACCCTCTCTCGTTTCGTTTGCGAACGAACTATCGTTTGGAGACTTCGTTCTTCTCGGAAAAGGAGAAGAGTTGACAGGTGGCAGAACCCGCCCGGCACTGCTTGCAGATGTTTTTGAGTCTTTTATTGGTGCATTATATTTAGATCAAGGAATCGAAACGGTAATCTCCTTTTTGAAAAAATCTGTTTTTCCAAAAATAAATGCTGGTGCTTTTTCTCATGTGATGGATTTCAAAAGTCAGCTTCAAGAATTTATTAAAAAAGATGGAGCAGGTACAGTCGAATATGAAATTTTAAAGGAAAAGGGTCCTGCTCATAATCGGGAATTTGTTTCAAGAGTAACATTAAATGGGGATGAACTAGGAATTGGGAAAGGCCGTTCAAAAAAAGAAGCTGAACAGTTTGCCGCACAAATGGCGCTAGAAAAAATAAAAAAGTTGTAGTTCAATACATCTTACTAGGATCTAGAGAAGGGAGGAATCATCCATGTTCCTCAAACGATTAGAGATTATTGGATTTAAATCATTTGCCAAACGGACCGAAATTGATTTTGTTCCGGGTGTGACAGCTGTAGTTGGACCTAATGGAAGCGGGAAAAGTAACATAACTGATGCGATTCGCTGGGTGCTTGGTGAACAATCAGTAAAGTCACTTCGCGGTGCAAAGATGGAGGACATCATTTTCTCTGGCAGTGATTCAAGAAAAGGTTTAAATTTTGCTGAAGTCACATTAATTTTACAAAATGATGATCAATTTTTGCCAGTTGATTTTCACGAAGTAAGTGTGACAAGAAGAGTGTATCGCACTGGTGAGAGTGAATTTTATATAAATAAACAACCATGTCGACTGAAAGATATTGTCGATTTATTTTTAGATTCTGGACTCGGAAGAGAAGCGTTCTCGATTATAAGTCAAGGAAAGGTGGAAGAAATACTTAATAGTAAGGCAGAAGACAGACGGACTATTTTTGAAGAGGCGGCTGGAGTATTAAAATATAAAAATCGCAAAAAAACAGCGGAAACAAAGCTTACAGAAACACAAGATAATCTCAATCGCGTAAATGATATTTTACATGAATTAGAGGCTCAAGTAGAACCATTAAAAAGACAGGCATCGATTGCAAATGAATATATAGAGAAGAAAGCTGGGCTTGAAAAAATTGAAGTAGCACTTACAGTCGTTGAGATTGAAGATTTACATCAACGTTGGGAACAGCTTTCTAAACAGTTGGACGATTATATCGATCAAGAAGTGAAGCTTTCGGCGACTATACATATGAAAGAAGCAAGAACAGAAGAACTTCGTACACAAATGTCTGTACTTGATGAATCGATTAATAGCTTGCAAACAGCATTATTAAACGTAAGTGAGGAGCTTGAAAAGCTTGAAGGCCGCAAACAAGTATTAAAGGAACGTAAAAAGAATGCAGTTCAAAATAAAGATCAATTAGAGAAAACAATTCATTCTATTTCAGAAAAAATCTCCTTATTTTACAAGCAAAAGCAAGAACAACAATTAACAGCTAACAGTCTTGAGGAAGAAATCGCATTACTTAAAAAAGAGCTTGACGAAAAGAATAAACAGCTGGCTTTATTTAGTGAAAATATTGAAGAACAAATTGACTCATTAAAGAGTGACTACATTGAGCAATTAAACAAACAAGCAAATGCTAAAAATGAATTACATTATTTACATCAACAAATTGAACAGCTGAGCATTCGGAGTTCAAAATTAGATAATGAAAATAAAAAATATCTTCACGAACGAAAAGAAATAAATGGACAAAGAAAAGAACTGCAGCAGTCACTTGAAAGGCTACAGTGTCAGCTTCAGGAACAAGTAATCGTATATAAAAAAGAACAACATGAGCTTGAGTTGCTTAAAAATCGCTATCAAAAACAGGAAACAAACTTATATAAAGCATATCAATTTCTGCAGCAAACAAAATCAAGAAAGGAAATGCTTGAGGAATTAGAAGAAGACTATGCAGGTTTTTATCAAGGTGTCAGAGAAATATTAAAAGCAAGAAAAAGTAAGTTAATAGGGATACATGGTGCGATTGCTGAACTAATTCAAGTACCAAAAGCATACAAAATCGCAATTGAAACCGCACTAGGCGGTGCGATGCAGCATATAGTCGTTGAAACGGAGAAAGACGCGAGAAAAGCAATTCAATATTTACAACACAATTCCTTTGGAAGAGCAACATTTTTACCGTTGTCTGTTATAAAAGAAAAAACGTTGACTAGCATGCAATTCCAAATGATCACAAACCACCCTTCCTTTATTGGGATCGCTAATAAGCTTATTCAATACGATAAGCAGTTTGCATCCGTTGTGTCGAACCTGCTTGGAACAGTCGTGATTACAAATGATCTAAAAGGCGCAAATGATTTAGCGAAACTTCTCAATTATCGAAGTAGAATTGTTACATTAGACGGGAACGTTGTAAACCCAGGTGGATCGATGACAGGTGGAGCATTAAAACAACAATCCTCTTCACTTCTTAGCCGTAAAGTTGAGTTAAAAGATATCAAAGACAAGCTAGTTGGGATGGAAGAAAAAACCGCTAAGCTAGAAGACGATGTGAAAACATTAAAAAAAGATGTTCAAGCACAAGAGCAAAAGATTGAGTCTTTGCGTAAAAATGGTGAGGAGCTTAGATTGCAGGAGCAATCATGTAAAGGCAAGATACGAGAAATAGAGATCGAACAACGAAATATAAATGAACGTCTTACTTTATATGATTTAGAAAAAGGACAATTTCATGATGACATACAGACAATGGAAAGCCGTCGCCTGGAATTGGCAGCAACACTTTCGCAAACTGAAAAAGAAATTGCTTACCTTGACAATCAAATCACCTTATTAACAGCTCAAAAAAATAATAATTTAACGACTAAAGAAGAGCTTTCAACAAAAGCGGCTGATTTAAAAGTTCACTTAACGGCAAAAAAAGAACAGTTAAATCATTGTCGTGAACGAATTGACCAATTATCTGCCGAAATAAGAGAAAATGAAGAAAAAGTATCTGTTTATAAAGAGGATTTACAATACTTATGTGATGAAATGAAAAATAGTTCATCCGGTGAAAACTCCTTAGAAGATACAGCGGCGAAAAAAAAAAAACGACATGATAAAAATGCTACAATACAGCAAATATCTTCCAGGAGACAAGAACGATTCGACATTCAAGTCGAACTTGAGCAACTTGAACTTGAAGTAAAAGAATTAAAGCGTCAACATAAAGGAATGATTCAAATTTTAAAAGATGAAGAAGTAAAGCTGAATCGTTTAGACGTTGAACTCGATAACAAACTCGCACATCTTAGGGAAGAATATTTACTAACGTTTGAAGGAGCAAAAGAACAATACCCATTAACAATGGAAGTAGAAAAAGCACGGCAAAAAGTAAAATTAATTAAGCTTTCAATCGACGAACTTGGAACCGTTAATCTCGGGGCAATTGATGAATATAACAGAGTATCGGAACGATTTGAATTTTTACTTGCTCAAAAAAATGATTTGGAAGAAGCGAAAGATACATTATTTCAAGTGATCGATGAGATGGATGAGGAAGTAAAAAAACGGTTTGTGCAAACATTTTCTGATATACGCCTTCACTTTGAAGCTGTTTTTCAAACTTTATTTGGAGGTGGAAGGGCTGATTTACAATTAACAGATCCTAATAATTTATTAACGACAGGTGTTGAAATCGTTGCACAACCTCCTGGTAAGAAACTGCAAAATTTAAGCCTATTGTCAGGAGGAGAACGTGCATTAACGGCAATTGTCCTTCTGTTCTCTATATTAAAGGTTCGTCCTGTCCCATTTTGTGTTCTAGATGAGGTTGAGGCAGCACTTGATGAAGCAAACGTTCAAAGATTTAGTCAATATTTAAAACGCTATAGTTCTGAAACTCAATTTATTGTCATTACACACCGAAAAGGGACGATGGAAGAAGCGGATGTTCTGTATGGGATAACCATGCAGGAGTCTGGTGTCTCTAAATTAGTCTCTGTCCGTCTTGAAGACACAAAAGAACTTGTAAAATCATCATAAAGGAGTGAAGTAAGATGATTTTTTTTAAACGGTTAAAGGAAAAGATTTCACAACAGGCAGATCATATTACAGAAAAGTTTAAAGAAGGATTAACGAAAACTCGAGAAGGCTTTGCAGATAAAGTAAATCATCTTATCGCAAAGTATCGGAAAATAGACGAGGATTTCTTTGAAGAACTTGAAGAGATTTTAATTAGCGCTGATGTTGGATTTGAAACAGTGATGGAGTTAATCGATGAGCTAAAAATGGAAGTAAAGCGCCGTAATATTCAAGATCCAAAAGAAATCCAGGATGTGATATCTGAAAAGCTTGTTGAGATTTATCAAGCGGGAGAAGAGGGATCAACACAGATAAATATTCAGGATGACAAACTAACTGTTATTTTATTTGTTGGTGTTAACGGCGTAGGTAAGACGACAACAATCGGCAAGCTCGCTTACAAATACAAAAACGAAGGTAAAAATGTACTATTAGCGGCAGGTGATACTTTTCGTGCAGGCGCCATAGAGCAATTAGAAGTTTGGGGAGAACGCGTTGGTGTAGAAGTCATTAAGCAAGGGGCAGGTTCAGACCCAGCTGCTGTCATGTACGATGCGATTCAAGCAGCTCGTGCCCGTAATGCAGACATCCTTCTTTGCGATACTGCTGGAAGGTTGCAAAATAAAGTGAACTTAATGAAAGAGCTGGAGAAAATCAAACGGGTTATAGAAAGAGAGATTCCGGGCGCCCCTCACGAAGTTTTGCTCGTTTTAGACGCAACAACCGGGCAAAATGCAATGGTACAAGCAAAGACATTTAAAGAAGCAACGGATGTAAGCGGAATTGTGTTAACTAAGCTCGATGGAACGGCAAAAGGAGGTATCGTCCTTGCGATCCGCAATGAACTTCACATTCCCGTGAAATTTGTTGGCTTAGGTGAGAAAATGGACGATCTTCAACAATTTGATGCAGAACAATACGTATACGGTTTGTTTGCGAATTTAGTTGAAGAAGATCATATCAATTGATAAAAAGGTAACCCCACCAAAGTGGATAGGGAAAACACTTGTAGAACCTACTATGATGTTCGTTAGGAATCTACAGGTGTTTTTTATTTGAGGATAAATGAAAGTTAAGCTTGATAGAATAGAACTTTGTAATCTGCTAAAAGACCTGATGTTTACTCACAGAATAAATACTTTCTTCCGATAAAAATGTTATTTGTTATTTGTGATGATGACTAGATATTTCCGTCTATGACTTTTTCATTGTTTTAGGTGAAATCACCTATTTTGTCAAACTTAGTCATAAAAATTTGCTATAATTTCGACAAAAGGTGAAAATAATCAAATCTTGAAAGATTTTGTAAAGATAGAAAGGTGATTGCTTATGTTTTTTTTTCGAAAAAATATCTTCCTATAGGAAGTGTTGTTGGCTTACAAAAGGATGCAAGACGTCTATTAGTAGTTGGAAGACAATTATATTCTGAAACAAATCAGATCATAAGAGATTATGCAGCTGTAGAATATCCGAATGGGTTTATCGATGCAAAAGAGAAATTTATTATGTTTAATCATGCGGATATCGCAGTTGTCTATCATTACGGTTATGTCGATGAAAAGGAAATGCAATTAGAAACATTAATAATCGAGGCAGAGAGTACGGATAACAGAGGTGCGGATGATGGGGATTTTTCAGTTTAATAAAGAATTGAGAGATCATATTTCTCATGTAACTGTAAGGTTGGAAAGTTTGTTTCAGACAGTATTCGAACAGATGGTTTATTTTCGGAAAGAGCTTGATCGACATACTGGAACAGCAGCACAGACTCTTCAACAGAAGATGGATGATCAGATTCATTACTTTAGCGAGGCGTCATTCGGATTAATGCTATTTGTTGATACTGTCAAAAGCTTTATAGCTGGTATAAATACGACTGATGAGGGTATTAATGGGTGTGCGCCCCCGATCGCAACAAGAGCGGAACGTCAATATACGTATTCAGCAGGAAGAGTTGAAGCAGAAATTAAATTAGATCCAACGGCGCTGGAACAGGCAACAAGCACGTTCCACTCTAACCTTGCTGGTTTTGAGGAGATATTGACAGTTTTTCATTCACTCTTAAATCATATTATTGCAAGCACTGACTTCCCATGGGGTGATGTAACAGAGGTTTGGCCAGAGGCGCAGAATAAAATCCAATTTGTAATAAATGAATTAAAGAACGTGTCACACAATTGATTGGAGATTCCGAAAATCTTGTCAAAGAATTAAAGCGTGTAGATCACCTACTCTCAAATCAAATGCAGCGTGTAAAGAAGGGGGATTGATAAGGATGGCAAGGGAGCAGATCGTGAAGCAAATTCTCAATAAGCATCAAGTCGAAGCAAATGAAATCATCACCGAAACCGGTTCGAATTTACTTAAACAAGCATTCGCGAAAAAATGGAACAAACTTAATCACACAAGCTTAACAGCCAATGCAAACAAAGATACGATTACTTTCGATGCAGAAGAGATAAAAGGGAAGATTAATAGTTGGATTGAACATTTAGAAGATTGTCGGGATGACGTAATAAAAAAATATATGAAAGTTGACGTCCCCTTCGAGGAAAGAAATAAAATGTCATTTATGATAGATGATATAGACTACATTCAACAAGTATATCGAGAACTAAAAGCCGAAGTAGATGAAGTGGAAATGGAGTTTGAAAATATACAGTCCGTGTATACCGCTCACCTTTGCGCCAAGCATTAAATGACATTACACGATTATACAACTCAGTAAACAATGTAAAAGGCGACTTTTCTGGCTTTAAAAATGTGTCAGTCTATGTGCATGGGATCGAATCGAATGGAAAGCAATTTCTTGAAAGTGCTAAGAAAGCGGCTCAACCAGGCGATGTAATTATGCGTGAAATGAGAAATGGGAAAAAAGAGTATTTTATTGTTTATAAGGACAAATCTGGAGACAAGGTAATAAATAAGGATTCGATAACTTTTGATCAATTAAAAACAGAAAATGCCTATAAATTTAGAAAAGGACGTCTCCACATCGTTTACGACACTGAACATAAAAACGAACACCGTCAAGAAACGAGTGACGATGTAGCGAAAAGATTGACGGAAATGGGATTAGTGAACGAAGCGACAAAAATTGATTTGTTTGCCCATAGTTATGGTGGGCGAAGGTTTTTCCAATTTGCGATGGACTACCCTGATCAAGTGCGAAGCATAACGACAATTGGGACACCGTACGATAAAAATACGATGGGCAAGCTCGGGAATAACGTCTCCATTTTACGCTGGAAATGGGTACAGAAATTAGTTGATAAAGAGCCAACTCAATATAGTGGATATGTAGATCCAAATCCAGAAAATAGACGAGTAGATAAAGGAATCGAACATAGTAATGTTTATACTGATATGACGAGCGAAGCGTTAAGCGAGGAGATGACTTATTTGAAAGCGGCAAATCCAGAAGTGTATCGAAAACTGGAAGAAATGGATATAACCGCAGTGGCAGGATATGATGTCAAAGTCCGGGCTACGAGTCTCCCTACTTATTCTTATACTGGAGGACGAGTAGATATAGAGCAATCATCAAATGATGGTGCTGTCTCAATACAAAGTCAACAAGCGGAATCGTTAGGAGCGTTAATTGATCAGCGTTTATCATATAAAGTGGATGGAGGAGCGGTTCGCCTTACGAAGCCGCCTCATATTTATGAAATAGAGAATGAGGAGTTTATCGAATTAATTAAAAAAGTAAATAAAACACAACAAGAGTAAGCAAAGGGGTGAAAAGGTTGAGAAAAAAAGCTGTCGTCATTTGCATGTTGTTTATTTCTTCACTCCTACTTATTGGCTGTGGAAAAAAAGTCACATATGTGAAGGGCTTTCCAACAAAGGATAGCCCGGCTTTAATGGAGTTTTTTCGATATTATATGACAGAAAATAACGGGAATTATTTATTTCAGAAAAATAATGAATATATTTATGCAAAAATTAATAATAATACAGATTTAAATAATATTAAATATTTTTCATTTACCGATCAACAGCTAAGTGAACATTTTAAGCCGATGTTTCAAAGTAAAAATTCAGAAAAAGCATTTTGGGCATTAAAACATGGTTCGGACGCAAAAAATGATTTGAAGCATCAAATTAATAACCTGGAAGATTATGATCTTCCAGAGGTCACTTTAGAAGAGAATAATCAATTAACAATCAAAACATCAGCCGGAAAAAAGTCATTTAACTTACCAGAAATGTTACATAAATATGGAATGACACCTACTGACAAATTAATTATTAATGTTTATTCTGTCAATTCTAATGCATTTGAGGTGAATATTGAGAATACTAAAATAGATGATCATAATGGGTTGATCGGAATTTTTATGAAAAAGGATTTTTCTGATGTTGTTGTTACAAGCACTTTTTATAAACAATTTACAAATAGCGTTAAAAAAGGCGAGTTAAAAGAGTTTAAAAAATTATTATATAAAACAGAGCTGAATAATAGGTATATTATTTTAAATGGTGGATATGGAGTTTTTGATAAAAAAAAAAAAAAAATTCATTATGTTGAAGAACCTCATTACGTTAGTGAGGACGGCAAATATGTGTATCTTAATGGAGCAAAAGGAAAACTAGAAGATGGCATTCAACGGATTCAAAAGATTGAAAATTATCTAGCTGGTAAACGACACGTACGAAGCGGAATTCAAAATTAGTTTTAAAAAAATCGCAAAAGAAGCGGGCATTAAAAGTGCTGCAGGTGTAGGAATAGCTAAAATTGTTTATTTTAATAAAGATTATATTATTTTAGGCTTACATTATCATGCCCCTATCGTTGGCGATGCCGGTTCAACTAACGTTATCATTGATTTGCAGGGGGATAAAAAGAATCCGACAGCTTATGTCGTTGATTTAGATTGGTTTTAAAGTTAAGGAGGAGTGTATTGGGGTGAAACAAAAAAGATTACGATTGATGATCTGTATTTTGTTACTTACTTGTACACTCCTCTTTTTTTATCGCTATGATACTAGTAAAGTCATATATGTGAAAGGCTTTCCAACAAAGGATAGCCCAGCGTTGTCTGAATTTTTAAGGGGTAAGCTGCCAGGGAGTAGATATAATTTTTTGTATGACGTTAATGGGATACATGTGTATACAAAAAGTAATGGAAGTAGAGATGATAAAGAAATTTCTTTTCATTACAATAAGGAAGATGACTTAAAAACATTTTATGAGCCGTTGTTTTATACAAAAGATGTAGAGAAAACCTTTTATAATTTATGGGAAAATGATGAATTAACAGATAAAATAGAACAACAAATCGCGAATAAGGATGAATTCAACCTCCCAACATTAAAGTTAGAGGAGAAAAATCAATTGTACGTTTAAAACAAGACAGAAAGAAACAATATTAGATTTACCTGAACTTATGGAAAAATTTAAACTCAACCCTGAAGATCCGTTAATTTTTAATTTTTTTAGTGTGAATGATGATCATTTCGTTATATATTTAGTAAATAAAAATCCGGAAGAAAAAATTAAATAAATCTATTGCTCTTTTTATTAAACAAGATTTATCGCGTATCGTACCGACAAGTACCGATCCAGCGACATTTAATAAAACGTTAGCTAGCGGAGAACTCGATGAATTTCATGATTTATTCTCTAATGTAAAGAATGATCATAGGTATGAAAAGTCTTTCAGACATCGCTTCGTATATGACAGAAAAGATAAGCAGCTAAAAGAAAATTGGTGAAGAAGATTATTTAAGTGAAGATGGCAAAATATGTGTATATTAATGGGCTAGAAGATCCTTTATCCGACGGCATTCAACGGATTCAAACAATTGAAAACTATATGGCCGGTAACGACGCGTACGAAGCGGAATTCAAAATTTTTTTAAAAAAATAGCGAAAGAGTCGGCTTTTTAAAAGTGCTGCAGGTGTAAAAAAACATGCACATATCTTATATTTTAATAAGGATTTTATAATCCTAAGTTTAAGTTATCATGCCCCTATCGTTGGCAATGCCGGTTCAACTAACGTCATCATTGATTTGCAGGGGGATAAAAAGAATCCGACAGCTTATGTCGTTGATTTAGATTGGTTTTAAAGTTAAGGAGGAGTGTATTGGGGTGAAACAAAAAAGATTACGATTGATGATCTGTATTTTGTTACTTGCTTGTACGCTCCTCTTTTTTTTATCGCTATGATACTAGTAAAGTCACATATGTAAAGGGCTTTCCAACAAAGGATAGCCCAGCGTTGTCTGAATTTTTAGGAGACTAAACCAACAAAGTAAGACCACACCATTTGCTAAAATCAATAAGCATCAAGTCGAAGCAAATGAAATCATCACCGAAACCGGTTCGAATTTACTTAAACAAGCATTCTCGAAAAAATGGAACAAACTTAATCACACAAGCTTAACAGCCAATGCAAACAAAGATACGATTACTTTCGATGCAGGAGAGATAAAAGGGAAGATTAATAGTTGGATTGAACATTTAGAAGATTGTCGGGATGACGTAATAAAAAAATATATGAAAGTTGATGTCCCCTTCGAGGAAAGAAATAAAATGTCATTTTATGATAGATGATATAGACTACATTCAACAAGTATATCGAGAACTAAAAGCCGAAGTAGATGAAGTGGAAATGGAGTTTGAAAATACAGTCCGTGTATACCGCTCACCTTTGCGCCAAGCATTAAATGACATTACACGATTATACAACTCAGTAAACAATGTAAAAGGCGACTTTTCTGGCTTTAAAAATGTCTCAGTCTATGTGCACGGGATCGAATCGAATGGAGAGCAATTTCTTGAAAGTGCTAAGAAAGCGGCTCAACCAGGCGATGTAATTATGCGTGAAATGAGGAAAGGGAAGAATGAATATTTTGTAGTAAATGAAGATGGAGGAATAAAGAAAATTGCGGAATTTGAAAAATTAAGATTGAAAAAAGAATTTAAAAATAAACAAGGACGCCTCCACATCGTTTACGATACTGAACATAAAAACGAACACCGTCAAGAAACGAGTGACGATGTAGCGAAAAGATTGACGGAAATGGGATTAGTGAACGAAGCGACAAAGATTGATTTGTTTGCCCATAGTTATGGTGGGCGAAGGTTTTTCCAATTTGCGATGGACTACCCTGATCAAGTGCGAAGCATAACGACAATTGGGACACCGTACGATAAAAATACGATGGGCAAGCTCGGGAATAACGTCTCCATTTTACGCTGGAAATGGGTACAGAAATTAGTTGATAAAGAGCCAACTCAATATAGTGGATATGTAGATCCAAATCCAGAAAATAGACGAGTAGATAAAGGAATCGAACATAGTAATGTTTATACTGATATGACGAGCGAAGCGTTAAGCGAGGAGATGACTTATTTGAAAGCGGCAAATCCAGAAGTGTATCGAAAACTGGAAGAAATGGATATAACCGCAGTGGCAGGATATGATGTCAAAGTCCAGGCTACGAGTCTCCCTACTTATTCTTATACTGGAGGACGAGTAGATGTAGAGCAATCATCAAATGATGGTGCTGTCTCAATACAAAGTCAACAAGCGGAATCGTTAGGAGCGTTAATTGATCAGCGTTTATCATATAAAGTGGATGGAGGAGCGGTTCGCCTTACGAAGCCGCCTCATATTTATGAAATAGAGAATGAGGAGTTTATCGAATTAATTAAAAAAGTAAATAAAAACACAACAAGAGTAAGCAAAGGGGGGTGAAAAGGTTGAGAAAAAAAGCTGTCGTCATTTGCATGTTGTTTATTTCTTCACTCCTACTTATTGGCTGTGGAAATAAAGTCATATATGTGAAGGGCTTTCCAACAAAGGATAGCCCAGCGTTGTCTGAATTTTTAAGGGGTATGATGCCAGGAAGCGGATATAATTTTTTGTATGATGTTAACGGGGTTCATGTGTATATAAAAAGAAATAGGAATGAAGATTATAAAGAAGTTTCTTTTCATTACAATAAGGAAGACGAATAAAAAACATTTTATGAACCGATATTTTATACAAAAGATGTAGAGAAAACCTTTAATAATTTATGGGGAAATGATGAATTCACAGATAAAATAGAACAACAAATCGCGAATAAGGATGAATTTAACCTCCCAACATTAAAGTTAGAAGAGAAAAATCAATTGTACGTTAAAACAAGACAGAAAGAAACAATATTAGATTTACCTGAGCTTATGGAAAAATTTAAACTTAAGCCAGATGATGAGTTAGTTTTTAATCTGTATAATATGAATGCTGATCATTTTATTGTATATTTAAAAAATTTAAATCAGGAAGAAAAGTTAAATAAATCTATTGCTCTTTTTATTAAACAAGATTTATCGCGTATCGTACCGACAAGTACCGATCCAGAGGCATTTAATAAAACGTTAGCTAGCGGAGAACTTGATGAATTTCATGATTTATTTTCTAATGTAAAAAGTGATCATAGGTTTGAAAAAACATTCATCTATCGCTTCGTATATGACAGAAAAGATAAGCAGCTAAAAGAAATTGGTGAAGAAGATTATTTAAGTGAAGACGGCAAATATGTGTATCTTAATGGAGCAAAAGGAAAACTAGAAGATGGCATTCAACGGATTCAAAAGATTGAAAATTATCTAGCTGGTAACGACACGTACGAAGCGGAATTCAAAATTAGTTTTAAAAAAATCGCAAAAGAAGCGGGCATTAAAAGTGCTGCAGGTGTAGGAATAGCTAAAAAATTGTTTATTTTAATAAAGATTATATTATTTTAGGCTTACATTATCATGCCCCTATCGTTGGCGATGCCGGTTCAACTAACGTTATCATTGATTTGCAGGGGGATAAAAAGAATCCGACAGCTTATGTCGTTGATTTAGATTGGTTTTAAAGTTAAGGAGGAGTGTATTGGGGTGAAACAAAAAAGAATACGATTGATGATCTGTATTTTGTTACTTGCTTGTACGCTCCTCTTTTTTTATCGCTATGATACTAGTAAAGTCACATATGTGAAGGGCTTTCCAACAAAGGATAGCCCAGCGTTGTCAGAATTTTTAAGAGGGAGTAGATATATATTTTTTGTATGATGTAACGGGGGGGTTGATGTGTATATAAAAAGAAATAGGAATGAAGATTATAAAGAAGTTTCTTTTCATTACAATAAGGAAGACGAATTAAAAAAAAAAAACATTTTATGAACCGTTATTTTATACAAAAGATGTAGAGAAAACCTATTATAATTTATGGGAAAATGATGAATTAACAGATAAGATAGAACAACAAATCGCGAATAAGGATGAATTTAACCTCCCAACATTAAAGTTAGAGGGGAAAAAACATTTGTACGTAAACAAGACGGAAAGAAACAATATTAGATTTACAGGCGATGTAATTGTAGGTGATGTGAGGAATGACGGGAAGAAATATTATATTATTTTAGGTAATGGAAAAGGAAAAAGCAATGAATAGATATTATCATCTTGTAGCAAGTGAGGGAAAAAGTCTGGCTTTAGAAAAGGGGGAAGTTGATGCAGAAGAAAAGAGTATTTTACATATTTATTATCGTAGTTTGTTTTTTAATTTTTTTTCCTACTAATCTAGCTTCAGCGGAGAACAGCTTAATAAAAATATTAGTTGAAGAGGGTTATGATGGAAAGATTAAAAATAATAAAGGATTTCCGATAAAAATAACAGTGGAAAACGATGGACCTGATTTCAGCGGAGATTTAGTTGTCGACTATTTTACAGATCACCAAACGGGCGGTGCCCACGTAGTTCGGATCGAAGCACCAAAAGGAAGTAAGAAAACGTATACGATCTCACTTCCTGGATTATCTGAAAATTATACATATTTAAAACAAAATGAAGCTGGTATCCATTTATATAAAGGGGGCTGGAGAACTGGCGAGGAAATAAAGTTTAACGGAAAAGACAAATTAGCGCCTCAATTTATAAATACTCCAGCACTTACAAAAGGAATTTTAAGTGAAGATCCAGATAGACTTCGCGAATTATTCGGGGAAGAAACGTTCCAATTAAATAAAGAAACACTACCAAAAGAATCATTAGGCTTGGAATTTTTTGATTTCTTAATTATTGATCGTTATCCAGTCTCACAATTAAGTGAAAAACAGCAGCAAGCGATTGTGAATTGGGTAAAGAACGGTGGGAATTTAATCGTCGGTACATCACCTAACATGAACAAAACATTAGGTCATTTATCGAAATTTATCCCAATGGAAATGGAGACAGAACAAACTCTTCACGATTTATCTTTTTTAAAAACAGAACAAAGTGAGCAAATAGATTTTCAACAATTAACCGTAACAACTGGTGCTGTCGATAACGAAGCAATTGTGTTAAAAACAGCAGACTCAATGCCAGTTATCATTCAGAAAAAAATTGGCAAAGGAAGTGTTGTCCAAACAACATTTTCATTAAGTAACGAACAGTTATCAACGTGGAAAGGGTATGAAAGCTGGTTTAAGACGATGGTAGAGGAAATTGATCAGAAGCAAATAAAAAATCATCCTCAATCACCCGATCGTTATTTTGATCCTCTTTATAAAATTTTTGCTGCAGTGAATGAATATTTTTCTTCTCAATTTAAAATAAGTTTTTTAGTCATCTTTTTAATTGTGTATCTTCTTATCGTTGGACCTGGTTCTTATTATGTTTTAAGAAGGTTTGATAAACGCGAACATGCTTGGTGGCTTATTCCTGCTTTTTCACTAGTCGCTTCAGCTGCACTGTTTGGGATCGGTGCAAAGGATCGGCTTTCAAAACCGCAAATAAGTCAACTGGGTGTATATAGTGTAAAGGATAATGGATTAAATGGGTATATGGCAGTATCATTTTTCTCCAATAAAGGTGGAGAATATCAACTTGCGAACGCAAAAGATGAATTTATCAGCATTCCTAAATTGTTAGATCGGCCTTTTGAAGATCAAAAACAATTTTCAATGCTTGAGGAAACAGGAACAGAACGAATGACAATTTTTCCAAATGTGGAATATTGGTCAACGCGAACCGTATATGGAAAAGCACAAAAGCAAGATGTTGGTCATTTTGAAGTTGACCTCACTATAGAGGAAGGAGCTTTAGTTGGAACGATTAAGAACAATTTACCTTTTGATTTTGAAAATATATACGCTCTTGTTGGTAAGGAGAAATATGAGCTTGGCAATGTTATTCAGGGAGGAACATTACATGTGCGTGAGCGACTGAATCAGAAAATATTATCGTCTCCGACTGAACTTACTTACGATCATTTCAATGCGATAAATAAGGAAAAAATCGCTTCCGTCAAAAAGGAAAGCATGGAGTACATTACATCAGAATATTTATTAAACGATGCCCGCAAGGAAAATTTGCCAGTTATAATTGGTTATACAACTGACCCAGTTAATAAAGTGCAGATGAAAGGTAAACAAGGAGATACAACATCCCTATCGTTAATTTCACAGCCATTTTTAGTTGATGATCAATTTGAAGGAGCGTTCAGGTTAGAATCAAACATGTTTAGTTATGAAATAGTCGTTATCGATGGGGTAGCGCCTGATAACTATAATGGTACTTCAAAGGGGGCTCTACTTGAAAACGGAGTATACGACTTTGTTGTACATCTTCCGAAACAAATTAGAGTAGACAAAACATTATTTAAAAGACTGGAAATGAGTTTTTGGGATCAAGAGCTTAATTATTCGATTTTAAATCATAAAACGGGTCAATTTGAACCAATTACTACTTCCCGTCACGATATTACGGACAATGTTAACCATTATATACATGAAGATGGCGAGCTAATTATTAGACTGAAAAAATCAACAATAGAAAGTATCCATGTTTCAATGCCAAGTATTAGATTGGAAGGGGAGGGACTGCAATGATTAAGGTCATCAATTTAACGAAGCGATATGGCAATTTTACAGCACTTGATCGTTTAAATCTCCAAATAGATAAAGGAACAGTCTTTGGATTTGTAGGACAAAACGGAGCGGGAAAATCGACAACATTTTCAATTTTGGCGACTTTATTATCACCGACATCAGGAACAGCATTTATTAACGGATATAATATTTCTATCGAACCAGAGCAAGTACGAAAACAAATCGGCTATATGCCTGATTTCTTCGGTGTATATGACCAGCTAAAGGCATATGAATATTTAGACTTTTATGGTGCTAGTTATGGAATAACTGTAAAAGAACGGAATGGATTAATCCCCCAATTGTTAGAATTAGTTAACTTGTCTCATAAACGAGACGCTTATGTTGATCTTCTTTCAAGAGGGATGAAACAGCGCTTATGTTTAGCTCGTTCTCTTATACATGACCCTGAAGTACTTATCCTTGATGAACCGGCATCTGGCTTAGATCCGAAGGCTCGGATGGAGATGAGGGAGATTTTAAAAGAATTAAAAGAAATGGGAAAGACAATACTCATCTCCTCTCATATTCTCAAAGAATTAGCGGAAACGTGCGATGTTCTCGGGATTATTGATGAAGGTAAGCTTATTACAAAAGGAACGGTTGCCGAAATTCAACAAAGGTTAAAAGGAGAAGCAGTGATTGTTGTAAAAGTTAATGGCGATCGTGCGGAAGCGATAGCTTTTTTTGAAGACGATCATCACGTTTCCAAAGTAATCGTTCACGAAGAAGAATCGAGCTTTGAGTTATTATATCGAGGAGATAAAGAAGAACAAGCTTTATTATTACAGCGAGCCCTAAAACAGAATATTCCAGTTATTAGTTTTTCTGAAGTAGAAACAAATCTCGAAGATGTGTTTATGGAAATGATGAAAGGAGTGGAACAAACATGAGAAATTTATTGATAAACCCAGTACTAAATAAAGAATTTAAACTGCGTTTCCGCTCTGCAAAATCTTTTTTAGGAATCTTCTTTTATCTATTAGTCGTAAGTATCATCGTTCTCGGCTTAATTTTTCTTGAATCAATTAGCTCTGGCGTTAATTTTTTTGGGACCCACCAAAGTCGAACAACGTTTCATTTACTTTCGTTTTTACAGCTCGTTTTAATTTTATTTATGACCCCAGGGTTAACTGCTGGGGTCATTAGCAGCGAACGGGAAAAACAAACATTAAATATTTTATTAACAACGAGTCAAAGCTCAACAAGTATTATAATCGGCAAGCTTATTTCGGCCTTTTCATATTTATTATTCTTAATTATTGCTAGTCTTCCTATTTATAGCTTTGTGTTTTTGTTCGGAGGTGTTTCTCCTGGCCAATTAATGATAACGTTAGCTTTTTATTTATTTACTACTTTTGCATTTGGGAGTATAGGCATTTTATTTTCGACTCTTTTTCGTAAAACAATCATTTCAATTGTAACGACATATGGGGTAACACTGTTTTTGTTTGTAGGGACTGGTGTGTTAGCAATTATTATTATGGGGATTTCTAGCAAACAAGTAACATTTTCATTTCTTCCATACTTTTTAGCGACCTTTAACCCGGGGATTGTATTATTAGACATTTTCGATGTGATGCTTGTAGATCGAGTGTATCTTATAACAGGAGGAAATCAAATGCCACTTTGGATCGCTTATATTATTACATATACAGTTATTATGTTGTTGGCATTATTTCTAAGTATTCGGAAACTCCGCCCAAGTATGAATGTAAAAGAAATGTCTAAGGAATGAGAGAATGGATGAAAAAAAAAAAAACAATTCCTTACCTTACTGAAGGCTGTCCGTCATCAGCTTACAAAGCAGCATATTTTAAAAGAAGGACAACAAATGCTCGTGTATAGCGGATGTGTGCTGTTAATTTTCCTTATCTTTGCGAGATTCATTGTTCTTCCATTTTTATTGCGGTATTTTTTTATTTTGATTGGGGTTTTATGTCTCATCTTTATGTTTCGAATATGGAAGAGAAGACCTAATTTGTACGATGCTGCGGCTATTTATAATAAATTTGTCCCTGATGATCGTGTCATTACGGCGATGTCTTTTTTACAAGAGGATGGACTGATAAAGCGGCTGCAATTAATCGATACTGTTGATCATATGAGAAGACAGCAGCAAATAGTGTTAAAGAGAAAAAAACAAATGTTCAACTTCCAACACTTACTATCAGGAGGAGTTCTAATAAGCATTGCATGTTTATTAATGTTTTTCCCAAATGAAAAAGATGAATATTGCGAGCAAAAAAAACAAAAGAATTACAACTGATGAAAAAGAACGAAAAGGAATTAGCAACTATTGAGAAAAAAATAACTGATTCGATCGCAAAAGAAGAAGTTGAAAAAGCAAGAAAGGAAATAAGTAAACACGATACTGCTGATGATGCTTTAACAGAGCTTGTAAAACAAACGAACGAGCTTCAATTAAAGGAATTAAAAGAAAAGGAAAAAGGAGAAGAGTTGCAAAAGTGGCAGCAACAACTTGATGAAGCTGGATTGTCTGAATTATCAAAAGCAATCGAAGCGAAAGATACAGCACAAGTAGAAAATGAGCTAGAAAAAAACTGAAAAAAAAACGAGAGGATCTTAATAACGAACAAAAAAGCGCTTTAAATCAGTTCTCGAAAATGGAAAACGGAAAAATAGGACAACAAGTTTCTGCGATGCAAAAGAAAATAGATGAAGCATTACAAGCAGACGAGAGGATGGCTTCTCTTTCTGCGGTTCAAAAAGAACTGGTTGCACAAGCAGAAAATTTGAAACAGGAGATGGTAGCAAACGGATTGAATCCTACAACAACAAATTTGTCTTCTTCATCTCAACGATATGGAAAAAATCAGGAAAATGATAGTAAAGATAGTGGAGCTAATGAACATATAGGCACAGAAAAAGAAAGCGAGAGCGGAAATGAAACAAGCTCGAACGCAAAAAAAGAGAATGAGAGCGGAAATGAAACAGACTCATTGAAAGCAGAAAAAGAGAGCAGTAATAGTAATAAAGAGGGAATTAGTTCACAAATAGAAAACAGTAACGAAAAAGGATCAGAGTTGGATGCAAATTCTCAGCATCTTCTTACTTTTCCTGAAAGAATTACTGGGGATCATCATATAAAAGAAGATTTTGGCTCATTCGAAAAAGGTCAAGAGCAACAAGCAGAAAATGATGAGCTTGTTTTAAAGGGAAGCATACGACCGTATGAAGAGGTATACGGACAATATGAAGAGGCTTATAGAGAAAGTATTAACCGGATGAAACTTCCACATGACTTAGAGGATATTGTAAAAGCCTATTTTTTAAATGTAGATCCAAATAAGGAGTGACGCTATGTCGGATATTAACGAAATAGAACGGAAATTTATTGCTGGAGCAGAAAAAATGGCAAATGTAAGACAAGAAAAAAAAAAATTTATTGTTGGACAAGAGGAAGTAATTGATCAAGTATTGTGGAGTATTTTTTCGGGTGGACATGCTCTTTTAGAAGGGCTTCCCGGTTTAGGGAAGACGATGTTAATAAAGACAATTTCCGAATCGTTATCATTAGCATTTTCCCGAATACAATTTACCCCTGATTTAATGCCAGCAGACATAACTGGCACGATGATCCTGCAACCGGATGAACAAGGAAGACAGCGGTTTAAATTCCACGAAGGACCGCTATTTTCCAATATCGTGTTAGCAGATGAAATTAACCGAGCAACACCAAAAACTCAAAGTGCCTTACTAGAAGCGATGGGAGAACGAACGGTTACAGTTATGGGGAAAACAAAGAAAATGTTAACCCCTTTTTTTGTGTTAGCAACGCAAAACCCAATTGATTTGGAAGGAACGTACCCATTACCTGAGGCACAGCTTGATCGCTTTATGAGTAAAATTCATGTTGAATACCCGACGGCTGAGCAATTAAAAGAAATTGCGCTTAGGACAACTGGAACAGAGCAAATAAAATTAACCGAAGTAATTGATGGAAAGGAAGTTGTCGCAATCCAGCAACTGTGCAAAGAAGTATTAATTTCTTCAGAAATTTTAACATTGGCTGTAGCGATTATATGTGCAACACAGCCCCGCTCAGACGATGCTCCACAATCTGTAAAGCAATTTGTGCAATACGGAAGCGGACCTCGTGGATTACAAAGTCTTATTCATATGGCAAAAACGAGAGCATTGTTTTCAGGGCGTTATCATGTTTCGATTGGAGACATTAAACATGTGGCACGACCAGTTTTGCGGCACCGGTTAATTTTAAACTTTGAAGGGGAAGCAAGCGGGATTTCCCCAGACACAATCATAGAAGAAGCAATAGCATCTGTCCGAAAACAGGGAGCGGCTATTTAATGATCTTATCAAAAGAACTGTTAGGAAGATTACAGAAACGTAAATTGCAAGTGAAAAAGAAAAAGTGGGGAATTCATAAAGGGACAAGGCGTGCAGCAGCGTTTGGAGCCTCATTAGATTTTTCTGACTTTCGTCTTTATCAGCCTGGGGACGATGTTCGTCATATTGACTGGAACATTTACGGTCGTACAAAAAAACATTATATTAAAAGATTTCTTGATGAGCAGGAGCTCTCTGTTGCCATCTATTTAGATGCTACCTCTTCGATGAGAGTCATTGATACAAAATGGGAACGCGCGAAACAAATCGCGGCAGCGTTCAGTTACATCGCCTTAATAAATGATGATCGTTTATCATTTATCCCAGTAACAGGAATTCGAGGCCAGAAGCTCATTCGTAAAGGTGCGATGTACGGAAAGCATGTTTTATACGAAATCTTACGACTGACAGAGGAGGAGAAAACAGCAAACTTTACAAAATTTTTTGAGAAAAATATGATGAAAAAAAGTCAGCTGACGATCATCATTACTGACGGTCTTGAACCGCTTGAACATTATGAGTACATTTTTCAAAAACTAGCGTCAATTCACCAAGAAGTCCGATTTATTCAACTGTTAAGTAAAGAGGAGATTATACCCCTTTATGAGGGTGATGAAAAACTAATTGATAGTGAGACAAATGCAGCAGTGAATGTTAGCATTCAGCGAACGATGATTGAACAATATGAAAAGCGCCTTAAAGAACATAATGAACAGTTAGAGTCAGCTTGTAAACGTTACGGGTTTTTTTATTTATTCACGACAGATAGTAAAGATTTACAAACGATTTTGCTTCATGATTGTACCGCTAAAGGCTGGTTTTGAGGTGTAAAAAAATGGGTTTTATGAATCCGCTATTTTTTCTGTTAATTTTCTTTATCGCAGCTTTTATTTTATTTTACTTTTTTCGAAAGCAGTATAAAGCAATCGTTATCCCTTCAAATATGCTCTGGCAGCAATTAATGAAAGAATGGCAAGCAAGTCCATTTTTACAAAAATTGCAAAACAAGCTACTATTTTGGTTACAATTAATCGTCTTTATTTTGCTTATGTTTGCTCTCAGTCGCCCTTTCTGGCAGGTTGATGGCTTAAAAGGCGATCATCTTATTTTTATCGTTGATTCTTCAGCCTCAATGTCTGCCAAAGATGGTGAAGCAAGCCGGTTTGAAGTGGCAAAGAAAAAAATGCTTCAGATCATTGAACAAGTTCAAAATCAAGAAATCACTATTATTGTTGCTTCAAGTAAGCCGAAAATTATCGTAAAGCAGGAAGAAAATATGACCGCTGTCCGTAAAAAGATTAAAGAATTAACGCTTACGTATCAACATGAAAATTTTGAAAAAGCGCTGCAATTAGCAGAAGCTTTATCAGAAAAAAAAGATACAGCTATCCATATTTTCTCTGATGGGGTAACCAAGGAGCAGCTTACAACACTGCGACAAGAGCAATATGCGGAGGTGCATAACATTGGTGAAAAAGTGAACAACGTTTCCCTTCTATCCTTTGGAGTGGCCCCAGTTAATGAAACGATTTCTGGAGTGGCTGTAATTGAAAATCAAGCTGATGAAGAGATCAGCTTTACGTTAGAAGTTAAAAGCGAAGGGAAAAAATTATTCGAAACAGCAGTCAAAGCAAATCCGAACGAACAACATGTCGTTCAAATCCCTACTTTACCGAAGGCGAAATATTATCAAGCAATCCTCCATGTTGCTGATGGCTACAAAATTGATAATAAACAGACGGCCATTTTTACAAATACAGCACCGGTCGTTTATGCGCTTAATGATGTCAACCCATTTATCATTAAAGGCTTAGAAACAATTGGTGCAGAAGTGATTCAACTGAATGAACAAAGCTTGCACGAAGTAAATAAAAAACGTAACGGGATGATTGTAACGACAGATACAACTAATATTCAACATACGAAACAACCGCTTTTGATCGTTCGTTCTAAAGAAGAAAACAACACGCCTCTTACAGAACAAATAGTTGTCGAAAAAGATCACTTTTTAGAATACGTTAATTTAGATCAAGTGTTTATTCAATCAGCAAGCACAAGAGTAATTGAAGGTCTTGATGTAGTGGCAAAAAGCGGGGATACTCCACTTATTCAAAAAGGTTTAATAAACGGACAACCTGTAATCGATTTGAATTTTGCTATTGAAAATACTGATTGGCCGCTTCAACCGGGTTTTCCTATTTTTCTTTACAACAGTTATCAATGGCTCTCTCAGCAAACGAGCTTTCTAGGATATTTTTTACCTGGGGAAGAGAAATGGTTCAACGTGGAAGATGGATTTGTATGGGAAATTTTTAATGAAGCAGGTGAAAATCTGTTTTCATTTCAAATGAATAAAGAAGCTTTTATTGCACCGTCAAAACCGGGGGTTTATCAAGTGATTGCTGGGGATCACGTGAATTATTTTTCGGTTTTACTTGATGATCGCGAGAAAGACATTGATGTTGCTCAATCGTTCATTTTTAACGAAGCACGTAAAATGGATAAAGAGATGGAAAAAAGATCGTATCATTTTGTTTGGTTCTGGCTTGCTGCAATCGCTCTCTTCATTTTGTTCCTTGAATGGGAGGTGTACCGTCATGGCTCTAGAACTTAACTATCCGCTCGTGTTATTATTGCTCATTCCAGCAGGTGCAGTGCTGTTCATTTTTTTAAAACAACAGCGTTCAGTAGCGAAAAAAGGTGAAAAAATAATAATTGTCACTTTAAGAGGAATTGTCTTTTCATTGCTAATTTTTGCTTTAACTGTACCCCATTTAGTTTTACCAGTAAAAGAAAAGGTAGTTGTATTTTTAGTCGATCGTTCTGCAAGTGTAAAAGGTCTAGAAGAAGACGTGTTAAATGAAATTGAAAAAAGTATCGCTGAAAAGGATGAACAAGATTCATATGCAATCGTTTCATTTGCTGGCAATGCTACGATTGAACAAACCATTAGCTCACATAACAGAGCTATTCAAGAATTTAATGGAAACGTAAATGAACAGGAAACGAATATTGAAGAAGGGTTGCAATTTGCTACTTCATTCATCCCGAAAGAGGCGAGTGGGCGGGTTGTGTTATTTTCCGATGGAAATGAAACAAGCGGTAATAGCAAAGAAATTGCCAAGCTATTAAAACAGCAAAATATTGAATTAGATTATGTTCCGATGAAACGTCCGCTAAGCGAAGACGTTGCGATTACTGAACTATCGGTTCCGTCATTATTGTATGAAGGAGAAAAGGCAGAGATTTCTGTAAAAGTGAATAGTAATGCTGAAAAGGAAGCAGAAATTCATATTTCCGTGAACAACAATCAAGTGATAAGTGAGAAGGTCCACGTGAAAGAAGGAGAGAATGCTTTTACTTTCAAACATGTCGTTGCTGAAACAGGGATGCTTGTCTATAAAGGTGAAGTGACAGCAGATGTTGACGCATATACAGAAAACAACATTTTACATACGGTTGCAAATGTAGAAGGAACGCCGAAAGTGCTCATCGTTCAAGAAGAAAAAGAATCACAACTTGTGCAAATTCTAAAAGCCTCAGGAGTAATTGTTGAAACGGTAACAGCTAATAAATTGCCAACATCTTTAGCGAGTTTTTTACAATATGATTCAATTGTCTTTAACAATGTTTCCGCCACATTTATAACAGAGCAGCAAATGAAATTGATTGAACAAGCTGTTAAAGAATTTGGAATCGGATTTGTTATGTTAGGTGGTGAGGAAAGTTTCGGTCTAGGGGGGTATTTTAAAACGCCAATTGAAAAGTTGCTGCCGGTAAATATGGATATTAAGGGCAAGAATGAAATTCCTTCTCTCGGTTTAATGATTGTTTTAGATCGATCTGGGAGTATGGCAGGGAACAAATTAGCCCTTGCAAAAGAAGCTGCTGCTCGTTCTGTAGAATTATTACGAGAAAACGATACTCTCGGTTTTATTGCTTTTGATAGTAAACCACACGTAATAGTTGAGACGAAACCGTTAAAAAATAAGGAAGAGACAATAGAAAAAATTAGCTCAATCACCCCTGGAGGCGGGACAGAAATTATTACTTCATTAGAAAAAGCGTATAAGGACCTCTCAAAGCTGCCGCTCCAACGAAAACATATCATTCTATTAACTGACGGTCAAGCTGGTACACATGAAAATTTCGAACGTTTAATAGTAGATGGAAAAGAGAATCATATTACTTTATCAACAGTCGCATTAGGGCAAGATGCTGATCGTTTATTGTTGGAAAGTCTTGCAGCACAAGGAACGGGAAGGTTTTACGATGTCACCGATGCCACGGTTATTCCAAGTATTCTCTCGAGGGAAACTGTTATAGCAGCGAGAACTTATATCGAGGACAACCCATTTTATCCAAATGTGCAGCCTTATCCAGAATGGCTGTCGTTATTTCAAGCAGGCATCCCAGAAATGAATGCTTATATTGCGACAACACCAAAACCTAAGGCGCAAGTACAAATTTTAAGTGAAAAAGGAGATCCGATTTTAGCTTCTTGGCAGTATGGATTAGGAGCCACGTTTGCATTTACTTCGGATGTATCAGGGAAATGGACTGGTGATTTTGCAAGCTGGTCAAATTGGCCACAATTTGTAAATAAAGTTGTAACTAGTACATTACCGAAATACGATCGTGAACCATTTCATTTATCACTTAAAAAACAAAACGGAAAAACGATTATTCATTTAAAATCGAAAAATGGCGAACAATTACCGATTGAAACGGCTGTTGTTTCTCAATCAGGTGCTGTTGCAAACAGTACAACGAAAGTTATTGCACCAGGAGAATACGAAATTGTTCTTCAAAATGAACCAGGAATGTACTTTTTGCAAGTAAAACAGCCAAAACAAGACGGGAGTTTTAATGTGTACCAAACAGGCTTTACGATTCCATATTCAGATGAGTATTTAAAAAAAGGAATAAACCGCCATTTGCTTGAAAATATCGGGAATGAATTAAAGGATGTAAAAGAATCATTTCGCCCGTTAGCTTCTCGCTCTAGTGAAAAGCAGGAAATCAGCCAATGGCTAATATTAGCCGCATTTTTATGTTTATTTTTAGAAATTGTTGTTCGTCGTTTCGGACTCAAGCCTTTTTTCCATTTAGTTGAGAAATGGAGCCAAAAAAGGACGATAGAAATAGCTGTTGAAAGTTTACAGAAAGATAAGAAACGGGTAAAAGTGAGTCGCCCGAAAGAAGTGTTGCCTACAGAAGAACAAAAAAAGGATGAAGCTATTTTAGAAAAAACGAGGCTGAATGAAAAGCAAACAGATCATTTAAAGGAAGAGTACTTGCAGGAAGAGCGAATGAAACGTCTTCTTAACGCCCGAAAGAGAAGGAGAAGGTAAATGTTTTAATTGATAGGGAACCAATTAATAAAGTGTTTCTTTATTTTTCAGATGTAAAGGTAAGAACTTGACATGAAATAACTGACTGTGTAAACTATATCTTGTAAAGGATTTTCACTTAACAAGGGAGAGATGAGCATGCTTGAAAAAACAACGCGAATCAATTACTTGTATGATTTTTACCAGTCGTTGTTAACTGAGAAACAGCAAAGCTATATGTCTCTCTATTATTTGGATGATTACTCTCTTGGAGAAATTGCAGCAGAATATAATGTCAGTCGTCAAGCAGTATTTGACAATATAAAACGAACAGAATTAATGCTTGAGGAGTATGAAGAAAAGCTGTTATTATTTACAAAATTTCAAGAGCGAGCGAGACTGATCAGACAAATGAAGGAGCTTGTAAGTGAGGGTTCTTCCTCGGCAGACGAGCTTCTTGCTGTCATTGTTGAGCTTGAGAAATTAGATGAGGAGGCGGCATGCATGGCGTTTGAAGGACTAGCCGACCGACTGCAAAGCACAATACAGAAAATTCGCGGCAAAGGAAAAGTAACTGAAGCTGATGTAAAAGAAATGATGCGCGAAGTTCGCTTGGCACTTTTAGAGGCAGACGTTAACTTTAAGGTCGTAAAAGACTTCATTAAAAAAGTAAGCGAACGTGCTGTAGGCCAAGAGGTAATGCAAAGCTTAACTCCAGGCCAACAAGTGATTAAAATTGTAAAAGATGGACTAACTGAATTGATGGGCAAAGAGCAAAGCAAAATTGCAGTTGCTAATCGACCCCCAACTGTTGTGATGATGGTTGGTCTGCAAGGTGCAGGAAAAACGACAACAACTGGGAAGCTAGCAAATCTACTCCGAAAAAAATATAATCGGAACCCTATGTTAGTTGCAGCTGATATTTATCGGCCAGCGGCGATAAAACAGTTGGAAACGTTAGGTAAGCAGCTAAATATGCCTGTATTTTCCCTTGGCGATAAAATAAGTCCAGTTGAAATTGCCAAGCAAGCAATTGCAAAAGCGAAAGAAGAACATTATGACTATGTCCTGATCGACACTGCGGGGCGTTTGCATGTGGATGAAACTTTAATGAATGAGCTGAAAGAAATTAAAGAGCTTTCCAAGCCAGACGAAATTCTCCTTGTCGTTGATGCAATGACTGGTCAAGATGCAGTTAATGTTGCCCAAAGCTTTAATGAACAGCTTGGCTTAACGGGAGTCGTCTTAACAAAGCTTGACGGGGATACACGTGGTGGTGCGGCTTTATCAATACGTGCCGTAACAGACAAACCAATTAAGTTTATCGGTCTCGGTGAAAAAATGGATGCTATTGAAGCATTTCATCCTGAGCGAATGGCATCACGTATTCTTGGTATGGGAGATGTCCTTACTTTAATTGAAAAAGCTCAAGCGACGGTTGATGAAGAAAAAGCAAAAGAGCTTGAGAAGAAAATGAGGACTGCATCCTTTTCTTTTGATGATTTTCTTGATCAGCTAGGTCAAGTACGCAAGATGGGGCCTCTTGATGAGCTTTTAAAAATGATGCCCGGTGCAAATAAAATTAAAGGGTTAAACAATATACAAATTGATGATAAGCAGCTTGCACATGTTGAAGCAATTATTAAATCAATGACAAAGGATGAAAAGCTGCACCCTGAAATTATAAATGCTAGTCGCCGAAAGCGAATTGCAAAAGGCAGTGGTAGGACTATACAAGAAGTTAATCGGCTGTTAAAGCAATTTGAAGAGATGAAAAAGATGATGAAGCAAATGACAAATATGCAGCAAAAAGGTAAGAAAAAAGGCGGATTTAAGTTTCCGTTTATGTAAAAACAGTCTGTAAAGAAAAAACACTTTACAAAGTAGTAGTGATTTTGTTAATATATTATCTTGTGTAAAACTATTCGGAGGTGCTATTTAAAATGGCAGTAAAAATTCGTTTAAAACGTGTTGGAGCGAAAAAGTCTCCTTTCTATCGTATTGTAGTAGCTGATTCACGTTCTCCTCGTGACGGACGTTTCATTGAGACAATTGGAACATATAATCCAGTAGCTCAACCAGCTGAAGTGAAAATCGATGAAGATCTAGTACTTAAGTGGTTACAAAACGGTGCAAAGCCGTCTGACACAGTTCGTAATCTATTATCTACCCAAGGCATTATGGAAAAATTCCATAGCGCTAAAAACGGTAAGTAAACATCGATAGAATGAAAGAATTAATTGAAACAATTGTAAAGCCTCTTGTTGACTTTCCAGATGAAGTCCGGGTGACAGCTTCAGAGGATGATCACCGTATAACTTATCAGCTTTTTGTAAATAAAAGTGATATGGGAAAGGTAATTGGAAAGCAGGGGCGAGTCGCAAAGGCGATACGAACTGTTGTCTATGCAGCAGGATCATCACAACAGAAGAAGATTTATTTAGAGATTTGTGAGTAAAGGGAGGGGGGTTGCCCCTCCCTTTATTTCACATTTTTAGCACTAGTTCTAAAAGACAAGGAGGTGCTGTAATGAAAATTCTCCAAACTGTCATGGTGAAACAAATTTTAACTGAAAAAAGCAAACGTGAGCTAATGAATAAGTTTCATTCAGAAAAAAGCCAGCTTCATAAAGAAAGTGATCAGCTTTATTTTGAGTTAAAAAAGTTGGAAAAAGCAAAAAAGTTTCAAAGTGATCATTTGAGAAAACATTTTGAAAAAGAAATTCAGTTGCGAAAAGAAAAAATGAAAATTATTGATTTTCAAATTGAACAGCTACATATGCTCCCGATAGGAAGTGAACTTAAAGAAAAAGAAGTTCAAGGAATTGTTGATGTGAATGAAGGTGACTGTTGGGAGGAAATTATTAACGAGAAAACGATTATCATAAAGGATGGAATTGTTCAAGAGATTCGCTCGAGGTGATAAAGATGAAAAGATGGTTTAACGTCGGAAAAATTGTTAACACACACGGTATTAAGGGAGAAGTTCGGGTCATCTCAAAGACAGACTTTCCAAAGGAACGTTATCAACCTGGAAATACGTTGTATTTATTTAAACAAAAGGAAAGCAAACCACTCCAGCTCACTGTAAAAAGCCATCGCATACACAAGTCGTTTGATCTCCTAACTTTTGAAGAATATAATAATGTTAATGAAGTAGAGCCGATGAAAGGCGGGACTTTAAAAGTTTCTGAAGACCAATTAATGGAGTTAGGGGAAGGTGAATTTTACTTTCATGAAATTATCGGTTGTCTTGTTTTTACAACATTAGGTGAAGAAATAGGCAAAGTAACTGAGATTTTAACTCCTGGAGCGAATGATGTATGGGTTGTAAAAGATGGAGATGGGAATGATTATCTGATTCCTTACATCGAGCAAGTAGTGAAAAAGGTCGATACAAATGAAAAGCTCATTTTAATTGAACCGATGGAAGGTTTGTTGTCATGATGAAAATTGATATTTTAACATTGTTTCCTCAAATGTTTTCAGGAGTGCTTGGAGAATCCATTTTGAAAAAGGCCTCTGAAAAACAGATTGTGAAATATAACCTCGTTAACTTTCGAGACTATGCTGATAATAAACACGGAACTGTCGATGACTATCCTTATGGCGGGGGAGCAGGAATGGTATTAAAGCCTCAGCCAATCTTTGATGCAGTTACAGATTTGAAAGAAAAATCGCATAGCACAAACCCGAAAGTTATTCTTCTTTGTCCTCAAGGAGAGCGATATACGCAAAGAAAGGCAGAGCAGCTAGCTTGTGAAGATCATCTTATTTTTATTTGCGGTCATTATGAAGGCTATGATGAACGGATTCGGCAATATTTAGTGACTGATGAAATATCAATTGGTGATTACGTATTAACAGGCGGCGAGCTTGCTGCAATGGTTGTTATCGACAGTGTCGTTCGTCTTATTCCTAAAGTCCTTGGCAATAACGAGTCGCATGTAAATGATTCCTTTAGTACGAGGCTATTAGAGCACCCTCATTATACAAGACCTGCTGAATTTAGAGGGATGAAAGTTCCTGAAACACTTTTATCAGGAAATCATCGGTTAATTGATGATTGGAGGGAAAAAGAGTCGCTAAGACGGACATTTTTGCGGCGGCCCGATTTATTAAAAGAGCTAGAGTTAACGGATAAGCAAAAAAAATGGCTGCAAGAGTTTGAAAAACAGTGATAATAGCTATTGCGGCCGAACGTTTATTTATGGTAAGATATTCTTTGTGACATAGGCTTAATTCAATAGCCGTTTGTCTGTATAACGATGTTCCGCTGCAACAAACATGTATTGCAAGAGCATCTGTTGGAAGGAGTTGAATACGATGCACAAATTAATTCAAGAAATTACAAAGGAACAGCTTCGCACTGACCTTCCGGCTTTCCGTCCTGGTGATACTGTACGCGTTCATGTAAAGGTCGTAGAGGGAACACGGGAGCGTATCCAAGTGTTTGAAGGTGTTGTAATTAAGCGTCGTGGTGGTGGAATTAGCGAAACATTTACTGTTCGTAAAATTTCTTACGGCGTAGGTGTTGAACGTACTTTCCCTTTACACACACCAAAAATTGCGAAGATCGAAGTAATGCGTCGCGGTAAAGTGAGACGTGCGAAACTTTACTACTTACGTGCTCTTCGTGGAAAAGCAGCTCGTATTAAAGAAATTCGATAATGGAAGACCAGAAAGGAGCTTGTTATCAAGCTCCTTTTTCTTACTAAAATACATATTTATGTTTATTACGATTGAGTAAAAAATAATGATCGCTATGTTTAAAAATTGCTTAATTATGTAAAATAAGGGTATATATTAAAAGTGACAAGGGGGAAAAAGATGCCAAAAGAGAAAAATGAACTTTTAGAATGGATAAAAGCACTAATTATTGCAGTTTTATTAGCTTTTCTAATACGCAAATTTTTGTTTGCGCCAATTCTTGTAGATGGTTTTTCGATGATGCCGACACTCCATGATCGGGATAAGATGATTGTGAATAAATTCAGTTATACGATTGGTGAACCTGAACGATTTGATATCATTGTTTTTCATGCCCCGGAAAATAAAGATTATATAAAGCGTGTAATTGGCTTGCCGGGTGATCGAATTGAATATAAAAATGATACACTTTACGTTAACGGTAAAGCATATGAGGAGCCGTATTTAGAGGAATATAAAAAGCAGGTTATTGATGGTCCCTTAACCGAGCCTTTCACCCTTGAGGAAAAAATCGATCGTGAAACTGTACCAGAAGGGCATTTATTTGTTATGGGAGATAACCGGCGTTTTAGTAAAGATAGCCGTCATATCGGGGCCATTCCAATGGAAAAAGTCATTGGCAAGACAAGAGTCGTTTTTTGGCCGATTGAAGGCATTCGGATTGTGAAATAAATTTATTACTTACTTTACATAATGTTATTGTTTCGGTTTTTTTACAAGAGAAGATTCATTTGAAAAGGAGTGATTTTTTGACAATTCAATGGTTTCCAGGGCATATGGCAAAAGCCCGACGCGAAGTAACAGAAAAACTTAAGCTAATTGATATTATTTTTGAACTGGTTGACGCAAGAATTCCTTACTCATCGCGAAACCCAATGATTGATGAAATAATCCAACATAAGCCAAGAATTATACTATTAAATAAAGCGGATATCGCTGATCGGGAATATACGAAGCAATGGATAGAATACTTTAATCATCAAGGCATGAAGGCATTAGCGATAAATTCGCAGACGGGGACAGGTCTAAAAGAGATTGTGAATGCCGCTAAAGAACTTCTCAATGAAAAGTTTGCTCGTTTAAAAGCAAAAGGTGTAAAACCAAGACCAATTAGAGCGATGATTGTAGGGATTCCGAACGTTGGGAAATCAACGCTGATTAATCGACTCGCTAATAAAAATATAGCAAAAACTGGAAATACTCCAGGGGTTACGAAAGCCCAACAATGGATAAAGGTTGGTAAAGAACTTGAACTGTTAGATACACCCGGAATTTTATGGCCGAAATTTGAAGAAGAAGAGGTCGGCTTAAAGCTGGCACTTACTGGAGCGATTAAAGATACAATTTTGAATTTACAGGACGTTGCCTTATACGGTTTAACATTTTTAGAGCGTGAGTATCCAGAAAGGTTAAAGAAAAGATATCAGCTTCAAGAAAATCCAACCAGCATCAGTATGCTATATGATCATATTGGTTTATTGCGCGGCTGTTTAATGGCTGGCGGGGAAATTAATTATGACAAAGTAACTGAGCATATCATAAAAGATATTAGGGGCGGAAAGCTTGGCACACTCACCTTTGAAAAGCCTAAAAATGTAGATTAAGGATAAAGATTGTGAAATATTAAAATAATTTTCTGAAACATGCTTGTCAGTCGAGGTGTGGGCAACAAGATGGAAATGGATTGAACAAATCGTTTATGGGCTGAAAACGAAGAAAGCAAGCATTTGTCACTAATCTGAAAGACCCTGTATTGTGAGGGTCTTTATCCTTATCCGTATTCATATATAAGGAGTTGAAATCAACGAATGAAAAGGCTAACTGTGTCGCAAATACAACAAAAGCTGATTGAAATTTCCGATGAGGAAGACCCGTTTATTGCTGCAATCGACCAAGATGAGCGAAAGGGTGTTAAACAACTACTGAAAAGATGGCGAAAACATAAGCAACAAGAACAGCTTCTTCAAGAGAAATTTATGCAAATGACTGCTTATGAAAGAAAAATTCGATCGGAAGGATTTAATTGTATAGCCGGTATTGATGAAGCGGGACGGGGACCGTTAGCTGGCCCTGTAGTTGCAGGAGCTGTTATTCTTCCAAAAGAGTTTTTTTTGCCAGGACTCGATGATTCTAAAAAACTATCAGAAAAAAAGCGTGAAGAATACTATAATTATATTAAAGAACATGCTGTTGGTATCGGTATAGGGGTCATCCATGCTCATGAAATTGATAAAATAAATATTTATGAAGCGACAAAAAAAGCAATGCTAGCCGCGATAGTAGATTTAAAGAAACTCCCTGATTTTCTGCTAATCGATGCGATCGAGCTGACGACGCCAATTGCACAGCAATCGATTATTAAAGGGGATGCAAATAGTGTATCTATTGCGGCAGCTTCTATTATTGCAAAAGTTACGAGGGATCGATTTATGAAAAATATCGACAAAGAATTTCCGCAATATGCGTTTAAAAGCAACATGGGCTATGGAACGAAAGAACATTTAGCAAGAATACAAAAATATGGAGCTAGTCCGTATCATCGAAAGAGTTTTGCACCAATCAAAAATAACAGATTTGTTGATTAATAGTCTTTTAAAACATAATGAATCTCATTGAAATGACAGAAAATTCTCCTTTTAAATATTATTCTGATATAAAGGGGAAACCTGAATTAATACATTATTTAACTTAAATAAGTCATTTTTTTGTCCTTAAATCATTTTTGAAATTTTTCGAGAAGGATAATATTTATTCGATAAAGGTAGACAATATATGTGTCATTATATAAAATGAAAGCGCAGTGTATTTATTGATGAGTTTTGATAGGAGGATGGAAAATGAATATCCATGAGTATCAAGGGAAAGAAATCCTCAGAAAATACGGGGTGACGGTTCCAAACGGAAAAGTAGCTTTTACAGTAGAGGAAGCTGTTGAAGCGGCAAAAGAGCTAGGCACAGAAGTATGTGTTGTAAAAGCACAAATTCATGCAGGCGGAAGAGGAAAAGCTGGCGGTGTAAAGGTTGCTAAAAATTTAGAAGAAGTACGTACATATGCTAGTGAAATTTTAGGGAAAACACTTGTAACACATCAAACTGGTCCAGAAGGTACAGAAGTAAAACGACTTCTTATCGAGGAAGGCTGCGACATTAAGAAGGAGTATTATGTAGGTCTTGTACTAGATCGGGCAACATCTCGAGTGGTTTTAATGGCATCTGAAGAAGGTGGAACTGAAATCGAAGAAGTTGCTGAAAAAACTCCTGAAAAAATCTTTAAGGAGCAAATCGATCCAGTTGTTGGATTAACGCCATTCCAAGCAAGACGGATAGCTTTTAATATTAACATTCCGAAAGAGTTAGTAAACCAAGCAGTTAAATTTATGATTGGTTTATATACAGCTTTCGTAGAAAAAGACTGCTCAATTGCAGAAATTAATCCTCTTGTCGTAACGGGTGACGGTAAAGTAATGGCACTAGATGCAAAGCTAAACTTTGACGATAATGCACTTTATCGCCATAAAGATATTGTTGAATATCGCGATCTTGATGAAGAAGATCCGAAAGAAATAGAAGCGTCTAAATACGATTTAAGCTATATTTCGCTTGATGGAAACATTGGCTGTATGGTAAATGGTGCTGGACTCGCAATGTCAACAATGGATATTATCAAATATTATGGCGGCGAACCTGCAAACTTCTTAGATGTAGGGGGCGGTGCAACAGCTGAAAAGGTAACGGAAGCATTTAAAATTATCCTTTCAGATCAAAATGTTAAAGGAATATTTGTTAATATTTTCGGTGGAATTATGAAATGTGACATTATTGCTACAGGAGTCGTTGAAGCAGCAAAGCAAGTTGAATTAAAAGTACCTCTCGTTGTTCGTCTAGAAGGAACGAACGTAGACTTGGGCAAACAAATTCTTAAAGAGTCAGGTCTAAACATAGTAGCGGCAGAATCAATGGCTGACGGTGCACAAAAGATTGTTTCACTAGTAGGTTAACAGTGTGTTATATCGCTCCTTGCCAGAGCGTTAAGGGCAAGGTAAACAAAGAAAGGCGGGAAAAGTTGTGAGTGTTTTTGTTAATAAGGATACTAAAGTGATTGTTCAAGGGATAACTGGTTCTACAGCCCTTTTCCATACAAAACAAATGCTTGAATACGGTACAAAAATTGTCGGAGGGGTAACGCCTGGTAAAGGTGGCACAGAAGTAGAAGGGGTGCCGGTTTTTAATACAGTAGATGAAGCAGTAAAAGCGACTGGCGCAAATGCTTCGGTAATATATGTCCCAGCTCCTTTTGCAGCGGATGCAATAATGGAAGCTGTTGACGCAGAGTTGGAACTTGCAATTTGCATTACAGAACATATCCCTGTACTTGATATGGTAAAGGTAAAACGCTACATGGAAGGAAAGAAAACGCGTCTGATCGGTCCGAACTGTCCTGGTGTTATTTCGGCTGACGAGTGTAAAATTGGAATTATGCCAGGCTATATTCATAAAAAAGGTCATGTTGGAGTTGTCTCCCGCTCTGGGACGTTAACTTATGAAGCAGTTCACCAATTAACACAAGCTGGTATTGGTCAAACGTCTGCAGTAGGAATTGGTGGCGATCCTGTTAATGGCACAGACTTTATCGATGTTTTAAAAGCATTTAACGAGGATCCTGAAACATATGCAGTCATTATGATTGGTGAAATCGGCGGAACAGCTGAGGAAGAAGCTGCCCTCTGGGTAAAAGACAATATGACTAAGCCCGTTGTCGGCTTTATTGGCGGACGTACGGCTCCTCCAGGAAAACGGATGGGGCATGCAGGAGCGATTATCTCTGGCGGAAAAGGAACGGCTGATGAGAAAATTCGTGTCATGAACGAATGTGGGATTAAAGTCGCAGATACACCTTCAGTCATTGGAGACACATTAATCTCTGTTATAAAAGAAAAAGGTCTATATGAAAAGTGTAAAACTCATTAATATTAAAAGAATATATCGATTCAAATATTAAAATGATTTTCTCAGACTGGTTGTAAGCGCTTATTAATCAATGGAGGCGAATAGAACTAGATTCTTAGCTAACAACGAAAAATGCAAGCGTTTCAATAACAGTCTGAGTCCTTTTTTATAAAAAGGGCGATTGATTCAGCTATCAAACTATTGTTTTACAAACTGACAATGAACTGAGAAATTTTTTAAACCTCGACTGTCACCTTCACTCAGCCACCAACTATGTAAATTCCCTATAAAATGAAATAATTCTTTAAGGAAAGTTTGCAAGATAAAAAAATATTGGAGGAATTAAAGTGGAAGATGTAAAATCGCGTCTTGTACATTTGCACCATTGTCGCGGAATTGGCTGGAAGTCAATTTTTCGTTTATTAAAACATGACCCGACATTAAAAACGATGTATAATCTTACAGAATATGATTTAAAGCAACTACTACATTTACCCCCTTTAACATCTAAGCAAACACTTCTCGACTTACATTCGGATCGCCTTCTTAACAAAATTCACCACTATTATACAGAAAACATTGAAATAGTCGCTATTTTTGATAAATGTTATCCCCCTTTATTAAAAGAGATTTTTCAGCCTCCTTGGATTCTCTATGTAAAAGGAGATATGAAATTACTTACAAATAATCTTAAGCTTGCAGTAGTAGGTTCAAGACAAGGATCGAGTTACGGTAGACAAGCTATTAATATGTTATTCCCGGAGCTTATAAAAAAGGAATTTTTAATTGTAAGCGGTCTAGCGAGGGGAATAGATTCATACGCTCATCAAACAGCAATAAATTTAGGAGGTAAAACAATTGCAGTGATTGCAGGGGGATTTTATCATATATATCCTAAGGAAAATGAAAACTTGGCTTTAAAAATAATGGATCAACATTTAATTCTGTCTGAATACCCTCCTCATACAAGGCCTGTCCGTTGGCAGTTTCCGATGAGGAATCGAATTATTAGCGGTCTTTCCAGAGGGGTGTTAATTATTGAAGCAAAAAAAAGAAGCGGAGCACTAATTACAGCAGATTACGCTTTAGAACAAGGACGAGAAGTTTTCTCCCTGCCAGGTCAGATTATGAGTCCGTTTTCAATTGGTACAAATCAGCTTATTCAAAAAGGAGCAAAATTAGTGATCACCCCTTTAGATATTTTGGAAGAACTAACAATTCGTGCTTAAAGTTTAGATCATATCCTATAACAGACATTAAAAAGATTCTTTTTATAAGCCGTTTTTACTGTATTATAAAATAATACATCAAAATAGTTGAAATTATTGATAATCTGTTATACATTTTGCAACAGGTGTTAGAAAAAGATTTCGATCATTTTTTTTAATTAAATCCCTTTTGTATATCGATTTCTTAGAAAAAATAGGGAAGAAATTGTTCATTTATAAGCAAGGCAAACCTCATTTATGGCAGCAAACTTTAAAAATGTTATTTGACAAACGAAAGAAAGTTATTTAATAATAAGGGATATTTACTAAAGAAATAAGGCGTATAAAATAATATTTTTTTATTTACCAGAAAACAAGCTGCATTAGGAGAAGTATTGTAGACGCTTTCAACCGTTTGTTCCATCCGTTTCTTTTGTCATAACATTCATTTTATGATAAAGCGAGATGAATAATAGCATTTTCGTCATTACTAGATTGCATAGTTCTAATTAGTCAGCCAATAACTGCTTAATAATAAACACAAATAATTTTCCCTCTTAAGGAGGATTACTGAATGTCAGATTTTTTAGTAATTGTTGAATCGCCTGCAAAGGCAAAAACGATAGAACGATATTTAGGAAAAAAATATAAAGTTAAGGCTTCAATGGGTCATATTCGTGATTTGCCGAAAAGCCAAATGGGTATTGATATAGAAAATCAATACGCACCAAAATATATTACGATTAGAGGAAAAGGACCGGTATTAAAGGAAATCAAGACCGCAGCAAAAAAAGCAAAGAAAATTTTTCTTGCAGCTGACCCTGACCGTGAAGGAGAAGCGATTGCATGGCATCTTGCAAATAGCTTAAATCTTGATACAACATCAAACTGCCGTGTAGTATTTAATGAGATTACGAAAGATGCCATTAAAGAATCTTTTAAGTACCCGCGGCCAATCGACATGGATTTGGTTGATGCTCAACAAGCTCGGCGCATATTAGACCGATTAGTTGGCTACAATATTAGTCCTTTGCTTTGGAAGAAGGTGAAAAAAGGACTTAGTGCTGCCCGTGTTCAATCTGTTGCCGTAAGGCTCATTATTGAAAGAGAAAAAGAAATTAAAAGTTTTGAGCCTAAAGAGTATTGGACAATTGAAGGGGACTTTTTAAAAGGTAAAGAAACTTTTGAAGCAGCTTTTTATGGAATTGGTGCCAAAAAGCTTGAGCTGCAATCAGAAGAAGAAGTTAAAAATATATTAAATAAATTATCAGACAACTTTTTTACTATAACAACTGTAACGAAAAAAGAGAGGAAACGTAATCCGGCACCTCCGTTTACAACTTCTTCTTTACAGCAAGAAGCAGCGCGTAAATTAAATTTCCGTGCTAAAAAGACAATGATGTTATCCCAACAGCTCTATGAAGGAATAGATCTTGGAAAGGAAGGGACAGTCGGGTTAATTACTTATATGAGAACAGATTCAACAAGAGTATCAGAAATTGCTCAAACGGAAGCTCGAGAATATATTGAATCTGCTTTCGGCAAGGAATATTATCAAGGTGCGGTTAAAAGAGAAAAAAAACAAGTGAATGCCCAAGATGCCCACGAAGCGATTCGACCGACGAGCAGCTTACGTGAACCGAGCAAGATGAAACAGTTTTTATCAAGAGATCAATTCCGATTATACAAGTTAATTTGGGAGCGGTTTTTAGCAAGCCAAATGAGCCCAGCTGTAATGGATACAATGAGTGTAGATTTACAAAATGGAGAGGTTGTATTTCGTGCGACCGGTTCTGCTGTAAAGTTTCCTGGTTTTATGAAGGTTTATGTTGAAGGAAGCGATGATCAAATTGAAGAAAAAGATGGACTGCTGCCAGATTTAAAAGTAGGAGATAAAATATTTAATAAAGATATTAATCCGAAGCAGCATTTCACTCAACCTCCTCCAAGATATACGGAGGCACGGTTAGTTAAAGCTTTAGAAGAATTAGGAATTGGTCGTCCATCCACTTATGCGCCTACACTTGATACGATACAAAAGCGCGGATGTGTAGCGCTAGAAAATAAACGTTTCGTTCCGACCGAGCTCGGTGAAATAGTTATGGGGCTAATTTTGGAGTTTTTTCCAGAAATTATCGACGTCGAATTTACAGCTAAAATGGAAAAAGATTTAGATGATGTTGAAGCAGGGAAAGAAAATTGGGTTGCCATCATCGATCACTTTTATCGTGATTTTGAGCCTCGTTTAGAAAAAGCTGAGAAGGAAATGGAAAAAGTAGAAATTAAAGATGAACCAGCTGGAGAAGACTGTCAAGAGTGCGGGAATCCAATGGTCTTTAAAATGGGACGATATGGTAAGTTCATGGCTTGCAGTAATTTCCCAGACTGTCGGAATACAAAACCAATCGTCAAAGAAATTGGTGTTAAATGTCCGAAGTGCAAGGAAGGAAATATTATTGAAAGAAAAAGCAAAAAGAGGCGAATCTTTTACGGCTGTGATACCTTTCCAAATTGCGATTTTATTTCGTGGGACAAACCAATTTCAAGAAGCTGTCCAAAATGCGAAGGATTGCTCGTTGAAAAGAAACTTAAAAAAGGTATTCAAGTACAGTGTACTGAATGTGATTATAAAGAAAAACAGCAAAGTTAAGGGTGAGTTCAAGCTCACCCTTTTATATTGTCTTTTCATCAGTAGTTTGCTATTCTTGTTTGTTGGGGGAAAAATAAAAAGTGTGACATCTAACTTCTAATAGTTTGGTGCTTGAAACTTTTTTCTTATGAGAACGTAGTGTAGAATGCAAGATGGATGATTGAACATATTTTTCTAATTGTAATATATATTTTTATATGCTTTTTTGAACATAAAAAGTTAAGTCATAAGAGCCACTGGAGGTACGTAAAATGAAAGAAGCAGTTAAAGTGATCGGAGCTGGACTGGCAGGAAGTGAAGCTGCATGGCAAATAGCACAGCGAGGTGTAAAAGTTTTCCTATATGAAATGAGACCAGTTAAGCAAACAGCCGCTCATCATACAGACAAATTTGCAGAGCTCGTGTGCAGCAATTCATTAAGAGCCAATTCTTTAACAAACGCAGTTGGTGTTTTAAAAGAAGAAATGCGGCTATTAGACTCTTGTATTGTAAAAGCAGCTGATTCAAGTTCTGTTCCAGCTGGAGGAGCGTTGGCAGTTGACCGGCACGAATTTGCCGCAATGGTGACTAAACAAGTTAAAAGCCATCCAAATGTCACTGTTGTCCATGAAGAAGTAGTGGATATTCCTGAAGGACCGACAATTATAGCTACTGGCCCATTAACGAGCAAAGCACTTTCAATGAGTTTGCGAAAAATAACAGGGGAAGATTATTTATACTTTTATGATGCAGCTGCACCGATTATTGAAAAAGAAAGTATTGACATGAGTAAAGTATATTTAAAATCTCGCTATGATAAAGGGGAGGCAGCTTATTTAAACTGTCCAATGACAGAAGAAGAATTTGATCGCTTTTATGACACATTAATCAATGCTGAGACTGCTCCGTTAAAGGAATTTGAAAAGGAAATATTTTTTGAGAGCTGCATGCCGATAGAAGTCATGGCTCTTCGCGGTAAAAAGACGATGCTTTTTGGTCCGATGAAGCCAGTTGGATTAGAAGACCCTCATACTGGAAAAAGACCATTTGCAGTTGTTCAATTACGGCAGGATGATGCGGCTGGAACACTTTATAATATTGTCGGTTTTCAAACTCATTTAAAATGGGGAGCGCAGAAGGAAGTCATTCGTCTTATTCCAGGCTTAGAAAATGCAGAAATTGTTCGTTATGGTGTCATGCATCGCAATACGTTTATTAATTCACCAAAAGTTTTGAAAGCTACATATCAGTTAAAGGATAGAGAAGACTTGTTTTTTGCTGGACAAATGACAGGTGTCGAAGGGTATGTTGAATCTGCGGCTAGTGGTTTAATTGCTGGAATAAATGCAGCGCGTATAGTGGCAGGGCAAACTCCGATTGAATTTCCTCATGAAACAGCTATTGGAAGTTTAGCTAGATACATCGCAACTGCAAATCCCGATAATTTTCAGCCGATGAATATAAACTTTGGTTTGCTTCCTGAACTAAATATGAAAATTAAAGGAAAAAAAGAACGCAATGAACAACACGCAACAAGAGCATTACAAACAATTCAGAAATTTATGAAAAATATGTAAATTTTATTGCAATGGCCGCTTAATTATGATAATATTTAGTGGCCTTAATGAGGTGAATACTTTTGGGAAATGTGAACGTTTCTTTAAAGTTATTTATTCAATATTTACAAATTGAAAAAAATTGTTCACAATATACAGTTGAGTATTATCATCGTGATATTAGTGAATTCTTTATGTTCATGGTTGAGCAAACAATTAAAGATTTAAATGATGTTACGGATTTTGATGTGAGACTTTTTTTAACAAAACTTTACGAGAAAAAGTTAGCAAAAAAATCGATTGCTCGTAAAATCTCAAGCTTAAGAAGTTTCTTTACATTTCTCTTGAGGGAAAAAGTAGTTACTGAAAACCCATTAGCTCTCATTTCTTTACCTAAAAGTGAAAGTCGCTTACCTCTTTTTTTTTATGAGGAAGAACTTCAACAGCTATTCAAAGTGTGTGATGTAACAACACCTCTTGGACAAAGAAATCAAGCATTGCTTGAAGTTTTGTACGGGACTGGAATCCGTGTAGGCGAATGTGTTCAAATTCACATACACGACCTTGATATGTCTTTAGGAACTGTATTAATTAAAGGAAAAGGTCATAAAGAGCGTTATGTTCCTTTTGGTCGTTTCGCCAGCGATTCACTCCGATTATATATAGAGGATGGCCGAAACCAATTAATCCGTAAGTCTGAAGATCATCATGCTCTATTTGTGAACTTTAGAGGTGAACCATTAACAGCAAGAGGAATTCGCACTATTTTAGATAAGATGATAAAAAAAACAGCATTAAATGGGAAGATATATCCGCATATGTTAAGACATTCGTTTGCGACTCATCTGTTAAATAACGGAGCGGATTCGCGAACTGTTCAGGAATTACTTGGCCATGCGTCATTGTCTTCCACACAAGTGTATACCCATGTTTCAAATGAACATTTGCGAAGGACATATATGACTTATCACCCAAGGGCTTAGTTCCTAAAGGAGGTTTATTAATGGATCAATTTCATGCAACGACGATTTTCGCCATTCATCATAATGACAAATGTGCGATGGCAGGAGATGGCCAAGTAACGTTTGGAAATGCAGTTGTGATGAAACATACAGCAAGAAAAGTGCGCAAATTATTTAATGGACGTGTATTGGCGGGTTTCGCTGGTTCTGTAGCTGACGCTTTTACATTGTTCGAAATGTTTGAAGGAAAACTTGAAGAATTTAATGGGAATTTGCAGCGTGCTGCAGTAGAGCTTGCGAAACAATGGAGAAGTGATAAAGTGCTTCGCCGTCTAGAAGCAATGTTAATTGTTATGAATAAAGATAGTTTACTTCTAGTTTCGGGAACAGGTGAAGTAATTGAACCAGATGATGGAATTTTAGCGATCGGATCTGGAGGCAATTATGCTTTATCAGCTGGTCGCGCGTTAAAAAAATACAGTGGAAGTAGTTTGTCTGCAAAAGATATTGCAAAGGCCGCATTAGAAATTGCGGCGGAAATCTGTGTCTATACAAATGAACATATTATCGTTGAAGAATTATCTTGAAAGGAGTGAAGGTCGAAAATGAGTACGACTAATTTAACCCCAAGGCAAATAGTTGAACGACTCGATCAATTTATTATCGGTCAAACGGATGCTAAGAAGGCAGTTGCGGTAGCATTAAGAAACCGGTATCGCCGCAGTTTACTCGGTGAAAAGCTTCGGGATGAAATAATTCCAAAGAATATATTGATGATTGGCCCTACCGGGGTAGGGAAAACGGAAATAGCTCGGCGGATAGCAAAGCTAGTGCGTGCTCCGTTCGTAAAAGTGGAGGCCACTAAATTTACAGAGGTTGGTTATGTAGGACGTGATGTTGAATCAATGGTGCGAGATTTAATTGAAACTTCTGTCCGTTTAGTGAAAGAAGAAAAAATGCAAGTTGTCAAAGGACGTGCTGAGGAGCAGGCAAACGGTCGAATCGTCGAACTCCTTGTTCCATCTAATAAAAAATCAAGTAACTATAAAAACCCATTAGAAATGCTATTTGGCGGTGGAAATCATCAACAAGAAGAACAGACGCAAAGCAGTGAAGAGCTGTCTATTAAAGAAAAACGGAAAATAGTAAAAACAAAGCTTGAACTAGGCGAACTTGAAAATGAAACAGTTACTGTCGATGTTGAAGAGCAGCAGCCTTCTATGTTTGACATGCTTCAAGGATCTGGCATGGAACAAATGGGAATGAATATGCAGGACATGTTAAGCAGTTTTATGCCAAAGAAGCGTAAAAAGCGTAAGCTAACTGTAAAAGAAGCGCGTACTATATTAACAAATGAAGAGGCGCAAAAATTGATCGATATGGATGAAGTAACTCAGGAAGCGATTCATCGTGCGGAACAAATGGGGATTATTTTCATTGATGAAATTGATAAAATTGCTAGTAAAAATTCAGGGAATTCTTCCGTAGACGTTTCACGTGAAGGTGTTCAAAGGGATATTTTACCTATTGTTGAAGGATCAACAGTCGTAACGAAATATGGGCCAGTTAAAACAGACCACGTGTTATTTATTGCTGCTGGCGCCTTCCATATGGCAAAGCCATCCGACTTAATTCCAGAATTACAGGGGCGATTTCCAATTCGAGTTGAGTTAACGAAGCTTACGGTCGACGACTTTACGAAAATTTTAATCGAACCAAATAACGCAATCATTAAACAATATCAAGCATTGTTAGAAACAGAAGGTATACAAATTGAATTTTCTGACGATGCTATTCGTAGAATTGCAGAAGTAGCCTATGAAGTTAACCAGAACACTGATAATATCGGGGCTCGGCGTTTGCATACTATTTTAGAAAAACTACTTGAAGATTTATCATTTGAAGCGCCAGACATTTCAATGGGAAATGTTAAGATTACACCACAGTATGTAGAAGATAAGCTTGGTGCGATTTCAAGAAATAAAGATTTAAGCCAGTTTATCCTCTAAGAGATCTATTTTTAGTGGAAGAAAACGATTAAACATTACTAAGATCGAAATAATAATTATAAGGGATAATGCTTCGCAGTATATAGGAGGAAGAAACAATGGACTTATTAACGAGAACAAGAAAAATTAATGCAATGTTACAAAAAGCAGCAGGAAAACCAGTCAATTTTAAAGAAATGGCGGAAACATTAAGTGATGTAATTGAAGCTAATATATTTGTCGTTAGCCGCCGCGGAAAGCTATTAGGCTTCGCAGTCAATCAGCAGATTGAAAATGAGCGGATGAAAAAGATGCTTGAAGATCGCCAATTTCCTGAAAAATATACAAAAAACTTATTTAATATTCAAGAGACTTCACCGAACCTTGATGTAGAAAGTGAATATACAGCTTTCCCAGTTGAGAATAAAGACTTATTCAAGACAGGATTAACAACAATCGTACCTATAAATGGCGGCGGAGAGCGGTTAGGAACATTGATATTGGCACGGTTAACGGAAAAATTTCATGATGATGATCTTATTTTGGCAGAATATGGGGCTACCGTTGTTGGAATGGAAATATTGCGGGAAAAAGCTGAAGAAATTGAAGAAGAAGCCAGAAGCAAAGCGGTTGTTCAAATGGCAATTAGCTCTTTATCATATAGTGAGTTAGAGGCAATTGAACATATTTTTGAAGAATTGAATGGAAATGAAGGACTGTTAGTTGCTTCGAAGATTGCTGATAGAGTAGGGATTACACGTTCTGTTATCGTAAATGCGTTACGAAAACTAGAAAGCGCTGGGGTGATCGAATCTCGTTCACTTGGAATGAAAGGTACTTATATAAAAGTATTAAATGATAAATTTTTAGTTGAACTTGAAAAATTAAAAGCAAACTAGTTATAGCTTGTAGAAAAGCAAATAGTTTTAAATACTGTTTAAAGACGCTTGTCTCAATGTACACAGCATAAGGAAGGACTCATAGAACTCGTTTGTCGAATAGTGTGAAATTAGTTAAATTTCCCCTCAGCTAACTTTTTGATTAGGTGGGGGGCTTTTAATGAGTTTATGATGAAGAGCAATCTTAGCGCATTTCTAAAACATTAAAATAATGTAAAAAATTCGTATTAATGAATAGGAATAACTTGATTGTCAATAATACATGTGCTATATTATGAAATGGTGTTAATACACACGCCTATGGATTTAAACAGTCGGTGCTGTTTTTTAAAAACAGTTACTGTTTAAAAATGATGTAGGCGGAGGAAACTAAAACCAATAGGAGGAACAAGCATGTCAGTTATTTCAATGAAGCAATTACTTGAAGCCGGAGTTCACTTCGGTCATCAAACTCGCCGTTGGAACCCAAAAATGAAAAAATATATTTTTACTGAGCGTAACGGCATCTATATTATTGATCTTCAAAAAACAGTAAAAAAAGTTGAAGAAGCTTATAACTTTGTTAAGGAGCTTGCTGGTAACAACGGGAAAATTCTTTTTGTCGGTACTAAAAAACAAGCTCAAGATTCTGTTAAAGATGAAGCTGAACGTTCTGGAATGTATTATGTAAACCAACGCTGGTTAGGTGGAACGTTGACAAACTTTGAAACAATTCAAAAGCGTATTCAACGTTTAAAAGATATCGAAAAAATGGCCGAAGACGGAACTTTTGATGTTTTGCCTAAAAAAGAAGTTGTTCAATTGAGAAAAGAACAAGAACGTTTAGAAAAATTCCTTGGCGGTATTAAAGAAATGAAAGAGTTGCCTGATGCTCTATTCATTATTGATCCTCGTAAAGAGCGCATCGCAGTTGCAGAGGCACATAAATTACACATTCCGATTGTAGGAATTGTTGACACAAACTGTGACCCAGATGAAATTGATTATGTCATTCCAGCAAACGATGATGCAATTCGTGCTGTTAAACTTTTAACAGGTAAAATGGCAGATGCGATCTTAGAAGCGAAACAAGGAGAAGAAACTACTACAACTGCTTAAATGTTTTACCTTGCAAGGATCAAGCGTTTTTAATGCAGCTTGGCACTTGAACGATTACAGAGGATAAAGGTGATAAGAGGGGAGTTTCCCTTTATCACCTTTTTTTGAAGAAAATAGTGAAGGTTTGTATTTTGATGCTTACTAATATAAGGAGGAGTTATACATGGCCATTACAGCTCAAATGGTAAAGGAACTTCGTGAAAAAACAGGCGCAGGAATGATGGATTGTAAAAAGGCGCTTCAAGAAACAAATGGAGACTTAGAAAAAGCAATCGATTTTCTTCGTGAAAAAGGGATTGCGAAAGCTGCGAAAAAGTCTGATCGCATCGCTGCTGAAGGTACTACATATATTTTATCTGAAGGAAATGAAGCTGTTATTCTTGAAGTAAACTCAGAAACAGACTTTGTAGCAAAAAATGAAGGTTTCCAAGAACTTGTAAAGACATTAGCAAAACAACTACTTGCAAATAAACCTGCTTCAGTAGATGAAGCGCTTGCTCAAAAAATGGAAGACGGGACAATTGTTTCTGAATATATTAATGCTTCAATTGCAAAAATTGGAGAGAAAATCTCTCTTCGCCGTTTCGAAGTAAAAACAAAAACAGACGAAGATGTATTCGGCGCATATCTTCATATGGGAGGACGCATTGCTGTCTTATCTGTATTAGAAGGAACGACCGATGGAGAAGCAGCGAAAGACATTTCAATGCATATTGCTGCCTTAAACCCTAAATATGTATCACGCGACGAAGTTTCTGAAGAAGAAGTAGAGCGTGAGCGTCAAGTATTAACACAACAAGCACTTAATGAAGGCAAGCCGGAAAAAATTGTTGCGAAAATGGTTGAAGGCCGTTTAAGCAAATTTTTTGAGGAAGTTTGTGTTCTTGACCAAGCATTTGTTAAAAACCCTGATTTAAAAGTACGTCAATTTGTTGAATCAAAAGGCGGAACTGTTCGTGAGTTTGTTCGCTATGAAGTAGGAGAAGGCATTGAAAAACGCCAAGATAATTTTGCTGAGGAAGTAATGAACCAAGTTAAAAAATAATAAATAGCTTATGAAAAAGTCCTTTTAAACAGCTGCTTTTATTCGAGCCGTAAGAGGGCACAGCTAGACGAAACAGAGGTAAATATTTAGTATACAGGGAACACACTGTGTTCCCTGTTTTAAGAAATATGACAACACCTTAAACTACATATGGAGGTTCTTATGAGCAGCCCAAAATATAAACGTGTCGTTTTAAAGTTAAGTGGAGAAGCATTGGCGGGAGAACAAGGCTTCGGAATTAATCCATCAGTCATAAAATCAATTGCTGAACAAGTAAAGGAAATTGCCGTATTAGATGTTGAAGTAGCCGTTGTTGTAGGTGGCGGAAATATTTGGCGCGGAAAAGTTGGTAGTGAAATGGGGATGGACAGAGCAACAGCAGATTATATGGGGATGCTTGCTACCGTAATGAACTCATTAGCATTGCAAGATAGCCTAGAACAGTTAGGAATCGAAACTAGGGTTCAAACATCCATTGAAATGCGACAAGTTGCTGAACCGTATATTCGACGTCGTGCAATCCGTCATTTAGAAAAAAAACGTGTTGTTATTTTTGCAGCAGGGACAGGTAATCCGTATTTTTCAACTGATACGACAGCTGCATTACGTGCTGCAGAAATAGAGGCAGATGTTATTTTAATGGCGAAAAACAATGTAGACGGTGTATATTCTGCTGATCCTCTTAAAGACAAAAATGCTAAAAAATACGAAGAGCTATCCTACTTAGATGTTTTAAAAGATGGATTAGCTGTAATGGATTCAACAGCATCCTCGTTATGTATGGATAACAACATTCCTTTAATCGTTTTTTCAATTATGGAACAAGGAAATATTAAACGCGCCGTAATGGGTGAAACAATCGGAACAATTGTAAGGGGGAAAAAATAATGCCGAAACAAGTCATATCAACCGCAAAAGATAAAATGACAAAAGCAATCCAAGCTTATACACGCGAATTGGCTAGTATTCGTGCTGGAAGAGCAAATGCGGCTTTATTAGATAAAATTTTTGTTGATTATTATGGTGCACCAACACCGATTAATCAATTATCTTCTATTTCAACTCCAGAAGCGCGGATGTTAGTTGTTCAGCCTTACGACAAAACAGTCATTGGTGAAATAGAAAAAGCAATTTTAAAATCAGATTTAGGTTTAAATCCGACAAGCGACGGAAATCTTATTCGAATTGTTATTCCGGCATTAACAGAAGAACGACGTAAAGAACTCGTAAAGGTTGTTAAAAAAGAAGCGGAAGACGCGAAGATTGCGATCCGCAACATTCGTCGTGATGGAAATGAAGAATTGAAAAAGCTTGAAAAAAATGGTGATATAACTGAGGATGACCTGCGTGGATACACAGACGACATCCAAAAGCTAACTGATGAGTATATTGGGAAAATTGACCAAGTTACAAAAGAAAAAGAAAATGAGATCATGGAAGTTTAATTATCAGAATCATGTTTTACAGTAACACGGTCTACCATTTTAAATAAGTAAGAACAAAAACACTTTTTATAACGAGAAGACCCTCTTTATATAGGGGGTTTTTTTGTCTAACTGAATCTTAAAGTTGTTATTCTTACTTTTCACATTTATACATAAACTTTTATGAAGATATCTGTTTATTTTTTTGGTATGATAATAAAATAGGGATGTCTGACCCTCGGGCTTCTGACTTTGTCGAAGCTTGAGAAGACATTTAAATAATCTTCTCACATTGTTAGACAAAGGGCTCTCCAAGAACAATTGTAGCACCTTTTATTTACAGTCTGAGAAGCGTTTACCCTAACTTTAACAATTGATATTGATGGGGATCCATTATTTACTGGAGGGTAGGTAACCCATTTGGAGGACCAGTCTTATGTTGAATAAAATTAAGCGATGGAAGAATCGAAGTCATTCTTCTGATCTCCAAGAAAAAATTTTAGAAATAAAGCAGCAACCACTTCCTTCACATATAGCGATTATTATGGACGGAAACGGAAGATGGGCAAAGAAGAGAGCTTTGCCGAGAATTGCTGGACATCATGAAGGAATGAAGGTTGTCCGAAAAGTGACCAAGTTAGCAAGCAATCTCAACATTAAAACATTAACATTATACGCTTTCTCAACAGAAAATTGGAAACGTCCTAAAATGGAAGTAGACTATTTATTGAAGCTTCCTGAAGAATTTTTAGGAACTTTTCTTCCTGAGCTTGTTGAAGAAAATGTACAAGTTAAAATGATCGGCTATAAAGAGAATTTGCCGAAGCATACTTTATCGGCTGTAGAAAAGGCGATAAATGATACGAAGAATAATACAGGATTAATTTTAAACTTTGCTTTGAATTATGGAAGTAGAGCAGAAATTTTAGAAGCAATAAAACATGTCTTAAATGATTACAAAAGTGGTATAATGAACGAAACTGAAATAAGTGAAGAAATGTTTTCCAAATATTTAATGACAGCGGGATTAACTGATCCGGATCTTTTAATTCGAACAAGCGGTGAAATTCGTTTAAGCAATTTTATGTTATGGCAGCTCGCCTATACAGAATTTTGGTTTACAGATGTATTATGGCCGGATTTCAGCGAGACACATTTCCTTGAAGCAATTGCAGCATTTCAAAACAGACAAAGACGTTTTGGGGGAGTTTAAAATATGGAGAACATATCTGTTTATTTCACTGACAATTAGATAGAGAAAAAGGTGTGAAAATGAAATGAAGCAAAGAATTGTGACAGCGATTGTCGCACTAGCATTACTATTACCGATCATCATCTATGGTGGAATACCGTTCGTTGCAGCAACATATTTAGTAGCATCCATTGGTCTTTATGAACTTTTAAAGATGAGAAAGCTGAGCATATTCTCAGTACCGGGCTTTATCTCTTTAGCCCTTCTTTGGATCTTTTTGCTGCCGAAACAATATCAGCATTTTCTTGATGAGATAAACTATACAAAAATAGAACTAGCACTATTAGCTGTCCTGCTGTTTTTAACATATACAGTCGTAACGAAAAATCGCTTTACATTCGATGATGTTGCATTTTCAACATTAGCAATTTTGTATATCGGCATAGGTTTTTATTATTTAATTGAAACGAGAGAAGCTGGATTAGCTTATATCTTCTATTCATTAATCGTTATTTTTTCAACAGATTCAGGGGCATATTTTATTGGCCGTTCTTTAGGAAAAAATAAGCTGTGGCCAGAAATAAGTCCAAAAAAAACAATAGAAGGTTCTATTGGTGGAATTGTGTGCGCAATTATCGCAGCCTTGCTATTTTTAGTCTTTACAGATATAAATGTTTCAATTCCAAAATTACTGATTCTTACTGTATTGTTATCTGTTTTTGGACAAATAGGTGATTTAGTTGAATCCGCTTTAAAAAGGCATTACAATGTTAAAGATTCTGGTAATATTTTACCTGGACATGGTGGGGTATTAGATCGGTTTGATAGCTTATTGTTTGTTCTGCCGTTATTACACTTTTTGCATCTGTAGTCAAAAGAAAGCAATGTTTTTTTTTTATAAATAGGAGTGGAGCTTTTTGAAAAAGATAAGTTTGTTAGGAGCAACTGGTTCAATTGGCACACAAACTTTACAAGTTATTAAGGAGCATGCTGACCAATTTAAGCTTGTTGCGATGTCTGTCGGTCATAATGTGGAATTAGCAAGAAAAATTATGAAACAATTTAATCCAAAACTTGTTTCTGTGCAAGATAAAGCTGCATATGAAAGCTTGAAGCTAGAATTTCCAAAAATAAAATTTACATATGGAGAAACGGGCTTAACTGAAGTAGCTGTTTTTGATGAGGCGAATATTTTAGTAAATGCTGTCTTAGGCAGTGTGGGATTGTATCCGACCTTACAAGCAATAGAAGCCAAGAAAACAATTGCAATTGCAAATAAAGAAACGCTTGTTACTGCTGGACATCTAGTAATGGAAGCCGCTAAACGAAATAAAGTTGCACTTTTGCCGGTGGACAGTGAGCATTCAGCAATTTTCCAATCTCTTCAAGGGAAAAAAGGAAAAGAATATTCAAAGGCTCATTATAACTGCTTCTGGCGGAAGCTTTCGCGATAAAGAGAGAGAAGAATTGAAACATGTAACGGTTGAAGAAGCTTTAAATCATCCAAACTGGTCAATGGGGGCAAAAATTACAGTTGACTCCGCTACAATGATGAACAAGGGACTAGAAGTCATTGAAGCACATTGGCTATTCTCTCTTCCCTATGAGAAAATTGACTGTTTAATGCATAAGGAAAGTATCATTCATTCTCTCGTAGAATTTCATGATAGCAGTATCATTGCACAGTTAGGCACACCTGATATGCGCGTTCCAATTCAATACGCATTATCGTATCCGGACCGTTTACCTCTTCAATCAGCCAATCGCTTAAACTTAGCGGAAATCGGAAAGCTCCATTTTCAACAGCTTAGTTTTGAGCGTTTCCGCTGTTTACAATTTGCATACGAGGCTGGAAAAACTGGCGGAACAATGCCTACAGTCTTAAATGCTGCAAATGAAGTTACTGTCGCTGCATTTCTTAGCGGTAAAATACTTTTTTTTTAGAAATAGAAACATTAATCGAAAAAGCATTGATGGATCATACAGCAATAGAAAATCCGAGTTTATCAGTTATTCAAGAAGTTGATCAAGAAACTCGTCAATTTGTACATTCACTCCTATAAAAAGGTGGTTATTTATGTGGAAACAGTAATAGCCTTTATTATTATTATCGGCGCTCTCGTTTTTTTTCACGAGCTCGGGCACCTTATTTTTGCAAAAAGGGCAGGGATTCTTTGCCGGGAGTTTGCAATTGGTTTTGGACCGAAAATTTTTTCCTTTAAAAAAAATGAAACATTATATACGGTTCGCCTTCTGCCTATCGGTGGTTTTGTTCGCATGGCGGGGGAAGACCCAGAAATGGTCGAAATCAAACCTGGATATCGTGTCGGATTAATATTTAAAAGCGATGAAACGGTTCATAAAATTATTTTAAATAATAAAGTAAAGTACCCGGAAGCACGAATTATGGAAGTAGAGGATGCAGATATTGAACATGACTTAACGATTAAGGGTTATGTAGACGGCGATGATGAAACGCTAAAGACGTTTAAGATTAGCCGGGATGCATCTTTAATTGAAAATGGTATCGAAACACAAATCGCGCCGTATGATCGTCAGTTTGCTTCAAAAACGCTTGGCCAAAGAACAATGGCTATTTTCGCAGGTCCGATGATGAACTTCATTTTAGCGTTAGTCGTTTTTATTCTGCTTGCATTTATGCAAGGTGTACCTATAAATGAACCAATTCTAGGAAAAATTACTGAGGATGGTGCAGCTAAAAAAGCAGGCTTAAAGGAAGGGGACATTGTCCGAAGTATTGATGGTTCAGACATAACAAGCTGGGAAGATATTACTGAAATGATTCGCAAAAATCCGGGGAATGAGCTTGAATTTTATGTAGAGCGTAACGGGAAAGAGCTAGAAATCCCGGTCACTCCTACTGAACAAGTAATTGATGAAGGAAAAAAATACGGTTTGATCGGTGTTTTTAATCCGGTTGAAAAATCACCATTAAAAGCAATTAGTTATGGATTTCAAGAAACATACTATTGGACGAAAGAAATTATCTTTCTTCTAGGAAAACTCGTTACAGGTCAATTTTCGATTGATATGCTTTCAGGTCCAGTTGGGATTTATGTTTCAACAGACACAGTAGCGAAATCTGGGGTTTTTTACTTAATGAAATGGGCAGCGATTTTAAGCATCAACCTTGGAATTATGAATCTTCTGCCGATACCAGCCCTTGACGGTGGCCGACTTCTATTTTTCGCTGTAGAGGCGGTAAGAGGGAAACCGATTGACCGACATAAAGAAGGAATGGTTCATTTTATCGGATTAGCTCTGTTAATGTTGTTAATGTTAATCGTTACTTGGAATGATATTCAACGTTTCTTTTTGTAAAACAGCATTAACAACTATTTATTTACAATTGATTAGGATTTGAAGAGGTGTATAGAGATGAAACAAAGTATGACCCTTATCCCTACTTTAAGAGAGGTTCCGGCTGATGCTGAAATAAGAAGTCATCAATTATTGTTAAAAGCTGGTTTTATTCGGCAAAATGCAAGTGGGGTTTACAGTTTTTTACCACTTGGAAAAAAAGTTCTTCAAAAGGTAGAGCAAATTGTTCGCGAGGAAATGGATCGCGCAGGTGGAGTGGAGTTGTTAATGCCTGCATTACAGCAAGCCGAGCTATGGCAAGAATCGGGGCGCTGGTATTCCTATGGCCCGGAATTAATCCGACTTAAAGATCGGCACGGACGGGAATTTTCCCTCGGTCCAACCCATGAAGAAGTAATAACAAGTATCGTTCGTGATGAAGTAAAATCATATAAACGTTTACCACTTACGTTATATCAAATCCAAACAAAATTTCGTGATGAAAAAAGACCGAGATTTGGACTTTTACGCGGTCGGGAATTTGTCATGAAGGACGCATATTCTTTTCATGCAAACACTGAGAGCCTAGATGAAGTATATAAAAAGATTTTTCAGGCTTATGCTAATATATTTACGCGTTGCCAGCTAAATTTCCGAGCAGTAATTGCCGACTCAGGAGCGATGGGCGGAAAAGACACACATGAATTTATGGTTCTTTCGGAAGTAGGAGAAGATACGATTGCTTACTCTGACTCTTCAGATTACGCTGCTAATATTGAGATGGCGCCTGTTATTACGAAGTATGACAAAAGCAATGAAACAATAAAAGAATTGCAAAAGGTCGAGACAAAGCAGCAAAAAACAATTGCAGATATCTCTTCATTTTTAAATACTCCGAAAGAAAAATGTATTAAAACGCTTCTGTTTAAAGTAGATGACAAATATGTACTCGTTCTTGTCCGCGGTGATCATGAAGTGAATGATATTAAGCTGAAAAATCTATTTGAAGCACAGATTGTTGAGTTAGCGGAAGCAGATGAAACGAAAGAAGTACTAGGATGTTCGGTAGGATCATTAGGTCCTGTTCATGTAAGTGATTTGGAGATTGTCGCTGATCATGCAGTTGAAGCAATTGTAAATGGTGTTTGTGGCGCAAACGAGGAGGATTATCATTTCGTAAATGTTAATGTTGGACGTGACTTTAACGTAAGCAAATTTGTCGATTTGCGCTTTATTCAAGAAGGCGATCCATCTCCTGATGGACAAGGAACGATTAAGTTTGCCAAGGGAATTGAAGTAGGACATGTCTTTAAGCTTGGAACCCGTTATAGTGAAGCGATGAATGCAACATTTTTAGACGAGAATGGAAAATCAAAGCCGATGATAATGGGTTGTTACGGAATTGGTGTTTCACGTATCGTCGCGGCAATTGCAGAGCAATTTAATGATGAGAACGGGCTTATTTGGCCAGTTGATATTGCTCCATATGACGTACACTTAATCCCAATTAACATGAAAGATGACACGCAACGACAGCTATCAGAAGAGTTATATAATCTGTTAGGTGAAAATCGTTATGACGTATTATTTGATGATAGGAAAGAACGTCCTGGTGTTAAATTTGCTGATTCAGATTTAATCGGCTTACCAGTTCGGATGACGATCGGAAAAAAAGCGGCTGAAGGAATGGTAGAACTGAAAATCCGAAAAAGCGGCGAAATGATAGAAATTCATAAAGATGAACTTCTTTCTACATTAGCAGAACTATTTAAAAACAAATAATTATTCTTGAAAAACAGGTATCCAATGAAAAGGTACCTGTTTATTTTTGGATAAAGATTGATTCTATACAATGGATATAATGGCTAAAGCAATTTATGATATAATACGAATGTTTACAATCGATGTCAAAAAAGATAAAGAGAAATTGAGAGGAGAGAGAATGATGAGCGATCACGCCATAGGCAAAAAAGAGCGATTCCAACTCTTACTCCAGCAATTAAAATTAACTGAAGATGCTGTAGTTAAATATTTCGAAAATGCTCAAATAGAAAAAGTTGTCATAGAGAAGGGGGCGCGGAAATGGCACTTTCATTTTCTATTTAATCGTTTGATCCCCTTTAATGTATATTCAGAATTTATAATAAAACTAGAAAAAGCCTTTTCACATATCGCATCAGTCTCTTATACAATAAAAGTTTCCAACTCTTCAAGTTCAAAGGAGCTAATGATTGATTATTGGCAAGGTTGCATAAAGGAAATGGAAGGAATCTCCCCTCCGTTACTCAAGTTATTAAATGAGCAAATTCCGACCGTACAGGGTAATAAGCTGATTATCAACGTAAAAAGTGAATTGGAAGGATTAACAATAAAAAGAAAATATGCTGAAATGATTTCCTTGATTTATGAAAGTTTTGGTTTTCCGCCGATCACGATTGAAACAAAGATTATCGATCAATTAAGCAATAATGAATATGAGCACTTTTTGCAAGAGAAAGAAAAAGAAGATCAAGAAAAAGCAATGCAAGCTTTAGTTGAAATGCAGAAAAGAGAAACTGAAAAAGAAGCTAATGATGGGAATTTAGCAGAAGGACCACTTTTGATTGGCTATCAAATCAAGGATGATACTGAATTTAGAAAGTTAGTAGATATCGTGGATGAAGAACGTCGCATTACAATAGAAGGATATGTGTTTCACGCAGAAACTAAAGAGCTTCGAAGCGGTCGGACGTTGTTGACGTTTAAAATTACTGATTACTCAAGTTCCATATTAGTAAAAATGTTTTCTCGAGATAAAGAAGATGCTTCCCAGTTTCAACGAGTGCGTAAAGGAATGTGGTTAAAGGTGAGGGGAAGTGTTCAAAACGATACATTTGTTCGCGATTTAGTTATGATTGCGAATGATGTAAATGAAATTAAGCCGAAAGAACGTCAAGATACTGCTCCTAAAAGCGAAAAAAGAGTCGAATTACATTTACATACACCAATGAGTCAAATGGACGCTGTCACACAAGTAAGTGAGCTAATTTCGCAGGCAAAAAAGTGGGGGCATAAAGCAATTGCTATTACTGATCACGCTGTAGTCCAATCTTTTCCTGAAGCATATAGTGCTGGAAAAAAGAACGATATTAAAATTCTATACGGTGTTGAAGTCAACTTAGTTGACGATGGTGTGCCAATTGCTTATAACGAAGCTCATCGTCTACTTGCCGATGATACGTATGTTGTTTTTGATGTCGAAACAACAGGATTATCAGCAGTGTACGATACAATCATCGAATTGGCTGCAGTTAAAATTCATAATGGAGAAATAATTGATCGATTTGAACGATTTGCTAATCCCCATCATCCGTTGTCAGCAACTACGATCAACTTAACTGGAATAACAGATGAAATGGTGCAAAATGCCCCAGAAGTTTCTCAAGTTTTATCTGAATTTCGTACATGGGTAGATGATGCAGTATTAGTTGCGCATAATGCAACATTTGATATGGGTTTTTTAAATGTTGGTTATAAAAAAATCGGCTTTGAAAGAGCGGCAAATTCGGTTATTGATACACTAGAGCTTGCGAGATTTTTATATCCAGAAATGAAAAATCATCGCTTAAATACATTAGCGAAAAAATTCAATGTTGAACTTACCCAGCATCATAGGGCAATATATGATGCGGAAGCAACAGGGTATTTATTATTAAGAATGCTTACTGATGTGAAAGAGAAAGGTATTGAGTACCATGACCAGCTAAACAATAATATGGGAAAAGGAAATGCTTATCAAAGGGCTCGTCCATTCCATTGTACTTTGCTTGCTCAAAACGAAGTAGGTTTGAAAAATTTATTTAAAATTGTCTCGATTTCACATCTAAATTATTTTTATCGTGTTCCCCGTGTCCCTCGCTCACAGCTACAAAAATATCGAGAGGGAATTTTAATTGGATCAGGTTGTGATAAAGGTGAGGTGTTTGAAGCGATGATGCAAAAAGCACCTGAGGAAGTTGAAGAAGCTGCTCACTTTTATGATTATTTAGAAGTGCATCCGAAAGAAGTATATGCCCATTTATTAGAGTTGGAGCTAGTTCGAGATGAAACAGCGCTTGAGGAAATTATCGGAAATATTGTGAAGCTAGGGGACAAGCTTGACATACCTGTAGTTGCAACTGGAAATGTTCATTATTTAAATCCTAATGACAAAGTGTATCGAAAAATATTAATTAGCTCACAAGGAGGAGCTAATCCATTAAACCGTCACAAATTACCAGATGTTCACTTTAGAACGACAAATGAAATGCTTGACAGTTTTTCTTTTCTTGGTGAAGAAGTTGCAAAAAAAATTGTTGTCACTAATACGAACAAAATTGCGAATATGATTGAGCCGATAAAGCCAATTAAAGATGATTTATATACACCAAAAATCGATGGAGCCGATGATGAAATTCGAGAAATGAGTTATGCTAAGGCTCGCAGCATATACGGGGAGAATCTCCCTGAAATTGTCCAAGAAAGGCTAGATAAGGAACTTAAAAGTATAATTGGCCACGGGTTTGCCGTGATTTACCTCATCTCGCATAAGCTGTAAAAAAAAAATCGCTTGAGGATGGTTATCTCGTTGGATCTCGTGGCTCAGTAGGATCTTCTTTCGTTGCGACAATGACAGATATAACCGAAGTAAATCCATTGCCACCTCATTATGTTTGTCCTACTTGTAAGCAATCGGAATTTTTTTTAATGATGGCTCAGTAGGGTCCGGCTTCGACTTGCCTGATAAAAATTGCTCTAATTGCGGGGATAAGTATAAAAAGGATGGCCATGATATACCGTTTGAGACGTTCTTAGGTTTTAAGGGCGATAAAGTACCTGACATTGATTTGAGTGCGTCACGTTGTTACTTGAAAAGAGTAACCACTAACGTTGTATGTTAGGAGAACTATATTTTCGAGTAGCTAAATGAGAGGGTAACGCCTTGAAGAGCTACCGCTAAACTACGACGTGCACACAAACTGGTTAAGAGGAAGTGTGTACGAAGCTCGTTGAAGTCGGCTGAAAAGTACCGAAACAGAATTGAAGCTGTCGAAAAGGATCCGAAATAAGGAACCTGTACTTGATAGGCCGGGCGTCCATGAACTTCTATGGTGAGAATCTAATAATTAGGGGCGAACCCTCGACTGAATCGTCGTTAATGTCATCTAGTAGAAATGCTAGAAGAGCTGATAGCTTAGTAACTTGGGATGAGTAAGTATCAAATTATGAAAGTCCTATATTCCTTACAGGGGAATATTGCTGTTACCGGCGTTTAGAGGGCACCTAAGGAAGTTTATGATGGATAGAAAATATGGAACGTGAGAAATTCTGGACTTGGAGGTCTTAACCGCCTTTGAAGAGGTTCGTGAAAATACCGCTGACGGAATAATCACGATTTGTCAGAATGGCAGTAGAGCCGTAGTACCGTTTGAAGGGTAGCCGATGAAGACTGAATAACCAATAAGTCTGAGGAAAAAACTATTCTAAGGGAAGGGCTCAAGTCATAACTAACGATTAACATTAAAAAAATCGTTAAAAGTTATGATGGAGCGCCGTGTGATTTCGAAAGAATCATGCACGGTGCGGGGCGGGGGAAAACGTGGAGATTCATTGCTTCAAAACGTTACCTATCGTCATATTTTTCTGGGGAATATCAGCCTATCGCCCATAATTACACGAAAGTACTATTTGGTGAAGATAATGTATATCGGGCAGGAACGATTGGTACAGTCGCTGATAAAACAGCATTTGGTTATGTAAAGGCATATGAACAAGACCATAACTTACACTTGCGTGGAGCTGAAATTGATAGACTGGCATCAGGGTGTACAGGGGTAAAACGGACAACAGGACAACATCCGGGAGGAATCATCGTTGTCCCTGATTACATGGATATTTTTGATTTCTCGCCGATTCAATATCCAGCAGACGACAAAAAATCTGAATGGAGGACAACTCATTTTGATTTCCATTCAATACATGATAACTTATTAAAATTAGATATATTAGGTCACGATGATCCAACTGTTATTAGGATGCTTCAAGATTTAAGCGGAATTGATCCAAAGTCTATCCCGGTTGATGATCCAGAAGTAATGAAAATTTTTAGCAGCACAGAATCTTTAGGAGTGACTGAAGAACAAATTATGTGTAAAACAGGAACGCTTGGCATACCGGAATTTGGTACAAAATTTGTGCGGCAAATGTTAGAAGACACAAAGCCAACGACATTCTCTGAACTTGTCCAAATTTCGGGACTTTCCCATGGTACTGACGTCTGGCTGGGAAATGCCCAAGAGTTAATCCAAAATAAGATCTGTACACTAAGTGAAGTAATCGGATGCCGTGATGATATAATGGTTTATCTCATTTATCAAGGTTTAGAGCCCGCGTTTGCCTTCAAAATTATGGAATCGGTTCGGAAAGGAAAAGGCTTGACAGAAGAAATGGAATCAGAAATGCGGAAGAATGAAGTACCAGACTGGTATATCGATTCATGTAAAAAGATAAAATACATGTTCCCAAAGGCTCATGCTGCGGCGTACGTACTGATGGCGGTAAGGATCGCATATTTTAAAGTTCATTATCCTCTTTATTATTATGCTGCTTATTTTACGGTACGAGCAGAAGACTTTGACATTGAAGCGATGGTCGGCAGTTCAAAAGCAATTCGTGCACGGATTGAAGAAATAAATGGAAAGGGCTTAGATGCATCACCGAAAGAAAAAAACATGTTAACTGTGTTAGAGCTTGCACTCGAAATGTGTGAACGCGGCTTTTCGTTCAAAAAAGTAGATTTATATCGCTCAAGTGCGGATCAATTTATTATTGATGGCAATTCGTTAATACCTCCGTTCAATTCTATTCCTGGTTTAGGGACAAATGCTGCGTTAAATATTGTTAGGGCTCGAGAAGAAGGAGAGTTTTTATCAAAAGAAGATTTACAAAAGCGGGGGGGGAAAGTATCAAAAACAATTATGGAGTATCTAGATCAACACGGTTGTTTAAACGGTTTACCTGAAGCAAACCAATTATCGCTTTTTTAATAGGAATAAACGAGTTCACTGTTAAGAGAATTTTATCGTGTAAGAAAGTCTTACATGAACATCGCCCGATCTTAAAGACTTAAAATACGTGTTCTATTTGCATTAAAAAATTGGTTATGGTATAGTTCTATTGGAAATACTATCAATAACTCTCGGGAACAAGAGTGGGGCGACCCACTCTTTCGTATTGTTTGGATTTTTTTAAAACATTAAATTACAGTTTTTATAATGTTTAACTGTTATATGTAATTTGGACAAAAAAGGAGGGAGAAGATGAGTAAGGTAGTCGAAGTGGTCGAAAAGTTAGTAATCCCGATCGTTGATGAACTTCATTTAGACTTGGTGGAAGTTGAATACGTAAAAGAAGGGAAAGATTGGTTCCTCCGTGTGTACATTGATAAAGAAACGGGAGTAGACATTGAAGAATGTGGGCTTGTTAGCGAACAGTTAAGTGAAAAACTCGACGAAATCGATCCGATTCCTCATAACTATTTTTTGGAAGTTTCATCTCCTGGAGCAGAACGTCCTTTAAAAAAAGAAACAGACTATGAGAATGCGATTGGAAAAAATGTATTTATTAAAACATATGAGCCGATCAATGGTGATAAATCGTTTGAAGGTAAACTAATAAATTTTGATGGCAACACTGTTTTAATTGAAATAACAGTAAAAACTAGAAAAAAAACAATCGACATTCCTTACGGGAAAATCGCAAGCGCTCGTTTAGCCGTCTCATTCACATAATGTGTTCAATAGATTTGATAAAGTGATTAAAAGGGGGATAAAAATCTCATGAGCAATGAGTTGTTGGATGCTCTTGTTTTGCTTGAAGAAGAAAAAGGCATTTCTAGGGATATATTAATTGAAGCGATTGAAGCAGCACTCGTGTCTGCATATCGACGAAACTTTAATCAAGCTCAAAATGTCCGAGTTGATTTAAATCTTGAATCAGGCCAGATGCGTGTATTTGCCCGAAAAGATGTTGTTGAAGAGGTTTTTGATCCTCGACTTGAAATTTCATTAGAAGAAGCGATGAAAATTAACCCAAACTATCAGCTAGAAGATATAGTTGAACTTGAAGTAACACCGAAAGATTTCGGCCGTATTGCTGCACAGACAGCTAAGCAGGTTGTCACCCAGCGTGTAAGAGAAGCTGAACGAGGAATTATTTACTCTGAGTTTATTGATCGGGAAGAAGATATTATGACAGGTATCGTTCAAAGGCTTGATCCAAAGTTCATTTATGTAAGTCTAGGAAAAATTGAAGCATTGCTTCCAGTAAATGAGCAAATGCCAAATGAGCAGTATAAGCCGCATGATAGAATTAAAGTATTTATTACAAAAGTAGAAAAAACAACTAAGGGTCCGCAAATTTTCGTTTCCCGCACACACCCAGGTCTGTTGAAAAGATTATTTGAAGCTGAAGTTCCAGAAATATATGATGGTATCGTAGAAATTAAATCAGTTGCTCGTGAAGCGGGAGACAGATCGAAAATTTCCGTTTATTCTGATCATCATGATGTAGACCCTGTCGGCTCATGTGTTGGACCGAAAGGCACTCGTGTTCAAGCAATAGTAAACGAGTTAAAAGGAGAAAAAATTGATATTGTTAAATGGTCTGACAATCCAGTTGTTTTTGTAGCTAATGCACTAAGTCCTTCAAAAGTACTAGATGTGATTGTCAATGAAGCTGAAAAAAGCACAACCGTTATTGTTCCAGATTATCAACTTTCACTTGCAATCGGAAAGCGTGGTCAAAACGCACGTTTAGCTGCAAAACTTACTGGATGGAAAATTGATATTAAAAGTGAATCGGAAGCGAAAGAAGCGGGGATATATCCTAGGGAAGACGCACCTTTACTCTCACAGGAATCAATCGAAAATGAATTTGACTTTTTTTTTTTTGATGAAGATTGAATGAAGAGGTGAGTGAATCGTGAAAAAGCGTAAAAAAAAAAAACCCCACTGCGAAAATGTGTTGTTACTGGTGAAATGAAGCCGAAAAAAGAACTTGTTCGCATCGTTCGCTCTAAAGAGGGAGCCGTATCGATTGATTTAACTGGGAAAAAATCCGGACGGGGTGCATATCTTTCAAAAAATAAAGAAGTAGTTATTCTCGCTAAGGAAAAAAATATTTTGGCGAGTCAACTTAATGTTAATGTAGATGAATCTCTTTACGAAGAATTGTTACAAATGGTAGAGAAGGAGAACAGAATTACTGAATGATGCAAAATAAATGGTTGTCATTACTTGGCTTAGCCAATCGAGCACAAAAAGTGATTTCAGGTGAAGAGCTTGTCTTAAAAGAAGTAAGAAGTGGGCGAGCAAAACTTGTAATATTATCTTTAGATGCATCAATTAATACGACAAAAAAGATTACTGACAAATGCAAATCTTATCATGTCCCTTGCACAAGTGTGGAAAACAGATACTTACTCGGGCAGGCGATCGGAAAAGAAGCTCGGGTCGTTGTCGCTGTCCTTGATAAAGGATTTGCAAAAAAGCTTTTAGAGATGCTCGATTAATTATTGCGGGGGTGAAAATATGAGTAAAATGCGCGTTTATGAATACGCAAAAAAACAAAATATTTCAAGTAAAGATGTTATTGCAAAACTAAAAGAGATGAATATAGAGGTTTCTAACCATATGACCACCATTGACAATGAAACAATTCAAAAGCTTGATGGATTTTATCATAAGAAAAATGAAAACGAAGCAAAGACACAAAAACCGAAAAAATCCGAAGCGCAAAGTGTACAAAAAAATAACAGATCTTCGAAAAATAATCAAAATAGCAGTGTACGTGATGGGAAAAAAGATACACAATCAAAAGATCATAAAAATGTGAACAAACAAAAACATAAACAGAGAAAAAAGCAAAAGGGCAAGTCAAATGATCAAGCACAAAAAATGCAATCCCAACAAAAAAAGGAACAAGCGCTCCCACAAAAAATAACCTATAGTGAATCATTAACAGTTGCTGAATTAGCAAAAAAACTACATCGTGAGCCTTCTGAAGTGATCAAGAAGTTATTTATGTTAGGCGTTATGACCACAATTAATCAAGAACTTGATAAAGATGCAATAGAATTAATTGCGGCCGAATATGATGTGGAAGTTGAGGAAGAAATAAAAATTGAAACAACAGATTTAGAGGTATACTTTACAGAAGATAATGAAGAGGATTTAGTTGAAAGACCTGCGGTTGTAACAATAATGGGTCATGTTGACCACGAAAAAACAACAACACTTGACTCAATTAGAAATACGAAAGTAACAGCAGGTGAAGCAGGGGGAATTACACAACATATAGGGGCATATCAGGTTACCGTCGATGGTAAAAAAATCACCTTTTTAGATACGCCGGGACACGCTGCTTTTACAACAATGCGCGCTCGCGGGGCAAAGATCACTGATATTACAATTCTTGTTGTTGCAGCGGATGATGGTGTTATGCCGCAAACGATAGAGGCGATTAACCATGCCAAAGCAGCGGAAGTACCGATTATCGTTGCAGTCAACAAAATAGATAAACCAACTGCTAACAAAGATCGCGTCATGCAAGAGTTAACTGAGCACGGCTTAATCCCAGAAGACTGGGGCGGTGATACAATCTTCGTTCCAATTTCAGCTTTAACTGGAGAAGGAATTGACAATCTGCTTGAAATGATTTTGCTAGTTAGTGAAGTTGAAGAGCTGAAAGCAAACCCGAAAAGAAATGCAATGGGGACAGTTATTGAAGCCCAATTAGATAAAGGCCGTGGATCTGTTGCTACTTTATTAGTTCAAAATGGTACTTTGCATGTTGGGGACCCAATTGTTGTTGGAAATACGTTTGGCCGTGTCAGAGCGATGATAAATGATATTGGCCGTCGTGTAAAAGAAGCTGGCCCATCAACACCTGTAGAAATTACGGGATTAAATGATGTTCCTCAAGCTGGTGATCGATTCGTTGTTTTTAAAGATGAAAAAACAGCAAGACAAATTGGAGAATCACGCTCTCAACAAGCAATTCAAGCACAGCGAAGTAAAAAAACCCGAGTTAGCCTCGACACTTTATTTGAGCATATGAAGCAAGGAGAAATGAAAGACTTAAACATCATTATTAAAGCAGATGTTCAAGGTTCTGTTGAAGCTCTTGCAGCAGCATTAGAAAAACTTGAAGTAGAAGGCGTAAAAATTAAAATTATTCATACGGCCGTAGGGGCAATTAATGAATCAGATATTACACTAGCAGCTGCTTCTAACGCTATTGTCATCGGTTTTAATGTTCGTCCAGACGTAAATGCTAAGCGTGCAGCAGAAGAAGAGGAAGTAGACGTACGGCTCCACCGTATTATTTATAAAGTAATTGAAGAAATTGAAGCAGCAATGAAAGGAATGCTTGATCCTGAGTTTGAGGAAAAAGTAATTGGTCAAGTTGAAGTTCGTCAAACGTTTAAAGTATCTAAAGTTGGTACGATTGCTGGCTGTTATGTAACAGACGGAAAAATTACTCGAGATAGCGGCTTGCGCTTAATACGTGATGGCATCGTTATTTTTGAAGGTGAAGTTGATACATTGAAACGCTTTAAAGATGACGCCAAAGAAGTTAGCCAAGGTTATGTGTGCGGGGTTACAATTAAAAACTATAATGATATTAAAGAAGGCGACGTTATCGAGGCATATGTGATGGAGGAAATAGAACGTAAATGATCATCGGTTCCGCCGTATGTGAGCTAATCATTTATAATGCTCACTCATTAAAAGAAAAACGTGCTGTTTTGCAAGGCATTCTAACAAGACTTAAAGAGAAGTTTAATATTGCCATCGCGGAAGTAGATCATCAGAATGTATGGCAGCGAACAACAATTGCTGTTTGTTCGGTATCATCTAGTAAAGTCCAGGTTGAGAAAGAATTGCAAAGGGTATTTAACTTCATTGATTCATTTCCTGAAGTAGAGCGCACGATGACGGAAATTGAATGGCTTTAAAAACGAGGTGATAAATGATGAGCCTTAGAGCTAATCGAGTTGGAGAACAAATGAAGAAAGAGTTAGGTGCGATCATTAGCCAGAAAATTAAAGATCCGCGTGTCGGCTTTGTGACCGTTACAGATGTTCAAGTAACTGGCGATCTTCAACAAGCAAAAGTTTATATTTCAGTACTAGGTGACAAAGAGGAAAAAGAGAACACATTAAAAGGATTAACAAAAGCAAAAGGGTTTATCCGAACTGAAATAGGACAGCGAATTCGACTTCGTAAAACACCAGAAATCATCTTTGAATTTGACGAATCAATTGATTATGGTAACCGCATCGAAACATTGCTCGATCAAATTCATGAAGAAGAAAAGGGAAAAGATCACTAAACAAAATGGATAGACTATTTCGTCTATCCATTTTTTACGAAAATTTTATATTAATAAAGAATGAGAGTGAAAAAATTGGAAGGAATCTTACCTTTATATAAGCCAAAAGGCATGACGTCTCACGATTGTGTTTTTAAGCTGCGGAAATTGCTAAAAATAAAAAAAATTGGCCATACAGGTACATTAGATCCTAATGTAGACGGAGTACTGCCAATTTGCATAGGCAGAGCGACAAAGGTAGCCGAATTTATGACTAGTACGGAAAAAGCCTACGAAGGTGAGGTAACGATTGGAACAGCAACAACAACTGAGGATGCTTCTGGCGAAATAATTGCTTCAAAAAAAGTGAATAAAGCTTTTACGAGAAGAGAAATATTAACTGTTTTAGACAGTTTAACTGGTATAATTGAACAAACACCGCCAATGTATTCAGCTGTTAAAGTAAATGGAAAACGCCTTTATGAATATGCACGTAAAGGAATTGAAGTGAAACGTCCAACTAGAAAAGTACATATTTATTCTTTACAATTACTTGACGATCAAGAACTTTTTAATGAAGATGAGTTTTCCTTTAAATTCCGAGTGAATTGCAGTAAAGGTACATACGTAAGAACATTAGCAGTTATGATTGGTGAACGGTTAGGCTATCCAGCCCATATGTCTCTTCTTACTCGAATAAAAGCAGCGACATTTGAACTAAAGGACTGTCTCACTTTTGATCAAGTTGAACAAAGCATTGAGACAGGTAATTTTGTTCATCAGTTATTTCCGCTTGAAAAAGGTATTTCTCATTTGCCGAAATATAAGATAAGTGATAAAGTAGCAGAGAAAGTAAGGAACGGAGCAATTTTACCTACTCCGACACAATTTGAACATCAAGACGAGCCTATCGTTGTCGAAACAAATAATGGGCTTGCGATTGCTATTTATATAAAGCATCCGCGAAAAACCGGTTGCATCAAACCGTTAAAAGTATTGCGGAATGATATATAATCATATACAAGCAAGGCTGTTTTATAAAGTAAAATGCCATGTCAGAAAAGGTGAGTATAGTCATGCAGGTCATTACATTACATCATCCACATCATTTAAACAAACAAGAGCTTCCTTCACTCGTAATGGCTTTAGGTTTTTTTGATGGTGTCCATTTAGGGCATAGAAAGGTAATCGGTGAAGCGCAAGCATATGCAAAATCTTACGGGTTAAAGAGTGCAGTTATGACATTTGACCCTCACCCATCAGTCGTCCTTGGTAAAGAAACAAAGCATGTTCATTACATAACACCAATTAACGACAAAATTAAATTAATTGAAGAAATGGGTATTCATTATTTATTTATCATCCATTTCAGTCAACAATTTGCTAACTTACTTCCACAACAATTTATTGACCAATATATTATCGGGTTAAATGTGAAACATGTAGTTTCTGGATTCGATTATACATATGGCCGAATGGGGAAGGGAACTACTGAGACGATGCCGTTTCATTCACGAGATAAATTTACGCAATCAATCGTTCCTAAATTAACGAGGGGAGACGCTAAAATAAGCTCCACGTTAATTCGTTCCTATATTCGTGAAGGAAAGTTAGCGGAGTTACCGAAATTGCTCGGTCGCTATTATACCGTTACAGGAACAGTTGTTAACGGTGATAAAAGAGGAAGAAAACTAGGCTTTCCTACGGCAAATATTCGTTTAAATAATGATTATATTATTCCTCCAATCGGTGTATATGCAGTACGAATTTTTGTAGATGGTTCGCGGTATGAAGGGGTTTGTAATGTAGGATATACCCCAACCTTCAAAGATCAATCAGCAGACAAACAACCTACAATTGAAGTTCATATATTAAATTTTAATAAAGAAATTTATTTGAAAACAGTGAAAATAGAGTGGCATACATATATACGCAAAGAGCAAAAGTTTTCAGATGTGCAGCAATTAATTAAACAAATAGATCGAGATAAACAAACAGCTATTGACTATTTTGAAAAAAATAGCTGTTAGGCTTGCATTTTAGAAAAAAAAGTTGTATTCTTATAAACGTACAAAAAGAACCATTGCTTGGCAAAGCGATTCACCAACGCTTGCTCGGTAATTGGGGATCTAAAAATAGGAGGTGAAACGGATGGCAATCACTCAAGAGCGTAAAAAAGAACTGATTAATGAATTCAAAACTCATGAGAACGATACTGGTTCTCCTGAAGTTCAAATTGCTGTCCTTACTGAGCAAATTAATAATTTGAACGAACATTTACGTACTCATAAGAAAGACCATCATTCACGTCGCGGTCTTATGAAAATGGTAGGTAAACGCCGAAATTTGTTAACCTATCTGCGTAACAATGACGTACAACGTTACCGTGTGTTAATTAACAAACTGGGTTTACGTCGATAGTCTTCAGAAGCGGGATTACTCCCGCTTTTTTATTAGCAAAAAAATAGTCTAACTTAATATTTTTTTATACATATTAAATCACTATTTTAATCATCCGCTTTTTTGTGCATACTAGTAATAGCACCGCTATTTTTTCGTTTGTCAATTCACCTAACCATCACGGCCACGGATGGAATTTTACTTTATATAGGCAGATGATAAAATGTTATGATATTTATGATAGAATGGCTGTTTTTTAGTGCAAACTAACACACATGATTCAGACAGCTATAAGGAAGGTTTAAGTGTTGTAACGCTTAAATTTCTAGTGTACTCAGGTAGAGAGGGGTTAAAGAATGGAACAAGATAAGCATAGCTATTCCTTACAATGGGCTGGACGGGAGCTTAGTGTTGAAGTAGGACAATTGGCAAAACAAGCGAACGGAGCAGTATTAGTCCGTTATGGTGATACAGTTGTGTTAAGCACTGCTACTGCATCAAAAGAAGCAAAAAATGTTGATTTCTTTCCATTAACTGTGAACTATGAAGAGCGTCTTTACGCCGTTGGAAAAATTCCAGGTGGCTTTATTAAACGTGAAGGACGGCCAAGTGAAAAGGCAATTTTAGCAAGCCGTCTAATTGATAGACCAATTCGACCTTTGTTTGCTGACGGATTCCGAAATGAAGTCCAAGTAATTAGTATGGTAATGAGTGTTGACCAAGATTGCTCCTCGGAAATGGCAGCAATGTTTGGTTCTTCATTAGCATTATCTGTTTCAGATATACCATTTGAAGGGCCAATTGCTGGTGTAATTGTTGGACGTGTAAATAATGATTTTGTCATTAATCCAACTGTTGAAGAGTTAGAACAGAGCGATATGCATTTAACAGTTGCAGGGACAAAAGATGCAATCAATATGGTTGAAGCTGGTGCTGAAGAGGTCCCTGAAGAAGTAATGCTAGAAGCTATAATGTTCGGTCATGAAGAGATTAAGCGTTTAATTGAATTTCAAGAAAGAATTGTCGCTGAAATTGGAAAAGAAAAAATGAATATTGAGTTATTTGAACTGGATCAGGAATTAGAAAACTCAATTCGTGGCATTTGTGAACAAGATATGATTCGTGCAATTCAAACACAAGAAAAACATGCACGTGAAGATGCCATCCAAGCAGTAAAAGATAACGTCATTTCAAAGTATGAAGAAGAATCCGAAATGGATGAAGAGCAATTAAAACAAGTTGCACAAATACTAGACAAAATTGTAAAAGAAGAAGTTCGTCGCTTAATTACAGTGGAAAAAATCCGTCCTGACGGAAGAAAATGTGATGAAATTCGTCCTCTTTCATCAGACGTTAATTTATTACCGAGAACACATGGTTCAGGTTTATTTACACGCGGACAAACTCAAGCCCTTAGCGTTTGTACTTTAGGTGCACTAGGAGATGTACAAATTTTAGATGGACTTGGCATTGAGGAAGAAAAACGTTTTATGCATCACTATAATTTCCCGTCCTTCAGTGTTGGAGAAACAGGTCCAATTAGAGGGCCGGGTCGCCGAGAAATTGGCCACGGTGCTTTAGGAGAACGTGCTTTGGAGCCGATTATTCCATCTGAAAAAGACTTCCCATATACCATACGTCTCGTTTCTGAAGTTCTTGAATCAAACGGTTCAACATCTCAGGCGAGTATTTGTGCAAGCACTCTTGCAATGATGGATGCTGGAGTTCCGATAAAAGCCCCTGTTGCTGGGATTGCAATGGGACTTGTTAAAACAGGAGAACATTATACCATTTTAACAGATATTCAAGGAATGGAAGATTTCCTTGGGGATATGGATTTTAAAGTCGCAGGTACAGCTAAAGGCGTTACCGCGTTGCAAATGGACATAAAAATCGCGGGTTTGTCACGTGAAATTCTCAAAGAGGCACTTGAACAAGCGAAAAAAGGCCGCATGCAAATATTAGATCATATGCTTACCACAATTTCAGAACCTAAAAAAGAACTGTCAAAGTATGCTCCAAAAATATTAACAATGACAATTAATCCTGATAAAATTCGTGATGTCATTGGACCTAGCGGTAAACAAATTAATAAAATTATTGAAGAAACTGGCGTGAAAATTGATATAGAACAAGATGGAACAATCTTTATTTCCTCTGTAAACCAGGAAATGAACGAAAAGGCAAAGAAAATTATTGAAGATCTCGTTCGTGAAGTCGAACCAGGTCAAGTTTATTTAGGTAAAGTAAAAAGAATTGAGAAATTCGGTGCTTTCGTAGAAATTTTTAACGGCAAAGATGGACTTGTACATATTTCCGAGCTTGCAGAACAACGAGTTGGTAAAGTTGAGGATGTTGTAAAAGTCGGTGATGAAATCCTTGTGAAAGTAATGGAGATTGATAAACAAGGAAGAGTGAACCTTTCCCGTAAAGCAGTTCTAAAAGAACAAAGCCAAAAAGGCTAAGTAAAAGTAAACGGTAAGTCAGGGGGAACCCCTGGCTTTTTATATGACCATTCCGATTACGATCATCATGCTGATTATAATATGAGATCCTTCGTTCTACCTTGTCCTTCTTACACATACTTTGTAGAGAAGGAGGAAGGAAGAATGAAAAAACAATTACTACAAATAAATATTATTGCATTTATATTAATTTTATCATGGTGGACGTTAGAAAATCCGTTAACTGAACAATATTTAGGGCAACTTAAAACTAAAACAGCAGCCTCTATGAACAAAAAAGAACCTTTATTTCAAAAAATAAATGAAAAAGCAAAAATGTATAAAATTCTTCCTCAAGATGCTAAAATTGATCGTGTCTGGAAAGGGATCCCCGGATACAATGGACTTGCAGTTGATGTAGAAAAATCTTATGAAAAAATGAAAGAAGAAGGCAAATTTAATGAAAGTAAACTTATTTATAAGCAGCTTGAACCGAAAGTTAAGTTAAAAGACTTACCCCCCACGGCTATTTATAAAGGCCATCCAGACAAGCCGATGGTAAGCTTTCTCATTAATGTTGCATGGGGAAATGAACATCTATCAAGTATGCTATTAGTGTTAAAAAAGCATAACGTGAAAGCAAGCTTTTTTTTAGAAGGACGGTGGGTAAAAGAAAACCCTGAGCTTGCAAAAATGATTGCTGATGCTGGTCATGAAATCGGCAACCATTCTTACTCCCATCCTGATATGAAGAAGTTATCTTCGCATCAAATTAAGGAAGAAATAGAAAAAACGAATAAAGTAATAAAAGCAACAACCGGTAAAACAGTAAAATGGTTTGCTCCTCCAAGCGGAAGTTATCGGGATGAGGTTGTTCATATTGCTGCAGATATGGGATTAGGGACAGTGATGTGGAGTGTTGACACGATAGATTGGCAAAAACCGTCTCCACCATTTTTAATTAATAGAGTAGTTTCAAAAGTTCATAACGGTGCCATGATTTTAATGCATCCGACAGAACCGACAGCAAAAGCTTTAAATCAACTTATTATTGAGCTTAAAGAAAAAGATCTGCAAATTGATACTGTTTCTCAATTGCTAAGTGAAGAACGGATTATAACAAGTAAAAGTGCTCAATCGGACATTTGTAATGGTCATAATGAATAAATAAGAGTTTCAATATGTAGTTGGACAGGAGGAATACTTTTGATAAAAAAATATACATGTCAAAACGGTGTAAGAGTTGTGCTAGAAAATATTCCTACCGTTCGCTCCGTTGCAATTGGAGTATGGATAATGACAGGATCTAGAAATGAAAATATGAATAATAATGGAATTTCACATTTTTTGGAGCACATGTTTTTTAAAGGGACAAAAAAGAGAAATGCAAGGGAAATTGCAGAATCATTTGATAGTATAGGGGGTCAAGTAAACGCTTTTACATCTAAGGAATATACGTGCTACTATGCAAAGGTATTAGATAATCACGCCGAACTTGCTTTAGAAATATTAGCGGATATGTTCTTTAATTCAACATTTGTTGAAGATGAGTTAAATAAAGAGAAAAAAATGTTGTTTTTGAAGAAATTAAAATGTATGAAGAGAAGATACCCCCTGATGATATTGTGCATGATTTATTAAGCAAAGCAGTGTATGAAAATCATTCTCTCGGGTTTCCGATTTTAGGAACAGAGGAAACATTACACTCTTTCAAAGGCGAAAACGTTTAAAGGAATATATGTTTCAAAATTATACACCTGATAATGTTGTTATTTCTATTGCGGGTAATGTTAATGACACATTTATTAAAAGAGTTGAGGAATATTTTGGTTCATATGAGGGAGGGGAAAATCCCCAACCGTCTGAAATACCATCGTTCCATATAAACCGTATCGCACGCAAAAAAGAAACTGAACAAGCACATTTATGTATTGGATTTGAAGGGTTGCCGATAGGTCACGATGATATATATAGTTTCATTGTCCTAAACAATATTTTAGGCGGAAGTATGAGCAGCCGCCTGTTCCAAGAAGTCAGAGAACAACGTGGTCTAGCTTATTCTGTGTTCTCATACCACTCATCTTTTCAAGATAATGGGATTGTGACGTTTTACGGCGGTACAGGTGTGAATCAATTAAATATGCTTTTCGATACAATTCAAGAAACACTACACAAATTAAAACAAGATGGAGTTACTGAAAAAGAACTGATTAATAGTAAAGAACAGTTAAAAGGCAGCCTCATGCTTAGTCTTGAAAGCACCAATAGCAGAATGAGCCGAAACGGAAAGAACGAATTGCTGTTAAAACGCCATCGTACACTTGATGAAATTGTTGAGTATATTGATAAAGTAACGAAAGAGAGCGTTGATCATTTAGCTAAAACAATTTTTACCGATCAATATTCAGCAGCTCTTATTAGTCCGGATGGAAAATTACCAAATAATATGATGACTAAATAAGTCTGTATTTATATATAGCAAGAGTTTGTAAGACAAAGTCAACAATTAAAGCAACTTCCTTAGATTGGTCAAAAACGCTTGCCAGTCGAGGCGCGTAGCATAGATGCATTCGTTCATTAGCTTACAACGAATTGCAAGTAACAAAGAATGCGAGCGTTTGTCATCAGTTTGAAGCCTGTATTTATATACAGGTATTTTTGGCTTTTATAACAAATATCTATTCTAAACTTGGACGATAAAAATAAACTAAAGTATGGAGGGTGATAAGGGAGGGGTTTGATAATGAAATTAAGTGAATTGAGCGGCAAGGAAATTGTTGATGTAAAAAGAGCAGAACGGCTTGGTATGCTTGGACAAACTGACCTCGAGATTAATGCAAATACTGGTGAGATACAAGCACTGCTTATCCCAACAGGAAAATGGTTCGGATTTCGCAAGCAGCAAGGTGAAGAAATTCGTGTCCCATGGAAACATATAAAAAAAATTGGTTCAGATATGATTATTATTGATATGAATGATGAAGGAACAGTTTAAGATAAAAATCAACTTTTTTTGTAGACTGATGTTGATCTTTTTAAAGGGCAAGTAAATTCACGGCGGGGCATTTGTCACAGTTTAAAAGCCTCGCTTCATTTTTTCTCTCACGTAAAAAATAAACGTTACAAAGCGCATTAGATTGAAAATTCCCCATATTAATTTCTCCTATCTTGTTAAATCATTAAAAAACCATTTACTAAATTCACCGATTTTTTATTACTTACATAAAATGTGGCAGTAGTTCGTTTTTTTGCCCGTTTTTTAAGCTTGATCTATTAACGGTTCATTTTATTTAAAGAAGGTGACAATTTCATGTTGACTGGTATGCAGATCACAATTATTGGCGGCGATGCACGACAACTTGAGATTATAAGAAAGCTAAATGAGTTGGATGCAAAGCTGTCTTTAATTGGATTCGAACAGCTTGATCATGCCTTTACCGGTGCGGTGAAGGAAAAGTTTCCAGACTATGAACTTTCTGAAACAGATGCAATCATTTTACCTGTAACGGGTACGAGTTTAGAAGGACAGGTTGAAACAATATTTTCTAATCAAAAAGTGATCTTGTCAGAAGAATTACTATTAAAAACACCTTCCCGCTGCACCATTTATTCTGGAATAAGCAATTCATATTTAAATGGGATCACAAAAAAGGCTGATCGTCGTCTTGTCCAATTGTTTGAACGGGATGACGTTGCTATTTATAATTCAATTCCGACGGTTGAAGGAACAATTATGATGGCAATTCAGCATACGGATTTTACAATCCACGGTTCCAATATTGTAGTTTTAGGATTAGGTAGAGTTGGAATGACAGTTGCCCGCAATTTTCAATCTCTCGGAGCAAATGTAAAAGTGGGAGCGCGAAGAAGCGAACATATTGCCCGGATAACTGAAATGGGCTTAACACCTTTCTATTTAAGTGAGATCGAGCAAGTTGTTAAGGATGCAGATATTTGTATTAATACAATCCCGCATTTAATCGTGAAAGCAGCAGTTATTGCAAAGATGCCTTCGCATACTTTAATAATTGATCTTGCGTCCAAACCAGGCGGTACAGATTTTCGATATGCAGAAAAACGCGGAATTAAAGCGTTATTAGCACCAAGTTTACCAGGAATCGTTGCACCTAAATCGGCTGGGAAAATTTTAGCAAACGTTTTAGCTCAACTGCTTGAGGAAGATTTTAATAAACGAAAGGGGAAAAAATGAGCATGTTGTTAAAAGGAAAAAAAGTCGGCTTTGGTCTAACAGGATCTCATTGTACGTACGATGCGGTATTTCCCGAGATAGAAAAGCTTGTCAATGAAGGTGCTGAAGTTTTTCCAGTTGTTACTTTTACCGTCAAATCATCAACAACTCGATTTGGAAAAGGAGACGAATGGGTACAAAGAATAGAAAATCTAACTGGCCGTAGTGTGGTGGATTCGATCGTTGAGGCTGAACCATTTGGTCCGAAAAATCCGCTTGATTGCATGATCATAGCACCTTTAACCGGAAATTCAATGAGTAAATTCGCAAATGCACTTACCGATTCACCTGTATTAATGGCAGCAAAAGCAACATTAAGGAATCAAAAGCCTGTTGTTGTTGGTTTTTCTACAAATGATGCGCTCGGATTAAATGGTGTAAATTTAATGAGACTTATGTCTGCAAAAAACATTTATTTCATTCCATTTGGTCAGGATGATCCAAAAAAAAAGCCTAATTCAATGGTTGCACAAATGTCCTTTTTAAAAGAGACGGTTTGTTCTGCGTTAGAAGGAAAACAACTTCAGCCAGTTATTATTGAAAGATTTCGTGTTGGGAAATAATCAAAAAAAAAAATTTTATTTCATTAACGGATGAATATGTTAAAATAAATGATATTATAAAGGCAATATTCAAGCTCGGTTATACCGGGCTTGAAAAAAGTATTTAAAGTCTAATTTTGACTGACGCCTTATGCCTTATAAGGAAATGATATATACTGGAAGGGGATGCAAAAATGAGTCAGACAAATGGATTTCACGTTGCGGTTGTAGGGGCTACGGGTGCAGTTGGTGAACAAATACTTGAAACGTTAACGAAACGACAATTCCCAATTTCAAAATTAACACTACTGTCATCAGCTCGATCTGCTGAAAAAAAAATCTTCCATCAAGGAAAAGAAATAATAGTTGAGGAAGCAAAGCCTGACTCTTTTACAGGAGTAGATATCGCATTGTTTAGTGCAGGGGGAAGCGTATCAAGGGAGCTTGCTCCTGAAGCAGTAAAACGGGGAGCAATTGTTATAGATAATACAAGTGCTTTCCGAATGGCTTGAGATGTACCGCTTGTTGTACCTGAAGTTAATGAATATGAATTGCATAATCATAACGGCATTATCGCAAATCCAAATTGTTCAACGATCCAAATGGTCGTAACGTTAGAACCGATACGAAAGCAGTATGGTTTAAAGAAAGTGATTGTGTCAACTTATCAAGCTGTTTCTGGTGCAGGAGCAGCAGCTATTGATGAATTAAATCATCAAACACAATCAATTTTGAACAAGCAACCATTTGAACCGAAAATTTTACCGGTAAAAGGAGCAAATAAGCATTATCAAATTGCTTTTAATGCTATACCTCAAATTGATCAATTTGAAGATAATGGATATACTTTTGAAGAAATGAAAATGATTAATGAAACAAAGAAAATTATGAGTATGCCAGAGTTGCAAGTTGCAGCTACTTGTGTCCGTTTGCCAGTTGCTGTCGGTCATTCTGAATCAGTTTATCTTGAAGTTAAAAAAACTGACGTAACAGCTGCCGATATGAAAACATTATTAAGCGATGCTCCAGGAATTACTTTACAAGATAATCCTGAAAATCAGTTATACCCGATGCCTGCTGATTGTGTTGGAAAATCTGATGTTTTTGTAGGACGTATTCGTAAAGATTTAGATGAGGCTTCAGGCTTTCATATGTGGATCGTTGCTGATAATCTATTAAAAGGTGCAGCTTTAAATTCAGTTCAAATTGCAGAAAGTTTAGTAAAACTAGGATTAGTAAAATAAAAGACTAAAAGACAACAGGTTATGATTTACTGAGGTGTTATAATGAAAATAGTTGTACAAAAGTTTGGCGGGACTTCAGTTCGTGATGAAAATAGCCGTGCTTATGCTAGAAAGCACATTGAAACCGCACTAGCAGAAGGTTTTAAAGTTGTTGTTGTAGTATCTGCTATGGGACGTCAAGGTGACCCGTATGCAACTGATACATTATTATCTTTAGTGAATGGAAAGAATAGCAAAATAAATAAACGGGAACAAGATTTACTCATGTCTTGTGGTGAAATTATTTCAAGTATCGTTTTTGCAAATATGCTTCTTGAAAGCGGAATAAAAGCGACAGCGTATACAGGGGCACAAGCTGGATTTCAAACAACTTCCAATCATACGAATGCAAAGATTTCTGACATGAAATGTGACCGTTTACTTCGAGAGCTTGAGCAAGTTGATGTTGTCGTAGTAGCAGGCTTTCAAGGAGTTGCTAAAAATGGAGATGTAACAACTATAGGTAGAGGTGGAAGCGATACATCAGCCGCGGCCCTTGGAGCTGCATTAAATGTAGAGTGGATTGATATATTTACAGATGTAGCAGGAATTATGACAGCTGATCCGCGGATTGCTGAAAATGCCAGACCTTTAGCAAACGTTACTTATAACGAAGTGTGCAATATGGCTTATCAAGGAGCAAAAGTAATTCATCCTCGGGCTGTTGAAATTGCAATGCAAGCAAAAGTACCTATTCGGATTAGATCAACTTACGATGACGGGCTTGGAACTCTTGTTACTTCATTAAATAAAGATCATAAAGTAAGCGATATTCGCGAACGTCTTGTTACAGGTATAGCACATGTCGCGAATATTACGCAAATTAAAGTATATGCAAAAAAAGATCAATATAATCTTCAGTCAGAAGTGTTTAAAGGCATGGCAAATGAGAATATAAGTGTTGACTTTATTAATATTTCTCCTAACGGCGTTATTTACACTGTAACGGAAGATACATCAGAGAAGGCTATTGAAGTTTTGAAAAAGCTTGAATATGAGTATGAAGTAGAACGCAATTGTGCAAAAGTATCAGTAGTCGGTGCAGGAATTACAGGGGTGCCGGGAGTTACTGCTAAAATTGTAACAGCTTTATCTGAGAAAGGAATTCGCATTCTTCAATCAGCAGACAGTCATACAACGATATGGGTTCTTGTGAAACAAGAAGATCTTTTCGGTGCAGTCAATGCTTTACATGACGTCTTCCATTTAGAAAGTGAAGTATTAGAATACGAGTAAAAGGTTTTTAATTTTTGTAAAATAAAATGATAAGAATAAAAAAGGAAGTGGAGTAATGGTTCTTTTTGGTCGAGTTTCAACGGCGATGGTAACGCCATTTGATAAAAAAGGACATGTCGATTTTACTAAAACAACGCACCTTATCAATCATTTAATCGACAATGGTACTGAATCAATAGTTGTTGCAGGAACTACAGGAGAATCACCAACACTAACTAAGGAAGAAAAACTGGCACTATTTGATCATGTAGTAAAAGTTGTTGACAAACGTGTTCCTGTTATTGCAGGTACAGGCAGTAATGACACATATAGCTCTCTTGAATTAACAAAAAAGGCAACTGAGCTTGGTGTTGATGGAATTATGCTTGTTGCACCTTATTATAACAAGCCCAATCAAGAAGGACTGTATCAACATTTTAAAACGATTGCAGAAAACACAAACTTACCAGTAATGGTCTATAATATTCCAAGTAGATCTGTTGTGAATATTGAGCCAGAAACAATTATTCACCTTTCTAAAATTTCTAATATTGTTGCAGTAAAAGAAGCAAGCGGAGACTTAAATGCGATGACGAAGATTATTGCTAATACAGATAAGGATTTTCTTCTTTATAGCGGAGACGATGGTCTAGCATTACCGGTATTAGCAATCGGAGGAGTCGGAGTTGTTTCTGTTGCTTCCCATGTTGTCGGTAACGAATTACTTGAAATGGTGCAAGCGTTTTTAAACGGCAATCATGAAAAAGCTGCAAAAATTCATCAGCAATTATTACCGATTGTAGAAGGGTTATTTGCAGCCCCTAATCCAGTACCTGTGAAAACAGCTCTACAGTTAAAAGGTTTGGATGTGGGCTCAGTTCGATTGCCGCTAGTGCCATTAACAGAACAAGAGCGATTAACGCTGTTAAATTTATTGAACTAATGATCCTATAGGTTACAGATATAGACAATGTCGATATTTAGGGCAAAAATCGCAAGCAAGGAAGAATGCGAGCGTTTGCCAACAGTCTTAAACCTATCAGTAATAAATACACTGATAGGTTTTTTAATTGATAAGAAAGAAACTAACAAATGATCGGTTTTAATGAATATGAAGATTTTAGGATAAAAATGGGGAAAAGGAAAGTTTTGCGGGGCTGGATAAAGGCCTCTCATTTTTTTGAAAAATAAAGCTGTGATATGATGTACAAAGCTCTCCATTTTACGATTAATCATTAGAAAGTTACTTTTTTTGAAACATTAAGAAGACGAAGAAACAATTATATCCTGAAAAAAGTGATAGGTACATGAATGAATAAAGCGTAAAAATTGGCGTTTCGTTTTATTTTTATAAGGTTTCCTCATATATTTTCTGTAAATTAGTTGTAAAGCTTTTCTATCATAACGTATAATAATGTTATCGGTTCTTGGTCGGCTTCATAACAACATAGGAGGAAAACACAATTGAATATTAAAAAGGCGGAAAGCATCAAATTAATCGCCCTCGGGGGAGTAGGCGAACTTGGAAAGAACATGTACGTTGTTGAAGTAAACGAGGAGATATTTATCGTTGATGCGGGTTTAATGTTCCCTGAGGATGAAATGCTTGGGATAGATGTAGTTATCCCAGATATTTCTTATTTAACACAAAATCAAGATAGAGTAAAAGCAATATTGTTAACACACGGGCATGAAGATCATATCGGTGCACTCCCATATGTTTTAGATGCTCTCAATGTACCTGTATATGGCACTCGCTTAACGCTTGCTTTAGTAAAAGCAAAACTAAAAGAGCAAGGTTTTAAAGGAACGGTTAAGTTTAATGAAATTAACTCCAGTTCGAGACTTTCATTTTCTTATGCAGAAATCTCTTTTTTTAAAACGAATCATAGTATTCCAGATTCTGTAGGCGTTTGTATTCATACTTCTGAAGGAGCGATTGTCCATACAGGCGATTTTAAATTTGATCAATCAGCTTCTGAATTATATCGACCTGAGATCGGAAAGATGGATCGAATAGGTGATGAAGGAGTCTTATGCTTACTATCAGATAGTACCGAAGCGGAAAAACCTGGTTATACTATTTCAGAAGCGGTTGTAGCTCGTCAAACATGTGATGCATTTAGTAGTGCCAAGGGACGGATTATTGTTGCTTGTTTTGCTTCAGATATTAATCGCATCCAACACGTCTTCAATGCGGCACATAAAAATGGCCGAAAAGTAGCTGTTGTTGGAAAAAACTTACTGCGTATTTATGAGATTGCTTTTAGGCTTGGCTATTTAAATATTCCTGAAAATTTAATGATACCGATAGGGGATATTGATAAATACGATCATAATCAAATCGTGATCCTAACGACTGGAAATCAAGGGGAACCAATTGAAGTACTACAAAAAATTGCTAAGCAAACTCATAAGCAAGTTCACATTCAACAAGGCGATAGTGTGTTAATTGCGGCTTCTCCTATAAGGGGAAGTGAACTATTGATATTTAGAACAATTGATCTCATTTACCGTGCTGGTGCCAATGTTTTGTTGGGGTCTCGAACTGTTAAAGTTTCAAGCCACGGCAGTGAAGAAGAATTGAAGTTAATGCTAAACTTAATGAGACCAAAATTTTTTATCCCTGTTCATGGAGAATACCGTATGTTGAAAGCTCATGCAAAAATTGCCGAGTCAACAAATGTTCCAACTGAGAATATTTTAATTCCTGATAAGGGTGAAGTCATTGAAATTAAACATGGCAAAATACGTTCGGCTGGAAGAGTTCCAGCAGGCAACGTTTTAATCGATGGTTACGGTATCGGTGACGTCGGTAATATTGTATTAAGAGATCGAAAACTTTTATCACAAGATGGAATTTTGTTAACAGTTGTTACTTTAAATCGAAAAGAAAAGCGGATTGCAGCTGGTCCTGAAATCATTTCAAGAGGCTTTGTATATGTACGTGAATCTGAAAAGCTAATTGAGGAGGCCACAAAAATTGTTCGTGATATTGTAGAAAAGAATATTACGAAAGATATTTTTGATTGGAGTGGCTTAAAGCAAGAAATGCGTGATTCGTTAAATTATTATTTATTTGAAAAAACGAAGCGAAGACCAATGATTTTACCGATTATTATGGAAGTTTAATCAATAGTCCTAAAGAAGTTTCCATACTCCTTTAGTGGTTGAAAATGCTTGTCAGTCAAGGCGCCAAGCAATGAGGCGGAAGTGAATAGAACAAGTGTTAACGAAGTGCAAGCAACGAGCGTTTGCCAACAGTCTTAACAGCCTTAAAGAAAATTCTTTAAGGCTGTTTTTATTTATAGTAAAAACGTTGTTTCTGTTAGAGTATTTGTTTGCTATTTAACTTATGTGAGGAAGAAATGATTGAAAAGTTTCGCATGAAATTAATAAAGGAGCTCATACTAACTTTAATCATTCTAATGAAGGGAGAAGTCAGATGGATAAAGAGAAAACGCAATACGGGGATCATTCAGACCAGCAAACGAAAATAAATGAGGAAAAAGCGTCTGGTATAATGGAAAAAATTCAACAGTTAGGACAAACAAATGTTCCTCAGCTTTCGCAAGATTCAAAAATACATTGTTTAACAATCATCGGTCAAATTGAAGGACATCTTCAACTTCCGCCACAAAACAAAACGACGAAATATGAACATATTATTCCACAAATCGTTGCAATTGAACAAAATACAAATATCGAGGGATTACTCATTGTTTTGAATACAGTTGGGGGTGATGTTGAGGCAGGTCTAGCTATATCTGAAATGCTTGCTTCGCTATCAAAACCAACTGTATCAATTGTACTGGGCGGAGGACATTCAATTGGTGTTCCGATCGCAGTTTCATGCGATTACTCGTTTATTGCAGAAACTGCGACAATGACAATCCATCCAATACGTCTAACTGGTCTTGTCATTGGCGTTCCACAGTCGTTTGAGTATTTAGATAAAATGCAAGAAAGAGTAATCAAATTTGTGACTAAGCATTCGGATGTTTCTGAGAAAACCTTTAAGGAGCTCATGTTTGCTAAAGGAAATTTAACAAGAGACATTGGAACAAATATTGTTGGAATAGAAGCGGTAAAGTATGAACTTATTAATGAAGTAGGTGGAATAGGTCAAGCGATGAAAAAATTGACCGAATTAATTGAATTAAATAAAGATGAAAGCAGCAAGGTGATACAATGATTTTGTATACGATGATGCCTCGTGAACTTATTTTCTCTTTTGATCAAGCAGAGTATGGAAAGTATTCAACCATTAATCATAATGGAATTCCTTTATTAGTAGAGCTAGCGAATGATGGGGATTTTCAAGTTGTCCGCGTATTAAGCAGTAACCCGCAACATTTCCTTGATAGCAGGTACATCCCGGGTTCAAAAATTTCATTACCTTAAATGAAATTAAAATTATCATGATTTCCTCGTTTTGGACAAGTGATGTGGTATAATAAACTTACGTCAAGAGCAGCCTATTTAGGCTGCTTTCGTTATTCTAAATAGAAGTGAAATACGATGGTAATAAAGTTTACATATATAGAAGGAATTAAAATTAAAAATAAAGGTGATAAGATGGCTAAAAAAAAGATAAGTAGAAAGGGAAGAAAACAAGCCGACTTAAATCGAACTTTAAAATTCGAGTTAATAGGTCTCGGTCTTATTACATTATCGGTTATTACACTTGCACGATTAGGAGCTGTCGGTAAAGCCTCGGTATCATTTTTTAGGATTTTTCTAGGTGAATGGTTTGCATTAGCATTGCTCGGTTTGATTTGGATTGGCGGTTATTTAATGTGGAAGCGGGAAGTACCTTATTTATTCCATATGAAATTAATAGGCGTTTATTTAATTATTTCCTCAATATTATTATTAAGTCATGTTACATTGTTTGAAATATTATCACAAGGAGGCAATTTAAACAATTCAAGTGTCATTTCAAGTACTTGGGAATTGTTTTTGCAGGAAGTAAGAGGAGACAATAGTTTTCAGGATCTTGGAGGAGGTATGTTTGGCGCAATTTTATTTTCTTTATTTTATTTTTTATTCGCCGAGCCTGGTGCAAAAATAATCTCATTTATTATGATTTTAATCGGTACTATTTTACTAACAGGAAAACCACTTGGGGACGTTGTTAGAAAAACGTTTACACCATTAATCGACTTTTCGAAAAGACAAGTGAACGCATTTGCTACAGATTTAAAAGAATGGAAAAGAAAGCGAAATGACAAATGGGAAGTATCGAGTAAACAAGCAGATGAAGAGCCATTAAATGAACAAAATGAGTTGGTCATCAGTCCACCCTTAACAACTGAAGATCAAGAGCCAGTTATTTCGAGCTTTTCAGAAAGAAAAAATACTTCTGAAGTAGCAGACAAAACGAAAAATAATGGTGAAGAAGATTTATCTGAACCAATTAAGTTTACAGAGTTAGAAAAAGAAAATATCGACTATAATTTACCCCCTATAAACATTTTAAAGCCGCCGTTACATATTGATCAAAGCGGCGAGTATAAACTAATTCATGCAAATGCCGCCAAACTGGAACGGACATTTCAAAGCTTTGGGGTAAGAGCAAAGGTAACCCAAGTCCATTTAGGTCCTGCTGTAACAAAGTATGAAGTTCATCCTGATGTCGGGGTTAAGGTGAGTAAAATTGTTAGCTTAAGTGATGATTTAGCGTTAGCTCTTGCAGCAAAGGATATTCGCATCGAAGCACCAATACCAGGTAAATCAGCAATAGGTATCGAAGTACCAAATTCACAAATTGCGAGTGTATGCCTTCGGGAAGTGCTTGAATCAAAGCAAAATGATATGCCTGATGCTAAATTGCTCATTGGTTTAGGAAGAGATATTACTGGAGATGCAGTTCTTGCACAACTTAACAAAATGCCTCATTTGCTCGTTGCCGGTGCCACTGGCAGTGGGAAAAGCGTTTGCATTAACAGTATAATTATTAGTATTTTGATGAGGGCAAAGCCACACGAAGTAAAACTAATGATGATCGATCCCAAAATGGTAGAACTAAATGTTTATAATGGTGTTCCTCACTTATTAGCACCAGTTGTTACCGATGCGAAAAAAGCTTCACAAGCATTAAAAAAGGTTGTGAGTGAAATGGAGCGTCGATATGAATTATTTTCTCACTCTGGAACGAGAAATATTGAAGGATATAACGAATATGTAAAACTTCACAATGAACATGAAGAAACAGAGCAACAGCTTCTCCCATACATAGTTGTTGTTGTTGATGAGCTTGCTGATTTAATGATGGTCGCTTCATCTGATGTCGAAGATTCCATTACAAGACTTGCTCAAATGGCGAGAGCAGCTGGGATTCATCTTATTATCGCAACACAGCGGCCTTCAGTCGACGTCATTACTGGTGTGATAAAAGCGAATATTCCATCTCGCATTGCTTTCGCGGTCTCATCGCAAACTGATTCTAGAACGATTCTTGATATGGGGGGGGCTGAAAAACTCCTTGGACGAGGGGACATGCTTTTTCTCCCTGTAGGAGCCTCAAAACCTGTACGTGTACAAGGGGCGTTTGTTTCAGATCATGAGGTAGAAGAAGTAGTTGAATTTGTCATTTCTCAACAAAAAGCACAATATCAAGAAAATATGATTCCTGATGACATACCTAATCATTTGTCAGACGTAGAAGATGAACTTTTTGAAGATGCAGTTCAATTAGTTGTTGAAATGCAAACAGCATCCGTTTCAATGCTACAACGCAGATTTAGAATTGGTTATACAAGGGCTGCACGCTTAATTGATGAAATGGAAGCGAGGGGAATCGTCGGACCATATGAAGGTAGTAAACCTCGGACTGTATTAGTAACAAACTTTTCGGATGAAGCAAGTAACGAATGATATCTTTCTTTGCAGATAAAGTAAATTATTTTAAAGTCAGCAAGATTTAAAATAAAATAGTAATTATTTATGAGCCGACAACAAAGTGCAAGCGAAGTAATGCGAGCATTTATAGTATAAAGAGGGAGGATTCCTCCTTCCTCTCCAATTAAATTTAAGATATGTCATACAATTAAAAACGCTTACAAAAAATAATAATGGAAAATATTTGAAAATATATGAACGAAAAAGGAGCTTGTTTTTTATTTTTTTTTAATAATATAATCCTTATATATCAACGATTTATAAGTAAATAATGAATGACATCTATGATCGTTCGTTATTTCCTCTTTTCGACAAAATCGTGAAACCCTATTTATTTATAGTCAAAAAAGTGTTATAGTATTTTCGATTAGTAGGAATGATTGAACATCAGAGGTCTGATGTCTTGAAAAAATTGATGGAGGAACCCTGTAATGGCTATTAAATCAGATAATCGGCATCTATACTTACAAGTCATCGATCATTTGAAGCATGACATTGAGAAAGGGGTATACAAGGAAAAGGAAAAACTACCTTCTGAATTTGATCTTGCGAAACAACTAGGGGTAAGTAGAGCAACACTTAGAGAAGCGTTACGGATTCTTGAGGAAGAAAACGTTATTATTCGCCGTCATGGTGTTGGAACTTTCGTGAACTCAAAACCGCTTTTTACCTCTGGTATAGAACAATTGAATAGTGTAACAACTATGATCGAGCAAGCAGGGATGACCCCAGGTACTATCTTTTTAAGCTCAGCGACACAAGGCCCGACTGAGGAAGATGTTCGCCGCTTTTCATGCTCTATTGACGAAGAATTTGTTGTAATTGAAAGAGTCCGTACTGCTAATGGAGATCCAGTTGTTTATTGTATTGATAAAATTCCTGAAAAAATCCTATCAAGGGCATTTAATCATAAGGATGAATCAATATTTAACACGTTAGAAAAGGAAGCAAACAAAAAGATTACATACGCAGTAGCACAGATTGAGCCTGTTGGCTATCATGAGAAAATCTCACCTATACTAGCGTGTGATCCAGAAACGGCGTTACTCGTTTTGAAACAAATGCATTTTGACGAAAAGGACGAGCCAATACTTTTTTCAGTCAACTATTTTAAGGCCGACAAGTTCAGTTTTCATGTATTGCGAAAGCGGGTTTGAGTCTTTTCAATTAAACAAGTTTTGGACTGTTATCACTCATTTCTACTAAAATCAAACTAAACTCTATAGGGGGTACTTACCTTGAAAAAGCGTAAATTTGGTTTAGCGCTGTCACTAGTTCTTGCTGCTGGTACGATTTTAGGTGCTTGTGGTAAAAGTGATGAAAATGGTGGTGCATCAAAGTCAGAAGATAAAGAAAAAGGCTTTTCGGTTGCAATGGTAACTGATATTGGCGGTGTCGATGATAAATCGTTTAACCAATCAGCTTGGGAAGGTATAAAAGAATTTGGTGAGGAGAACGGTCTTAAAAAAGGCGATGGCGGATACGACTATCTACAATCAAAAAGTGATGCAGATTATAATACAAACTTGAATAATTTAATTCGCCGCGACTTTGATTTAGTATTCGGGATTGGCTTTCTTTTTGAAGAGCCAATGAAAGAAATTGCTGAACAACGTAAAAATGCAAACCTAGCAATTGTAGATGGAATTGTTGAATTAGATAATGTTGCCAGTATCATGTTTAAAGACCATGAAGGTTCGTTTCTTGCAGGTGTTGCTGCTGCACTTACAACAAAGACAAACAAGATTGGTTTTGTAGGCGGAATGGAAATTCCATCCATTGAACGTTTTGAAAGCGGCTTCCGTGCTGGAGTACAAGCAGTAAATCCTGAGGCTGAAGTTGTCGTAAATTACACTGGTGCTTTTGATAAAGCTGAGCTTGGAAAAGCTGCAGCAAATAAAATGTATTCTTCAGGCATTGATGTCATTTTCCATGCTGCCGGTGCAACAGGTAATGGTGTATTCAATGAAGCTAAAGAACGTAAGACTAAAGATCCAAATACAGATGTTTGGGTAATCGGTGTAGACCGCGACCAATATGAAGAAGGTAAAGTTGTCATTAATGATAAGGAAGAAAACGTAACACTTACTTCTTCTTTAAAGCTTGTTAGTGTCGGTGTAAAGGACGTTTCAAAAAAAGCAATGGAGGGAAAATTCCCTGGTGGAGAAGTTATTTACTACGGTCTTGCTGAAGGTGGAGTAGGATTGGCTGATTCTCGTGGTGCACTTTCTGACGATGCTCTTGCAGTAATTGAGGAATGGAACGAGAAAATTATAAATGGTGAAATTAAAGTTCCGTCAACACACGAAGAACTCGAATCATTTAAAGCAGAGTAATTTAATGAAGAGGGCTAGAAATTAGCTAGCCCTCTTCACTAAAAAAAGGATAAAATTTATAGATAAAAAGCTTTTATTTATAAAGCACCGGCTAGAGAATAGAGTGATATGTTCTCAGATTGATTGAAAACGCTTGTCATTAAGGTGTGCAGGACGAGACGAAAGCGATAGAACGGTTGTTCATAAGTTTATCACTAGATGAAGGCTTTTATTTATAAAGCTTTTTATGTGTAAATTTTACTATGAGAAAAGAGGAGCATTAATAGTGATTGTTTACATTATAAAGTCCGACCTCTTACCTCTTATTTTTTTCGCATTTATCAATCCTTTAAGGGAGTGAACAAAAGTGGATTATGTGATTGAGATGCTCAATATTCGTAAAGAATTTGGTTCATTTGTCGCAAATGACAACATTACACTTAAATTGAAAAAAGGAGAAATCCATGCATTATTAGGGGAAAATGGCGCTGGTAAATCTACTTTAATGAATGTTCTTTTTGGTTTATATCAACCAGAAGCTGGTGAAATAAGGGTAAAGGGAAAAAAGGTGAACATTACTGATCCAAACATTGCAAATGATTTAGGGATCGGAATGGTCCACCAGCATTTTATGTTAGTTGAAAATTTTACAGTTACAGAAAATATTATTTTAGGAAGTGAACCAACTCGCTTCGGAACTGTTGATATAAATAAAGCAGCGAAAGAAATTTCACAGCTTTCAAATAACTATGGCTTAAAAGTAGACCCTTATGCAAAAATAGCCGATATTTCCGTTGGAATGCAACAGCGGGTTGAAATTTTGAAGACGCTTTATCGAGGTGCAGATATCCTTATTTTTGATGAACCGACTGCTTCATTAACTCCGCAGGAAATAGCAGAGTTAATTCAAATCATGAAACGACTTGTTAAAGAAGGTAAGTCAATTATATTAATTACGCACAAATTGAAGGAAATTATGGAAGTTTGCGATCGAGTTACTGTCATACGTAAAGGAGTAGGCATTGGGACAGTTAATGTGAAGGATACTAATCCGAATGAATTAGCAAGTCTTATGGTTGGGCGCGATGTTGTCTTTAAAACAGAAAAAGAACTTGCTAAACCAGGAAATGAAGTATTAAAAATTGACAATCTCATCGTTAAAGATGTACGGGGAATTGATAAAGTAACTGGGCTTAATTTATCCATCCGCAAAGGTGAAATCGTTGGAATAGCAGGGATAGACGGGAATGGACAAACCGAACTTATAGAAGCAATAGCTGGCTTGCGAAAAGCAACGAGTGGAAAAGTATTATTAAATAATCAAGATATTACGAATCTTCGCCCGCGAAAAATTACTGAAACAGGACTTGGTCATATTCCGCAAGACCGTCACAAACATGGCCTCGTATTAGATTTTTCGATTGGAGAAAATATCGTTTTGCAAACTTACTATAAGTCTCCATATTCCTCAATGGGAGTTTTAAGCAAACGTCACATTTATGAAAAAGCCCGTGAAATTATTAAAGAATTTGATGTTCGTACCCAGAGTGAATACGAACCGGCACGATCACTGTCAGGCGGTAATCAGCAAAAAGCAATTATCGGTCGTGAAGTTGATCGTGATCCAGATATATTAATAGCTGCTCAGCCTACACGGGGACTTGATGTAGGAGCAATCGAGTTTATTCATAAACGATTAATTGAACAAAGAGATAATGGTAAGGCAGTATTGCTCATTTCATTTGAACTAGATGAAGTAATGAATTTAAGTGACCGAATTGCTGTTATTTACGAAGGCAAAATTATTGATATTGTTGATCCAAAAACAACAACGGAACAACAACTTGGATTATTAATGGCTGGTCAAAGGCTAAAGAAAGCAGGTGAGTAACTATGTCTAATCGTATCATAAACATTTTAGTTCCAATCATTGCTGTTATTTTAGGTTTAATTGTCGGTGCAATTATTATGTTAATAAGTGGTTTTAGTCCTGTAGCAGGTTATAAGGCTTTATGGAATGGAATTTTTGGTGATGTTTATTCTGTTGGTGAAACAATTAGACAAATTACACCTTATATTTTAGCAGGTCTAGCAGTTGCATTTGCTTTTAGAACAGGATTATTTAACATCGGCGTTGAGGGACAGTTAATCGTCGGATGGTTTGCAGCTGCATACGTTGGATTTGCATTTGACTTGCCAGCAGTCATTCATTTGCCGTTAGCAGTATTAGCGGCTGCAGCTGCCGGAAGTTTATGGGCATTTTTGCCTGGTATTTTAAAAGCACGCTTTCGTGTTCATGAAGTAATTGTCACGATTATGATGAACTATATTGCACTCCATACGGTTAACGCCCTTATTCGTAAATTATCAGGCAATGGAGACAGAACAGAAAACATTGCTGAAACAGCATCATTACGTTCAAGTTTTTTAGAAGAAATAACAGACTACTCGCGAATGCATAACGGTATTTTTATTGCTTTATTATGCGTATTTATCATGTGGTTTATCCTCGAAAAAACATCAAGAGGATTTGAGTTAAAGTCAGTTGGTTTCAATCATGATGCTTCTCGGTATGCAGGGATGAATGTAAATCGTAATATTGTACTATCAATGGTCATTTCTGGGGCTTTTGCAGGATTAGCAGGCGCGATGGAAGCACTAGGAACATTTGAGTATATTTCAGTTAAAGGTGGCTTTACTGGTGTTGGATTTGATGGGATTGCTGTCGCTTTGTTAGGTGCTAATACCCCTGTTGGCATAATTTTTGGTGCTGTTTTGTTCGGATCATTAAAATTTGGATCATTAAATATGCCAAATGAGGCCGGAGTACCACCCGAAGTGGTTTCGATAGTAATTGCCGTTATTATTTTCTTTGTTGCATCAGGTTATATTTTCCGCTTATTGTTACAGCGGCTAAAGAAAACGAAGGAGGTGGAGTAAGATGAGTTTTTTAGAAATACTAATCTTTATCGTTCCTTCCGCTTTGTTCTATGCAACTCCTCTTATCTTCACAGCTCTAGGCGGTGTTTTTAGTGAACGGTCTGGAGTTGTAAACATCGGACTTGAAGGATTAATGGTAATGGGCGCCTTTATCGGAATTATTTTTAATCTGCAGTTCGTCGACGTTTTTGGATCGTTCACTCCGTGGATGTCACTCTTAGTAGCAATGGTTATTTCGGCATTATTTTCGCTCTTACATGCTGTTGCCTCTATTTCATTTCGTGCTGATCATGTAGTTTCGGGGGTTGCTTTAAACTTTTTGGCAGTCGGTCTCACATTATTTTTAGTAAAAAAAATGTTTGATGGTCACGGACAAACTGAGGTGATTCAAGAACGGTTTTTACGAATCGATGTTCCTTTTTTGCAAGATATTCCATTAATTGGACCGATGTTTTTTAAAAACGAATATATGACATCTTATTTGGCGATTTTATTTGCTTTTATTGTTTGGTTTGTCATATTTAAAACTCCTTTCGGCGTCCGTCTACGTGCGGTTGGAGAGCATCCGATGGCAGCAGATACGATGGGAGTTAATGTTACAAAAATGCGCTATATTGCTGTTATGATTAGTGGAGCGCTGGCAGGGCTTGGCGGTGCAGTATATTCGCAGTCTATTTCTCTCGATTTTAGCCATTCAACAATTAATGGACAAGGCTTTATGGCGTTAGCTGCTATGATATTTGGCAAATGGCATCCATTAGGAGCGATGGGAGCAGCGATTTTCTTTGGTTTTGCACAAAGCTTAGTCTTTATTGGCTCAGATATTCCAGTTATTAAAGAAATTCAAAACGTTTACTTATTAATTGCGCCTTACGTGTTAACAATATTAGCATTAACCGGATTTATTGGCCGTGCTGATGCACCAAAAGCACTAGGCGGTCATTATATTAAAGGGAAAAGATAATGAGTTTTCGTGATATGAAAGAACTTCGGCATTACTCCGAAGTTCTTTTTTCGAAGGCGGTTCGTCATTATACCCACTCTAAAAAAATTTTGTACTTTATGAATAGTTCAATGTATAGTAATAATATGTTTTCTATCAACGGATAATATTTATGTACATAATATAAAATATATTTTTAACTCAAGGAGGAAAGCTGATGGCAGTAATAAATGAAAGTGTAACAGAAATGAATGGTTACAGGCTTCACGTTGTTCCGACAAAAAAATATAAAACAAACACACTTATTTGGAAAATGAAAGCTCCTCTTGATCAAGAAAATGTAACAAAACGGGCACTGCTGCCTTATGTTTTGCAAAGTAGTTCCGCAAAATATTCGACAACGACAAAATTACGTGCTTATTTGGATGATTTATATGGTGCCTTGTTTTTTGTAGATGTTGCCAAAAAAGGTGAACATCATATTATTAGTTTTTCAATTGAAATTGCTAATGAAATCTTTTTAAAAGATAAAACACCGTTACTAAGAAAAGCATTTGAATTTTTAGCAGAAGTTTTAACAAAACCAAATGCCAAAAAGAAAGCTTTTGATCAAGAAACGGTTAATAAGGAAAAAAGGACATTAAAACAACGTATTCAATCGATAAATGATGATAAAATTAGGTATTCCAATTTTCGTCTTATTGAGGAAATGTGTAATGGTGAGTCTTATGCCTTAAATGTAAACGGCCGTATAGAAGATATCGATCATATTAATGAAGTGAGTTTATATGAATATTTTGAAAAGGCCTTTTCCGAAGATGAAATGGATTTGTATGTTGTTGGCGATGTAGATGAGAATGAAGTGAAAGTTCTTACGAATGAACTTCTTCAGTTTAAACCACGAACTGTAAAAGAAAGTAATAAACAGATGATTAAAAGAAGAGCAGAAGTTCAGGAAGTGAAAGAAGTACAAGACGTTAAACAAGGAAAGCTTCATATCGGATATCGAACAAACATTTTATACGGAGATCAGCAATATTTCCATCTCCAAGTATTTAACGGGATTTTCGGGGGATTTTCCCATTCGAAATTATTTATTAATGTACGGGAGAAGGCAAGCCTAGCCTATTATGCAACAAGTCGGATTGAAAGTCATAAAGGGCTTTTAATGGTTATGTCAGGGATCGATATTAAAAACTATCATCAAGCTGTAACGATTATAAGAGAGCAGATGGAAGCGATGAGAAATGGCGATTTTACTGATGATGAAATTTCACAAACGAAAGCAGTAATTAAAAATCAAATGCTTGAAACAATTGATATTGTAAGAGGTATAGTAGAAGTTTTTTATCATAATGTTGTTTCAAAAAGCTCATTAAACCTTGATGATTGGCTGAAGGAAATAAATTCTGTCACACGAGAAGAGATTGTAAATGTTGCCAAAAAAATTGATCTTGATACGATTTATTTTTTAACAGGAACGGAGGCAGGTGAATAATGGAAACAATTACATTTGAACAGCTTCAGGAAGAGCTTTTTTACGAAAAGCTTACAAATGGACTTGATGTTTACGTCTTGCCTAAAACAGGCTTTAATAAAACTTATGCTACGTTTACAACAAAGTATGGTTCGATCGACAATGAGTTTATCCCTGAAGGAAAACAAGAGTTTGTAAAATTTCCTGATGGGATCGCACATTTTTTAGAGCATAAACTTTTTGAGAAAGAGGATGGAGATGTTTTTCAACAGTTTAGTAAACAAGGTGCATCGGCAAACGCATTTACTTCATTTACTCGAACCGCATATTTATTTTCAAGTACAAATAATGTTGTGAAAAATTTAGAAACATTAATTAATTTTGTTCAAGAGCCTTATTTTACAGAAAAAACAGTTGAAAAAGAAAAAGGGATTATCGGACAAGAAATTACGATGTACGACGATAATGCTGATTGGCGCCTTTATTTTGGGCTAATTAGTAATATGTTTAAAAATCATCCTGTTAAAATAGATATTGCTGGAACAATTGAATCAATTTCTCATATTACAAAAGATATGCTTTACGAATGTTATCGCACTTTCTATCATCCGAGCAACATGCTGTTGTTTATAGTCGGCCCTGTTAACCCTGAACAAATCATTCGCTTAGTACGAGAAAATCAAGAGAAAAAACCATTTACAGATAAGCCAGAGATTGAACGTAAATTTCCTGATGAACCAATTGAAACAGCTGAAAAGAAACAAGTATTAAAAATGAACGTACAAACGGCAAAATGTTTAGTTGGGATAAAAGCAAACAAACATAACAGCATAGGTAATGAGATCTTAAAAAATGAACTAACGATTAATGTCATTCTCGAACTATTATTTGGAAAAAGTTCTGAAAACTATATCAAGCTTTATAATGAAGGATTAATTGATGAAACGTTTATGTTCGATTACACACAGGAACATAACTTTGGATTTGCTGTAGTCGGTGGTGATACAAGAAACCCGGACGAGCTAAGTAAAACCCTTAAATCAATTTTTGTAAAAGCTAAAAACGGCACATTTTTTACTGAAGAAGGTTTAGATCGGGCAAAAAAGAAAAAAATTGGTGCGTTTTTAAGAGCAATAAATTCACCAGAATATATTGCAAATCAATTTACCCGCTATGCTTTTAACGGGATGAACTTTTTCGATGTCGTCCCAACTCTCGAAAGTATTTCTTTAAATGATATTAAAGAGAGGGCGGCTCAGTTCATTGCAGAAGAACGGTTTACTGTATGCCAAGTTGTGCCGAAATAAGACTCATTGGAAACCGTTTTCAGTCGAGGCAGGCAAGTACGAGGTTAAAGCAAATAGAACCGTTTATCAACAGTCTGAAACGTCGATTAAATCGGCGTTTTTTTATGTTTAGATGATAAAAAAGTTATAATTGAATTGATTGTTATACTTATGTAAATGGAGCTGGATAATTATTATGAAGAAATATGTTTTAATTACGGGCGCAAGCGGAGGCATTGGACAAGCAACCGCAAAAAAGCTTGCAAAAGAAGGGTACTCTCTTTATCTTCATTATTATAAAAATGATAAAGGAATCGTTACATTGCTTAACGATTTACAACAGTTTCCTGGAGAATATATTCCTATTAAGGCAGACTTAGCAAAAAAAGCAGGTTATAAAAAAATCGCCGAATATATTTTTTCTTTATACGGAATTGTACATAATGCAGGTCATTCCCATTACGGAATGTTTGTTGATCTGGATGAATCTACATTAGAAAGTCTAGTTCAAGTTCATGTTACAACACCTCTTCTATTGACAAAAGAACTATTGCCAAAAATGATTCAGCATCGCTCAGGTAATATCGTTGTGATTTCTTCTATGTGGGGACAAACAGGCTCAGCATGTGAAGTGGCTTATTCGGCTGTAAAGGGTGCACAAATATCCTTTGTAAAAGCATTAAGTAAAGAGGCAGCATTAAATGGCATACGTGTAAATGGAATTGCACCTGGGGCGATACAAACTGCAATGCTAAGTAATTTTTCTAAAGAAGAGTTAATCTCAATTGAAGAAAACATCCCGATGGGGAAAATTGGCAATCCGGAAAATATTGCAGATACAGTAGCATTTCTCCTTTCTGAACAATCTTCGTATATTACAGGTCAAATAATAGCAGTAAATGGCGGCTGGTATATGTAAACTTATTTCTACCGGTTATGTGAAGCAAAAGACGTGTGGAACCAGACTCATACGAATAATGCTAAAACAAACAGCTACTTAAAAAAGAAGGTAATCTTAATTAGTGAATGTATATTTTTAAATCGATGATGCAAAATAATTGTGTACTATCATGAAGGAGGTAAAACAAGATGTCTGTATTAGAAAATTGGCAACAATGGAAAGGTTTCCTAGGGGATCGTTTAGACCAAGCACAAGATGCAGGAATGAGTAAGCAAGTCATTAATGATCTTGCTTTTCAAATTGGAGATTACTTAGCTAAACAAGTGGATCCGAAAAACGAGCAAGAACGAGTATTATCTGATCTTTGGTCAGTTGCCACTCCTGAAGAACAACAAGCAATTGCAAACATAATGGTCAAGCTTGTTCAAAATGACGGTACACATTAAGAAGAGAGGGATTCCTCTCTTTTTTTATTTTTTAAAGAGTCAGATAATAACAAGTTTTTTAGAAAAAAAGGTAAATTTTTTTGACAACTTTGTCCCTTTGAAAAAATTCTTTGCAGGCTTCCTTGTTTTCCCTTTCATCTTCAATCAAAATCATTTATTATAGAAATTAGATGAAAAAAATATAAATATAATTAAGGGTTAATTACTTGTAATAAAACATTAAGACCTATTTATATTAAAAATATAACAATTATATAGTCATAAAGCCTAATGAATTTTTTTAAAAAAAGGAGGGTTTAAATGAGCAAAAAAGAATGGTATTTGGAATATGAAATACAAATAAATCGACCAGGTTTACTTGGGGATATTTCATCATTGTTAGGAATGTTATCAATTAATATTGTTACGATAAATGGTGTAGATCAGGGATGCAGGGGACTTTTAATTCTCGCCAAAAATGATGAACAAATTGCGCGTCTAGAATCTATTTTACAAACGATGGATACTATAAGATTAATAAAAATCCGCGAACCAAAACTTCGAGATCGTCTGGCTGTCAGGCATGGAAGGTATATCCAACGAGATGCAGATGATAAGAAAACCTTTCGTTTTGTTCGAGCGGAGCTAGGTTTGCTTGTTGACTTTTTAGCTGAATTATTTAAACAGGATGGACATAAATTAATTGGTATAAGAGGGATGCCTCGAGTTGGCAAAACCGAATCAATTGTCGCTTCAAGCGTTAGCGCAAATAAAAAGTGGTTATTTGTTTCTTCAACGCTATTGAAACAAACGGTACGGAATCAATTAATACAAGAAGAATATAATGTAAATAATTTATTTATTATTGACGGGATTGTTTCGACTAGAAGAGCGAGTGAACAACATTGGCAGCTTGTCCGCGAAATAATGAGGCTGCCTGCAGTAAAAGTAGTCGAACATCCAGATATTTTTGTTCAAAATACGGAATTTTCTCTTGAAGATTTTGATTATATTATTGAACTTCGTCATGAGCATGATGAAAAAATTACATATGAGTTAGGTAACAATCATTTATTTTCTAATGCAACTTTTGGTGGTTTTGATTTTTAACATAATGGAAGGTGTTTATCGTTGACGGAACTAGGAAATCAACTCAAAGAAGCTCGTCAAGCTAAAGGATTAAGCTTAGACGAATTACAAAATATTACAAAAATCCAAACTCGTTATTTAAAAGGGATAGAAGAAGGTAACTACGATATGATGCCTGGAAAGTTTTATGTACGGGCGTTCATTAAACAATATGCAGAAGCGGTCGATTTAGATCCTGATGTTTTGTTTGAGGAATATAAAAATGATATTCCGGAACCAGATAAAGAAGAAATGCCTGAACAAATATCTAAAGCAAGAGCAAATAAAACAATTTCTGAAGGTGCCTCAAAACTTCTTGATATGTTTCCTAAAATTTTACTTGCTGTTGTTATTATTGGGGCCATAGCGTTAATTTGGTATTTTCTCTATAATTATGCCTCCGATCGAGCAGACAGTCCAAATACAGGGGAAAATAATACGACAATAAACTATGAGAAGCCTAAAGATTCGCCTTTAGCTGATTCAAATAAAGCGGCTAATGATGCGAAAGACAAGGAAAAGAATGAGGCGAAAGAGGAGAAACCAGAAAAAGAAAGTGAAACAGATAATACTCCAAAGCAGGAGCTTGCTGTTACTGAAAAGGGCGGTAGTAATACTGTATATGAGTTAAAAAACAGTGATAAATTTGTTTTAAAAATTGTTTCAACTGGTGAATCATGGATTGAAGTTGAAAACGGAAACGGAAAATCTTTTTATTCAGCTATGTTGACATCCAACGAACCTGAAGGACAAACTTTTGATTTTACGAATGAAAACGAAGCGTACATCAATGTAGGAAGAGCATCAGAAGCTGAGATTTATGTAAATGATCAAAAGCTAGAGTACGCAATTAGCCCTACTGATATAGTTCGTCAAGATATTACGATACGTTTTACTCGTAAAAGTGAATAGTTATCTTACTAGATGACTATTTCAGTTTGTAAAAGCAAGTTCTTGAAAAGCTAATTAAATATATTTGTCAGTCGAGATGTGTAAAGGCAGAAGTAAAATAGAACTTGTAGTTCAAAAGTTTACAAACGAAGCGCAAGCAACAAAGTGTCAAAATAGTCATCAGAATAGATGACTATTTTTTACGACTCTTGTCTAATCATGGTATGATTAATGTTATAAGTTCATTTAAACTTATCGCGAAACTAGGGAGGTCAACAGCGTGAATTTACCAAATAAAATTACCGTTTCACGAATTTTTCTAATTCCGGTATTTCTCGTCGTGATGCTTGTTCCATTTTCATGGGGTGAAATATACATCTTAGGTGCAGAGATGCCAGTAGCTCATTTTGTAGGGGCGTTAATCTTTATTATTGCTTCAACGACAGATTGGATCGATGGCTATTATGCAAGAAAATATAATTTAGTTACTAATCTAGGAAAGTTTTTAGATCCTCTTGCAGATAAGTTGCTTGTTTCAGCAGCACTTATTGTACTTGTTGATTTGGAAATGGCACCATCATGGATCGTCATTGTGATTATTAGCCGTGAATTTGCGGTTACTGGACTTCGTTTAGTTCTTGCTGGAGAAGGGGAAGTAGTTGCGGCTAATATGCTCGGTAAAATAAAAACATGGACACAAATCGTGGCAATATCGGCACTGCTTTTACATAATATTATTTTTGAACTCATTTCTATTCCATTTGCTGATATTGCTTTATGGATTGCGTTGTTTTTCACGATTTGGTCCGGATGGGAATATTTTTGGCTAAATAGAAAGGTTTTTAGTCACTCTAAATAAGGTGGTAAATTGAATGAATGCTGAAATAATTACAATCGGTTCTGAACTTTTGCTTGGACAGATTGTAAATACAAATGCTCGCTTTATTTCTGAACAACTTGCTGATATGGGGATTAATGTGTATTACCATACTGCTGTAGGTGATAATCCAAATAGACTAAAAGCAGCACTCGAGATTGCCGAAAAAAGAGCAAATATCATCATTTTAACTGGCGGACTTGGACCAACAAAAGATGATTTAACAAAAGAAACGCTCTCACTTCATTTAAATCGTGAACTAGTCATTGATGAAAATGCTTTTCGGTCCATAAAACTTTATTTTGAAACAACTAAGCGAAAAATGACGGAAAATAACCGTAAACAAGCTTATACGTTAAAAGGATCCCATGTATTAAGAAATGATCACGGAATGGCACCTGGCATGATTTTAACAGTCAATAAGCATATTTATATGCTTTTGCCAGGTCCTCCAAAAGAAATGGAACCGATGTTTTTAACATATGGAAAAGAAGCACTTTTCAATCAAACAAAGGCTAAAGATAAGATTATTTCAAGGGTATTACGCTTTTTTGGAATTGGAGAAGCATTACTTGAAACAAAAATAGAAGATTTAATTGATGGACAGTCAAATCCAACCATTGCTCCGCTAGCGAGCGATGGTGAAGTAACTCTTCGATTGACCGCTAAGCACCATCATCTTCAAACAGCTCAAGCACTTCTTAATGAAATGGAAACTAAAATTCTTGAACGAGTTGGGACTTATTTTTATGGGTATGATGAAACATCATTAATGAACGAACTCGTGAAAATGATAAAAGAAAAAAATCTTACAATTGCTTGTGCAGAAAGTTTAACAGGCGGTATGTTTCAACAAGAAATAACTTCTATACCTGGGGCAGGTAACATATTAAAGGGCGGAATCGTTTCGTATACAAATGAAGCAAAAGAAAAGTTGCTTCAAGTAAAAAAGCAAACAATTGATGTTTACGGTGTTGTCAGTGAACAGTGTGCCGCTGAAATGGCTGAAAATGTTCGTACATTATTAAATGCAGATATCGGAATTAGTTTTACAGGTGTTGCAGGTCCTGACACGTTAGAAGGGAAGCCTGTCGGAACTGTATTTATAGGGATTGCACTGAAGGGAAAACCAACTTCAGTAGAGCTTCTCCATTTAGGAGTCAATCGGGATACAAACAGATTTCGTTCAGTAAAATACGGCTGTTATTTTTTAATGGAAAAACTAAAAAAGTAAATATTTAAAGCAAATGTCCGAAAAAATACTCGAAAAACGCTTGTCAGTCGAGGCGCATACCCGAAGTGGAAGCGACTAGAATAGGCGTTCATGATTTCGTTAGTCAACAGTCTAATTTCTTTGTCGACTACTTAAATACATTTGAGACACGCCGCATAGAAACGGAGTACAAGAAATGAAAAATGCGGACAGTTGCAAAAGAATGCATAACCCTGCATTCTTTTTTTTCGCACTTGGATAGAGCTTCCTACCAATTCGTGCTTTACTTTAGTTATATGGTTAATAAAAAACTAATAAAAAAAGCGAATAAATGTTCGTTTTTTTCTCGACAAACGAAAAAAAAAAGTATATAGTTATGGTAGGTTTTAGATAAAAGAAATAAAGAATAGCAATAGAATTAATAAGGAGGAAAAATAAATGAGCGATCGTCAAGCAGCCTTAGAAATGGCATTAAAGCAAATAGAAAAACAGTTTGGTAAAGGCTCAATTATGAAGCTTGGAGAGCAAACGGATCGAAAAATTTCGACTGTTTCAAGCGGCTCGCTAGCACTTGATATTTCTCTTGGAGTTGGCGGCTATCCACGTGGCCGAATCATTGAAATTTACGGACCAGAAAGCTCCGGTAAAACGACAGTTGCTCTTCATGCAATCGCCGAAGTTCAAGCTCAAGGAGGACAAGCAGCGTTCATAGACGCCGAACACGGTGCGACTTGTTGCTAACTTAAATATGGCAGAAATGCTGTATGAAAAGTTAACGGAACCAAGTAGTAGAACTTTGGTTCTAACTGCATAACTGAGTGCTTGGTGAAAATCCAAGATAAGAACAAAGGTTGGTGTTCTTACCCTAATACCCCGACGTGCTGTAATGGTACACAACATGACAGTGCGAAGCTCGGAGAGGACGGCGAAAAACGGATCTGTGAAGCGGTCAGTGTAGTAGTCGGGGGTCCATAAAATTCCTATGACTAGAGAATGCGATTGCATTGGAGCGAACCATCGGAAGTACAGCTCGTAAGGCGTTGAACATCAAAAAGGAAGATGTCTTATTCAAAAGATTCAGTCCCAGAAAGAGTATTCGTGTTTGCTTGATCTGGATTAATCCAGTAAAGGATTTTTGTCTTGAGTCCTCCAACCGTGGATGAAAAGATGGCTGACGGGCTAGAGATGGAGTCTAAGGGAATATGTAAGGATAGGTTATGCGGAACAAGTGAACCGCCTCAGTGTCTGCTAAAGATTGTGTAATCTAATGACACTAAACAAGAGGAAATGATTGTTGCAGAGGCGGGGCAGCAGCCCGTAGTAATGATGAAGCAGGGTAATGCCTGTGGAGTGAAGGGGCATAGTCGAGTATTTTAGGTGTTAATCTAAATTACGCGATGGAACGCCGTATGCAGGGAAACTTGCACGTACGGTGTGAAGCGGGGGAAAATACCTCCTAACAGATAACGCTGAGGATGACTATTACCTATCGCTATCACTCGATCCAATATATGCTCAAAAGCTTGGAGTCGATATTGATGAGCTGCTTCTTTCACAGCCTGATACAGGTGAGCAGGCTCTAGAGATTGCGGAAGCACTTGTACGGAGTGGAGCAGTAGATATTGTCGTAGTTGACTCTGTTGCTGCTCTTGTTCCAAAGGCTGAAATTGAAGGGGAAATGGGAGATTCTCACGTTGGCCTTCAAGCTCGCCTTATGTCTCAAGCACTTCGCAAGCTTTCCGGAGCAATTAACAAATCAAAAACAATAGCAGTCTTTATTAATCAAATTCGAGAAAAGGTTGGCATTATGTTCGGTAATCCCGGTGCGCGTTGTTGTTAACTCAAACAAGCTGGAAACAGCTTTTAAAGGTTAGCCTATAGTATACAATTTACTATAGAACTTCTATCCTTGAGCCGTTGGGGGCAGTTCCCAACCTGTTAGAATGCTGACTAACAGTACCTCTAATACTGCGACATGCATCATGTATTAACCTGCAAGATGTATGAAGCTCGCTAAAGTCGTCGAAAAATCGGCCTAAAATAAGTTTGAGAGCTTGTTACGGTTGGTGAAGTAGGCGGGAGTCCATAAATTCGATATGGTGACGAACAGAAATCCTATTGAGCTTCGTAACCGAAACTCTGTTGAAAAATAGAGGGGCATATATTCAAGAGCGGTTGGATGTGTCGGGGTTGCATCTGACTGCGATAAACCAATCTAAGGTTTATCATACCGAATACCGTCAGCAGTGGTATCGGGAAACTTGACGGAGTGTATAGGACACCTACAGTCGATATGTAAGGATAGGGGATAGAGGAACAACGGAAGCTCCAAAGGGAATGTAAAGGATGGTTAAACCCGATGTCCCTAAGCAGAAGGAAATAACTGCTGAATTGGAGTGGCGGCAGCCTGTAGTACCGTTAAAGCGTAGCCGTTAGTCACTATTAGGAGCAATCTTAAGAGGAGGATAAAACTACGTTCAGGGAAGAGGCATAGTCATAGATATTGGCATGTCGAAGAGCTAATAAAGCGAATCCGACTAAATTTAAGGTTAAAACCCGAAATGTTAGGGATACCCTAACGAATCTATGATGGAACGCCGTATGAAGGGAAACTTTCATGTACGGTGTGAAGTGGGGGAAAACAGCTCTTAATGGGTAATGCCGAAGATGACTGTTACCTATCACTACAAACAACACCTGGTGGACGAGCATTGAAGTTTGTGCGATAGGAAGTTTTGATCGTTCGATATCAAAACGCGTCCTGTATGGCATTGCTGTTGAGAAAACAGATTGCATAGTCCAAAATAGTGCAACCGTCAGCAACCTTACCTCTAACCGAAAGGGATGGGGGAAAACAGCATGGTTGAAAAGTCATGATCGGTTTAAGCCGCTATAAACCAAGATGAATGGCGAGACGGAAATTCTTTGTATGGTTAAGGCTATCCTGCTTGAACCTCAGTTGGAGAGTCTAGAAAAGGCGGAGACTACCTTATGAGTGGCTATTATTGGTAGTCGGAATAGATGTAATACGTTTAAAACTTGCGTATTACTAAGTGGACACTATTCCCTCAACCTCGTTTAAAGGTAAACAACGAATGAGGAACCTAACCAAAAAAAAATATGTCATACTGGATAACCTATGATTGCCTAAGTAAAGTATCTGTAACAACAAAACCGAGATTACGAGAATTGTATATGATCGGTTTGTTTAATTCAGATAAAGTATCGTCTGGAATGACGGATACCGAAATGCTTTATATGGCAACGGAGTTCCCATAGTAGCGACAGTACCGCATACCGTTTGGATATGGTTAGTGATAATCATAGAGGAAAAAATATGCGAGAGTGAAGGGGAACAGGTTACGAAACCTAAAACAGAAAGAAAGGATATGGTGTGAGGCCATGAGAAATCCCGACTTGGTTTTAGAAAGTCTTAAAAAACACTCGAACAACAATCAGTACGTGTACGAAAAATTATATCGTAACTTATATAATCCTGACTTTTTCCTAAAAGCATATACAAAAATATATGCGAAAAAAACTGACGAGTTCAGCATTCAAAGAGTTGAAAAATTGATAGAAATGTTGAAAAACGAAAGCTACTATCCTAATCCTATAAAGCAAAAAAAAGACAAGAAGCAGAGATCGTTAAAGAAATTATCATACGAAGATAAACTTGTTCAAGAAATAATTAGAAGCATATTAGAAGCGATTTATGAGGATGTTTTTTCGAAAAATTCCCATAAAAACTGTCAAATAGCGATAAGGCAAATAAAGCGTACATTTACAGGTGTGAAATGGTGGATTGAAGGGGACATTAAAGAATTTTTTAACAACATCAATCATGAAACATTAATAAAGCTGTTAAGAAAACGCATAAAGGATGAGAAATTCCTTAGGTTAATGAGGAAATTTTTAAAGGCGGGATATCTCGAAAATATTAAATACAGTAAGGGATATTTGGCTGTACCGCAAGGCGGTACTCTCAGTTCAATTTTAGCAAACGTTTATCTGCATGAATTAGACATGTACATGGAGAAATTCATGGAACAGTATAACAAAGGGGCTAAGAGTAAGATGCTAGCCAAAAAAATTCCTGCAGAGGAATACAGCAAATCAACAAAGACATCAAAAACCCTTCTAAGTCACGAACAATTCGCTGAAGATTATCGAAGAATGAAATATATCAGATATGCAGACGATTTTTTAATTGGAATCATAGGCACTAAAGAAGAAGCTAAAGAAGTAAAAGGCAAAGTAACAACATACTTAACCGAAATGTTGCAGCTTGAACTTGATCAAGAAAAGACGTCAATTACCCATTGGCGAAATAAAATACGTTTTTTAGAGTATGATATTTTCGTAGCTGTTGATGATTCAGCCAAGAATAAAGATGGTACAGAACCTAGAGGCGGCATGATAAAGCTCTCATTGCCACATGATGTTTTATCAAGCTTCATGATAAGAAATAACTATATGAAGATTGTGAACGGAAAGTGGAAAGCAATGCATAGACCAAAGCTATTAAACTATGATGACCTTAAAATACTATCTATTTACAATGCTGAATATAGAAGATTTTATCAGTATTATAAATACGCCTTTAACGTCAAAGAAAAGCTGGGAAGCGCACATTTTATTTTTGCCTGGAGCTTTAAAAAGACACTTGCAGGAAAATATAGGACAAAAGTTAGGAAACTAATGAATATGAAAACTCAGTCAGGACAGAAAAAATATTTCAGAAATGGAGTATGGGGAGTTACGTATATAAACAATCGCAAGGAAGAAACATTTGTTCCACTTTTTGATAAAAAATTATAAGGAGCATTTTTGGAGTCGATCATGTAAAGAACAAAAAAGCATGTCGTTCTTTAAGTGTAGGCTTCAAAAAATGTCTTCTTTACATGCGTACAATGGTAATAAGGTTAGAGTGTTAATAAGACTTAGTAGTAACTAGAGAGCCGTATGTTTGGAAACTTACAAGTACGGTTCGGTGGGGGGATCTGGAAAACTTACTACAGAAATGTAGCAAAGCGTCTACTTCCTACCCAACTATTCTACAATTCGTCTTGAAGTCCGGCGTGCTGAACAATTAAAACAAGGTAATGAGATTGTTGGAAATAAAACAAAAGTTAAAGTGGTGAAAAATAAAGTAGCACCACCGTTCCGGACAGCTGAGGTTGATATTATGTATGGAGAAGGTATTTCCAAAGAAGGTGAAATTATCGACATTGGTGCCGAACTTGATATTATCCAAAAAAGCGGATCATGGTACTCCTATAATGAAGAAAGACTTGGTCAAGGCCGAGAAAATGCGAAACAGTTTTTAAAAGAAAATCCAGAGATTCGTCTCGATATTCAAGAAAAAATTCGTGAATATTATGGCCTAAATGAGGAACAACCGCTTCAAATGAATGTTCAAGAGGAATGATAGATCATAATCCTCTCACATCATTTATAATTTAAAAGTAAAACGATGGTGTCCCAAAAAGCATAGCTTTTTGGGACACCATCGTTTGAGATTGGAAATAAAGTCAATACTTAACTAAAATTAAATTCATTTTTCCAAACTAGTTGAAACTTACCGAAAAAAGGGCGGAAATAAAATATCCTGCCTTTTTTTGTCGCAATCTATTAAGATTTTTTAGAGTGATTTGCAATTATGATAAACATCTGCCTTTACCAACTAACAATTGCTTAAAGAAAATTTACTATATGTAAGGTGAAGATAATGAAATGTGAGTAAAGACAACCTCTTGACAATGAAATTTCACACCTTTACAATTAAAATGTATACTTTACATTTTAACACGCTTTAATCGGAAGAATTTTCCTCATCTCATTATGTTTATTAATAGCTTAAAAAAATTAGATGGAAGATGAATTTCGGTTGTGCGAAAATGTACAAAGGCTTTGCTATTTATTTTTAGTTTTAGTTTTAGTATAATCAGCATGAAAAGAAATAAAGGTTGTTATACACAAAAACTCTTGGAACAAGAGGGTTAGCTTGGTACATTTAATTGGCTATCCAAGAAGCCTCCACTTTAAATTAAACAGTAAGAATGTTATGTGGTGGTAGTTCACTAAGTATTAATACGTTTAAAAGCCTTTGTGCTGTATGTTGATTTAGGAACAATATACATGCCGACACTTTAATAAGCGTAATAAAAGTTCATAGCAAGAGGAGGTGAAACGATGGATCCCAAAACAGCGATCATCTCCATTTTGCTTGGCCTAATCGTCGGTGCAGTTGTTGGCTATTTTATTCGAAAATCCATTGCTGAGGCAAAAATATCAGGGGCTAAAAATGCAGCTGAGCATATTTTAGAAGATGCAAAGCGAGAGGCAGAATCTTTGAAAAAAGAAGCTCTATTAGAGGCAAAGGATGAAATTCACAGACTTCGAACAGAAGCTGAACGTGAAGTTCGTGAACGAAGAACAGAACTTCAAAAACAAGAAAACCGTTTATTACAAAAAGAAGAGAACCTTGATCGAAAAGATGAAACGTTAGATAAACGTGAAGCAGTATTAGAAATGAAGGAGGATTCTCTTAACCAAAGACAACAGCATATTGAAGAGATGGAAAGCAAAGTGGACGAGATGGTACGTGCACAGCAAGCAGAACTCGAACGGATCTCAAGTTTAACGCGCGATGAAGCGAAGTCAATTATTTTAGATCGTATGGAACAAGAACTAGCTCATGACATCGCGATGATGATTAAAGAGAGTGAAAATCGTGCTAAAGAAAGTGCGGATAAAAAAGCGAAGGAAATTCTTTCACTTGCCATTCAGCGTTGTGCCGCTGATCATGTAGCTGAAACGACTGTATCAGTAGTTAATCTTCCTAATGATGAAATGAAGGGACGAATAATCGGTCGTGAAGGCAGAAATATCCGTACACTTGAGACGTTGACAGGGATTGACCTCATAATTGATGATACACCGGAGGCGGTCATTTTATCTGGTTTTGATCCGATTCGCCGAGAAACGGCACGACTCGCTCTTGATAAGCTTGTTCAAGACGGACGTATTCACCCGGCTCGCATTGAAGAAATGGTTGAAAAAGCGCGACGTGAAGTAGATGAGCATATCCGCGAAATTGGTGAACAAACAACTTTTGAGGTTGGAGTTCACGGGCTCCATCCAGATCTTATTAAAATACTTGGACGTTTAAAATTCCGTACAAGCTATGGGCAAAATGTGTTAAAACACTCAATAGAAGTTGCTCAGCTTTCTGGTTTATTAGCGGCCGAACTCGGTGAAGATGAAATGTTAGCTCGTCGAGCAGGCTTGCTTCATGATATCGGTAAAGCGATTGATCATGAAGTAGAAGGAAGTCATGTAGAAATCGGAGTGGAACTTGCGACGAAATATAAGGAACACCCGGTAGTAATTAATAGCATTGCTTCCCATCATGGTGATACAGAGCCGACTTCAATTATCGCCGTACTTGTTGCAGCAGCGGATGCATTATCAGCCGCAAGACCTGGTGCACGTAGTGAAACGCTTGAAAACTATATTCGCCGTCTTGAAAAGCTTGAAGAAATTTCCGAATCGTATGATGGTGTGGAGAAGTCATTTGCAATTCAAGCAGGACGTGAAGTTCGAATTATGGTTAAGCCCGATCAAATCAATGATCTTGAAGCTCATCGATTGGCACGGGATATTCGTAAGCGAATTGAAGACGAGCTTGATTACCCAGGACATATTAAAGTTACGGTTATTCGTGAAACGAGAGCTGTTGAATATGCAAAATAATCATTAAAAAATAAAGTGGTGCGTATGCAACACTTTATTTTTTTCATACATAAATGATGGTAGTTATCATTTGAACAACGATAGATTTAAACAAAAATGTGGTACAATTAAAAAAGCATGCCATTTTTAAAAGGAAAGAGGACTTATATGAATATTTTATTTATTGGGGATGTTGTCGGTTCCCTAGGAAGAGAAATGGTAAAGGAATATGTTCCAAAATTAAAAGAGAAGTATCGCTCTCATATAACGATTATAAATGGGGAAAATGCAGCAAGCGGTAAGGGGATTACTGAAAAAATATATCGACAATTTTTAGAGACAGGTGCGCAAGTCGTTACCCTTGGGAATCATTCTTGGGATAATAAGGATGTTTTTCGATTTATTGATGAAGCTAAATATTTAGTTAGACCAGCCAATTTTCCTGAAGGTACACCTGGAAAGGGAATTACATACGTTAAAATAAATGAAATTGAAATCGCTGTAATTAGTTTACAAGGAAGAACATTTATGCCTGCTCTTGATTGTCCTTTTCGCAAGGCAGATGAGCTTATAACAGAAGCAAAAGCAAGAACGCCTTTTATTTTCGTCGACTTTCATGCTGAAGCAACGAGTGAAAAGCAAGCAATGGGCTGGTATTTAGATGGTCGTGTTTTAGCTGTGATTGGAACGCATACGCATGTACAAACTGCTGATGAAAGAATTTTACCTGGTGGTACAGCTTATTTAACAGATGTAGGAATGACGGGACCATATGATGGTATTTTAGGAGTTGAAAGAGACGCAGTCCTTAAAAGGTTTCTAACCGGATTACCAGTTAGATTTGAAATACCGAAAAAAGGAAGAACTCAGCTTAGTGCTGTTTTAATAGAGGTAGATAAAAATAAAGGGATAGCCAAAAAAATAACCCGTATTTTAATTAACGATGATCATCCTTTATATTCATAATTTTTGCTGATTCGTATGATAATTGAAAAATATCCTAGAGAACATTCCATTATTTTCTGCCCAGGCAGGAATATGTTTTTTAATGTATGAATATAGTAGCAATGGAATGATATATCCCTAATTTGTTCAGACGGTGAACATAACGGTATCTGGATAAAACAAGGAGGATCTAGGAATGGAAATATTAAAAGTTTCAGCAAAGTCTAATCCTAATTCTGTAGCTGGTGCGCTTGCTGGTGTTCTGCGTGAAAGAGGGGCAGCAGAAATTCAAGCTATTGGTGCGGGTGCATTAAATCAGGCCGTTAAGGCAGTAGCGATTGCAAGAGGGTTTGTTGCACCTAGCGGAGTGGATTTAATTTGTATCCCTGCCTTTACGGATATTCAAATTGACGGTGAGGAACGAACAGCAATAAAGTTAATTATTGAACCAAGATAAGGATACGTATGTTTTTTTACTAAATGAACTTGCCTGTTTGCAAAAAAAGCGATCAGGCTTTTTTTTTTGACTCTGTTGATTTCTTCTCACTTTTTCTACAGGGTTAAAGGCGTGTCTACGTAGCCTAATTTTTTAAACAATTAAATAGGAAAAGGCTGGTGTAATGTAGTGCGGATTTTTGATGCACATTGTGATGTGTTATATAAAATGATGTTAGATCCTACAATTCGTTTTTTGGACGATCAAGAGCTGCATGTTAATTTGCGAAGTTTAATGAAATCCAATGTAAAAATACAAACATTTGCTATCTTTGTCCCAGAATCGGTACATGCAGATGTAAAATTTAATGCAGCTCTTTATATGATAGAGCTTTTTTACAGCAACATAATGAAGCCGTATCCAGAAATGCAGCTTATTCAATCTAGGAAAGATATTCAAAAATTAAAGATAAATGAAATTGGAGCAATTTTATCATTAGAAGGTTGTGATGCCATCGGCAATGACTTAATAAAATTAAAAACGTTGCTGAGGCTCGGTGTTTCAGCAGTAGGATTGACATGGAACTATGCAAATGCAGTTGCTGACGGGGTATTGGAAAAAAGAGGTGCAGGGATCACTTCGTTTGGAAAAAAAGTGATCGATTTACTAAATGATGCACAAGTAAGCTGTGACGTTTCGCATTTATCTGAACGTGGTTTTTGGGATGTAATGGAATGTGCACAGTATCCTTATGCGTCACACTCAAATTGCTACTCACTATGTTCTCATCCACGCAATTTAAAAGATGCACAAATAAGAGCATTAATAAACAAAGATAGTGTAATTGGAATTACATTTGTACCGGAATTTTTATCTAGTAAAAGCAGTGCGACTATTACTGATATATTACGGCATATTGATTATGTATGCAGTTTAGGTGGCGAAAATCATGTTGGTTTTGGTTCCGATTTTGACGGAATTGATCATACAGTGATCAATTTATCTTCTGCAAAAGAGTACGATCATCTTGTGAATGAATTGATCAAACATTACTCTAATATACAAGTTGAAAAATTTCTCTTTAAAAATATGATGAAGCGAATTCCTGTAAAAAGCTGAAGGTGACATAGTTGAAGAGTCAATTCTGAACAAAAAGTAGAGTGTGAATTAAAGAAAGAATTTAGCATGAGTAAACTCCCAAATGTTAAAAATATAATTATTCAATCTTTCGTTATTAATTATGTCTAAGGGCTTGCATTTTTCGATACATAGGTCTAGAATTGAAAGCGTTTAGTACAGTGTCCAATTCAGTTTGAAAAAGGCCGGACATCTTTAGGAGAAAAGGCTGATTTCAAGTAAAGAATTTGGAAAAGTGCTACAATGTAGATAAAAGCTTTACATATTTCTTGAACGTATTTAAAGGGGTGTAAGACACATGATCAATCAACTTTCATGGAAAGTTGGCGGGCAACAAGGGGAAGGTATTGAAAGTACAGGGGAAATATTCTCCATCGCACTAAATAGGTTAGGTTACTACTTATATGGGTACCGCCACTTTTCATCACGTATTAAAGGCGGTCACACTAACAATAAGATTCGCGTAAGCACTAAGCAAATTCGTTCTATTTCTGACGACTTGGATATTCTCGTTGCATTTGACCAAGAAACAATTGATGTGAACTACAAAGAGCTTCACGACAATGGAATCATTATTGCAGATGAGAAATTTTCACCAAAGTGTCCAGAAGATACTAATGCAACAATGTATGTAGTTCCATTTACAGAAATGGCTACAAATCTCGGCACATCACTTATGAAAAACATGGTTGCAGTTGGAGCATCTTGTGCTGTATTGGACCTTGATATTCATGTTTTTGAAGAAGTTGTACAAGAAATCTTTGGCCGTAAAGGACAGCAAGTAGTCGATAAGAATATGGAAGCGATTAAAGCTGGATTTGAGTTCATGAGAGATAAACTCACTGACAACCAGACAATGGTGCTTGAAAAAGCAGACGGCAAAAAACGTATGTTTATGATTGGAAACGATGCCATTGCGATGGGAGCTCTTGCAGGAGGATGCCGCTTTATGGCTGCATACCCAATTACACCAGCATCGGAAATTATGGAATACTTAATTAAAAAGCTTCCTTTAGTAGGAGGAACGGTAATTCAAACTGAAGATGAAATTGCTGCTTGTACAATGGCAATTGGTGCAAACTATGGAGGAATTCGTGCTTTAACTGCGTCTGCAGGCCCTGGTCTTTCATTAAAAATGGAGGCAATTGGTTTAGCTGGAATGACAGAAACACCAGTTGTTATTGTAGATACTCAACGTGGAGGTCCGTCAACAGGTCTTCCTACGAAACAAGAACAATCTGACTTAATGGCAATGATTTACGGTACACATGGAGAAATTCCTAAGATTGTTATAGCGCCTAGTACGGTAGAAGAGGCGTTCTATGATGCAGCTGAAGCATTTAACTTAGCTGAAGAATACCAATGCCCAGTGATCGTATTGTCTGACCTGCAATTATCTTTAGGTAAGCAAACCGTCGAACCTCTAGATTATAGTAAAGTTGAAATTCACCGTGGCAAGCTAATGAGTGGAGAACTGCCAGAGGTTGAAAATAAAGACTACTTTAAACGTTACGAAGTAACTGAAGATGGTGTTTCACCGCGTGTAATTCCTGGAATGAAAAATGGTATTCACCACGTTACTGGTGTTGAGCATAATGAAATGGGTAAACCATCTGAATCTGCTGCAAACCGAAAAGCGCAAATGGATAAGCGTTTCCGTAAAATAGAAAATATTAAATTTAATACACCTGTTTATAAAAACGTACAGCATGAAGAAGCTGACTTGTTAATCGTTGGTTTTAACTCAACACGTGGAACAATTGAGGAAGCAATTGGACGTCTAGAAGCAGACGGAATTAAAGTGAACCATGCTCATGTTCGTTTAATTCATCCATTCCCAACTGATGAAATTTTACCGTTAGTTCAATCTGCAAAAAAAGTGGCTGTTGTTGAGAACAACGCAACAGGACAACTAGCAAACATTATGAAAATGAATGTTGGACATGCTGAAAAGATTGTGAAAGTGACAAAATATGACGGAAATCCGTTTTTGCCGCATGAAATTCATTCAAGATGTAAGGAGTTGTTTTAATAATGGCCACATTTAAAGATTTTCGAAATAATGTAAAACCAAACTGGTGTCCAGGTTGTGGTGATTTCTCTGTTCAAGCTGCAATTCAACGTGCGGCCGCAAATGTTGGTTTAGAACCAGAAAATTTAGCAGTTATTTCAGGAATCGGATGTTCCGGCCGTATATCTGGATACATTAATTCTTATGGATTCCATAGTATTCATGGACGAGCTTTACCAATTGCTCAAGGAGTTAAAATGGCTAACCGCGATCTTACTGTTATTGCTTCCGGAGGCGATGGAGACGGTTTTGCCATTGGAATGGGGCATACCATTCATTCGATTCGCCGTAATATTGATATAACTTATATCGTAATGGATAACCAAATCTACGGTTTAACGAAGGGACAAACTTCACCGCGTTCAGCTGCTGGATTTAAAACAAAGTCAACTCCTGAAGGTTCAATCGAACAACCGATTGCACCAATGGAAATGGCATTGTCAGCAGGAGCAACGTTTGTTGCCCAAAGCTTTTCAACTGATTTAAAAGATTTAACTGCTTTAATTGAAGCAGGAATTAATCATAAAGGCTTTTCGTTAATTAATGTATTTAGCCCATGTGTTACTTACAACAAAGTAAATACGTACGATTGGTTTAAAGAAAATTTAACGAAATTAAAAGACATTGAAGACTATGACCCATCAAATCGTGAGCTAGCTATGCAAACGGTGATGGAACATAAAGGTCTTGTAACCGGATTAATTTACCAAAATAAAGAACAAAAATCTTATCAAGAACTTGTCCATGGTTATTCTGAAAAACCATTAGTGGACGCAGATTTAAATCTTGATCAAGAATTTTTTGATAAGCTAGTTGCTGAATATATGTAATAAATATTAGTAAATACCGGCGGGAATGAACTGCACCCCAATTGTTAGACACAGTTTAACAATTGGAGGTGTGGTTTTTTTATCTTCTTTAAAAATTTCTTTTTTACATGAATGCAAATGTCCTCCATAGAAAGACACCTATATTTACTTCCTTTTTTAACGATGATAAGATCTTATTATATAGGAGTTTATTGTGCTTAGTTGAATAAGGGAGTGTTCATCATGAATGGAAAAATGAAGGCTATTGTTAAGCATCAACAAGGGTTTGGCGCTCAATTAAAAATGGTCGATATTCCTAACATAAATGAAAATGAAGTGTTAATAAAAGTAAAAGCAACTTCAATTTGCGGCACAGATGTTCATATTTATAAATGGGATGAATGGTCTCAAAGCAGGGTAAATCCCCCATATATATTTGGACATGAGTTTGCTGGGGAGGTTGTGAAAGTAGGCTCGAAAGTGAATGATATTCAAACTGGCGACTATGTTTCTGCGGAAACTCATTTAGTATGTGGAAGCTGTCCTCAATGTTTGACAGGACAGTACCACATCTGTAAAAACACGAAAATAATTGGAGTTGATACACAAGGGTGCTTTGCAGAGTATGTAGCACTGCCGGCAAAAAACATTTGGAAAAATCCTTCGGAACTATGTGCGAATATTGCTTCAATCCAAGAGCCAATGGGAAATGCTGTTCATACTGTTTTAGCAGATGAAGTTACTGGAAAGATTGTCGCTATAATTGGCTGTGGTCCGATTGGTTTAATGGTAGTAGGGGTTGCAAAGGCGGCTGGAGCTGCTCAAGTAATTGCGTTTGATTTGAATGATTACCGTCTGCATTTAGCGGAAAAAATGGGTGCAACGACTGTAGTAAATTCTAAAAATGAACACCCTTTAAAAATTATTAATCAACTAACAAAAGGAAATGGTGTAGACGTTGTCTGTGAAATGAGTGGGCATCCTATTGCGATTGATCAAGGATTGAAAATGGTAACAAACGGAGGACGGGTCACAATATTGAGTTTACCAACTAGACCGGTTGAAATAGATATTACAAACGACATCGTGTTTAAAGGGGTAACTGTTCAAGGAATTACTGGTCGCAAAATATTTAAAACATGGCAGCAAGTATCTAACTTACTTGCTTCAGGTCAAGTTGATGTTACGCCGATCATTACTCATGAACTTCCGCTTGAAGAATTTGAAAAAGGCTTTGACTTAATGATAAAAGGTGAATGTGGGAAAGTCATATTATATCCATAATACGAAACAAATATGTAAGGAGGTAATGACTTGAAAGGTTTTGAATATTTACAAGCAGAGTTAGATGAAATGAAAAAAGAGGGCACATTTAGGGAATTAGTGCCTCTCGAATCAGATCAGGGATCAAAGGTTGTTATTAATGGAAAAGAAGTAATTCAGCTATCGTCGAACAATTATTTAGGTTTAACATCGCATCCTCGGCTTCGTAAAGCAGCATTAAAATCAGTGGAAAAATACGGGGCAGGTACTGGATCTGTTCGTACAATTGCTGGAACGTTTACAATGCATATGGAATTAGAAAAAAAGCTTGCAAAATTTAAACATACAGAAGCCGCACTCGTATTTCAATCTGGTTTTACAACAAACCAAGGAGTTCTTTCGGCAATCTTAACAGCAGAGGATGTAGTCATTTCAGATGAGTTAAACCACGCTTCAATTATCGACGGCATTCGTCTAACGAAAGCCGCACGCCGAATTTATAAGCACGTAAATATGGAAGATTTAGAAAAGGCATTACAAGAAACACAAAATTATCGCAAACGGTTAATCGTAACTGACGGTGTATTTTCCATGGATGGGAATATTGCACCTTTACAAAAAATTGTTGAACTTGCTGAAAAGTACGATGCTTTAGTCATGGTAGACGATGCACACGCTTCGGGTGTACTGGAAAAAAACGGTCGTGGAACAGTTAATCATTTCGGTCTTGATGGACGGGTGCATATTCAAGTCGGTACATTAAGTAAAGCAATCGGTGTTTTAGGGGGTTATGTTGCCAGTACTCGTACCCTTATAGATTACTTAATTCATAAAGGTCGCCCGTTTTTATTTAGCACTTCTCATCCTCCAGCTGTTACGGAGGCGAATATTGAAGCAATTAACGTTCTGTTGGAAGAACCTGAGCGAATCGAGACGCTGTGGAAAAATACAACGTTTTTTAAAGAAGGGTTAAAAAACCTTGGCTTTAATATTGGCAAGAGTGAAACACCGATAACTCCTGTGATCGTTGGAGATGAAGCATTAGCCCATCAGTTTTCAGATACACTATTAACATATGGTGTCTTTGCACAAGGCATTGCTTTTCCAACAGTAGCAAAAGGTCAAGCGCGTGTGCGAACAATTGTCACCTCAGAGCATTCAAAGGAAGAATTGCAAGAAGCTCTAAATATTTTTGAAAAAGCGGGCAAAGAGCTGAAAATTATTTCATAAATATGCATACGATTTTAAAACAATGAATTGGCGATGTAATTCGTCAATTCATTGTTTTTCGAAAGGATTTTTTGCTGACGTTTTTCTATTGTGTTAGCGTTTGATTAGCTTTATACTATAATAATGTGTACCTTTAAAGTTAAACTAGGTAAATCAATTTCTCCCCATTTTTTATGGGTTTGCGGAATAAACAAAGAGCAGTCCCGAAGTTTATTCTGCATGATATACGAAAGGAGAATATACATGAATGAAAAGCAACGACTAGAAGGGCAGCAAGTACAGGCTGAAAATTCTTCGGACAAAAAATCCGTAAAGGATTACAGCAAGTACTTCGAAGCAGTATATACACCGCCATCTTTAAAAGATGCAAAAAAACGTGGAAAAGAAGAAGTGAAATATCATAAAGATTTTGAAATCCAAGAAGAGTTTCTTGGAATGGGAAAAGGCCGCAAATTTTATATCCGTACTTATGGCTGTCAAATGAATGAGCACGACACAGAAGTAATGGCAGGTATTTTCCTCGCTCTCGGTTATGAACCAACAGATGAAGTAAGTGATGCAAATATTATTTTGCTTAACACATGTGCAATTCGTGAAAATGCAGAAAATAAAGTGTTTGGAGAAATCGGTCATCTTAAAGCATTGAAGATGGAAAAACCTGATTTATTATTAGGTGTTTGTGGCTGTATGTCACAAGAGGAATCTGTTGTAAACAGAATTTTAAAACAATATCAATACGTTGATATGATTTTTGGTACGCACAATATTCATCGTCTGCCGCAAATTTTAAAAAAAGCATATATGTCAAAAGAAATGGTCGTTGAAGTTTGGTCAAAAGAAGGAGATGTTATTGAAAACCTTCCCAAAATTCGTAAAGGTCATATTAAAGCATGGGTCAACATTATGTATGGTTGCGATAAATTTTGTACGTACTGTATCGTGCCATATACGCGGGGTAAAGAACGAAGCCGCCGTCCAGAAGATATTATTCAAGAAGTTCGCCATTTAGCAGCACAAGGCTATAAAGAGATTACACTACTCGGTCAAAATGTAAATGCATACGGAAAAGATCTCGAAGATATAAAGTATGGATTAGGAGATTTAATGGACGAGCTAAGGAAAATTAATATTCCGCGTATTCGATTTACAACGAGTCATCCACGGGACTTTGATGACCATTTAATTGAAGTGCTAGCCAAGCGCGGAAATTTAGTTGAGCACATTCATTTACCAGTTCAATCTGGCTCAACTGAAGTATTAAAAATAATGGCACGAAAATATACGAGAGAACAATATTGAGAGCTAGTCCGTAAAATTAAAAAAGCAATTCCTGATGTTGCATTAACAACAGATATTATTGTTGGCTATCCAAATGAAACGAACGAGCAATTTGAGGAAACATTATCATTATATAAAGAAGTTGGATACGATTCAGCTTACACTTTCATTTATTCTCCACGGGAAGGTACGCCAGCCGCAAAAATGCAGGATAATGTACCAATGGGAGTCAAAAAAGAACGACTTCAGCGTTTAAATAGTTTAGTAAATGAATTATCTGCAAAGAAAATGAAAGAGTATGAAGGTCAAATCGTTGAAGTTTTAGTTGAAGGAGAAAGTAAAAATAATCCAGATGTCCTTGCAGGCTATACACGTAAAAATAAGCTTGTGAACTTTACAGGTCCGAAGTCAGCTATTGGCCATCTTGTGAAAGTAAAAATAAATGAAGCAAAAACATGGTCTTTGAATGGCGAAATGGTAGAAGAACTTGAATCATTAGAGGTGAAATAAAATGACAAAGTATACAAAAGAGGATATTATTTCTCGTGCGAAAGAATTAGCATTAATGATTGCTCAAACGGATGAAGTAGACTTTTTTAAGCGTGCGGAAGCACTTATTCATGAAAACGAAAACGTTCGTAACAAAATTGCGACAATTAAAAGCTTGCAAAAACAGGCTGTCAATTTTCAACAGTATGGCAAAGATAATGCCTTAAAGCAAGTCGAGGAAAAGATTCTTGCAATTGAAAAAGAATTAGATGAAATTCCAATTGTACAAGAATTTAAACAATCTCAAGTTGAAGTGAACGATCTTTTGCAGCTTGTTGCCGTTACAGTATCCAATACAGTAACAGATGAAATTATTATGTCTACAGGCGGAGATGTCTTACGCGGTGAGACAGGCGCACAAATTCGCAATAGTAAAGGATGCCATTAATCATTTAGAATCAGCTCCTAAATCAATTGATTTAGGAGCATTTTTTATGCTCAAATAAGAGGGAGATTATTACTTATGTGAGCCTGCGGTCTATATAAATATAGCCTATTAAATTCTTAGGGTGTGTACTTAAAAATCGTTTGTCAGCCTCTTGCTTTATACTTATTTAAATAGGCACATAAATTTAGGTAAAAGCATAGAATGAACTATATAAATCTTAACTTTATGTATATTCCTTTTCAAAAATATTCGCACACTAGTCTAATATCACGCATAGGATGAAGTGAAAATGATTGAGGAGGGTTCGCTCGCAATGGGAGAATACAGAGAGATTATCACAAAAGCGGTCGTTGCAAAGGGACGAAAATATACAAAGTCCCATCATACGATTTGCCCTGCACACCATCCGTCTAGTATACTCGGCTGTTGGATTATAAATCATAAATATGAAGCAAGGAAAGTCGAAAAAACAGTCGAGGTTTGCGGCACCTGTGACATTAATGTTTGGTACTCCTATAAAGATAATACAAAAACAGAAGTAGTTACTGAACAGGTTGAATACAAAGATGTCATAAAGTTTAAATACCGTGATCCCGATTGTTTTGATGATCATGAAGTAGTCGCACGAGTGCTTCAACAGCCAAATTGTATTGAGGCCGTCGTATCCCCTAACGGGAACAAGGTGATTGTACATGATGAAAGAGAGTTTCTCGTTGAATTGATCGGCGAAACAAAGGTTTGTGTCGCTGTCAACCCGAAATGCTGTAAAAAAGACGATGATGATTGGGGATTAGATATTGACGATGAAGAATTTGAAGACTTAAATCCTGAATTTTTAGACGCGACAGAAGAAGAATAGTTTAACACTAGGAAGGATTTTGCTTCCTAGTGTCAGACAGTTGACAAACGCTCGCATTCATTGTTGCTTACTTCATTGTAAACTCATGAACGCCAGTTCTATTCGCTTCCGCCTTTTGTACTATGCGCCTTGACTGACAAGCGTTTTCAACTAGTCTCTCGGGCATTTGCTTAAATATTGACTTTGTCTAAAAGCTGACACTAGGAAGATTTTGCTTTCTAGTTTTTTTTTATGTTTGTCGTTTTTACATTTTAAACTGACTTAAAAATTGGAGAAAATGAGTTTCTTGTGGATGTTCATATTTTAATATCGCATATGTTTTTGCAATTGGCAGTTGGATAAATGGGCAAGGAGCTTCGAGTAACCTACCTTCAAGAAGCTCACGACGAACAGTTGAGGAAGGCAAAAAAGAAACACCAAGCCCTTCGATGATAAATCGCTTTGTTACATAAACTTGCGAGACTGCCATTGTTCTAATCGTTGGTATTTGAACACGAAGTGCAGCAAGTAATCGGTCCCAATATTCTGGATGGTTATGAGTGATTAGATAATGAGTTGTTAACAACTCTTCTGCGTCTAAAGGAGGAGCTGTTTCACTATCTTTACCATCATGCGGGACGATAAGGACAACAGGATCTTCGTATAACGTTTTACAAATTAAATTTGCATCTTGAACATGAAGCCGAGAAAGTCCAAGATCAACATCACCATTTAAAACAGCGGTTGCGATTTCTTTTGACTCTAATACTTGTACCGATATTTCAATTTCTGGGTTAAAAGTAATATACCGTTTTAATATGAATGGCATAATCGATTCAGCGATCAGCGGAGAAATAGCAATTGTGAGCTTGTGCATATACCCTTGGCGAAAGCGCATTAAATCTGCAAGACTTTCTTCGTACTTTATTAGTAATTGTTTAGCATGAGGTAAAAACTTTCTTCCTTCCTCTGTCAAACTTACTTTTCGTCCACCTCTCTTAAACAAAATACAGCCAATCTCTTCTTCAAGCAGTTTAATATGAACTGTAACCGATGGTTGAGATATAAAAAGCTCCTCAGCTGTTTTGCGAAAATTTTCATATTTAGCGGCAGTGATAAAGGTATGGAGCCATTTAAAATCCATTTGCTTCACCTGCTTATTAATAAATATAATTAAATTAATAAATATAATTTAATTTTCTTTATTAATAATATCACATACACTATTAATAACAAAGAGAGGAGGAATTAGGAAATGTTTCAACCAGGTTTAAAAGGGGTTATTGCAGCAAAATCATCGATTAGTTATATTAATGGTGCAAAAGGTCAACTTGTATATAGGGGTTTTGCAGCAAATGAGATTGCCTTACGATTTTCATTTGAGGAAGCGGCGCATTTGCTTTGGTATGGGAAATTACCGAACGACAAGGAAAGAGAAGTGATGGAGAATAAGTTAAAAACGAAAAGGGAGCTCCCGATTTATATTCAAAGAATGATTGATTTACTTCCGGAAAATATAGATATGATGGGTGTCATTAGAACAGCAGTTTCAGCTCTCGGGAATTCTAGGTTTTCATGGAAACCTACGGTTGATCAAGCTATTGAGCTTACCGCGATGATTCCAACAATCATTGCCTATCGGCAAAGAAAGTTAGCAGGTCAAGAGCCAATTGAACCAAACTTATATTATAATCATGTTGAAAACTATTTGTACATGCTCTCTGGGCAAATACCATCTTCGATTCATGTTAAAGGATTAGAAACATATATGATTTTAACACTTGAACATGGAATGAACGCATCGACCTTTTCAGCAAGAGTAACCGCATCGACTGAATCTGATTTAGTATCGGCTATAACATCGGCTATTGGTACGATGAAAGGGCCGCTGCACGGAGGAGCACCATCAGATGTGACAAAAATGCTTAATGACATTGAGAAAAAAGAAAATGCAGAACGGTGGCTTAAAGAGAAATTAGAACGCGGTGAGAGGCTAATGGGGTTTGGTCATCGAGTCTATAAAACAAAAGATCCGAGAGCGATAGCGTTAAGAACGAAAGCTCTTGAAATCGGCAAGGACGATCCTTGGCTTTCTTTAGCGCTGTATGTAGAAGAAACAGCGATACGTCTGCTCGAGGAGTATAAACCTGGCCGTAAGTTGTATACAAATGTAGAATTTTATGCAGCAGCTCTTATGCGCTCACTTCAGATAGAGGATGAGCTCTTTACCCCAACATTTACAGCAGCAAGGGTTGTTGGCTGGTCTGCTCATGTAATAGAACAAGCTAAGCATAATGTATTGTTCCGTCCAGAATCTTATTATATAGGGGATTTACCTAAGACGAGATAACGAATACGAATTGCTTTTCTATAAATTTGCTTTCACTAAAGATGAAATTGAAATGGTCAATTCATTGTTCGATTATGAATAGGAGAAAGAAATAATTTACTTACACGAATGAAATGAGTAAGAGGGTTTTGAGTGTGATCATTTATGCTCAGAACCCATTGTTAATTTTTATTACGTAACGGAGTGAGATGACAATGATCAATTTTTTTGAGTATAACTGGCAAGTTAGAGATGAATGGTTTAACTGGTGTAAGCAACTAACAGAAGAAGAGCTGTTACAAGACCGCATTGGGGGAGTAGGTAGTATTTTGTTCACTCTTTTTCACATTATTGACGTTGAATATAGTTGGATTCGCGGCATGAAAGGTGAAGAAGACGTAGTGTTTAATTTTGATGATTATAATACGCTTTTAAAAGTTAAATTTCTCTCAAACAAATTACGGTATGAGATAGTTGAATTTTTAAAGACAGATTTTGTTAAGGATGAATTTGTAACAGTGCCTTGGGATGAAAATAAATATACAAAGGATGAAATCATACATCATATTATAGCTCATGAAATTCATCATATTGGTCAACTTTCTGTTTGGGCAAGAGAATTAGCACGAAGTCCCGTATCCGCCCATTTTATCGGCAGAAAATTAAACTATTTATTGTTAGAGAAAGGTAATTAAAATGGACCAAGCATTAGAGAAAACACCAATGTCATGCGATTTCTAAACTTTACTTTATGTTTTATTTTTATCGTAGAAAATATTTATCTGTTTTTAGGGAATGTAAACATCATTTTCATTTTATCCATTAAAAGTAGAATTCTTGGAAAGCGGCTTGACTTCAATCAATAGTTATTTGCTCTCGTTTAGTGAATAAAATATATATTGGTAGACTTGCTGAAAAAAGTATATAAGAAAACGGCTGATCGTAAAAATAGCGATGCCTATTGTTTCGAGTCATAAGCTCAAGTAGGGAATAAACTTTTAGCTTCTAGAATTTTTATACTTTTTTATGATATAATAACGGAAAAATATAAAAGGAGCGCCATTTTTTTGAGTATTAAAACAGTCTTTTTTTCTATTATGATCCACGGACTGCTAGCTTATTGTTGTATTCTTTTAGTCAGTGGAGTTGCGCTTTTAGAAAATAAATTTTTAATAGTTGTATTGTTATTCATATTTGTGATATTTGCGAATAAGCTTTATCCTTTTAAACAATATAAAATGACAGATCCTGTTAAAATTATCGGTTTTATAGCGTTTTTTGTCATTTTATTTGTTCATTTTAATGTTATGAAACTGAGTTTCTTTTAACATTTAAGATGACATCTTTTATTATGTTATAATTAATGATTGAAGAGAAGATAGAATGATTTTAAGGTTGGAGGATATTATGGCTGGATATACGCCGATGATACAGCAATATTTACGTGTAAAGGCAGATTATGAGGATGCCTTTTTATTTTTCCGTTTAGGTGATTTTTATGAAATGTTCTTTGAAGATGCAGAAAAGGCATCGCAAGAACTAGAGATTACTTTAACAAGTCGGGATGGAGGTGGCAAGGAACGCATTCCGATGTGTGGAGTTCCATATCATTCAGCTCCACAATATATCGATCAATTAATTGAAAAGGGTTATAAAGTGGCAATTTGTGAGCAAACTGAAGACCCGAAGCAAGCGAAGGGCGTTGTGAAGCGCGAAGTCGTCCAACTGATTACCCCAGGTACAATGATGGATGGACGAGGATTAAATGATAAAGAGAATAATTATATTGCAACGATTACGTCTTTTGCTGACGAAACATATGGATTTGCGTGCAACGACTTATCAACAGGGGAAAATCGAGTCACTTTACTAGTTAGCTTTGATGATTGTTTAAATGAACTATCTTTAACTGGAGCAAAAGAAGTTGTTGTTGCCCATGATTTTGATGGGGAATTAACGCGCAAAATGAAAGAGCGTTCAGTTATGACGATCTCATCTGAGGATGATACGGAAATAAAGGATACATTTGCTCACTTGCTTGAAAAAATAACTCAAGATAAGCTTTCAATAACGATTAGCCGGTTATTTAATTATTTATATCGCACGCAAAAGCGGAGCCTTGATCATTTACAGCCAGTTACAACTTATCAAGTACAACAATATATGAAAATTGACTATTATTCAAAACGGAACTTAGAGCTAACGGAAACAATCCGCTCAAAAGGAAAAAAGGGTTCTCTTTTATGGCTATTAGATGAAACAATGACTGCAATGGGCGGACGTATGCTTAAGGCTTGGATTGACCGTCCGTTAATCGACAAAGAACAGATTGAATATCGTCAGTCGTTAGTCGAAACTTTCATTGCCCAATATTTTGAACGAGAAGAACTGCGGGAAATGTTAAAGGAAGTCTACGATCTTGAAAGGTTAGCTGGTCGAGTCGCCTTCGGAAATGTAAATGCTCGAGACTTAACACAATTAAAACGTTCACTTCAACATGTCCCAAAAATAAAAGAAATTGTTGGTCACCTTCCTAATAAGAAAGCGGTTCAATTAGCTGACAAGCTTGATCCATGTGAAGCTGTTACAGATTTGTTAGACCGTTCGTTAGTTGAAAACGCTCCTGTATCTATTAAAGAAGGCAATATTATTCGAGACGGTTATCATAAAGAGCTTGATCAATATCGCGATGCAAGCAGAAACGGGAAAACGTGGCTTGCAGAGCTAGAAAAGCGAGAGCGGGAAAAAACAGGGATTAAATCATTAAAAGTAGGCTATAATCGTGTCTTTGGGTATTACATTGAAGTAACAAAAGCAAATCTCCATTTATTACAAGAAGGTTTGTACGAACGGAAGCAAACGTTAACGAATGCAGAACGTTTTGTTACGGCTGAATTAAAGGAAAAAGAAGCACTTATTTTACAAGCGGAAGAAAAAAGTGTTGAGCTTGAGTATAAAATATTCACTGAAATTCGTGAATTTGTGAAAGAATATATTCCAAGATTGCAAGCGTTAGCGAAATTAATTAGTGAGCTCGATGTATTGCAGTGCTTTGCGACGGTTAGTGAGCAAAGACATTATGTGAAACCTAGTTTTTCAGAGGAACGTCGAATTGATATTATAGACGGTCGCCATCCTGTTGTAGAAAAAGTAATGGCAGCCCAAGAATATGTACCGAATGATTGCCTAATGAATAGCGAACGTGAAATTTTATTAATTACAGGACCTAATATGTCTGGAAAAAGTACATATATGCGTCAAATTGCTTTAACCGCCGTTTTAGCACAAATCGGCTGTTTCGTTCCAGCTTCTGAAGCGGTACTGCCAATATTTGATCAAGTATTTACGAGAATTGGAGCCGCTGACGATTTAATCTCTGGTCAAAGTACGTTTATGGTTGAAATGCTAGAGGCAAATTATGCAATTACTAATGCAACACAAAACAGTTTAATTTTATTTGATGAAATCGGACGGGGAACATCAACATATGATGGGATGGCGCTTGCACAAGCAATGATCGAGTATATACATGATCGCATCGGTGCAAAAATGTTATTTTCAACCCATTATCACGAGCTGACTGTCCTTGAAAAAGAACTTAATCGAGTAAAAAATGTCCACGTTAGTGCAATTGAACAAAATGGGAAGGTTGTTTTTCTTCATAAAATTAAGCAGGGGCCAGCAGATAAAAGCTATGGAATTAATGTGGCTGAGCTTGCTAATCTTCCAACTGGATTAATTTCCCGGGCAACTGAAATTTTACATATACTTGAGAATACAAAAAGCAAAAACGAGGATATACAAACGAATGAACAAGACGTTGCAAAAGAAGAAATAGCACAACTATCATTTTTTGAACAACCAGTTAAGCCAAAAAAGAATGAGTTCACCCAAAGAGAAAAACAAGTGATTAATCAAGTGAAGGAGTTAAATATTTTAGATATGACGCCATTAGATGCGATCAATACGTTGTACAAGCTGCAAAAAAAATTAAAAGGCTGATTTGTGATCAAAGGGAGGTGATTGTTCTTGGGAAGAATTATTCAGCTCGATGATGCATTATCGAACAAAATTGCTGCTGGAGAAGTTGTTGAGCGGCCAGCTTCTGTTGTAAAAGAGCTAGTTGAAAATGCGATTGATGCAGGTGGGACTGTCATAGAAATAGTCGTAGAAGAGGCGGGTTTAACAAAAATCCGTGTCATTGACAACGGTGATGGAATTGAAGCGGATGATGTGCTTACTGCATTTGAGCGTCATGCAACGAGTAAAATAAAAGATGAAAATGACTTGTTTCGGATTCGAACGCTCGGATTTCGCGGTGAAGCATTGCCTAGTATTGCTTCTGTTTCAAAATTAGAACTAAAAACGAGTACTGGTGTCAGTGCAGGAACATGTGTACACATTCATGGTGGCGAAGTAATCGCAGTAGAAAAAACATCAAGTCGAAAAGGAACAGATATTACTGTGACGGACTTGTTTTATAATACACCAGCTCGCTTAAAATATATGAAGACAATTCATACAGAATTAGGGAATATAACAGATGTTGTGAATCGGCTTGCACTTGCACATCCAGAGGTTGCGATTCAATTAACCCATAATGGGAGAAAGCTTTTACAAACAAATGGCAGTGGGGATGTACGTCAAGTCCTTGCTGCGATATATGGTGTGAATCTTGCAAAAAGAATGATTAAAATTTCAGCAAGCTCATTAGATTTTCAGCTTGAAGGATATATGTCATTGCCTGAAGTAACCCGCGCTTCACGCAATTACATCTCAACAATGATTAATGGGAGATTTATTAAAAACTATTCAATTGTAAAAGCGATATTAGAAGGGTATCATACTTTATTGCCTATCGGACGCTACCCAATCGTACTATTAAATATGAAGATGGATCCGATTTTAGTTGATGTTAATGTACATCCGGCAAAGCTAGAAGTGCGATTAAGCAAGGAGCATGAATTAAATAAACTAATTACAACGTCGATAAAAGAAGAGTTTAAAACAAAGACGTTGATCCCTACAGGACCGACGCCTACTTCTGTCGTAAAAGAACGGCCACAAGTTGAGCAAACTTCTTTGAATTTAGATCACTTACGGGAAAAGGCTTCAGTTGAAAATCGTTTTGATGAAATGCCAAAAATTACTGAAGAGCCATCAATTTTTGCTGAAAAGAATGAAAAGCCTAGCATTTTAATGAAGGAAGAAGAGAAGGACGGGGACGAAGCTTTTTATTTTAACGAAGATGAGGAACAAGTTCCTTATATTGAAGAAAAGAGAGATGACGCTATCTATATTGACAGCGAAAATCGTCCAGCAACAATTCCTCCATTATATCCGATTGGACAAATGCATGGGACATATATTTTTGCCCAAAATGACAAAGGGCTGTACATGATCGATCAGCACGCTGCCCAGGAACGAATTAAATATGAATTTTATAAAGAAAAAATTGGTCAAGTGGAAAATGAGCTTCAAGAGCTACTTATACCAATTACATTTGAATTTTCAATCGATGAATATGTGAAAATTAATGAGCATAAAGCAGAGCTTGAAAAAGTAGGGGTTTTTTTAGAATCGTTCGGACATCAATGTTTTATCGTCCGTGCTCATCCTCAATGGTTTCCTCGTGGAGAAGAGAAGGAAATGATTGAAGGAATGATTGAACAACTTTTATCGATGAAAAAGGTTGATATAAAAGCATTGCGTGAAGAAGCTGCAATTATGATGAGTTGTAAAGCATCTATTAAAGCAAATCAGCATTTACGAAACGATGAAATTCAAGCACTTTTAGATGAATTACGGCAAACATCTGATCCATTCACTTGTCCGCATGGACGGCCGATTATAATTCACTATTCTATTTATGATTTAGAAAAGATGTTTAAAAGAGTCATGTAAAACATAGAGAGCCTTCTGCAAGAGGGGGCTTTAGACTGTTGGCAAACCCGCTCGCATTTCTTCGGTAAGCTCTCGAACATGCGTATTCTATTCGCCTTTCGTCTCGTGCTCCGTGCCACGGCTGACAAGCTTTTTCAGCTAGTATCGAAAAAGTTAATTATAATCTTAAAAGCCCCCGTCAGAAACGTCTAACGTCTTGATGGGGGCTTTCAATGAAAATAATAAAATATTATCGTGTTGCTGCTTCGAGTCTATGAATAAATTGTAAAGACTTTCCTGTTCCGATTGCAACGCATTCGAGGGGATTTTCAGCAATATGAACAGGAACATGAATTTCGCCTGTAATCCATTCCTGCATTCCGTTCATTAAAGCTCCACCGCCAGTTAAAATAACACCTCGATCAACGATATCACCACTTAATTCTGCAGGACATTCCTCTAAAGTGGATTTAACAGCTTGAATAATATGTAGAAATGCTTCTTTCATCGCTTCTCTAATTTCAAATGAAGATAAAGTGATCGTTTTTGGTAACCCTGTAACGAGGTCGCGTCCCCTTACATCCATTTTCAACTCATCATGCTCAACAAGTGCGTATCCTATCTCCATTTTAATTTGTTCTGCAGTCCGTTCCCCAATTAATACGCCATAAAATTTACGAACATATTGAATAATATCATCGTCTAATCGGTCTCCACCGACCCGAATAGAGTTACAAGCAACAACTCCTCCGTAGGAAATAATCGCTACTTCAGTAGTTCCGCCTCCAATATCAACGACTACGTTAGCAATCGGCTCATCAACAGGCAATCCCGCCCCAATTGCCGCTGCAACCGGTTCTTCAATTAAATGCACTTTTTTTGCTCCAGCATTCATCGCTGCATCCTCTATTGCTCTTCGTTCAACACTCGTTGATCCAGACGGTGTACAAACGACTACAGTCGGCTTTCGAATTGCAAAGCCAATTTTCTTTCCGGCTTTTCGAATAATATGTTTGAGCATGTCCGATGTCACATTATAATCTGCAATGACTCCATCTCGTAAGGGGCGAATCGCCACAATATTGTTCGGTGTTTTACCGATCATCGCCTTTGCTTCTTCTCCAACAGCCAGAACATTGCCCGTTTCAGTGTTTATGGCTACTACAGAGGGTTCATTCAATGCAATTCCTTTGTTTTTACTATAAACTAAAATATTTGCAGTACCTAAGTCAATACCAATTTCAGAAGTAGAAAACATGTGTCTCACCCAATTCTAAAAAAATATAAATAAGTATAGCAAGTCTCTATAATAAAGTTAACATGAATTGATAAGAAAGTCATGATTGTTATAAAAACGTCAATTAACTGTAATTTAACAATAATTTATTAAGAATAATATAGGTAAAAAGAACTATTATTTATAAAAAAACGATTTCTTTTGCATAAGTCAAAAATGAATTGGCAATACTATTTTGATGTTAAACTGCTACTTAACTATGTTACGATAAAAGAAAAAGCGTAAAAGGCAGTGTGAATGTTTTTGAAAGAAAAAGAAAAGCTTCTTGTGATCATTGGCCCAACAGCTGTTGGCAAGACGAACCTGAGTATTGATTTAGCAAAACAATTTAACGCTGAAATTATTAGTGGAGACTCGATGCAAATATATCAAGGGATGGATATTGGTACAGCAAAAATTTCAAAAGAGGAAATGGAAGGGATTCCGCATCACTTAATTGATATTAAAAAACCGTCGGAAAGCTTTTCTGTTGCCGATTTCCAGCAGCTTGTGAAAAATAAAATAGAAGATATATCAGAAAGAGGAAAGTTGCCGATGATTGTTGGCGGAACGGGACTTTATATCCAATCGGTCATATATAATTATCAATTTTCCAATGCGCCATCAGACCTGGAATTTCGCAAGCAGATGGAGAAAAAAGTCGAACAGAAAGGAAAAGACTGGCTACATGAACAGCTTCAAAAGGTAGATCCTGAAAGTGCAAACCGTATCCATCCAAATAATATCCGTAGAGTTATCCGTGCTTTAGAAATATTGCATTGTACGGATAAGACGATGACAAACTTTCAAAAAAATGAGTCTTATGAACTAATTTATAATACGGCACTAATTGGTTTAACAATGGAACGAGAACAGTTATATGACCGGATTAATAAAAGAGTGGACATAATGATTCAACAAGGATTAGTTGATGAGGTGAAGGCTCTTTACGATCAAGGCTTGCGGGGCTGTCAGTCTGTGCAAGCAATTGGATATAAGGAGCTTTATGATTATTTTGATAAAAAAATCTCCCTAGAGGAAGCTATTGAACAATTAAAACAAAACTCTCGCCGATATGCAAAAAGACAATTCACTTGGTTTCGAAATAAAATGAACGTAAAATGGTTTAATGTGTCCAAATTGCAAACAGATCCAGAAAAAATTGCGGAAATTTCCGCATATATTGCAGGAAAGCTTAAAATAAAATCGAATACATAATATTAGAGATAAAAGAGGAGGATTTATCATGAAACAACCTATTAATATTCAAGATCAGTTTTTAAATCAACTGCGCAAAGATGGAACAAATGTTACAGTTTTTTTACTGAACGGTTTCCAACTAAGAGGTCAAATTAAAGGTTTTGATAATTTTACAGTTCTTTTTGAATCAGAAGGTAAACAACAACTTGTATTTAAGCATGCTATTTCTACATTTGCTCCACAGCGGAATGTTCAATTAGAAATGGAAGGATAATTTTATAATAAATCATTTAGCTAAAATAATCGTGATGTTTTTTTTATTTTTTATATGAAATAGCTAATATTTGAAACAAGTATTAACAGACTGGTTGAACGCTTGCCACCTTAGGTGGAGAAGAGTAGGGCTGTCATTTATAGCCTCTCATAAAGCGCAAAGTTCATGAAGAGTCTGAAACACCCGTTTTTGGACTGAGTCTCAATTGTTAGGCGCAACCTAGCAATTGAAGATGCAGTTCATTATAACGGGTGTTTTTTATTTTTTAAGATTGTTTTGTACGGGAATTTTACTCATAGCTGTAAAATCGGGAATGAATGTCCACTATAAACATATATATAAAGGGATTATTAACGTGTGCTTTATTTCATAAAGGAAACATTTTTTGTCGTTTTTTAGTCATAATCCAATAAAATTTCGAATATACGAAACAATAAAGCATTTGTCACGAATTTTTGCAACTGGGCGTATACTGTGTGAGAATGAGAGGTGAAGGCTTTGGACCAACCATTTCGCATGAAAAACAATGGTCAAATCAACATTGTTCTTAATAAACAAACGAGAAAAACGGTTGTGAAAGAATTGCCTGGCAAGCAAGTTGTTCCAAAGGAATTACCGCCTGAGCATGCCGCTTTAAAGGAAATTGAAATTGAAGAGGAGTTAGAAGTGCTCGTCGGCATGAAAGAAATGAAAACAATGATTAAAGAAATTTACGCATGGATGTATGTAAATAAAAAGCGAGAAGAAAAGGGTTTAAAAGCGAAAAAACAAGCTTTGCATATGATGTTTAAAGGAAATCCCGGCACAGGAAAAACAACGGTGGCGCGGTTAATCGGCAAATTATTTCAAAAAATGGATATACTCTCAAAAGGGCATTTAATTGAAGCCGAGCGAGCTGATTTAGTCGGTGAATACATTGGACATACTGCTCAAAAAACGCGTGATTTAATTAAAAAAGCACTTGGGGGTATTTTATTTATAGATGAAGCGTATTCACTTGGAAGAGGCGGGGAGAAAGATTTCGGAAAAGAAGCAATTGATACACTTGTAAAACATATGGAAGATAAGCAACATGAATTTATTCTTATATTGGCTGGATATTCACGGGAAATGGAGTACTTTTTAAGCTTGAACCCGGGACTGCAATCTCGTTTCCCGCTAGTAGTAGATTTTCCAGATTATACAGTCGAACAGCTGTTAGAGATAGGCGCAAAAATGTTAATAGAGAAAGAATATGTATTGAGTTATGATGCTGAACGGAAGCTTAGAGAGCATTTGATTTGGATTAAATCAATTTACGGAGAAAATGGATTTTCAAATGGAAGGTATATTCGAAATATAATTGAAAAATCAATCAGATCTCAAGCAATGCGTTTACTTATGGATAATAGTTATGAACGAGCCGATTTAATGACAATAAGGAGTAATGATCTCATTTTTGATAACGAATAGGCTGTATATTAATTTAAAAAAGCATTTTTGATCATGAATAGGCTGTATATTAATTTAAAAAAGTGTCAACATATTGTTGACATTTATTTTTCCCTTTGGTAATATACCCATAGAGGTATCATACCCCGATAGGTATAAATTAAAAATATGGAGGAATTGAAAAAATGAAAGTAGCAATTATCGCAGCAAACGGTGGAGCATTTGATGCATATAAAGTTTTTAACCTCGCTTTAGCAGCAGCAGCAGCGGATGGAGAAGTTAATATTTTCTTTACGTTCGGGGGGTTAAATCTTATTCATAAAGAAATGCATAAAAACCTTCCATTACCAGAAGGAAAAGAACATTTTGCAGAAGGCTTCAAAAAAGCAAATGTTCCATCAATTGAAGAGTTAGTTTCAATGGCAAATGAAATGGGTGTAAAAATGATTGCTTGTCAAATGACAATGGATGTAATGAGCCTTGACAAAGACCAGTTTATTGATGGAATTGAAGTTGGCGGGGCTGCAACATTTTTAAATTATGCAAAAGACGCTGATGTTTCATTAACTTTTTAATAATAAATAATAAAGGAGGTCATAAATAAGTGAACGACATTACTGTTTATACTACAAATACATGCCCATATTGTGTCATGATGAAAAATTTTTTAAATGACAAAGGACTGCCGTTTAAAGAAGTAAATGTACAACAAGATCCGGAAGCTGGCCGTAAACTAGTTGAAGCAACAGGCCAAATGGGTGTGCCGCAAACAAATGTAAATGGTCATTGGGTTCTTGGTTTTGATCCAAATACACTTATGTCATATATTAAAAAATAATTGAAATATGACAGAACAAAAAAATAAATAGAACATCCACCTCACTAAAGAAAAACCGCTGTAAAAGTGGTTTTTCTTTTTTGTGCGCATTAGCATCGTGTTTTTGGTATGATGGTTAACAAGAAAAGATATAGAAAGAGGGAAAGCTGCTTGATACAAAAGGAACGAAGGGAAAAAGTCATTTTAGTAGGCTGTCAAATTCCTCCCGAAGATGATTTGCGATTCAAATACTCAATGGAAGAGTTAGCTTCATTAACAAAAACAGCTGCAGGTGAAGTTGTAATGGTGATTTCTCAAAAACGGGAACGATTTCATGCTGCCACATATATAGGAAAAGGAAAGCTTGATGAATTAATCGCACTTGAACAAGAGCTAGAGGCAGATCTCATTATCTTTAATGATGAATTAACTGCAAGTCAACTTCGCAATTTATCGAAACAGCTAGATGCAAGGGTAATCGATCGAACACAACTAATTTTGGATATATTCGCAACACGAGCACGTTCAAAAGAAGGGAAACTGCAAGTAGAGCTTGCTCAACTGCAATATATATTGCCCCGTCTTAGTGGAAAAGGGATAGAATTATCTCGTTTAGGGGGCGGGATCGGCACGAGAGGACCTGGGGAAACAAAGCTAGAAACAGATCGCCGCCATATACGCCGGAGAATTGATGATATTAAAAAACAGCTTACGACAATCGTTCAGCACAGAAATCGTTATCGCAATCGGCGCAAGAAAAATAAAACGTTTCAAATTGCATTAGTAGGTTACACAAATGCTGGAAAATCAACATTGTTTAATCGATTAACAGAAGCTTCATCATTTGAAGAAGACTTGTTGTTTGCGACGCTTGATCCATTGACGAGAAAGCTCGTTTTATCTAGTGGTTTCACAACTCTTTTAACAGATACGGTTGGCTTTATTCAAGAACTTCCAACAACATTAATAGCGGCTTTCCGATCAACTTTAGAAGAAGTAAAAGAGGCTGATTTACTACTGCACGTTGTTGATTCAGCAAATCCAGACTATGACAATCATGAAAAGACGGTCAACAAATTGCTTCAAGAATTGCAAGTTGATCATATCCCCCAGCTCATTATTTATAATAAACGGGATATAAAGAACGAACAATTCATCCCAACAACAAAGAGAGAATCAATTTTTATTAGCGCTCATCATCAGCAGGATCGGCTGAAGTTAAAAGAAAAAATTGAAGCGATGATCATGAATATGATGGAAGCTTATCATGTGCTTATTCCGTCGACAGAAGGAAAGCTCCTTTCACAATTAAAAAATGATACAATATTAAAGGAATTATCTTTTGATGAAGAACGGATGCTTTATATTTGTAAAGGCTATACATTAAAAGAACATCAAATAACAGGACAACTAGAAAAGTTTTCGATTTAGAATAGGAGAAAGCAAAATGTTTCAACGTTTAAAGTATGGACACAAGCTTCAGCCGATCGTAGCTGAAGTTGAAGAACAAATTTTACATCGTCATAAAGAAATTGATCAATTAATTGAAGTAAATCAATTTCGTGTGTTAAAAAGTTTTCAGGATTATCGTGTAAGTGAAACGCATTTCACTCCTTCAACAGGTTATGGATATGATGATATTGGCCGTGATACACTTGAGCAAATTTATGCACAAGTATTTGGTGCAGAGGCAGGTCTAGTAAGGTCACAAATCATCTCGGGCACACATGCTATTTCAACAGCGCTATTTGGCGTTCTGCGTCCTGGTGACGAGCTTCTTTACATAACAGGAAAGCCGTACGACACTTTAGAAGAAATTGTCGGGATTCGCGGTAGTGATGGAACAGGTTCACTAAAAGATTTTCATATTTCTTATGAAAGCGTAGCCCTTACTGCAAAAGGTCAAGTAGACTACGATTTAGTAAAAAAGCGAATTAAACCGAATACAAAAATGATTGGGATTCAGCGATCAAAAGGATATGGCAATCGTCCTTCATTTACAATAAAAGAAATTAAAGAAATGATCCGTTTTGTAAAAGAACAAAGAGAAGATCTTATTGTTTTTGTTGATAATTGCTACGGGGAATTTGCTGAAGAACTTGAGCCGTGTCATGTAGGTGCTGATTTAATGGCAGGCTCGCTTATTAAAAATCCCGGCGGCGGGATAGCGAAAACAGGAGGTTATATCGTTGGGAAAAAGGAGTTAGTTGAGGCGTGCTCTTTTAGATTAACTTCACCTGGAATTGGTGCAGAAGCTGGAGCTTCTCTTTACACATTGCAAGAAATGTACCAAGGCTTTTTCCTAGCACCGCATGTCGTAGGTCAAGCGTTAAAAGGCGCCATCTTTACAGCAGCAATACTTGAAAAGTTAGGCATGAATTCGTTGCCAAAATGGAATGAACAGCGAACAGATTTAATTCAATCAGTACAGTTTGATGATAAAGAGAAGATGATTGCTTTTTGTCAAGCAATATAATATGCTTCTCCAGTAGATTCTTATGTAACGCCTTATCCAAGCTACATGCCAGGTTATGAGGATGATGTGATTATGGCAGCTGGAACGTTTATACAAGGCGCCAGTATTGAGTTAACGGCAGATGGTCCGCTGCGTCCGCCATATATAGCATATGTTCAAGGAGGTTTAACATATGCTCACGTAAAAATTGCTGTTTGTATTGCCTTAGATCATTTAATTGAAAAAGGTTTAGTTACTCTATAAAGATAGGGGAAGGAAAGGATTGTGAAAAACAGTCCTTTTTTCCATTTTATGATTATTATCTTGACAACATAAATAACATGAAATAAAATTACACCATATTTTTAATCCCGTCTAAACGGATGCACATTTACTCATAATCAATTATTAGCTTATTTATCATCATGAATTTTACGCAACACTTAGGGAGGAAGACTTGGTGGCAAAGTACACAAGAGAGAGTATCATACGCATGGCGATGGAGGAAAATGTGAAATTTATTCGCCTTCAATTTACAGACATTTTAGGGACAATTAAAAATGTTGAAATTCCAGTGAGTCAATTAAATAAAGCATTATCTAATAAAATGATGTTTGATGGCTCTTCTATCGAAGGCTTCGTACGTATTGAAGAATCCGACATGTATTTATATCCGGATTTAGATACTTGGGTTGTTTTTCCTTGGACAGCCGAAAAAGGAAAAGTAGCTCGACTAATTTGTGATATTTATAACGCGGAAGGAATTCCATTCGCCGGTGATCCGCGAAATAATTTAAAAAGAGTATTAAAAGAAATGGAAGAATGGGGTTTCACCCATTTTAATTTAGGACCAGAGCCAGAGTTTTTCTTATTTAGATTAAGCGAGACAGGGGAACCGACCCTTGAACTAAATGATCATGGCGGATATTTTGATTTAGCTCCAACCGATTTAGGAGAAAATTGCCGCCGTGATATCGTGTTAGAGTTAGAAGAAATGGGTTTTGAGGTTGAGGCTTCTCATCACGAAGTAGCACCTGGACAGCATGAAATAGATTTTAAATATGCAGATGCAATTACTGCATGTGATAATATTCAAACATTTAAGCTCGTCGTTAAAACGATCGCTCGCAAGCATGGGCTACACGCAACGTTCATGCCAAAACCATTATTTGGAGTTAGTGGTTCAGGCATGCATTGCAATTTATCTTTATTTGCGGGAGAAACGAATGCCTTTTATAATGAAAGCGGCAAGGATGGCTTAAGTGATGATGCATTTCATTTTCTTGCTGGAATTATCCGCCATGCTCCTTATTTTACAGCTGTCACTAATCCGACTGTTAATTCATATAAGCGGCTTGTACCAGGATATGAGGCTCCATGTTACGTTGCCTGGTCTTCTCGTAATCGTTCACCACTTGTTAGAATTCCAACTTCAAGAGGATTGAGCACACGGATTGAGGTGCGCAGTGTCGATCCTACGGCAAATCCATACTTAGCTATGGCCGTGTTATTAGAAGCGGGTCTTGATGGGATCAAAAATAAATTAATCCCTTCATCACCTGTTAACCGCAATATTTACACGATGAGCAAAGAAGAGCGTTTGGCAGAAGGGATCATCGACTTACCATCTACATTAGGGCTTGCTCTTGAAAATTTAAAAATAGACGAAGTGATTGCCCGAGCTTTAGGAGATCATATATTAAAGCACTTTATAGAGGCGAAGGAAGTTGAGTGGAATATGTTCCGCATCCAAGTTCATCCTTGGGAACGGGAACAATATTTAAAAATGTATTAAAAGCGAGCTTTTTGGGGGTGATTGAGTTGGCTTGAGTGAAAATTGAATCCCCCTAAAAAAAACTCATTTTGAAAAAATAAGAGAGGAAATTTATCCTCTAGCCTTCAAATTTAACAATAAGTAAGGTTCATTTTAATTAATAATTTAGGTATTCTTTCATACTTTCTATTTAAGATAACTGGTGGACGTAATGTAATCGAAACTGCCAACTGTTTTTACTGTTTCCTCATATTCAAAATTGTAAATCATAATGCTCGAGTTATAATGATGTTTGATACGAAGGATTTTTCTCATTTCCGGAATAATAATCTCTTCGTATGAACATCCTTCTAATAAGGTGGATAAATCATTACTATGATTTTCTAGCACTGTTTTTTCAATAAAATCTTCATCTACCTCATTTATATTAATATCAAACTCTAGAAAAAATCTTGAAGGTACTGAATCCCCATCGTCATCATAAGTTAGATGAACATACCTATCTAATGCTTCTTGATTTTTAATGTTGCCAAACCATATCGATACCGTACCATGTTTGTCCATTACCATCACCTCGATGAAAAAAAATTAACTATATTTTTAATACATAAATAGCTGTATTTAAAGAATGGCATTTATTATCACAGAAAAAACTTTTAAAAGTAAAAATGCAGAATACTGTACCTTTAGTTGTGAACCAAATCCCTATAAAATAAATATAATATTTGATATCATTCGCGTTGCATTAATGAATATTGAAGGTTATGAGGATTCCTAATAGTTAGTAATTAATTTTCAAGCAATAAAATATCCTTTACAATGGAAGTACAGGTGATTCCCTGTCCAAATCCAATATAAAGGATAACCGATATGGACAAGAATACACTAAAATCATCATTTGGTAAATGGATAACACCTATAAACTCAAAAATACTTTTTGAACAAGTAGAAGAAAGTAAGCAAGATCATTATACGAAAAAACTGACAACTGTAGCCTACATAAAGCTTATGTTGCTTGCTCAATTACAAGGATTCGAGAGTCTGGAAGAAATGAGTGACGCACTGATTCATGATCAACTTCAAAAAGCCTTAGGTTTTGAATCAATCAGTAAATCTCAATTATCAAGAAAAAACAATGAAGTCAATCCAGCTATTCTTTCCCGATTATTTTTGGAGCTTGTGCACCAAAAATAAAAGAAATTCACTTTAAAAACGGAAAGCATATGCCATTAAAAAATCATCGACTCCAGTACACTTCCATTAAACCTGACGAATTATAAGTGGGCAAAATTCCGCAAAACAAAAGCTGGTGTCAAGCTGCATTTGCGACTTGTGTTCATGAATAATGATACTGTATACCCTGAAAAAGCAGTAATTACAACAGCCAAAGAACATGACAGAAATCAATTGGAAATTCTCGTTGATGATAAGGAAGCCATGTATGTGTTTGACCGCGGATATGTTGATTACGAACGGTTCGATCGAATGATGGATGATGGCTACTTCTTTGTATCAAGATTAAAGAAAAACGCCGTCATTCGTGAGGTAGAATCCTTTTCGGTTCCTGACAAGTCTACTGTTCTATCAGATAGAATGGTTTACATTGGCTCTACTCAAAATCGTACAGAGAATGTCTTCCGCCTCCTTAAAGTTGAGGACACAAAAGGAAACATTCTTAGGTTAATAACGAATCGTTTCGATTTAGAACCTGACGAAGTCAGCGAAATTTATCGTCAACGTTGGGCGATTGAACTGTTTTTTAAATGGCTAAAACAGCATGTAAAGATCAAACACTTTTATGGTATGGGTGAAACAGCGATTCAGAATCAAATTTATCTTGCACTCATTGCCTACTGTCTAAATGTTCTAATCCAACTGGAGATGAAAAGCAAAAAAGCCCTACTCCGGATTAGTCGTTGGTTAAAGGCAGCACTTTGGAAGCCTGCTTACATTTGGATTCGCAAATTCGACAATAGAGCAAGTCCGTAAACACATACACAGTTGCTGTCACCTAAGTATTAAATGTATATTTTTACTAAATGGACAGAGCACCTTTGTTTAGCCCTTGTTCTTTTAGCAAAAAATAACACTGGTCTATTTACAGAATATTCCGTCCTTATTTATGCAACGCTAATGATTTGATATATTAAAAAAATGGGATCTTTCTAAAATAGATCCCTTTTTTTGTTTTAACCAAAATAGCGATAATATAGTGATTTAGCACGAATGACATCATTTGTTCCATGAACAAGTACACGACCATCCTGAAACATGACGAATCGATACGGCTTGATTGTAAATGATAAAAGAAACCGGTTTTGCTCTACTTTTCCCATATTTTCAAGCTGAGAAGCTATTTTTTGCAAATCACGCTTTTCTGTGGATGCTGGACGAATTTGAACGGTATTTCTCCCACAAAGCACTGCCGTCTTGGTTTGATTTTCATAGTTTAAAAACGGGAAGGTTGGTGTTTGTCCGCAAGATAAGCAATTTCTATCTTTTAATGTTTTAACATCGATAGAAGATTGTTGATTCGTCCAAATATTAAAGGAAATCAATTTATTTCTTAATGCTTCCCAGTTGTCAGTTAATATTTTTAAAGCTTCAACCGTTTGATGTGCAGTAATGAGCTGTACAATTGGGCTAATGATCCCACCAGTATCACAGGTTAATCCACTGATCGGCAGCTGTTTCATTAAGCAATGCAAGCATGGGGATTTGTTTGGAATAATTGTATAGCTAATGCCATAACTGCCAACAACCGCACCGTAAATCCAAGGAATATTATATTTTTGTGATGCATCATTAATCATCATTCGAATATCAAAATTGTCTGTTGCATCCATAATTAGATCGATACCTTTTACTAGTTGGATCATTTCAATAGGTGTAACATCGACTATCTTTGCTTTAATTTTTGCTTTACTATTAATAGCTTCTAATCTTTCTTTTGCTGCGATTACTTTAGGGATGCGTTTTTTTGCATCCGCTTCTGTATAGAGTTGCTGCCGTTGCAAATTACTCCACTCAACATAATCGCGATCAACGATCGTTATGTTTTCAACACCTGAACGAGTGAGAATTTCTGCAATACTTGTACCGAGTGCACCTGCGCCAATAATTAATACGTGCTTATGCTTTAATTTTATTTGTCCTTCTTTCCCAATAGGAGAAAATAATATTTGCCTAGAATAACGGTCATCCATTAGATGCTAATTCCTTCTTGCGGACTGCTTGCGGTTGCATAGCGTTTTTTAGGAATCCGACCTGCTTCATAACTAAGACGACCTGCTTGGATTGCAAGCTTCATAGCCATTGCCATTTTAACTGGATGATCTGCACCCGAAACGGCTGTATTTAATAAAACGCCGTCAGCACCAAGCTCCATTGCGAAAGCTGCATCTTTCGCAGAACCAATCCCTGCATCTACAATGACAGGCACATTGGATTGTTCGATAATGAAGCTTAAGTTAAGCGGATTTATAATCCCTTGTCCTGAGCCAATTGGTGATGCCCCTGGCATAATCGCATGCGCCCCTAATTCTTCTAGTCTTTTTGCTAAAACTACATCATCGGATGTATATGGAAGAACGATAAACCCTTCCTTTAATAATTCTTCTGTTGCTTTCAACGTTTCCACTGGATCAGGCAGCAATGTTTTGTCACAACCGATTATTTCTACTTTGACCATATCGCATAGTCCAGAAGCTTTTGCTAGCTTAGTTGTTCGTACAGCTTCCTTGGCTGTTTTTGCTCCTGCAGTGTTTGGCAATAAATGATAGTTGCCAATATCGATTTTTTCTAAAAAGTTTGGTTGTGTCGGCTCAAAAATATTCATCCGTCGGACGGAAAACGTTAAAATTTCTGTTTCTGACACTTCAACAGCTTCCTTTTGGATATCAAAATCCGAATATTTTCCTGTTCCTAAAAGTAAGCGAGAGTGAAATGATTTTTCTCCAATCATTAACATCTTAACCACCTCCTACGAAATGGACCAATTCCAATTTATCTCCATCTCCTACTTCTCTTGTAGAATGGACATCTTTATTTAAAATTTCTCCGTTGTGCTCGACAATAATGACCGGTTTGTCTGTGAAAAAATATTGAATGACTTCAGCAATGGTGTTTACATTTTTCGGTATTTGTATGATTGATCCATTAATGAGCAAATTCATATCTTTCCCTCCTTGGATAGCCGGATATAAAATATCTTAAATTTTTTGGGCAACCTTATATATCAGAGCGATATTCATCACCTCCCTTTCGTAACGCTTCTTTGTAAGCGAACACTTTTTCTAACGGATCATTGGACAATAAAACGCCAGATAATACAGCTATTCCACTTGCGCCGGCTCGGATAATGTTTGGTGTATTTTTCGGTGTAATCCCTCCGATCGCAAGAACAGGGATGTTTGCATGATGAACGACTTTCTTTAATCGTTCTAGTCCTTTAGGTCTTAAACCAGGTTTCGATTGCGTTTCATATACATGGCCGTACAATAAATAATCGGCACCGTCGTTAGAAGCGGAAATAGCCTCCTCTACGGAATGGATAGAATAGCCGAGAGATAAGTTGGGATAAGCATTTTTTACCATAGAGACATTGATACTTTGACGGGTTAATTGAACTGCTTTTGTTTTCATTATGTGTGCCACGGCAACTCGATTGTTAACAATTATTTTTTCCAATGGTACACCTTTAGATTGAAGTAAGCTGATCGCTTTAAATCATTTTTCTTGATCAGTCCACGATTTTTTTCACGAAGATGAAGTGCATCCACATGATCGATTATTTTTTCAGCAATCAACGCTAGCTGTTCGGCTGATTGTTGGCCAGTTGAGATAAGATGAAAGGCTCCGATTTTATTAAGCGGCTTTTGTATACGATCCACCTACAACACCTCCAGTCATTCGTGTGCGCAAGCCTCACACGTTTGATAAATATAAAAAACCACTTTCCATGCATAGGAAAGTGGTTAAGAACGCAGATAAATAGACAGATGAATTGATCCGTTCTATCACTTCCCTTCGTCGGTACTAACCGTTTCAGGTTCTAAGAGTCCCAAAGTCATCACTTTGATCTCAGCCTTTTTAAAAGGCACCCCTAGTGAATTCATAATTTACTTGTTGTATAAATCTTACCATCGATAACATGATTGTCAAGAGTCATTATAGGATAGATTTAAATTTAAGTGGGGTTGTTTTTCACACCTTAATGGATGATAAAATTCTTGTGAAATATTGCCAGGGAATATTTGGAGCAGTTAATCATATATTATTTTATATCACCATAAAAATCCAAAATACAATTGTTTCAGCATCGTTTTTTTTCACACCAGCTTTAATTAATTTAGATTTTATATAAGATTTTGTGGCTTTCTCTGGTTTCTCTAATACTCTCGCAATTTTTCTGCTATTCCTTTTTACAATTACAGAAACTTTTTTACTAAAAGGTTTTAATAGCCAAGATAGAGTATTTCCACCGTGTTTCACTATTTTCCCCAAAGCTTTTAAAGCTTTTAAACCACCGCCTAAAAATCCTGAAGTAGAGGCATCATTATGGACAGTAGATTGATCTTTAGATTTTAACGTAAGTATTTGTTTGGCATTTAGTAAATCGTCATGAAAGTTAGAATTTTCTAGTAAACTTTTTTTGTATAAATCTTTTTCAACATCTGATAAACTATTTGCGCTTGCTTTTTCGGAAAATCCTGGTAAAGTAAATGATATGAATAGTGTAGCGACGAGACTAATAACAAAAGGTTTGAACAGCTTTTTTCTTACTGATGATTGTTTAATTGTAAATCCCTCCTAATATATTAAATTATATCCACCTAATATTTTACATTGGGGGTATTATATGTCAAGTGAATTTAATAAAAAAATTGATAAGTCTGTGATTATAGCGATTTCAATCGTCGTTTTAATGGTTGCAGTCATTACGACAGTCTTTGTTTTAATGCCGTTATTCGGTATGTATGGACTATATAATATACTTGCAAAATTTAATTTTGTTGAAATACAATTTTATGATCGCTTATCGAAAAATGTCGTTTATTTTGGATTTTTGCTTTTCGTCATTTATATCGTTGGAGTTGTTGTTGAGATTTTAATAAAAATTTCTATTAAAATGTTAAAATTTGAGACTACAAAAAAAGTATTAGTAGGGAGCTATGTAGTTCAATTATCTTTGAGTATTACTATTTTTAAAGGGATCGTTGAAAAGAGTTTTTCAAGAATTGATTTATCTTGGAGCGGTACCATTTTAGTATTTACAGTAATATACTTTTTTTTTTATGCCATAAGCGATGATCATAAGTTGATTAAAAAATCATAGGAATGTGCTTCAGCTTGTAAAGATGAAAAATGTGAGTCTGAAGCACGTTCCATATAACAGCAGGAGGATGATTTTAAGCAAATTTTACGTTAAAACTTTGTCATCTCTTTCTAACTGCACTTCATAGCGTCTTATTCTCTTCTCAATAATTGAAAAGATCACTTCAAACAGGAGACAGATGATCCAATAAATAATGGATGCAACTAAATACATTTCTAAAAATCGATAACCATCATTTGCGATAATTTTAGCAAGAGCTAAAATTTCAACAACTTTAACCGCAAAAGCCAGTGAAGTTGCCTTAATTAGTCCAATAAACGTATTTCCTAAGTTCGGAAGAGCCGTTACAAATGCTTGAGGAATAATAATTCTCCTTAGCGCTTGAGCAGTCGTCATTCCTACAGAGTAGGCTGCCTCTATTTGCGCCATGTTTGTCGCATTTATTGAGGCTCGGAAAATTTCCGCCTGGTACGCAGATGTATTGATCGAAAACGCAATCATGGCATAGATTAATGGAGAAATGTGCTCCTCATCAAAGTTTGTTCCTAATTGTTCGTTCATCAATTCAAGCAAAATAGGCACGCCATAAAAAAATATATAGAGCTGTACGAGCAACGGCGTTCCGCGAATAAAAGAAATATAAAATACGAAAAATCGGTTTAAAACAGGTACTTTAAATATTCTGCATAATGCAATGAAAAGACCGAATACTAAACCGAGTATCATCGAGACAACTGCAATCGCTAATGTGAGTGGCACCCCTTTTACTACATCAGGAAAATGTTCCAAAGCAAACTCTAAGTTGATCATTGACATGAGTAATCACTATCCTTAGAAAATGATTATTTTAATAAGCTTACACGACCTTTTTTAAACGTCTTTTCCATATAACTGATGACACTTTCAATTATTATGCAAGTGCCCCAATATACTAGAGAAATAACAACATAGATTTGAAACATTCCCATCCCATGGTTGTTTCCTAAAATAATTCGAACTTGACCCATAATATCAATGATTCCGATCGTAAAGGCTAAAGAAGTATCTTTAAGCAGTTCAATAATGTTATTTCCTAGATTGGGCAGTGAAATAATAAACGCCTGCGGAAGAATAATTTTTCTCAACGCTTGAAAATAACTCATACCTACGCTATAAGCAGCTTCCAATTGATCATGGCCGACAGCAATGTATGCTGATCTGAATACTTCAGATAAGTATGCTGCAGTATGTAACGAAAAAGTAATAATAAGGAAGACAAGTCGATCCCAGTTATTAATATCGATGTTAAAAGCTAAAAGTAACTGCGGCAAACCAAAGTAAACAAGGAAAAGCTGAACTAATAACGGTGTTGAGCGTGTAAAAGATAAATAAACTGTTGCCATTTGATAGAGGATAAGCTTTTTTTTAATGCGAATAACTGCGATGATGATACCTAATATAAAAGAAAAAAACAGAGAAAGCCCGAGCATTAGTAAAGTAAGAGGCAGCTTCTCCAATACTTTTACAAATAAATCTAACCAATCTCCAACTCCACTGTTATTCAACTATGTCACCGCCTTTTGATACAAAATCATGAAGTGAAATGAACTAATTATATTTAAATCCTTCTTCATTGATATAATCAATGTCTTTGAAAAAGTCTACATCAAACCATTTTTCAGCCAACTTTGAAAGTGTTCCATCCTCTATTAATTCAATTGTAATTTGATCAATCTTTTGTGCCAGCTCTTTATTTTCTTTATGATAAACAGTCCAAATTGGTTCTTTAGATATAATGCCAGCTATTTTTAGATTGAGATTAAGTTCTTTTTGGATTTCATTAAACGTCGTTACATTTATAAACATCGCATCTCTTTTACCTTTATCAACTAATTTTAAATTTTCAGCATTTGAAGGAGACTCAATACTTTCAATTTGTAAAGGGTTATCAGAATGCTGTTCATTATATGCATTAAGAATTGAACGTAATCCGCCGCTGGGTGACATTGGAGTTAATTTTTTGCCAACCATATCATTCAATGTTTTAATATCTGTACGATCTTTTTTAGTCACTAAAGAGGTTAATGAATATCCATATTCGTGTTCAGGATAATGAAATTTTTCTTCTCTTTCAGGGTTTTTAAAAAACCAGTTAATTACAAAATCATATTTTCCACTATCTACACCGACTAAATTTGCTTCTTCTTCACCCCAAATATATTCAAACTTATAATCTTGGAGTCTTTTTTCAACCTCTTTTAAATAGTCAATGTCATATCCGATCGGATTATTTTTTTCATCAGCATATAGAAATGGGGGATTAACTTCATCACTTAATGCAACTTTAACTATGTTCTTTCCATCTTCAGTGACTGCTTTTTCTGTACTTTGAGCACATCCTGTTATCATAAATAAAAGCCCTAATAGTAACCAAAATTTCTTCATAAAAATGAACCTCCTTGTTTAAATTGAGTATTTGGTTCGTGTACAAGTCTTTTTAAAAATTTCTTTGTCCGTTCTTTTTTTGGACGAATGAATATATTATGTGGCGGCCCCTGTTCAATGATATGACCGTCATCCATAAAAACGACACGATCTGCAACTTCTCGAGCAAAATCAATTTCATGAGTGACGATTACCATTGTCATCCCATCAGCTGCAATTTGTTTTATAATTGCAAGGATTTCCCCGACCATTTCTGGATCAAGTGCCGAGGTTGGTTCATCAAGTAAAATGACTGCTGGATTTAAGGCAAGTGCCCGTGCAATCCCTGCACGCTGTTGTTGTCCGCCAGAAAGTTGCGAAGGGTATTCAGTGAATTTTTCGGATAAGCCGACTTTCCTAAGTAAAGAAATACTTATTTCTCGAGCCTCGTTTTTAGGCATTTTTTTTGCAATGATCAGTCCCTCCATCACATTTTCTAAGACAGTTTTATTGTTGAATAAGTTATAATGCTGGAAAATCATTGCTGTTTTTCTTCTTAATGTGAGAATATCGCGTTTAGACGGATGCTTTCCCATCACAGTCAATCCATCAACAGTTATCGAGCCTTTATCAGGACGCTCTAAATAATTAATGCACCGGAGGAGTTTTGTTTTCCCTGATCCACTCGGCCCAATAATGACGAGAACCTCACCCTTATTTACATCAAGATCAATCCCTTTTAATACCTCATTTTTTTTAAATTGCTTATTTATATTTCTTAGACTAATCATGTAAACGCCTCGCTTTTTACTAGAAAAATATAATAATAATTATTTTTTAACAATGATAAAAAATATAACCAAAAGATTATCATAACTATTTACATCTGTAAAGTGGGGATTATTCAGTTTTTAAATACTCATAAAATTGAATAATCGGAAACGTTGACGCCTCTAGTAAACTACGTTATTATTATAACCTACAATACAACTAGGAATTATAAGTTTAAAGCAAATTCTGAGGTGAATGTGGTGAAAAACTTATTTATTAAAACAGAATTGCAGCAAAAATGGATGCAAAAATTACAAAATAAACGGAAGCAATTTGAAAATAAAGCAGCTGAAATTGATGAGCTTGCAATTTTTCCGAAAGAAAATATTCAGGAATTAGTAAAGCTTGGTTATACAAAACTAACTTTACCAAAGGTTTACGGCGGTGAGGGGATAGGGTTATATGATATGGTTCTATTTCAAGAAACACTTGCTAGCTTTGATGGAGCTACAGCACTTTCAATCGGCTGGCATCTTGGCGGTACTGGAGAAATTTACGAGAAAAAATTATGGAATGACCGTATGTTAAATTTTTTTGCCGAGGAAGTTGTTAAAGGGGCATTAGTGAATAGGGCAGTCAGCGAAGCGCAAACAGGGAGTCCAACTAGAGGCGGTCGTCCTGGGACACATGCCGTAAAAAAAGACGGAGCTTGGGTTATTTCTGGGCGGAAAAATTTCACAACGATGTCCCCAGTATTAACTTATTTTTTAACATCTGCATGGATTGAAGAAAAACAAGCGATCGGTTTTTTTCTTCTGCATAAAGATTTAAAAGGATTAACGATCGAGGAAACATGGGATGTTATTTCTATGAGGGGAACAGGCAGCCATGATCTTGTACTTGATCATGTAAAAGTGGACGATGCAATGCTTGTCGAGGTTCATGGCGGCCCGCGAGGAGACAAAGTGAACGGTTGGATATTGCATATTCCAGCTTGTTACCTAGGTATTGCTCAAGCAGCACGAGACTATGCGATTAAATTTGCCAGTGAACATTCACCAAACAGTATTAAGGGAACAATTAGTGAACTGCCAAACGTTCAGCGTTTCATCGGAGAAATCGAATTGGAATTAATGAGAGCAAGACATTTTATCTACAGTGTGGCAGAGGCATATGACGACGAATCAAGAAGAACTCATATTACAAACGAACTTGGAGCAGTAAAGCATACAGTTACAAATTCAGCCATTCGGATTGTTGATAAAACAATGAGAATAGTTGGTGCAAAAAGTCTTCAACGTAAAAATCCGTTGCAAAGATATTACCGCGATGTAAGAGCTGGACTGCACAATCCGCCGATGGACGATGTGACCATTCAAAAACTCGCATTAACCGCAATCGAACAAGCGGGAAAGTAACATGTGATCATTTTTTGAATAGGTGAGATAGAAATGAAAATAAGCTAACATAATGCGGAACATTATTTATGGGGAGATCAATGTGATGGGTGGCATTTAGTGAAAAATCAAGATTTAAGTATAATCCACGAATGTATGCGAGCTCATACTTCAGAAGTGAAACATTATCATCAACATGCATGCCAATTTTTCTTTGTTTTATCAGGAACAGCAACGATTGAAATAGATGGTAAAGAGATAATCTTACATCCACAAGAGGGAATAGAGGTTCAATCTTTAGTGCCTCACCAAATGTTTAACAAGTCAAATAAAAATGTTGAGTTTTTAGTCATTTCTCAACCACCAAGCAAAGGAGACAGGATTTTTTAGATTAAAGAAGTTCAACATATTCACTTTCTACGGGGCTAAAAATTCTATTTTAGCCCTAAATTCCTTCATTTCTCACTTTATTTCCCCTTTCCTATATATTTGACCACATGTTTACAGTATTATATATTATTTCTAATAATATAAATATTCAGAAAATTGTATATCCGATTTAAGAAGGAGGGCTAGTATCGGTGTGTTCCAGTTTAGCCGTTTATTCTATTCGTAATCTCCATAAAAAAATGAAAGAATTAGAGTCTAAATGGGAGGATTTTATCGTCAATAAACGAAAACCAGAAAAAATTCGTACAACAATTCTTCAATCATGGGAGCGTTGTCAAAACTATAATCTTAATCCACGGCAAAAACAAACACCTGTATTGATATCTAATGAAAAGTTAACCGAAATCATCAATAAATCACAATTGTACCATGCTTCCTTGCCTGTTTTAAAAGAACTATATCATCAAATTGATTGTACAGGGCATCTTATTACGTTATGTGATGAGAAGGGAAGAATTATTTATTTACAAGGAAATTCCTCTACCATCTCACTGGCGCAAAAAATGAATTTTACTCAAGGGGCAGATTGGAGCGAAAAAGCGGCTGGTTCAAATGCGATTGGAACATGTATTGCTGTAGAACAGCCGATACAAATCTTTTCATTTGAACACTACTGTGAGGGAGTTCATCCGTGGGTTTGTTCTGCAGCCCCGATTAAAGACCCGCTCACTGGAAAAACACTAGGTGTGATCGATTTGACAGGGCCCAGTGACTTAGCGCAACCACATTCTCTTAGCCTTGTCCAAAATATTGCGATGATGATTCAACAACAGTTATTTAGCACCTCTAATAAAACTAGACAATATTTAGAACAATGCTATGGGGTAGAGGTGAAAAAATGGAAATCAAATCGTATCATCTTACTTGACGAGATGTTAAACGTCGTTCATGCCGGTTCTGAATGTAAGCCCTTACTGCAAATTGATCATTGGAGTGAATTGTTATTCCGTCCTGAATTTCACTTGTTAAAAACGTCTATTTTAACAAGTGATGAACAAGAACAGGAATTGCATCTCCCCTCACTACAATTAATTCTCTACATACGAAGCATTATACTCGAATCAAAACGCATCGGTTTTCTTCTTCAGCTTGAAAAAAGGAATGAGCGCCAACCTTTTATTTCGAGTGATCAAAGAGCATGGAAACATTTAATTGGTCAATCATCCTCATTGAAACAGCTTATTCATCAGGCGCAGGTTGTTGCACCGACGAACGTTCCAGTTCTGCTTACTGGAGAAAGCGGGACAGGAAAAGAAGTATTTGCCAATGCCATACACAAGGAAAGCTCACGACATGACTCGCCTTTTATCGCAATTAATTGTGGAGCGATTCATAAGGAGTTAATCGCCAGTGAACTTTTCGGCTATGAACCTGGAGCTTTTACAGGAGGAAAACGTGACGGAAAAAAAGGTAAGTTCGAAGAAGCTAACGGAGGAACACTTTTTTTAGATGAAGTAGGGGAAATGCCTCTCGAATTACAAGTTCATCTACTACGTGTACTGCAAGAAAAAGAAATTGTGCGACTCGGATCATCACGGCCGCTACCGGTTGACGTCAGAATTATTGCCGCGACAAATAAAAACTTAACAAGCCTCATTGACAAAGGAGAATTCCGTTTAGATTTATATTATCGGCTGAATGTAGTCGAACTAATTCTTCCTTCACTTCAGGAGAGAAAAGAAGATATTCCGCTTCTATGCCGTTATTTTACTATGAATAGCGCCAATACACATAATAGACCTGTTCCAGAAATTGATCGTCAAGTGCTGGCCTTTTTCCGTCATTATGATTGGCCGGGAAATATTCGGGAACTTAAAAACATTATCGAGTATGCAGTTCTCTTTTGTAAAAATAATCGGATTACGCTAGACTCTTTACCAAAAAAATTGCTCAATAACAGCAATGTCAGCTCAACGCTCACCCCTTTAGAGGCGGAGGAAAAGCGGAAAATTGAGCAGCTGCTATTGGAAACAGGAAGGAACTTATCAGAGGTTGCTAGGCGTTGTGAAATAGCACGGACAACCCTCTACAGAAAAATTCAGAAATATCAATTATAAATAAAACGTAAGCGACGGTTCTACTAGAACCGTCGCAAAACATTATTTTCCTTTAGGGAGGGGGAGCTTTACCCAATCATGATAAAAAGTATCAATATCTGGTTCAAAATCAAGCAAAATCGGATACCAAGGAGGCACAGCTTCAACTTCTAGCTGGGATGCACAACTTGGACAATAAAATTCCCGTATCACTTGCCATTCAGTGTCAGGGGACATTAGTTTTGGATAAATTTCGTTCATCTTTTCTTCAGTATCACGAACGAAAATGCGTGCGTGCAGCTTCCAATTTTCTTTATAATGACAAAATTCATGACCGCAATCACACTTCACGATGCGATCGCCATTTTTCTTTTGTACAATATACAGGTGCAGTCCGTAAGGGAGGAGAATTGGATCATCCCAAGGAACACGCTCTTGTAACACCTCTCGATATATTTCAAAACGTTCCGGATCTTTATGTCCTGACATCATTTCTTTAAGCTGATAAAATTCTAACGTTCCATCGATTAATTCGCCAATTAACTTTTGATCGTATTTTGCCATTACGCTTTCACCTTTTTTTTATTTTTCTTCTTTAAAGCGATTAATGTGTGATCCTAGCATAGGCACACCTAGTTCGTCTTCATAAATCATCCAGTTTAAAGGCAAATCCCAAAAATCTTTAAAGTCGTTAGTGAACTTTTCACTTAATGCAAAACTTTCAGCGTACATATGTTTTACTTGTAAAGAGGCTTCTTTGTTCATTATTTTTTTCTGTTCATTTTTCATCCAATCTTTAGTTGGAATGCTGCGTTCTAACCGTTCTTTCTTGATTTGTTTTCGTCTTTTATCGGTTGCTTCCATCTTGACTTTATATGTGCCATTTTCCTTAGAAAAGACACAGCCGTATACTTTTTCTGCATAACGCCGTAAAATATATCTTTCATTCAAGTCTTGTTCTACATGTTTCGGATTCCGTTCAAGAGGATCTCCAAATCCTGGACCGCCGCGCAAGTAGTTCATAATTACATCGTAATCTTTAAATTCTTCTTGCGTTGAGACTGCTTGCCGATCACGATGAATTGTTTCACAATTCATCAACGAATCCCAAGTTGGGTTATCTGGATCAAAATCTCCTCCTAATGGGATAGGGAGCTGTTTTTTAATACGTTCTTTTATATCGGTATTGTATGCAGTAAATCGATATCCACTAGAAGCGGGATAACCTCCCATTAAGCCGCAGTCAGTGGCCATAACTCCTGCACCGGCAACAAACATTGACCACTCTTTGGCACCCCAGCCTAAACGGAGGGATTGCCAGCCGTTTCCGCCGCGATATTTACCTGCTCCACCTGATCCCGGCAAAATTTCTCGACCTAAAAAGAGAAGTGGTTCAAGCAATTCCCAAATTTCCATGTCGCCCATGTCGCCCTCAGGATTCCAAAGTGCGGCTGAATGGCTAATGCCGTCCTTTACAGCGCTAGCCCCAACACCGCATGCCGCAGTTTCAAAACTGTTAAGAGCAGAAAGCTGTCCATATTGATCGATTCCGCCGCCCATTAACCAGTTAGTCGTGTGGGCATTTCCAGCATTTACTTCTTCTAAATAGCCGCGGCCGTAGTAAGATCGGCTCAACCCCCGCCAAAGAGGTGACCATGCTGAAACGAGACCGTGCCAAGTATTAGAATGGGCGGAACGAATGTCATCAGGGTTCAGCCACGAGCCATATGGAATTTTAAATTTACTTGCATAGTAGGCACCATCGTTAATTCGATCATTTGGCACAAGCGTTTGCGATAGCATGACCCAAATCCCGCTCGTGATTGATACTGGTGTCGCATTAAAAGGATGCCATCCCCAACGATTTGTTCCTTCAAAATCGATTTCTAGTTGAGCATTTTTATGAACAGTAATCTCTGACGGTGAATGCATAATTGTATTAATTCTAGCGAATGAAGGGAGATCCAAATCTTTAAATGGAACGTCAACAAAAGAAGCTTGCCGATATTTCCCAGGGATTAACATCGTTTTCACTTGATTGACAAAGCCGCGACGTCCATCTTCAATAATTTCACGGATAAACTGCTTGTATGCCTGAATACCTTCTTCTTTAATCACATCTAATACGAGATCACGAATCATATGACATCCAGCAATCCGTGTTTTTTCATCTAGTGTCCAATACTTAACAGCACGGACAGAGCGTGTACTTTCAAGTATCCAGTCCTTAGATAAGACATCGTTTTGACCGATTTTTCTACAAGTTACTTGATAGCCGTCGTCATATCGCTGGACAGGTCCCATCGGCATACTGCCTGGCGCACTTGCGCCTGTATCAATAACATGTGTCACGCCGCCAACCCAGCCAACGACTTCTCCCTCCCAGAAAATCGGAACAAGAGTGTGAACATCGCATGTATGCACATTACCGACATGATTATCGTTATTACAAAAAATATCTTTATCATTAATTCCAGGATTGTCTTCATAATCGTTTTCAATCATAAATTTAATTGCAGCACCCATCGTTCCTACATGGATTATAATCCCAGTTGAAGTAACAATTGAATCAGCTTCCGGAGTATATAAACTGAAACATAATTCACCTTCCTGCTCAACAATTGGCGAAGCTGCTACTTTTTTTGCCGTTTCTCGTGCATGAACGATCCCGCCCCGAAGTTTAGAATACATTTTTTCGAAACGGATCGGGTCGGATTCTTTAAAGGAAAGTGCTGTTAATCCGGCATAATGACCCGTTTTTTTACTTATTTCATCGATTTCTTGCCGCATTTGCTTTAAGGTTTTTCCGTCCCAGCCAATTGGTTTTCTCGTTTTTGGAAGTATTTCATTAAGTACTTTAACCAATTTTGTTTCCTCCTTTTAATGTTATTTCAATTCTTTTAGGTGAAAAATACGATTTTCATTAAGATATGCTTCAAAACCAATTGGAACAACTAACGTTGTTGCCGTTGATTCAAGAATTGAAAATGCTTTAATCTTGTTACCCGGTAGCAGTTTTTCCATCTCATAAATTTTTGCTTCGATAAACTCTCCATCCCAGTAAATTTTTCGGTGTCCTAAAAATGCTTCTCCAGGAGGTGTTTCACTTGATAAAGGTTCTACTGGAATTTTTGGCTTGGCTACGTCAACGGTTCCACTTACGATTGCCCCTGTTATTGAATAGCCTAATTCAGGTGATAAAGCTGATTTTGCATAAACTCGTGTATATGCTTCTTCAAATGCTTCAACTAGTACTTGGTAGTCGTCAACATCTTGAAACTGCTTAATTGGCTTTTCAATTTCTAAGTCATTTAATTGCCCTTGATATTGCATTCGATAAAGAAGGCGGAAGTGAACATCTTCAGGGGAATATTCATTCTTCTCGAATTCTTCTGAAACTTTTTTCTTTAGTTCATCCCATGCTGCTTGTAATTCATTTCCCGCTTCAAGAATAGCGCTTTTTTCTGCTTTTTCTGTCACGTTAATATCTAATGTTTTATCGTAGCGGTATTCGAAATCGGCCGCACCACATCCAAACGCAGAAAATCCAGCTGCCCAAGCAGGTATAAGGACGTCTTCAAAACCGAGACCTTTCGTATAACCTGCTGTATGCAAAGGACCGCCTCCGCCATAAGAAAAACAAACGTATTGAGACGGCGAGTAACCTTTTCCAAGAATCATTGATTCAAGGTAGTTGCGAAGCTGAGACTCTAGTAGTTCTGTGACACCGTAAGCCGCATCCTCAACAGACATTCCGAGTGGATCCGCAATTTGAGTTTTCACCGCTTCGTAGGCGCGCTCTTTTGAAAGCTTAATGGCCCCGCCGATAAAATTATCAGGATTAATTAAACCTAAAACAACGTGACAGTCTGATACGGTAACCGTTTCAATTCCACTCTTTGGATTACAGACACCGACGCGCGACCCAGCGCTATCTGGTCCTAGCGTCAAATTCCTATAGTTAGGATCAATGCGAACAAAGCTTCCAGTACCCGCACCAGTTGTATCCATTGAGACGAGTGGTAAAGAAAGAACGAGCCGAGCCATGTCCGGGCTAGTATCAATCGCTAAATCTCCCTGTGTTATCAGGCCAATATCAAAGCTCGTTCCACCGATATCAGAGCAAGCAACATTTTTTAGTCCAAGTTTTTCAGCTAAATATTTCGCTCCTACCATTCCGCCAATCGGACCTGAAACGCAAGTTCGTGCTAATTCATTCGCTTTTATACTGATTGTTCCGCCATGGCTAGCCATAATCCGCAAGTCAAACTTAGTCCCATTGTTTCGCAGTGCATCGTCTATTTTTTCTAATGTTTTTCGCGAAGGTTCTGCTGCATACGCTTCCACAATAGTCGTATTCGTCCGATGCGATTCTTTTCGGACAGGATAATAATCAACCGTTGCAAAAACTTTAATATCTTTATTCGCTTTTTTAATCATCTCTTCAGCTACATCTCGTACTCTTCGTTCGTGATGCGGATATTTATACGAATGTAATAAACTAATCACAATGGCTTCTACATCCTCATCTAATAGTTTTTGAATTGCCGGTTTAATATCATCTTCGTAAAGGGGAATGACGACATTACCAAACAAATCGACTCTCTCAGTTACACCAACAGTCCATTTCCGAGGAACGAGCGGCGGGTCAAAGTGATGCGTATTAATATGAATTCGATCAGCATATGAATAACCTAAGTGTGACTGGATTGCACGACCCATCCGATGACTATCTTCTGTTCCCTTATTAAGAACTAAACCAACACGACGGCCGACTCTTGAAACTAGTCGATTAAGCATCGCCGTCCCAGAGTAAACGCCAGCAAGAAGATTGGGGAACTCTCCCTCGATTGATGTATTCCATTGAGCTAAAGCATCTTTAGAAGAATTTATTAGGCCGATATTCTCATCATCCGGGGTTGTTTGCGCCTTACCAACTACAAATTCCCCCCTTTCATCAATAATGAATGTGTCTGTCATTGTACCGCCAGCATCAATAGCAAGAATTTGTGACTTTGCCAAGTGTTTATCTCTCCTTTCATGTAAGTTACTTGATAAACATGCATAAACTGTGCCAACTTTTTAAAACGACAAATAATTTTGCCATGTAAGGATTTTTGAAAAGTGAAATAAGAGCTGCTTTTACTGTCCTGTATTATTTTGCTACAACTGTAGCGATACAACTGAGATTCATTGAATTAATTGAATGATTTAGTATTTTTATTTCAATTTGTAAATATATGATAAAATAGTTCTTATGATATTAGAAAATGGATAATTAGCTAGATTTATATTTTATAAAATAATAGAGAAGGAGAGAGTAAATTGATTTCTATTGCCCATATTCGGGAAAGTGACCATCAAATACAAACAGTAGAAGCTCATTTGCTAGAAGTAAAGGAATTAGCGGAGTCTTATGGAGAAAAGCTTGGTGTCAAACATGTAGCCGGCTTGGCTGGAATGCTTCATGATGTAGGTAAATATTCACAGGAGTTTAAAGAATATATTTTAGAAGCGGTAAAAAATCCTAATGATCCACCTAAAAGGGGGAGTGTAGATCATTCAACTGCTGGCGGGAAGCTTTTGTATGAACTTTTTCATATTGGTGCTAATCGCTCGCCTTGGAAAGGAGTTTTAGCCGAAGTTGTAGGGAATGCAATTATATCGCATCATTCATATCTTCAAGATTTTTTAAATCCAGAGTTACAATCGAATTATTTAAAGAGAGTACGAGATAAAGAGCTAAGTGAATTTGAAACGACGAAAAGACAATTTTTCGCTCATGTCATGAGTGAAGCGGATTTTCAAGAGTATGTTAATGAGGCAGCTTTAGAAATTAAAAATTTTTTAGCTAAGGAATCTCAACAAAATTATTATAAGCTGCTGATGTTTTTAACAAAATTTGTTTTTAGCGCATTAATCGATGCTGATCGAACGAATACAAGATTATTTGAAGAAAATGATGGATTAAAAAAGAATAACGAAAAATTATTTGATACATATTATGACCGACTGTTAGAAAAAATCGATGTTTTTAAACAATATCCAAATGCAAATACACCTATAAATCTTCTGAGGGCAGAGATGTCAAATCAATGTGAAAAATTTGCTGAAAAGCCATCAGGAATTTATACACTATCAATCCCAACCGGGGGCGGTAAAACATTAGCAAGCTTAAGATACGCATTAAAACATGCCAAACTATACAATCAAAAACGTATTATTTACGTTGTTCCCTATACAACGATAATTGAACAAAACGCAGAAGAAGTTAGAAATGTATTAAGAGATAAAGCGAATATTTTGGAACATCATTCAAATGTTATCGAAGATACGAATGATAATGACGAAAATAGCGAAGGGATTATAAATGTACAGCAAAAATTAAAGTTAGCGAAAGATAATTGGGATGCCCCGATTATATTTACAACGATGGTGCAGTTTTTAAATGTTTTTTATGCAAAAGGAAGCCGAAACATTAGAAGGCTCCATCGTTTAACTGAGTCGGTGATTATTTTTGATGAAGTACAAAAGGTGCCCATTGCATGCGTCTCTTTATTTAATCATGCAGTAAATTTTTTAAAACAGTATGGTCATTCAAGTATCGTTCTTTGTACTGCAACTCAACCTGCACTCGACTTTGTGGAACATAAGTTAGAAATTAATACAGACGGTGAAATGATCGAAAATCTAAAGGATGTAATTGAAGCCTTCACACGGGTTAAGATCATCGATAGAGCAACAAATGAGTTATTTAACAATGATAAACTTAGCGACTTTATACACTCAAAAATAGAGGATGTTCAAAGTATTTTAGTTATTTTAAATACGAAATCCGTAGTCAAAGATCTATATGCTTTATTAAAAGAAAAGGAAATCGATATTCCGATATTTCATTTAAGTACAGCGATGTGTGCAGCGCATAGAAATGAGATTTTAGCTGAAGTAAGAGATCATCTTAAGGAAGGCAAGAAAATTATTTGCATTAGTACTCAATTAATAGAGGCGGGAGTAGATGTAAGTTTTGATTGTGTCATTCGTTCTTTAGCGGGGTTAGATTCTATTGCTCAAGCGGCTGGCAGATGTAATCGACATGGTGAAAAGCCGATTCAAAATGTTTATGTTATAGATCATGAAGAAGAAAAATTGGATCGTCTTAAAGAGATTAAAATTGGAAAACAAGTGTCAAAGAGGATTCTCATTGACATTAAACATGATCAGAATAATCACGGGGGACATATTTTATCTAAGGAAGCGATTGTGAGGTATTTTAAAGAATATTATAGAGAGTTTCATACAGACCTTAATTATTATATTCCAAAATTGAGAAAGGAAATGACGGATTTATTGACTGGAAGTGGTTATGCTCAAGCTTTTCGTCATAAGGAAGGAAAGCAGGTACCATTATATATTGCGAATAGTTACCAAACAGCGGCTGAACATTTCCATGTCATTGATGATCATACAGCTACTGTTATTGTCCCTTATAAAGATGGAAAGGAAGTAATTGCTGAATTAAATAGTAATAATACAATCCAAGAGCTTTCTTACCTATTAAAAAAATCTCAACAGTATACCATTAATCTTTATCATTATGAAAAAGAGCAATTGGAGGAAAATAATGGGATTGTTAGTTATTTTGATGGAAAAATATTAGCATTGACAGAAGGGGCGTACAGTGAAGAATTTGGACTTAATCCAGAAAATGATAGCGAGTACAACTTAAACATATTTTGAAAAAACCTATCTTTTCCTTCCAGATAGGTTTTTCAAAATAACATAATATTTTTTTCAATCCACGCTTATAGAAAAGCGACAACTTGAAAAAATTTTACCATATTTAAAAAAATAGATTAATATTCATATAATATGTAATTTTATATTTACAGTATGAACTATTTGGTATACAATAACATTGTTGAAAAAATAATTTCTTTAGAAGGGGGGTAAGAGAATGAGAAATGGAATCGAATTTGAAGTCTATGGGGATTACGCTTTGTTCACGGATCCTTTAACGAAAATGGGCGGGGAAAAGTTGTCGTATCAGATCCCAACTTACGCAGCTCTAAAAGGAATTGTTGAATCCATTTATTGGAAACCTACTTTATTAATGATAGTTGATGAAGTTCGTATTATGAACCCAATCCGTATGGAGTCAAAAGGTGTTCGGCCTATAGACTATGGCGGCGGTAATACGCTTGCTAATTATACGTATTTAAGAGATGTTCGTTATCAAGTACGCTGTCATTTTGTTTTTAATTTAAATCGACCTGATCTGGCTTTTGATCGTAATGAGAAAAAACACCATAATATCATGAAGCGTTCTCTTAAAGCTGGCGGGCGCAGAGATATTTTTCTTGGTGCTAGAGAATGCCAAGCATATGTTGAGCCATGTTTTTTTGGCGAAGAAGACGGATTCTACGATCATTATGATGGAGAAATTCATTTCGGTACGATGGTTCATGGGATTAATTATCCAGATGAAACAGGTCGAAATGAGATGGAAGTGCGTCTATGGAATCCAGTAATAAAAAATGGTGTAATTAAATTTATTAAACCTGATCAATGTACACAAATTCGCAAGATTAAAGACATGGAAATAAAGCATTTTGATCATAAAAATATCCAATCGGCAAATGACTTGCTACAACAATTAGAAATGGAGGTGAATAAATGAGCTGGTTACTAAATTTATATGAGACGTATGAATCCAATTTAGATCAAGTAGGAATCATTGAGAAAAAATACAATAATAAGGAATTCACCTTGTTACCTATTCCCCCATACGACACAAAATGCACATATTGAAGTAAATATAACAGAAGCTGGAGAATTTCATTCTGCTACTGTAATTAGTAAGGAAGATGCAAGTACACTAATTCCATGTACAGAAGAATCAGCTAACCGAGCTGGATCGAAAATAGCCCCTTATCCACTTCATGATAAATTGAGCTATGTAGCTGGGGATTTTGTAGCCTACGGTGGGAAAATAAAAAAAGAAGAGCCCTTTACATATTATATTGAACAATTACAAGAGTGGGCTAATTCCCCATACGGTAACGAAAAAATAAAAAGTATTTATAAATATTTAAGCAAAAAACGATTAATTAAAGATTTAGTAAACGAAAAAATATTGTATTTAGATGGTAATGGATATTTAATCAATAAATGGGATAAAAAGTATGGGTTATTACATGGAGAAAAACCTTCAATTTTTTCTGTCATGAGTGGCGGACAAGAAAGTGCTTTTGTTCGATTTAATGTTTATTCCCCAAATGAAATATTAACGAAGGTTTGGAAAGATAAACAGATGTATGAATCGTTTATCCGCTATTATAAAGAATTGTTAGGTGATGAAGAGCTGTGTTATGTAACAGGAGACAAGTTGCCAAGAACTGATAAACATGCGAACAAAATTAGAAATGCAGCAGATAAGGCAAAGCTAATCTCAGCAAATGATACGAGTGGATTTACATATAGAGGACGCTTTAATAAGAGTAATGAAGTTGCAAATATTAGCTATGAAGTGTCACAAAAAGCTCATAATGCATTAAAATGGCTCATTAATCGCCAAGGGAAAATAGTTGACCAGCGGGTGTTTCTTGTTTGGGAAAACAATGATCTTGATATTGTTGATCCGAACGAGGATACGTACTCACTTTTCTCTCTACCGATTGAGAACAAATTAAGAATCTCGTTTACTAATCAAGAATTTGCTAATGAAGTTGCTAAGGCGATAGATGGCTATAAAAATAATTTATCCCATAAATCACAGGTAAATATTTTAATCCTTGACTCGGCAACAACAGGACGTCTTGCAGTGCTTTACTACCGAAATATGGATACAAAATTTTATTTAGATAAACTAGCAAAATGGCACTCTACTTGCTCATGGCTACATCGGTATCGAAAAAATGAATACGAAGAATATGTTCAGTTTTATGGAGCTCCTGCAACGAAGGATATCGCCTTTGCTGCTTATGGCTCAAAAGCAAATGAAAAAATAGTTAAAGGTCTTATGGAACGGATGCTTCCTTGTATTATTGATGGCAAAAAAATTCCGTTAGATATTGTTAATAGCGCTTTTTATCGTGCATCAAATCCAGTATCAATGGAAAATTGGGAATGGGAGAAAACACTTAGTATTACTTGTGCATTAATCAATAAAAAGGAGGAGTACAATTTGACATTAGATGTAGAAAATAATGATCGTGATTATTTATTTGGACGCTTACTTGCAATTGCCGATGTGTTAGAAAGAAAAGCTTTAGATACAAATGATAAACGTGCCACAAATGCAAGAAGATATATGAGCTCTTTTGCCCAACATCCTGAAAGAACTTGGAGAACAATTCAAGGAGCATTACAACCCTATCAAGCACGTTTAGGAGAAAAAGTTTGGTATTATAACAAATTAATAGATGAGGTCGGTTCCAAGATTAAAATAGAGATTTTTTAATAATAAACCACTCTCTGGTAAATATTTATTAGGGTTTTATAGCCAGCGTCATGAGTTATATCAGAAAAAAGAAAATAACAGTGTGAAGAAAGAAGTTTCTAATTAAAAAGGGGGATATGAATATGACTATTTTAGATCATAAAATTGATTTTTCCGTTATTTTATCTGTTACAAAGGCTAACCCAAACGGGGATCCGTTAAATGGAAATAGACCGCGTAAAAACTATGATGGACATGGTGAAATTTCGGATGTAGCACTGAAAAGAAAAATTAGAAATCGTCTTCAGGACATGGGGCTACCTATTTTTGTTCAATCGAATGACAGAAAAGTAGATCAATTTAAAAGTTTAAGAGAACGGGCTGAGGCTAATCAAGAATTAGAAAAGATATTAAAATCAAAAGATAATTCTGCAGATACATTTGCTACGATTGCGTGCCAAGAATGGATCGATGTACGGAGTTTTGGTCAAGTTTTTGCCTTCAAAGGTGCTGGTAAAGGTGCAGGAGTGTCTGTTGGTGTAAGAGGGCCAGTTTCTATTCATACTGCAACGAGCATTGCTCCAATCGATATTACGAGTATGCAAATTACAAAAAGCGTTAATTCTGAGTCAGGAAAAGATAAAGGCTCGGATACAATGGGGATGAAACACCGTGTAGATTATGGCGTTTATGTCTTTTATGGAAGTATTAACACTCAACTAGCAGAGAAAACTGGATTCACAAATGAAGATGCAGAAAAAATTAAGCAAGCGCTCGTTACGTTGTTTGAAAATGATTCTTCAGCAGCACGGCCTGAGGGAAGTATGGAAGTGCATAAAGTTTATTGGTGGGAGCATAAATCTAAACTCGGCCAATATTCTTCTGCTAAGGTACACCGCTCACTAACTATAAAAAATAAAGTAGAAGAACAAAAAACAATTGAAGATTATACGATTACATTAAATGAATTAGAAGGACTAAGTGTAGAAGTGATCGATGGATTATAATGAAGAAGACAATTATCTTATGTTGTCTGGCATTCAGCATTTTCAATTTTGTAGACGTCAATGGGCTCTCATTCATATAGAGCAGCAGTGGGAGGAAAACGTTCGAACAATTGAGGGACAGCATCTTCATCAAAAAGCTGATCAGCCATTTATTCGAGAGAAACGTGGGAATAAATTGATTGTTCGTGCAATGCCTATAAAATCAGAAGAACTAAAAATAACTGGCATCTGTGACGTAGTAGAGTTTATAAAAGATAATAGCGGTGTTGAAATAATTGGTGTTGAAGGAAAATATATTGCTTATCCCGTTGAATATAAACGAGGAAAACCAAAAGTAAATGATTCGGATGTTTTGCAGTTAACGGCACAAGCCATATGCATAGAAGAAATGCTACTTTGTGAAGTTAACGTCGGTTATATGTTCTATAATGAAATCAAGCATAGAATTGAAGTGCCGATAACAAAAGAAAATAAGAATAAAGTAAGATCGGCCGTGAAAGAAATGCACGACTATTATAAATGTAAACATACACCTAAAGTAAAAACAGGAGCATTTTGTAAAAGTTGTTCCCTTCAAAATATATGTATGCCAAAATTAATGAATAAGCGGTCTGTGAAAAGTTATATTGAGGGGAAGATCATTGAATGAAAAAACTTCTAAACACGTTATTTATTACTCAACCAGATGTTTATTTATCTTTAGATGGAGATAATATTGTCCTTCTTAAGGAACAAGAAAAATTAGGTAGATTACCGCTTCATAATCTAGAATCAATCGTATCATTTGGTTATACTGGTGCAAGTCCGGCATTAATGGGTTATTGCGTAGAAAGAAATATTTCTATCACATTTTTGTCAATGAGCGGGCGATTCCTTGCGAGAGTGATTGGAAAAAGTAAGGGAAACGTAGTTCTCAAAAAAAAACAGTATAATATATCTGAGGATGAACGGGAATCTGCAAAAATTGCTCGTAATTTTATTATTGGAAAAATTTATAATAATAAATGGATAATAGAGAGAATGACGAGGGATTATCCATTACGAGTAGATGTAGCCCAATTTAAAGAAACCTCCAAATATTTATCAACAATTATTCTTGAGGTAAGGAAATGTGAGAATTTAGATCAATTAAGAGGTTGGGAAGGACAAGCAGCTATAAACTATAATCAATTGTTTAATCAAATGATTTTACAGCAGAAAGATGACTTTTATTTCAATTTACGTTCAAGAAGACCACCGTTAGACAATATGAATGCAATGCTATCATTTGCTTATACATTATTAGCTAATGATATGGCAGCTGCACTAGAAGGTGTTGGACTTGATGCGTATGTTGGTTTTTTACATCGAGATAGACCTGGAAGAGTATCTTTGGCTTTAGATGTCATGGAAGAGTTACGAGGTGTTTACGCAGATAAGTTTGTCTTATCATTGGTTAATAAAAAGATTGTTAATAAAAGTGACTTTTATAAAAAGGAAAATGGTGCAATTATCATGACAGAGGAAGCGAAAAAAAAGTTTCTAGCTGCTTGGCAAAAGAAAAAGCAGGAAAAGATCACTCACCCATACTTAGGTGATAAGATTTCTTGGGGATTAGTTCCACATGCACAATCGTTATTACTGGCTCGTTATTTACGTAATGATCTAGATGAATACCCGCCATTTTTATGGAAGTAGGTGTAAATATTTGTTAGTATTAATTACGTATGATGTAAGTACAGTAAGTACTGCAGGAAAGAAAAGGTTACGAAAAGTTTCTAAAGTATGTCAAAATTATGGTCAACGAGTTCAAAATTCGGTTTTTGAATGTATAGTAGATGAAACCCAGTTTGCTACATTAAAAATTAAACTAACTAATATTATTGATGAGGAACAGGATAGTCTCAGATTTTATCAGTTAGGAAATAATTACAAAAACAAGGTTGAGCATATTGGAGTTAAAGAATCTATCGATTTAGAAGAACCTTTAATTTTTTAGTGCGAATGTATAGTGCACATAAAATTACTGATAGATTCGCACCATAATTTTAAACTATAATTTACATTTTTGTAATTTTAGATAATATCATTCTTTCTTAATGAAAGAAAATTAGTGTGTTTTTGATCAAAATATTACTATTTTTACTTTTTTTGATCAAAAATCGCTGTCGCACCCTTTATGGGTGTGTGGATTGAAATTTCGTGGGCTTACGTGGGATACGCAGGAAGCGATGCGTCGCACCCTTTATGGGTGTGTGGATTGAAATGAAAGCAAGCGAAAATTGTAAACTTTGGTATTGTTGTCGCACCCTTTATGGGTGTGTGGATTGAAATAAATTTTATCAAGCGGAATAGGATGGTGAAGGAATGTCGCACCCTTTATGGGTGTGTGGATTGAAATCGATACGGCGATTGGTGTGGGGAATTGACATTACGTCGCACCCTTTATGGGTGTGTGGATTGAAATGGAAGCAGTTACGGAAATACAAGACGAGAAACCTTGTCGCACCCTTTATGGGTGTGTGGATTGAAATAGATAATAATCAGTGCTATCATCGGGGGGAATACTGTCGCACCCTTTATGGGTGTGTGGATTGAAATTGGCAACTAGATCGCCGAACATTTGATTTAGTCGCGTCGCACCCTTTATGGGTGTGTGGATTGAAATGGACGTAAGCGCTAACGCTCTTTTACGCATAATTGTCGCACCCTTTATGGGTGTGTGGATTGAAATTCGGCGAATGCGGCCAGCAATGTAAGGATGACCGTCGCACCCTTTATGGGTGTGTGGATTGAAATTTATTATTTTACCGCTAGATGACAACCCGCAGATGTCGCACCCTTTATGGGTGTGTGGATTGAAATATGTCGATGATGCGGCAGAGGCGGAGCAACTAATGTCGCACCCTTTATGGGTGTGTGGATTGAAATGGCAAACTCCCGCTGTGTAAGACGCTTGGAAACTGTCGCACCCTTTATGGGTGTGTGGATTGAAATTAGCTAATTGTCCTACGCTTTCGAAATGTCCTTGTCGCACCCTTTATGGGTGTGTGGATTGAAATCTCTCCGACCTTAACGCTAAAAAATGCCCGCTTTTGTCGCACCCTTTATGGGTGTGTGGATTGAAATCGACAATAAAAAGGGGCAAGGGGTCGCCTGAAACTCGTCGCACCCTTTATGGGTGTGTGGATTGAAATACGCGGGCAACGAGCATATCATCGACAACCTGCTGTCGCACCCTTTATGGGTGTGTGGATTGAAATGAAATGTCCTTTACGGCAGGCAGCACAACAAAAACGGTCGCACCCTTTATGGGTGTGTGGATTGAAATAAGACGACAAAATGGCGACTTGCTAATCGCGGGGTCGCACCCTTTATGGGTGTGTGGATTGAAATGATAGCATAACGCGTCTGAGCCGCAATATGAGCGAGTCGCACCCTTTATGGGTGTGTGGATTGAAATCCAAGCGTCCGCCGCACTGCTTGCAGCCTCGTTGTGTCGCACCCTTTATGGGTGTGTGGATTGAAATGCGGAAAAGGAACGAACCGACATCAAACAGCGCCGTCGCACCCTTTATGGGTGTGTGGATTGAAATTTCGCTTTGTTTCTTGCCAATGCCATCGGCAATTGTCGCACCCTTTATGGGTGTGTGGATTGAAATAACGGGAATACGCGGCTGATTTACGAGCTACTATGTCGCACCCTTTATGGGTGTGTGGATTGAAATCTCTCTTGTGTAGGTCTGTCCCTCGCTAATTACCGTCGCACCCTTTATGGGTGTGTGGATTGAAATGTAAAAGTATATGAGCGATTTTCAAAAACGACACCGTCGCACCCTTTTTATGGGTGTGTGGATTGAAATGGATCATTGCTTTATTAATGAGGAATTGAGCGCATGTCGCACCCTTTATGGGTGTGTGGATTGAAATAGAAAAGCAATTAAATTTTATTAAAAATCTATTACGTCGCACCCTTTATGGGTGTGTGGATTGAAATTGCATTTTAAAACGTTGATATGACGCGGTTTACAGCGTCGCACCCTTTATGGGTGTGTGGATTGAAATTACTTCCCGTACCATCCAATTACTTCCTTCTTAGTCGCACCCTTTATGGGTGTGTGGATTGAAATATCACATCGTCATTTACTTTAAGGTTGGCAGCGGGTCGCACCCTTTATGGGTGTGTGGATTGAAATGTGCATGATAAGCGGTATGTATTCGTGCGGATATGTCGCACCCTTTATGGGTGTGTGGATTGAAATGACAGCATAACACGATTAAGCCGCAACATGAGCGAGTCGCACCCTTTATGGGTGTGTGGATTGAAATCGAACTTGAAAGGTTGGTTGTGTATATTGTCGGTGTCGCACCCTTTATGGGTGTGTGGATTGAAATATACGCTCCTTTACCATCCTTTTAATCTGTGATCGTCGCACCCTTTATGGGTGTGTGGATTGAAATGTGTCCTCGACTATTTCATCTCCTACATAGATTGTGTCGCACCCTTTATGGGTGTGTGGATTGAAATTATTCGTCTGAATCTTTTTATGCTGTATTGCCCGTCGCACCCTTTATGGGTGTGTGGATTGAAATGTGATTTTTCCGTCCGTCATGTCAAGTACATTAACGTCGCACCCTTTATGGGTGTGTGGATTGAAATCTAGCATCCTCCTTAAAAATAATTAAAACGGTAAAGTCGCACCCTTTATGGGTGTGTGGATTGAAATCAATGTGGATAACTAAAATATATAAATTTTGTCGTCGCACCCTTTATGGGTGTGTGGATTGAAATTCGGTATCCCACGGAAAATAACGATATTTTTAATGTCGCACCCTTTATGGGTGTGTGGATTGAAATTGCTCTCCTAATATAGAATTTCGCCATATTCCGTGTCGCACCCTTTATGGGTGTGTGGATTGAAATCGCTTGTTAAATCTGGAAGAGGAATAGTGCTTGATGTCGCACCCTTTATGGGTGTGTGGATTGAAATGTTTCTGACGTCCTGATACGCTTGGAAACCTCCGTCGCACCCTTTATGGGTGTGTGGATTGAAATGCCGAAGCTTTAGCGATGTTTAAAGATGTAGGCGGTCGCACCCTTTATGGGTGTGTGGATTGAAATCGTCAATTATGGCGCCTGTTTTTGGGTCAATCACGTCGCACCCTTTATGGGTGTGTGGATTGAAATTTTTCGATATTTATTAAGGTTCTGAGTTCAGGACTGTCGCACCCTTTATGGGTGTGTGGATTGAAATATCTTTTATCTCCTCTACTCCACCTAATATAAATTGTCGCACCCTTTATGGGTGTGTGGATTGAAATTTCTTTATTCGCTTCATCCATTCGCTTTTTAAAGTCGCACCCTTTATGGGTGTGTGGATTGAAATATGAAAGACAAGCACAAAGAATGATAAAAGTTGGTCGCACCCTTTATGGGTGTGTGGATTGAAATATCAATTTACAGTCGCTTGTCGCTTGTATACAATGTCGCACCCTTTATGGGTGTGTGGATTGAAATAATATTTGGAAATGCTTGTAAAAAGAATATAACCAGTCGCACCCTTTATGGGTGTGTGGATTGAAATAGATTGTTTAAAGCGTCACGTGTTAGCTTGTTTTCGTCGCACCCTTTATGGGTGTGTGGATTGAAATAGACCACTGAATATAAAAATGGTAAAGCTTATACGTCGCACCCTTTATGGGTGTGTGGATTGAAATCTCGAAAAGGTATTGGAGCGAAAAACGTTTTACTGTCGCACCCTTTATGGGTGTGTGGATTGAAATCTCTCTCCCTCCACACCCACCAATCAATATCTAAACGTCGCACCCTTTATATGGGTGTGTGGATTGAAATCGTTATCAACTTTAAAAACGATCTTGCAGGCTTTGTCGCACCCTTTATGGGTGTGTGGATTGAAATTTAATCACTAAATATCAATCCCCACACACACCAATGTCGCACCCTTTATGGGTGTGTGGATTGAAATTCCGAATGTCATTTAATTTATCCTCCTTTGTTTTGTCGCACCCTTTATGGGTGTGTGGATTGAAATGATAACTTTAAATTAAAAATGCAAAGGTGGGCTTAGTCGCACCCTTTATGGGTGTGTGGATTGAAATCTATTTATGGAGATATTTCCGCAGGTGTTTTAACGTCGCACCCTTTATGGGTGTGTGGATTGAAATGAACCGTTTGTTATTAGTTTTTATCAATATTTCGGTCGCACCCTTTATGGGTGTGTGGATTGAAATACACGGTCGTACTCAATCACTTGCTCCGCTCCCTGTCGCACCCTTTATGGGTGTGTGGATTGAAATTAAGAGAGAAACGCTGTAACCCTTGATATGACAACGTCGCACCCTTTATGGGTGTGTGGATTGAAATGTATTCTTTGACGATTTTATACCATGTGGACTTGGGTCGCACCCTTTATGGGTGTGTGGATTGAAATGTTCAAAATCCTTGTAATGATATTACTTTTTAAAGTCGCACCCTTTATGGGTGTGTGGATTGAAATCAGTCGGAAAATTAAGAGGAATATGGACATATGAGTCGCACCCTTTATGGGTGTGTGGATTGAAATTTAAATAGTTTTTGTCCTACTTCGTCTGCTATTTCTGTCGCACCCTTTATGGGTGTGTGGATTGAAATAATTATAATTGGCTTATCTGGTCTAATTTTCTTTGTCGCACCCTTTATGGGTGTGTGGATTGAAATTCGAAAACATCTAATAACTTGTACAAGTCGAACACGTCGCACCCTTTATGGGTGTGTGGATTGAAATGCTAACGAAAGATGGTTATGGTGCTTTGATAAACGTCGCACCCTTTATGGGTGTGTGGATTGAAATCTATTTTTGCGGTTTATAAAGGTGACGATCTAATTGTCGCACCCTTTATGGGTGTGTGGATTGAAATTCCACGAAGAGCCGATGATTGGCGAACTTGTGGAGTCGCACCCTTTATGGGTGTGTGGATTGAAATATGATTTGCAAGCCCCCTTTATACTCGTTTTATTGTCGCACCCTTTATGGGTGTGTGGATTGAAATCTTTACGCAAGTTCTGAGCCGCGGCATCTGTTATGTCGCACCCTTTATGGGTGTGTGGATTGAAATTGCTAACCTATCCCAGTCCGCTTTACGTGCTCCCTGTCGCACCCTTTATGGGTGTGTGGATTGAAATAACCCCCAAATCTCTCGACGTCGAGAGATTTGAGGTCGCACCCTTTATGGGTGTGTGGATTGAAATGCTTTATGCGGGCGCACTAAAAAAGGTCGGTAAACAGTCGCACCCTTTATGGGTGTGTGGATTGAAATATCGATTTGAAGATACTTGGACTAATTATTTTGTGTCGCACCCTTTATGGGTGTGTGGATTGAAATAGCAAGTCGGTCAGCTTAAATGCTGTGGATTGAAAGTCGCACCCTTTATGGGTGTGTGGATTGAAATAATCATAGTAATCACTATCATGTCCAACATCAATGTCGCACCCTTTATGGGTGTGTGGATTGAAATTGTTTTAGGCGGATACAGTTTACCGCCTGTAGAAGGTCGCACCCTTTATGGGTGTGTGGATTGAAATCACCCGCCTTTGGTCGAATAGCGGCGATTTTTTGTCGCACCCTTTATGGGTGTGTGGATTGAAATTTTAATCAATTAAACATTGAATACTTATTCGAAGCGTCGCACCCTTTATGGGTGTGTGGATTGAAATTACAAAGCGATGACGCAGAAACTGCTGAAAGCGAGTCGCACCCTTTATGGGTGTGTGGATTGAAATTGAAATAATCACTTGAAAATAAATTGAATATGAGGTCGCACCCTATATGGGTGTGTGGATTGAAATGGTTTCAAGTGGGCTACCACGCCGACATTGCGAGGTCGCACCCTTTATGGGTGTGTGGATTGAAATATAGTATTAGTTTCCGTTATACTCGTTTTATTGGTGTCGCACCCTTTATGGGTGTGTGGATTGAAATAATGATTGAAATAAGTTCGTTAGCTAGGTAAAAAAAGTCGCACCCTTTATGGGTGTGTGGATTGAAATCTGCAGGTAACGTATCTAATGAAAAACTGACGGGGTCGCACCCTTTATGGGTGTGTGGATTGAAATTAGTTTTAGTCCTTTTATCAATGATGATACTCAACGTCGCACCCTTTATGGGTGTGTGGATTGAAATATCCTTATCACTCCTCTCCTGTTGCTATACGTCCGTCGCACCCTTTATGGGTGTGTGGATTGAAATAAACGTAGTGATTGACCCAAAAACAGGCGCCATAAGTCGCACCCTTTATGGGTGTGTGGATTGAAATAAAATCGCTATCTTGAATTGGGGGAAGATTTAGGTCGCACCCTTTATGGGTGTGTGGATTGAAATCTTATAGTCCTGCGTACATCTGTAACTAGTGTAGCGTCGCACCCTTTATGGGTGTGTGGATTGAAATTCTAACTGTCGCTGTAATCGTCGCCATGTTTCCGCGTCGCACCCTTTATGGGTGTGTGGATTGAAATCGTGAAACGTGCAAGTAAACATCAGCCGTCATATTGTCGCACCCTTTATGGGTGTGTGGATTGAAATAAGGTTTGCTCCTCTAAGGTCTGCTACCCTAAGGTCGCACCCTTTATGGGTGTGTGGATTGAAATTGGTTACGATGGAGATCTTTCTGACGATTGGAGAAAGTCGCACCCTTTATGGGTGTGTGGATTGAAATCTCGTAAACTGAGCCTCGCACGATGACCTCGCCTGGTCGCACCCTTTATGGGTGTGTGGATTGAAATGCTAGTTCCTCGTCGGTTTCTCCCGCGACGGTATTGTCGCACCCTTTATGGGTGTGTGGATTGAAATAATATGGCACAACAAACGAAAAAACAATTACAAAAGTCGCACCCTTTATGGGTGTGTGGATTGAAATCAAAAGAACTATATTTTGGTGATCCATTAGGAGGAGTCGCACCCTTTATGGGTGTGTGGATTGAAATAAATTTGATTGGTACTGTAGATATTAATAAAATTGTCGCACCCTTTATGGGTGTGTGGATTGAAATATGAGGGAGAAGTTGAAAAGATTGACGAGCAAACGTCGCACCCTTTATGGGTGTGTGGATTGAAATATCTTGCTTTCCGTCTACTGTGGATGTCTGAGTTTGTCGCACCCTTTATGGGTGTGTGGATTGAAATATATACCTCTTGAGTGGAGTCTGCAAGTTCAAGGTCGCACCCTTTATGGGTGTGTGGATTGAAATTTTGTCACCCTTCAAATGGGGCTAGTTTGATAGGATTTTTATACAAGTCTTATCCTCTTGAATAGCTCGAGTCGGCTAATTCTCCTTTTTTAAATGGAACAAATAAATTCAGTAGTTTTATGATTTTTCATACGTTTAATAATTTAGCGTAATTTATTTTTTTGACGGATTCTGGGACTGTCAATATTTTTGTGTAAATGAATTTTCAACCCTTTAAGGTAGTTCGTCACTTTCCGATACATCCAAATTTTGCGCTGGTGCGCCTGATTATTTTATAGGTTCATGTAGCTGCTCAAACATCTCTTCCAACTTACACGGGCCTGGTTAAAGCCGATATGACAACGCGTGACGAAACGTTGATTGTAATCTTCAAATTGCGTCACTAAGAAGCGTTCCAGCGATTCTTCGTTCGGGAACTGTTCCTTACGTTTCGTATATTTCTTGATTTGTTTATTAAAAGATTCAATCAGATTTGTCGAGTAGATGCTTCGCCAAATCGCTTTTGGGAACTGATAAAACGTCAGTAAATATGGGTTATCAAGTAAGCCTTGCGTGATTTTTTTGTACGATTTTCCCCATTTCTCACAAAACTGCCCAAGGGCTAGCTCAGCTGCTTCAGCGTCCTTTGCCTGGTGAATCGTTTTAAAATCTTCGCACACTTCCTTGCGATTTTCTACACGCACTTTATGCATAATATTGCGACCGACATGCACAAGGCATACTTGGTATTTCGCTTTTGGAAACACGCTAAAGACAGCGTCAGCCATGCCTTTTAAGCAGTCTGATACGAATAAGAGGACGTCTTCTACACCGCGGTCTTTCAGCTCTTCTAGCAGCTCCTTCCAGTTGTAAGCCGACTCCGTTGGGGCAATCGTGTAAGCGAGCACTTCCTTTGAGCCGTCTTCATGAATTCCAACAGTAATGTAAACAGCTTCTTTTGACACCGTATCACGACGTACGGCAATATACGTTGCGTCTAAATACACGCACACATAGCGGTTGTGCAGCGGACGTTTATTAAACGCTTCAACCGTTTCTGATACCGCTTTTGTCATGTTCGAAATCGTTTGTGGCGTGTAATGATGCCCATACATTTTCTCGATTAACTGGGCGATTTCAGACATTGTGATACCTTTCTTGAATAGGTGAATCACCGTCTCTTCCAGCGTATCGTTTGAGCGCTTATAAGGAGCGATCGTCTGTTGTTTGAACTCGCCATTACGATCACGTGGGATTTGTATTGCCAAGTCGCCATACTCCGTGTGAAGCGTACGCGAATAAGACCCATTACGTGAGTTGCCTGAATTAAAGCCAATCCGATCATACTTTTCATAGTCTAGAAATTCTGTTAGTTCTGTCGCCAGCAGCGAATTGATTGCCATTTCCAAGTGCGAACGGAAAACCTCAGTAATATCTTGCTTTTTCACTAGTGCATCGACAATTTCTGTTGTAAACTGATTCATAGGGAAGACCTCTTTTCTAGGATTGGTTGTGGTGACTTAATTCTACCAAGAAAAGGTCTTCCTTTTTACATGGAATTTTTCATTTACACAAAATATTTTACACTCTCCGGATTCTCTATTAAAATTGATTATAATAATGTTGTGTATTTTTTATAAGTAAACGGACGGAGGATAAAATCATGTGTGGAAGGTTTACGCTGTTTACTAACTATGATGAGATTATTAAGCGTTTTAATGTTAAAGTGGCTTTTAATGAAAATGAGTATAAAGTGAGTTATAATATAGCCCCTTCTCACCATGTTGTGTCTGTCATTAATGACGGAGATAAAAATCGGCTTGGGTATTTAAGGTGGGGGCTGATTCCGCCTTGGGCGAAGGATGAAAAAATTGGTTACAACATGATTAATGCCAGAGCCGAGACATTAGCTGAAAAACCAAGTTTTAGCAATGCTTTTAAAAAGAAGCGTTGTTTAATTATCGCCGACTCTTTTTACGAGTGGAGGAAGACGCGAGAGCAAAAAATCCCTGTGCGGATAAAATTAAAAACAGATGAGCTTTTTGCTATGGCTGGGTTGTGGGAAGGTTGGCGAACCCAAAATAATGATGTTATTTATTCTTGTACAATTATTACAACGGAAGCAAATGAATTCATGTCATCAATTCATGAACGTATGCCCGTCATCCTAAAGCGAGAAGATGAAAAACGTTGGTTAGATCCGTCCATAAATAACATAAATGATTTGAAAGAGCTGTTAAAACCATTTGATAGTCATTTAATGGATTACTATGAAGTATCTCCCGAGGTAAATTCTCCGAAAAATAATGCACCACATTTAATTAAACAAGTTTAACATTTAAACGACGTTTGTTAGATGTGCAGTATTTGAAGGACAGTAGACTACATTTAGAGATTGTTATATTTATAGTTTCATATAAAAAAAAGGTCAAGTGCATAACTTGACCTTGCAGGTTAGTCTTTTTCACTTCCGCCTCGGTGCTGTGCGTCTCGAGTAACAAGCGTTTTTAACCAATGTTTCGAGCATTTGCTTCAAATACTGACTGTTGGCAAATTTTCAATTAGTTCTTCATCTTAATTAATGAATATGGCGGTAAACGCCTGTTACTTTTCCTAAAATAGTAACATTTCGCAAAATAATCGGTTCCATTGTTGAATTTTCCGGCTGCAAACGAATATAATCCTTTTCTTTAAAGAAACGTTTTACTGTTGCCTCATTCTCGTCTGTCATCGCAACGACAATATCCCCGTTATTTGCTGCTTGCTGCTGTCTAACAATAACATAATCTCCGTTTAAAATACCTGCTTCTATCATACTATTTCCGACGATTTCTAGCATAAATACTTTTGCATCAGTTGGCGCAAGGCTTTCAGGTAAAGGAAAGTACTCTTCAATATTCTCGATTGCAGTAATTGGCTGACCAGCTGTTACCTTTCCAACAACAGGTACATTGACGGCATTCCTTCTAGGAATATGAGCAGTTTCATCTACTTCTAGAATTTCAATTGCCCGCGGCTTTGTCGGATCGCGGCGAATTAATCCTTTACTTTCTAATCTTGACAAATGTCCGTGAACGGTAGAGCTTGAAGCTAGTCCAACAGCTTCGCCAATCTCCCTTACAGAAGGAGGATAACCTTTTCTTTTCACTTCTTCTTTAATGAATTCAAGGATATCTTGCTGTCTTTTTGATATCTTTTCCATTAAAACGCACCTCAATATGTATTATTGTTTTTTATTATAGCATGTATTTCCAATCGATACAAACATAAGTTCGAAAAAAATATTGACACAAACACTTGTTCGTATTATAATTAACAAAACAGAACACACATTCGAATAAGGGGTGTTTCACATTGAACTCTTTGTGGAAAAACTATTCATATATTATTCTCTTTTTTTCATTAATTTTCATATTCGCAACCATTTTAGTTGATCAAGCAGACCGTAGAAGTGATGATAATTACATATGTATAACTATTAAAGAAGGGGATTCTTTATGGAAGCTTGCTGAAGAATATAGTGATAAACATCATCTTACAACGAGTGAATTTATCGCTTGGATAGAAAAAACAAATGGAATTAACGGAAGCTATCTCGTTGCGGGTACAACATTAACGATTCCCGTTCTAAAGAATGAGCAGGAACAAACAACTTTAGTTAGTTCGGAAAAATATTGAATGAGGGATAACAATGAAAGCGATTATTTATTGTCGTGTCAGTACAACAAAGGAAACGCAAGAAACATCTTTAAAGCGTCAGGAAGAAGAATTGCTTCATCTTGCAAATGTATATAGCCTTGAAGTAGCAGCTATCATTAAGGAAAAGGCGAGCGGATATGAATTAGAGCGCGAAGGTATATTGAAATTGCTAGCAATGTTAAAGGATTCTGCAATTAGTGCTGTGCTTATACAAGATGAAACGAGACTTGGCAGAGGAAATGCAAAGATTGCATTGCTTCACTGTATTTTAAAGGAGAATGTAAAGCTCTATACAATTGCACATAACGGCGAATTGCAATTATCTGAATCGGACTCAATGGTGTTAAACATTGTTAGCATAGTTGAGGAATATCAACGAAAACTTCATAATATTAAAATTAAAAGAGGCATGATGCGTGCAATTGAAAAAGGCTATCGCCCAGAAAGAAACTTGAAAAATATAAATGAAAGCACTGGCAGAACAAAAATTGATGTGCCTATTGAAGAAATCATTCGATTGCGTAAAAATAAATTAACTTTTGCCGAAATTGCAGCCACATTAAGGGGATTTGGCTATGAAGTGTCAAAAGCGACTGTTCATAGGCGTTACCAAGAGCAGATGAACAAGCTGGAGAAGGAGAAATAGTTTTTTTCCTTGTAAAACTGAGTAAACTTTAGTAACATAATTTTGATTTAACAAGGAACAAAGGAGCTAAAAGATGCTGCCAAAAGAAAAGATAGCCCGTATTAATGAATTAGCTAAAAAGGCGAAGAACTCAACATTAACTGATGAAGAAGCAAAAGAACAATCGAAGCTTCGCCGTGAATATTTAGAAGCTTTTCGCGCCTCAATGAAGACCACTTTGGAAGGGGTAAAAGTAATTGACCCTAATGGGAATGATGTTACTCCGAAAAAACTAAAAACAATACAAAATAACAAACGCCGCCTTCACTAATACAAGTAGGTTTCATTTAGTATATTTCTTCTCTAGGCTTAGAGATAAAGCCAAGATTGAACATGCTTGTCAGTCGAGGGCGTACCACACAAGGCGGAAGGGAATAGAACGAGTGTTCATAACTCACAACGAGTGCAAGCACGAAAGAATGCAAACGTTTGCCAAAGTCTAAAAGGAGAAATGCATTTAAGTATTTCTCCTTTTTACATATATAGATAAAAAAAATGGCCTTTTCCGCTGTATTATTTGTTTTTAGTTGTATAATAAGATGTGTCATTATAATATTAAAGTATATGGAATTTATTTGTAATCTTAATATGAAAGGATGTTATATAATGCTAAAAAAAATCGAAGCATTGTCCATTAACTCAATTCGTACATTATCAATTGACGCTATTGAAAAGGCAAACTCCGGACCCCCTGGGATGCCGATGGGAGCAGCACCAATGGCATACACATTGTGGACTCGATTTATGAATCAAAATCCGAAAAATCCTAACTGGTTTAATCGGGATCGTTTCGTACTTTCGGCAGGTCATGGTTCAATGCTTTTATATAGTTTGCTTCATCTATCTGGTTATGATGTTTCAATGGATGATCTTAAACAATTTCGTCAATGGGGTAGTAAAACGCCAGGTCATCCGGAATATGGTTATACAGCCGGGGTAGATGCGACAACAGGACCGCTTGGCCAAGGAATCGCAATGGCTGTAGGAATGGCAATGGCTGAACGACATTTGGCGTCTGTTTACAATAAGGAAAATTATCATCTTGTTGATCATTATACATACAGTATTTGCGGAGACGGTGACTTAATGGAAGGAGTTTCTGCAGAAGCTGCTTCTTTAGCAGGACATTTAAAGCTAGGACGCTTAATCGTTTTGTATGATTCAAATGATATAAGTCTTGACGGAGATCTTGAGAAATCTTTTACTGAAAGTGTTGCTAAGCGCTTTGAGGCTTACGGATGGCAATATTTACGTGTAGAGGATGGCAATGATATTACGGAGATTGCAAAAGCAATTCAAGAAGCAAAGCAAGATGAAAATAGGCCAACATTAATTGAAGTGAAGACTGTTATCGGTTACGGCTCGCCAAATAAGGCTGGAAAATCGGCTGTACATGGAGCTCCGCTCGGAGCCGAAGAGCTAAAAATGACTAAAGAAGCTTACAAATGGACATTTGAGGAAGATTTTTATGTTCCTGAAGAAGTATATGAGCATTTTAATGAGCGAGTTAGGGAAAATGGTGCAAAAAAAGAACAAGAATGGAATACGTTATTAGAGCAATATAAACAGGAGTTTCCTGACTTAGCTCAACAGTTTGTGCAAGCAATGAACGATGAGCTTCCAAAGGAATGGGATCAAGATATTCCTGTATACGAAGAGGGATCAAGTTTGGCAAGCCGTGCTTCCTCTAGTGAAGTATTAAATGCAATTGCTAAGAACGTACCGTCTTTTATCGGGGGTTCTGCTGATCTTGCTAGTTCAAATAAGACAATGATCAAAGGAGCAGCCGATTATATGCCCGGCGAGTATAACGGACGGAATATTTGGTTTGGAGTACGTGAATTTGCGATGGGGGCAGCCATGAATGGGATGACTTTACATGGAGGCGTGAAGGTTTTTGGCGGTACTTTCTTTGTCTTTTCTGATTATTTACGTCCAGCTATACGTCTTGCAGCATTAATGAAATTACCTGTTACGTATGTTTTCACCCATGACAGTATTGCTGTAGGGGAAGATGGACCGACACATGAGCCGATTGAACAGCTTTCATCGTTCAGAGGAATGCCAAATTTATCTGTTATTCGTCCAGCGGATAGTAATGAAACAGCTGCTGCATGGAAACTTGCAGTTAAATCAGCTAATACGCCAACTGTATTAGTTTTATCACGCCAAAACTTACCGACATTGAAAGGAACAGATAAAAATGCCGCTGAGGGTGTAGCAAAAGGAGCTTACGTCGTTTCTCCTGCTGCTAAGGAAGCTGTTGATGGAATTCTTATTGCGACAGGATCAGAAGTAAGCTTAGCTGTAGAAGTCCAAGCTGTATTAGCAAACGAAGATATTCATGTTCAGGTTGTTAGTATGCCTTCTTTTGATCGTTTTGAAGCACAATCGAAAGAATATAAAGACTCGATTTTACCAGGGAATGTGAAAAAGCGTCTCGCTATTGAAATGGGATCTTCTTTCGGTTGGGATCGTTACGTAGGTGATCACGGTGCTGTGTTAGCGATTGATCAATTTGGAGCCTCCGCTCCGGGTGAGAAAGTAATGATGGAATATGGCTTTACTGTTGAAAATGTAGTAAACTGTTTCAAATCATTAAAGTAAAAGGTTCAAAAACCACGGAGAAAATTATTTTCTCCGTGGATTTTTCTCATTTTATCTTTATTTTGAATTTGAATTTTTGAAATATCAGCAATTCAATATAAAATCCTTTGTAATCGACAAAAAAAGTATATTTTTTTGACGGTAATAGACACATCTTTTGCAGACGATTTTTTATAATAGACTTTAAAGGATTGTCCTGGAGGAGATGTGATGAGAAATTATCAGCTCTATTTAATTGAGGATGAGTTTGCTGATCATTATTTCGGAAGAGAACAGATGTTTTATCAATTGTTTTTAGACTTTGAACGTGCTAGCGGTGATCTTAAATTAATTATTAAAAGACAAATTGAATTTATCACAAAAACAATCCCAACCATTAGGCTTCATAAAATTATGAAACAACAGCTCAGCAAGCGACATGATTTCCATATAAAAAAGGATATGACCTATTATCTAGAAATGAACGGAATATTAAGTACTGCGAAGATGGAAGTGTATGATCGCTCCTTACAATTACATGCAGAAGGGAGCTATGAGGCAGAAACGATTTTTTTTGAAGTTTTACGGAAGTGGGAAACTTCTTTTTTGGCAGTTGATTTAGAAAACAAACGTTACGGTTGGCTAAAACCGATAAAAGAAAGAAAATTTATATAAAAAATTTACAGCAAATATTGTATATTAGTGTTTCGTTTAGTAAACTGTAATGAGACAACATGAAGGAGGAAATTTTTTATGGTTTGGCAACTTATTCTAGGCGGTACTCTAGTACTATTGGCAGGAGTAGCACTAGGATTTTTCATTGCACGTAAATATATGATGAATTATTTAAAGAAAAATCCACCAATTAATGAACAAATGTTAAAAGTGATGATGATGCAAATGGGGATGAAACCATCTCAAAAGAAAATTAATCAAATGATGCAAGCGATGAACAAACAACAAGGGAAATAAATCCTTGATACATAAGGGTTATTAATTCATGGGTTGTTAATAATTAAAAACAACCGTCAAACTTTTCGTTTTGAGAAACCACTTTTTATTTCCAATAAAAAGTGGTTTTTTTTCGTACTAAGGGAATCTCTAACAAGTGTTTTTTTTAACTTTAGAGCAAAATGAAACTTAATAATCACTGTCGTTAAAACTTGATCTGCAAGCACCCTTTATAACGATTTTTTGCTGAAGTGTAAGCATAAACATTAGAAAATAATGATAATAATTAAGAACAAAATACTTCCCTATTTTTAGGTTGTTTGATAAACTAGATAAACCTTTTCATTTTTCTACTACTATTTAAAACTTTCTTAATTTTGAATATCCTAAATATTTATAAAAGTGCGGAGGATATAAACATGAAAGTATTTTTTGATTTACTCTGGTTTTTTAAACAAGAAAAGAAGGCATATTTAACAGGTGTTTTCATCCTCATTTTTGTCGCAATTTTACAATTGTTGCCGCCTAAAGCAATTGGTTTAATTGTTGATGAAATAAAAAATGGGACATTGACTCCGGCTATTTTGACGAAATGGCTTGTTGCGTTAATTGTTGTCGGATTATTAACGTACGTCTCAAGGTATTATTGGCGGATTATGATTTTCGGATCAGCCGTAAAATTATCCCGCCAGTTGCGTGATCGTTTATACATGCATTTCACGAACATGTCCGCGTCTTTTTATCAAAAAAAGAGAACGGGTGATTTAATGGCTCATGCAACGAATGATCTGCAGGCTATTCAGCTAACTGCTGGTTCAGGTGTTTTAACATTTGTTGATTCGATTGCAACAGGCGGCTTCGTTATTCTTGCAATGGCTACGACAATTAGTTGGAAGCTAACATTAATTAGCTTAATACCGATGCCACTTATGGCATTTTTTACGAACTTATACGGTTCCATTCTTCATAAACGATTCCATAAAGCACAAGAGGCATTTTCTTCTTTAAATGATAAAACACAGGAAAGTATTACAGGAGTTAAAGTAATTAAGACATTTGGCCAAGAACAAGAGGATATCGAATCATTTCGGAAGCAGTCTCAAGATGTAGTAGATAAAAATATTGCTGTTGCAAGGATTGATTCTCTTTTTGATCCAACGATTTCTATTATTATCGGTATTTCATTTTTCTTAGCACTTACATTTGGAGCAAAATTTGTTCTCAACGGTGAATTAACGATCGGTCAATTAATTTCATTTACAACTTACTTAGGCTTACTGGTTTGGCCGATGCTCGCTTTTGGCTGGCTGTTTAATATTATGGAAAGAGGGCGGGCATCATACGATCGAATTAATTCATTATTTGCTGAAAAAGCTGAAATTTATGATCGTAAAGATGCAATAAATATTGTACCTAGCGGTGACATTGAATATGCTATTAAAACATTTACATATCCGAATGAAGATGAACCGATGTTAAAGGATATTTTCTTTACATTGAAAAGAGGCGAAACAATTGGAATTGTCGGCAAGACTGGTGCGGGAAAAACAACTTTATTAAAGCTATTTGTTCGCGAATTCGAGGGATATGACGGTGAGATTCGCTTTGGTGGAAAAAGCTTACAAACGTATAAAATTGAAAGCTTACGAAAAGCGATCGGCTATGTTCCGCAAGATCATTTTTTATTTTCAGCAACTGTTGGAGAAAATATTGCGTTTACCGATCCGAATGCACCTGCTGAAGCTATTGAAAGAGCTGCAAAGGTCGCTCATATTCATGATGACATTCTTCAATTTACTGAAGGCTATGAAACAGTCGTAGGTGAACGAGGTGTTTCTTTATCAGGCGGTCAAAAGCAACGGATTGCTATTGCTAGAGCATTAATGATCGATCCTGAAGTATTAATTTTAGATGATTCCCTGTCAGCAGTTGATGCAAAAACAGAGGAAGCAATTTTGTCAGCTTTAAAGGAAAATCGAAAAGGAAAAACAACGATCATTACAGCCCATCGTTTAAGTGCCATTCAACATGCTGATCTTATTTTAGTGTTAGACGAAGGACGTATTATTCAACGAGGAACCCATGAAGAGTTGATGGACGAAGATGGCTGGTATAAAGAAATGTATTTACGGCAACAGCTTGAGGAACTTGTAGAACACGGAGGATAAAAATATGGATAAAACTGAAGTGTTGACAGGAAAGGAACAGAGAAAAGTTCTTTTCCGGCTCCTTTCCTATGCGAAACCCCATATGAAAATAATTGCGATTGCATTTTTTTTATTGCTGTTAACAACGCTTGGCGATATTATCGGGCCAATATTAGTGAAAATTTTTATCGATGATTACTTAACACCAAGAAATATCGTGTTTAAGCCTTTATTTACACTTGGAGCTGCGTTTATGGCAATCCAAATTGCCAATGTGTTAGTCTCTTATTTTCAATTGTTAAAATTTCAAGAAATCGCTTTGAAAATTATTCAACAGTTGAGAATAGATGTATTTTCTAAAGTGCAAACACTCGGCTTAAAATATTTTGATAAAACACCTGCCGGAGCAATTGTTTCGCGCGTTACGAATGATACTGAAGCAATTAAAGAGATGTTTGTTAGTGTTTTAGTCACATTTATTCAAAGTGGTTTTTTATTAATCGGAATCTTTATTGCTATGTTTAGTTTAAATGTTAAGCTGGCGTTAGTTTGTACGATTCTTTTCCCGATTATTTTTATGATTATTTCAATTTATCGTAAATATAGCTCCGTTTTTTATCAAGAAATGCGTGAACAGCTTAGTCGTTTAAATGCAAAATTGAACGAATCAATTCAAGGAATGGGGATCATTCAACTGTTTCGCCAAGAAAAACGGCTTCGAAAAGAGTTTGGTGAAATTAATGAAAAGCATTACAAAGCAGGGATGAGAAATATTAAACTAGATGGCTTATTACTAAGACCGGCGATTGATTTAGTTTATGTGTTTGCCATTGTGATGATTTTAAGCTATTTTGGGATCACCTCTTTTAATAGTCCTGTTGAAATCGGAGTGCTATATGCTTTCGTCAATTATATTGATCGCTTTTTCGAGCCGATTAACCAAATGATGATGCGTCTTTCTATGTATCAACAAGCGATTGTTTCAGCGTCGCGTGTCTTTCGTTTAATAGATGAAACAGAGCTGGCGCCTGAACAAGGTAAGGAAAATCATCACATAAGTGAAGGAAAAATAGAATTTCGCAATGTCAGCTTTTCATATGATGGAAAACGAGACGTATTAAAGAATATTTCATTTATAGCACAGCCTGGTGAAACAGTTGCTTTAGTTGGTCATACTGGAAGTGGAAAAAGCTCGATTATTAATTTATTAATGCGTTTTTATGAGTTTGAAAGAGGAAATATATACATCGATGGTATTTCACTTAAAGATTATCCAATTCATGAACTGCGAAAAAAAATGGGACTCGTTTTGCAAGATCCATTTTTATTTTACGGAACGATCAAGGATAACATTCGTCTATACAATGAGGAGATAAGTGATGAAGAAGTAATTGCTGCGGCTAAATTTGTTCAGGCTTATCCATTTATTGAATTGCTAGATAAGAGATTTGATCATCAAGTTGTCGAAAGGGGTTCAACCTTCTCTAGCGGTCAGAGACAGTTAATTGCATTTGCAAGAACGATTGCCGCCAATCCGAAAATATTAGTTTTAGACGAGGCTACGGCAAACATTGATACAGAGACAGAGGAAGCAATTCAGATCGCACTGAATAAAATGCGTAAAGGAAGGACAACGATTGCAATCGCACATCGATTATCGACAATTCAAGATGCCGATTTAATACTTGTTTTACATCAAGGTGAAATCGTTGAACGAGGGACACATCAAGAACTGCTAGCAATGAAAGGGTTATACCATAAAATGTATTTGTTGCAAAATGAATCTGTCGAACGGATCAATCATGTTGTCAGTTAATATTTTTGAAAAAACAAAACAGCCTCATATTGAAGCTGTTTTGTCTTCTTTCATCCTCTTTTTTTTGAAAGCAGGCGATTATACTGATTAAGGAGATAGTCTAATTCTTGACTATACTTAATAGCGAGCGTTGAACTTAATCCATTTTTTGAAACAATACGAATAAGTTCAGCACGCTTTTTCTCAATCAGTGTAAGCATTTCTTGTTTAGACACCGGTGTCTATCCTTTCATGAAATTATTCTTATAAAAAGTTTGGGCAACTTTATGCAACTAAAGTCATATTTCGTTGTCTCTGTTATGTAAAAAGATGATAAATTATAGTAATTAATGTTATGTTTCATACAAGTATAACGTATTATGTTAGTAAATTCAAAAAGATTTGTTATAAATATTAAATTATTTTCCTAATTAAAAATAGATTCGCTTTTTAACATATACATCCTTCTTTTTTTATAAAATATTCTCGTTTCATGCAAAAGTTTGTGACATAAAAAATTCACATCTCAACTATTATCTTTTACATCGTAGATTTGTTAGAATGAAGACGATATGAAGTTAGGTAGGTGTTATGATTGTGACAGATGTTAATGTTTTCTTAGCTTTTGGAGCAGGGTTTTTAAGCTTTATTTCTCCTTGCTGTCTTCCGCTATATCCTGCGTTTTTATCGTATATAACTGGAATGTCAGTTGGTGAATTAAAAAGTGAAAATGCCATCTTGCAAAAACGCAGTATGATGCATACGTTATTTTTTATTATTGGATTTTCCTTAGTGTTTATCGCTCTCGGCTTTGGAACCTCTTTCATTGGACGTTTTTTTTATGACTATCAAGATTTAATACGTCAAATTGGTGCTATTTTTATTATTCTGTTTGGTTTAATCGTCGTTGGTTTTATTAAACCGGAATTTATAATGAAGGATCGCCGTTTTGAATTTAAAAATCGTCCGTCAGGCTATTTAGGCTCAGTTTTAATTGGTTTAGCCTTTGCAGCAGGTTGGACTCCGTGTACCGGACCAATTTTAGGTGCCGTTATCAGTCTAGCCGCTACAAATCCAGGTTCAAGTATGATTTATATGATTGCGTATTCACTCGGATTTTCAATTCCATTCTTTGTATTATCATTCTTCATAGGAAAAATGCATTGGATTCGCAAACATAATGTTAAAATTATGAAAATTGGCGGATATTTAATGATTGTGATGGGGATCGTGCTATTTTTTGATTGGATGACTAAATTAATTGCCATCATGTCAGGCTGGTTTGGTAATTTTACCGGTTTTTAATGTTATATATAATGGGAAAGTTAGAAACATATTTTTACAAAAATAAAAGACCGTCAAATAGGGACGGTCTTAGTTTGTTAGGCAACAATGCTTGTTAGTCGAGATGCTGAACACGCTCGGTTCATAAGCTGATAACGAAAGCATGCCTTGATTATAATTTAAAAAAATTGCTCATATGGGGCGACATCGATATTTTTTTCTGCAAGTCTTTTTCGTAAAAACTTATGATCTCGTTTTGGGGTTGCGGTAATATAGCCACGGATCACTAAATCTTCCGTAATCTTTTCCGCTTTTTCATTTAAGGCTAGTTCGCCAATTTTTCCAGCAATTTTATGACGGGCAACATCACGAAACAGCTCAGGAACAGGACTGACTAGTTCTTCCAACAGCGCCTTTTGATTCTCAGACCATAAATGGCGTGTTTTGTTTACGTAATATTCTTCCCAATCCATAATCGACTTTCCGTCTTTCTTCGGAAGCCTTTTCAAAAATTTCCGAAACATAAAATAGCCGCCTACTGCAAAAGAAAATACTAAAAAAGCAACCCAAAAAATAATAAACCATAAAAACCAACCATCAAGCATATATGTTCACCTGCACGACTCGTTATATTTTCCTTCATTATAATATTTCCTTGCTAAGGAAAACAAGCGTAACGTTCCATTTATTCGCTCAATTGCTTGCAAATAATTTAAAGGGCTGTTTTATCGGAGTGTCCTTCCTTGATTCCTAACTATTCTACCTATATAATAGTGATGTCCATTACAAAATGGGGCTGAATGGGGTACTGGTGTCCTCCACGGTCTTCAAAACCGCTTGTGACCACCGTGCGTGGTCAGCTGGGTTCGATTCCCAGGCAGTCCCGCCAAATGAATTCAACGTTATCAACAATTTGAACAGTGTATTCTCTTTATAGAGTAAATTATATAGTCATAGTATGTCTAATCCACTTATTTCTTAAAAAGAAAGGTGGATTTTTTTATGCAATGAGCTATTAGAAAAAAACTCGTAAAGGTACTAGAAATAATTGTGTCAAGTTTGTTGAAGAAAAAGTTAACGTTATTAGAAATGTTTAATAGGTTTATGAATTATAAGCAAACCGAAGAAGGCTAACAGTATTATGAAATATTCTTATTATCTAATTGATTATTCAGCTGGGGTATTAAAATACTCTCGATTATTTCTGAGAATATATTGGTTACATATTTATAAATCTAAACTAATATTTGCATACTTTTCTATAGAAAAATATCCTTAAAAACTCTGCAAAGATTAATCAAATAAAAACAGCTTTTTAACTGATAAAGATAATCGTTCTCGATTAAATTCTTCCATGTATAATAATTTTGAATGTACCAGATTGATATTAAAAACAATATGCTAGTAATTTTTGAATTTTTTTCAAAAGATAGGGGCGTTATGATGGCTGAAATGATTGATAACAAGTTAGTTCGTGATAAAATACCGCAAATGATAAAGGAGAATAACAAAAAACGTTTTTTCATGTTGCAAGTGAAGCTGAAGTTAAGCCGCTGTTACTACATAAATTAATTGAAGAGTTTGAAGAGTTAGCTGATATATTGGAAGTGATTGAGAGTATCGCCCATGCTTTTAACATTGATATGGATAAAGTGTTAAAAGTAAAGGCTGATAAGTTAGCAAATCGTGGCGGATTTAATGAACGTATAGTATTGGAAAAGGTAATTGGTTAATAGCGTAAAACCCGTAAAATAACAATGTTGAATTTATATTAATGAAGGAACTCATTAAAGGAGTGTCTTATTAGAGAGAGGCATTCTTCATGGAAATATTTTAATTAAATTTTATTTGAATCAATTTTTCCTACGTGGATAGTTAAACAAGGGAAATTTACAACACACCTATACTTAGTCTCATACATATGAATAAATGAGTGATGATTTTTTGATGAGGAGGATGTTTTTTTAATGTATGGGAATTATTTTTATAACACACCAACCCCTATGGAAAGACAAAGAATTACGAAGCAACAAGCTCGAGAAATAGCTCTAAGAAGGGTGCCTGGGAAAGTTATGCATGTAGATATGGATTTAGAAAATGGTGTTTTAGTTTATGAAGTCTTCATTATGACGGCACAAGGCAAAATATTTGAAGTTGAGATACTTGCAAAAAACGGTAAGATTTTAAAAATTGAACAAGAAAATGATGATGATGATCATAACCCTTACTATCATTACGACAACAATAATAACTACAATAATTATAACAATGATTAAAAACTATTTAGGACTGCTTTTAATGAAAAGGGAGAATGCCTAGCTATAGTGAGCTACAGTCCTTTTTAGATTTTTTCCTTCCGCATTCTTCTATTATAAATGCTAAATCTCCATTTTAGTTTCTGTGTAAAGCTTTTCACTATAGTATGAATCCGAGTATTCATTTAAGTAAAGACCTAGTACTTAAATTTATTGAGTATGATATTAGAACTAAGCAATTCTCGTAAAAATACTATTTAACGTTAAAGTTATAAAGGATTGAACTCTGTATTATACAGAATTCGATCCTTTTTATTTTTTCCAATGAATGGTGTTCGTTTCTGTTCGTTGCCATGGTTATGTTGTGTTCCCAAACTAGCGAGGAACAATGACTAGATTTTAAACTATTAGTGTTAAACATAAGCACCGTATGAACTTCAAAAATGAAGCACTCATCCAGTATGGGATATGTAAGAATTGGACATATTTAAAAAAAGGAGGAATGGGCTATGGATATAAAATTAGAAATTCAGGATGGATCACCTTGGTGGCTAAGTCCTAATATTTGGACTGTACCAGGCAAAGATCCGACAAGTACACCGGATCAGCCGATCGTAGGTGAACCGTGTTACATATGGGCACGCGTTCAAAACAAAGGTGAAGATGCTGTTGAGAATGCCACTGTACGTTTCTACTGGGCGAATCCAGCTGTTGGATTTGATCGCCATACAGCCAATTATATTGGTACCGCTAATGTATCTCTTAATGGCGGTGAGACGCGAGACGTATTATGTTTAAGCCCATGGGATCCGACCTTTGTCAATAATGGTCATGAATGCGTAGTCGCAGAAGTTTCCCATAGCTATCTTGATCCATTGCCATCCGTACCGCAATTCAATGTTCCAACCGATCGCCATGTGGCGCAACGTAACTTAATAGTACTCAAGTTGGCTAGAAAAAAGACGTATTTTACAACAAATTTTGAACTACATAATCATTCCCGACTTGCACAAACTTATCACATCGTTACTCGAGTTGGTAGTCTTGAAGAGATCGATGCATTGCTGTCATATCTTGATCAAAATATCCCGAAAAATGGTGAAGGTACAATGACACAAGTCGGTTTTGTAAGGAGATCTTGTCCGGATGAAGATGCTCTAGAAGAAGCAGAGCCCGTTGTCAAACTGGAAGTTGGCCCGAATGCGAATGTTGGCTTATCAGTTGTAGGGATGCTTGAGGGAGAGATTGCACTTCTTCATATTGTCCAAAAAAGAGATGAGATAGAAATCGGTGGTTTAAGTATCCTAGTTTTTCAAAGTAACTAACAAAAGCAGGAGGTAAGTTAAAAAGCTATGACACAATTTATCATCCCAAATCGCCCTTTTGCTTCAGAACCAATTACTGGCTTGATGACGCCAGATGGCATTTTTGAGGTCAGTCTTGGAAAGCAAATGATTCATGCTCATTTTATGAATAATGGCCCAGCTATTGATCAGGTCCAAATTTACATTGAAAGCGTATCAGACCCAGGTATCGTTGTAACGCCAAGAACATATAAAATTGATCACGCTGCAACTGGAGTGTCGCATCTTTTTAGCTGGGAAGCTGATTTTAGCGCAGCAACCCCTGGGAAGCATATGGTGAGTTTTATTGTTATAACGGCTGCAGGACTACAACGGATAATTAAAACGATATTTTTAACGAAAATGAGCTTTAATCCAGCTACACATTCGTTTTCAGTTATGACACCAGAGGCAGTATTTAATGTTGCTTTTAAAAAAATGATCGGTCCCCGTGATCCTCACTTTTCAAACAAAAAAAATACCCAAGGCGATGAGAAGGCAACTCTCCTTGAAGTTCTCAACGGTGTTGGGAACTCCCGAGCGAACGATGATGAGTCTGAAAATTTGCTTGATTATTTAAGCAAGGCGATCAGTGTTACAAATGATCCACGCTTTAAGCTTTGCGTACCGCAATTACTACTCGGGGAACTAGAAGCTCAGCTTCAACTTACTCCTCCGTCTGAGGGGCAGTACGGAGATTTACCGTTTCAAGATCCATGGTGGAAGGTTGTGCTCGCTGTTGTAGCATTTGTTCTGCTCGTAGCGGCTGCAATCGCAGAAGCTGTAGATGGTTCAGGTGATATTACTGCAGGAGCAGGCGGTACTCACGATTTGCCGAATGATAGTGGCGGCTCTTGCTGTACAATTGAAGCTAGTGGTGGCGGTACAAGTAAAGTAGCAGCAGGCTTAGTTGCAGCTGCAGCAACCGTTGCAACTATTGCAGGTGCAAGTGACACCCGTGATCCATTCCGTAAAGGTCAAGATCATACCGCTCCCAATGCAGGGGAACTTACGGTAACTGAAGAAATGAAAATGAGTTTCTCTTATCCAGAAGCTATAATGCCTGGAAAGCCATTTAAAGTGAAGGTTGACTGGAAATATCAACGTAATACGACAGGTGGAACATACACATATAACGATATAGAGACAAATGCTAATACTCATCTGCTGTCCAAATATGAAATGAGCGCACCGGATGTAATCCATTTAGACAATGATGAAAAATTTATTGTTAAAGCTCAGTTTTATGATGCCGATCATAATCTCTTTACCGGCAATCAGCTTTTTGTGCAGTGCTTCCTTATAGGGCTGGATGGCCAATGGAACAGTTTCGTCCTGCAAGATACTGGTATAGATAAAGACGAAACAGTTAACGATGGTACGTATACCGGTTCTAAATATTTTTCTAGAAAAGATAATGGAATTTGGAAATACCTTGTCATTGCTCAAGATATCAATCATGCGACTCCGGACATGGAGCCGGAAGAAGCAGCACAAATAATTGGCGGAATGCTCCTAACAAATCAGTTAAGTATCTCCTTTGAAGGCGGGACGTGTCCGATTGTATATGATGGTGAAGTCAACGTAATCGGCTAAATATTATTCTCATTTAACCATTTGAAAAATTCGCGATTCTTCATTAAAAGGATCGCTTTTTTTATTTATGCACTGTCACTAGAAAACACGAGCGTTTGTCAATAGTTTGAAATAAGTCAAAAATTCCTGTTTCAGAGTACAAAAAATGATTATTTTAATTTTTATATGTACGTGTACGTATATTTTAAAATTTTTTTCTGTTGCAGAAAGCTTTTTTTAATCTAACATAAAATACAATATTAAGAACTAAGTGATAAATATTATAAATAAATAGGGAAAAACATATTAAAATAAAAATAAAAAGATATTTTAAAAGAAAAGGATCAGATAGATGAAAAACTCTTTGTTCTCGCCACTGACATCAAAAAATTATCGAAGCTTTTTTATGGGGCAAATATTTTCAGATTTAGGAAATTGGCTTGATTTTACAATTTTAACTGTTTTAATTATCTATGAATGGGGATTAGATGAATCTTCAATGGCGTTATTTGTCATCACGTATGGACTGCCATGGGTTGTAATCGGTCCTTTTGTAAGTGTTTTTGTTGATCGATGGTCAAGAAAAAAAGTGCTAATGATTTCTTCCTTTTTACGTATATTTGTAATAGTAGGTTATATATTTGCTCCTAATCTATTTTTCTTATTAATTTTCGTCTTCTTTAAAGGGACGTTAGCTTCTCTGTTTGATCCTGCCCGTTAAGCAAGCATTCGATTATTAGTAAAGGAGTCTCAACTGTCAGCGGCTGTAACATATCTCAAATTTCTTTAAATTCTATGAAAATAGTTGGTCCATCACTTGGAGGTATTTTAGTCGCATCATTTAATTCTGACATTGTTTTAATTGTTGAAGCTTTCTGTTTTATTTTTACAACGATTATCTTATCCTTCGTTCATTTACCTAATATAAGAAATACTTCGATTGAAAAAGTTCAGGAAAAGAAGAAATATAAAGATGAACTTCAAGAAGGGATAAAACATATATACAACAATACAATTTTGAGTACTGCAATTGTGTTATCCGCACTGTCCTTGTTTATTATCTTTCTTTGCGATGGTTTACTAGTTATATTATCTAAACAAATCGGTTTCAATGAAGCTGCATTTGGTATATTTGTTTCATTAATCGGTTTTGGTTCACTAATAAGTTCTTTTGTAATAGGATAACGATTATTTTGGAAAAATAAACCGCTCACTACAATGGCGCTTACTTTTGGAATGATAGGATTTATAGTTGTCGTTATGGGGTTAGAAGGAGCCAATTATATTCAGCTTCCTTCATTAATCTATTATTTATGTGCTTTTTTATTAGGAGCTTTAGCAGGCAGGCGGAAATATTCCTTATGCCTATGTTTTGCAAACTGAAACACCAAATCAAAAAATGGGAAGAGTGAGTTCGGCAGCTCAAAGCGTTCAAACAATCACGATGCTTCTCGCACCCGGTATTGGTGCTTTTATGGCTAAAGCTCTCGGAGTAGGGAATGTTTTTGCGATCTGTGGAGTTCTATGTATATTTGCAGGAATTTCCTATCTAATTTTCTTAAAAATAAACAGACTAGAAGTTATTCAAAATAAGCAAAGTGTATAGTAGGAAAATTTCAACATTTGGGCAAAAAATAAAAGCAACTGGAAAGAACAATTCTTTTTTTCCGTTAAGTGAGATTAAAGTTCACAAGCGTACCCATCCTTATCTCTGTCTAAAGCAGGGTTATAGGATGTGTGACCTTTTGCAACACCGTTAGGATATTTAGCACGCAGCTCTGTACAATTTTAGCAAACAGCTCTATATTATCGCTAGTTGAAGTAGATTCTGTAGTTGTATTCAATTCAGTTGAAGAAGTCTAAAAACCCCTTGAAAATAATAGGATATATATTTACTATTAATATACATGTATAAAAAATACTTCTATAGATAAATTTTCTATCAAAAGTGGGTGAAGCCATGAAAATCTTACATGCCCGTGAGATTTATACCGTCATTGAAATCATTCAACAAACATTGAAAACCACCTATGAACAAGTGAGTGAAATTGAACATGCTGTTGAAGGAATTATTCAACTAGAAGATTCACTTAAAGGAAAAGGAGGCGAAGCGATTCGTGCTTTTTTTCAAAACGTACATAAGCCATTTCTCTTATTTCATCAAGCATTCATTACTGATTATGATACAATTTTAGAAAAAATTAAATACTTACTCCAATCGTTTGAGCCGGCAGAAGATGGCTTTATTCACGAAATTTTTTTAGAAAATGATGTCGCGAATGGGTTAGATCGTCTTGAGAGACGAGTTACATCGATAACAAGTGAAATTAACAATGCGATACATAGTGTACAAGATATCGTCAGCTTGCCACCTATCCAAGCTGATGAAACAATCTTTCAGATCAATCAAGCGCGACAACATAATCGAATGACGATCGAAAACCTTCATTCCTTTGATGAGCAAGCAACTCGTTTACTTGACCGGATTTTAGATGACTTACTAATGATGACCAGCTTTATGAAAGAAATAGAAGCGATGACTCAAAGCGGTCAATTGCCAATTTCTCATAACAGCGTATCAAAAATGATGACAAGCGAGGCTTATCGCAAGCTTTTAGGCAGCTTAGTGCAAAAGGTTGTGCTTGAGCCAATCAATACAGTCGAAAGAGATCCATATGGAAACGACAACAGTATCATATATCACGTATATGCAGACGGCTTGATTGTGATGGAAGCCGATCGATCTGGTAAAGTTCATTATGAAGTTGTTCCAGAAATCCCCGAAGAAATAAGGGATGGTGCCATTACTTCACCCGTTGATCGTGCATTTGAAGGTGTCATTGATGGAACGGGAAAAGCGCTTGGTGACACGATAGACGGTCTCGTTTCTCTATACAAATTTGCCGAGGAAAATTTACAACCGGGTCATATCAATTATATCGAAAAATCCATCTTCGCTTATCAACTCATCCATGACCCAAAGAAAAAGCTAGGGGAAATGAAGGATAAAGTAATCAATTTCCCAAAATATATGTGGGAAGGGATGAAAAACGCCTGGAATCGAGATGTCATCAACGGAGATGCCCATAGTCGCGCTGAATTCTTCTCCTATGGTTTAACAACAATCGGGATTGGCGTAATCGGAGATAAAGGATTAAGCAGAGCAGGTCAGCTTGGGAACGCTGCAAAACCCGGTCATGTTGGAAAAGTAGGAAGTGTTGCAAATAAGATTCCGCCACCGATACCGATTAATAAAGGACTAACCCCTGCTTTTGCCACAGGCAAAGTTAATACGATTCCATAAAACGTAAATCGAATCCACCAAGCGAGTAAGGAAGCGTTTGGAGATAGTCGTGGTGGGAAAGTGTCGGTAAGTGTTGGGGGGACTGGTAAAGGAGCTAGTGGTACTAATAAAATACCTAAATTATCTGAATTAACATTTGAGAAGCAAATGAAGTTTGCCAATAAATATTCTAAAAATTCACCAATCAAGATCCCTGAAAATGCTATTATTAAAGCGCAATCGAAAACTGGATATGAACAAATATCCTACAAATGGATTGAAGGGGGAAAAAAGTATGAAGTAAGATGGCATACAAGAACTCCAGGTGCTCCTAAAAACCAAGGGAACACTTATGTGGTTGAAAGGACACTACCGGGAAATCCCAATGGGCAAAGAAAGAAAAAACAATTTTTAGTAGGAGAAGATACTTGGGTTAGTAAACATGTATGGCAACAAGCCATTGCAGATAGACAAAAAGGAAAAAGTACTCCCCAGCAAAACGAAATATTAGAAAATGGTCATTGGAAGGCACCTTAAGGAGGGAAATATATGGAGAAAATAATAGGTGATTATTATACGGGTTTTGAAGGATATCCAGAAATTGTTTTTTATATAAAAATTGGTGAAAAGAGGGAAGTGATTAGAATTTGGGATGGTTATTTTGACAATATAATGCAAAAAATTCAACCGAATGATGATGGATGGCATTCTTTAGCATATTATTATCATTTAGATGAAGGATGGTATGAAGATAGCCCTTGGAAAATACCTAACAATAAGGATGCTTTACAACAATTGCAAACTATAAATATTAAGTTGTTAGATAAAAAAGAACAAATTATTTTAAAAGAGATAATCAACCTTTTAAAGGAGAATCTCAATAGCGATATTTATATAGAATATTCTTAAAATGCATGTTAAATTGGGGGTAAACAATTTTCTCCAAACCCCATAAAACTCTTTAATCATACATGGCTTTTAATAGATTCTATAGACGATTAATAATAAAACGTACCATGCGTTTAATATAGTGTTGAAGAATAAAAATCAACCAAAGGTTTTGTCAAGACCAAAAGGCTTAGGTGTATCCAGTTTTCTCAAGTACTTGTTAAAATACATCCAGAATAAACAGTAGATAATGATTTTAAAGAATGTATTGGGCTATAGATTGCTATTTTCGACATTGTTTTAGTTAATTTCTTAATGTATTGGAAGTTTTGGAGAATGTAATCGAGGTAAGATCCACATAAGTTATCTGAAAGGCTCCAATAAAGGAGCTTTTTTTTCTTTCACCAGTTGATCATTTGAAGTGTCATTGATGGAATGGGAAAAGCTCTTGGTGACACGATAGACGGTCTCGTTTCTCTATACAAATTTGCCAAGGGAAATTTACAACCGGGTCATATCAATTATATTGAAAAAGCAATCTTCGCCTATCAACTCATCCATGACCCAAAGAAAAAGCTAGGGGAAAATAAGAATAAAGTAATCAATTTCCTAAAATATATGTGGGAAGGGATGAAAAACGCCTGGAATCGAGATGTCATCAACGGTGATGCTCATAGCCGCGCTGAATTCTTCTCCTATGGTTTAACAACAATTGAAATTGGCTTAATCGGAGATAAAGGATTAAGTAGAGCAGGTCAGCTTGGAAATGCGGCAAAACTCGGTAATGTTGCCAATAAGATCCCGCCACCGATACCGATTAATAAAGGATTAACTCCGGCTTTTGTTACATGCACGGTAAACAACATTCCATACAACGTAATGGATGACTTGTACAATCGAATCCACCAGGCGAGTAAGGAAGCGTTTGGGGGTGTTGGAGAAGCTAGTAAGCGAAGCAGAGGAGCTGAAAAGTCACCATTTGTTGGAATAGTACAGTCAAGAATAAATATTGCTAATAGACAAACACGTACAACACCAAGGTGACCTTTAACTGGATAACCTGTTTCTGCTGGATTTGATTCATGTATTAGAAGGTCACTTTAACAGGCCGTTAGCTAATAATAGATCAATATTTTATATATCACCAGATGAATTAAAAAGAATTTTACAAAAGCCAAGTACTGTAAAGAAACCTATCAAGAAATTGGAAGGAGGGCAATATGTTAGGGTTGTAGATACTGGAAAAGTAATAGGAAGATCATCTTTGAAGAGTGGTGGTAAAGAGACAACATATATAAAAGTAATTACGGATAAAGCAGGAAACCTAATTACAACTTATCCTGTACCGAAACCTTAATAGGAGGTATCTAGAATGGAAAATTCTAATCCAATTGACACTCAGTTATTAAATGAATTTTATTTTTTAATAAAGAATAACAGTAATTTAGAAAATTATAGTAATTACTACAATTCTTTGGTAGAGTTTATTAAAATTCATTCGAATTATTTTACGTTAGATATTTTAAAAAAATTTAGACTGGATGTTCTCATTAAGTTAGATCCAGATAAATATATTGTTGATAATCCTTCTATTTCTTTACAAATGGAGTCGCAAAGATTATTTATAAAATACGAAACGATTGAAAGTCTAGCCATGGCAATAGGTGATACTTTATGGGATATGGTTACTATTTATAGTAGAAAAGACATTAGCGTTGCATAAATAAGGACGGAATATTCTGTAAATAGACCAGTGTTATTTTTTGCTAAAAGAACAAGGGCTAAACAAAGGTGCTCTGTCCATTTGGTAAAAATATACATTTAATACTTAGGTGACAGCAACTGTGTATGTGTTTACGGACTTGCTCTATTATCGAATTTGCGAATCCAAATGTAAGCAGGCTTCCAAAGTGCTGCCTTTAACCAACGACTAATCCGGAGTAGGGCTTTTTTGCTTTTCATCTCCAGTTGGATTAGAACATTTAGACAGTAGGCAATGAGTGCAAGATAAATTTTGATTCTGAATCGCTGTTTCACCCATACCATAAAAGTGTTTGATCTTTACATGCTGTTTTAGCCATTTAAAAAACAGTTCAATCGCCCAACGTTGACGATAAATTTCGCTGACTTCGTCAGGTTCTAAATCGAAGCGATTCGTTATTAACCTAAGAATGTTTCCTTTTGTGTCCTCAACTTCAAGGAGGCGGAAGACATTCTCTGTACGATTTTGAGTAGAGCCAATGTAAACCATTCTATCTGATAGAACAGTAGACTTTTCAGGAACCGAAAAGGATTCTACCTCACGAATGACGGCGTTTTTCTTTAATCTTGATACAAAGAAGTAGCCATCATCCATCATTCGATCGAACCGTTCGTAATCAACATATCCGCGGTCAAACACATACATGGCTTCCTTATCATCAACGAGAATTTCCAATTGATTTCTGTCATGTTCTTTGGCTGTTGTAATGACTGCTTTTTCAGGGTATACAGTATCATTATTCATGAACACAAGTCGCAAATGCAGCTTGACACCAGCTTTTGTTTTGCGGAATTTTGCCCACTTATAATTCGTCAGGTTTAATGGAAGTGTACTGGAGTCGATGATTTTTAATGGCATATGCTTTCCGTTTTTAAAGTGAATTTTCTTTTATTTGGTGCACAAGCTCCAAAAATAATCGGGAAAGAATAGCTGGATTGACTTCATTGTTTTTTCTTGATAATTGAGATTTACTGATTGATTCAAAACCTAAGGCTTTTTGAAGTGGATCATGAATCAGTGCGTCACTCATTTCTTCCAGACTCTCGAATCCTTGTAATTGAGCAAGCAACATAAGCTTTATGTAGGCTACAGTTGTCAGTTTTTTCGTATAATGATCTTGCTTACTTTCTTCTATTTGTTCAAAAAGTATTTTTGAGTTTATAGGTGTTATCCATTTACCAAATGATGATTTTAGTGTATTCTTGTCCATATCGGTTATCCTTTACTATTGGATTTGGACAGGGAATCACCTGTACTTCCATTGTAAAGGATTTTTTATTGCTTAAAAATTAATTACTAACTATTAGGAATCTTCATAACCTTCAATATTCATTAATGCAACGCTAATGTAGAAAAGATTGTCCTAATTGTTTTGATGATGAGCTTAGGTATATTCTTATTAAATATTTAGATGAATCGGAGAGACTACTATTAGAATGTGATACTTGCGGATGGACAGAAAATATAGATGGTAGTAAATATAAAGGACAAATTGGTGAAGTTTTTCCAGCCGGTAAAAAAGAAATACTTAACTTAATGGATAAATTAACTAGTTAAAGTAAAAATTGTCTATTTAAGAGAGGGACTTGACCAATAAGCCCCTAAAATAAAGCAGGTGGAGAAAAACAAAACATCGTTTTTCTCCACCTGCTTTTATATTTTGATCGTTTTCTTTAAAGTGACTGGCGGATACTAGCTACTTTCAAAAGAATTTTAAGTCATTGCCAAAATCCCGAACTATATGAATTGTATTCAAATACACCAATTCCACATCATGTAAAAGATTGGTTGACGAAAAAGGGAATAAAATTTACAGAAATATTAGATTAATAAAGGAGAATTATTATGGCTATTCAAGCATCAATGGATATTTATTTAAATGAAAAAAAAGATGGCACATACACTTATGATGCTATATTTAGATTACTAAAAGATACAGGTTGGGGGAATAGGGAAAGTTCCCTATATACAGTTTTAATGCCAAATGATCAAGATGATTTTAACTGGATAGATTTTTCAGAAGATGAGCAAAAAGTAATTAATATATTAAAAATCAAACAAGAATTGAATGAAGTAGGTGGTATTGAACTCATTTTTGATAATTCAAGTATCGGTATAAATTTACTCTTATATCCAGAATGCAGAATTTCGGTTATATTTTCTATAAATAGAAAAGTTATTATGGAACAAATAACAGATGCAAATTGGTATTTTGAAAAATTAATTTTATCTTTAGAAAATAAATATTATATTGAAAGCTTTGAATTTACCCAAACTATGTAAGTGTTTAGATTCCAGATAATACTTTATTAAAAAGAATTAGAAAATCAGATACAAATACCGGAATGAAAAGAATTCAGGATGCTTTTAAGCAAAATACAAATAACGTAACTTGATGGTACTTATGCTGATTAACTAGAAGTCAATCAGAAGAAATTTTATCTAAAGCAACAGGAAAATATCCGAATACGGAATATATAAACTCGTAATTCTATATCATTTGGTGACAAACTGTTAGACCGCATTTACATTCAAATCATAAATTTCATACTCCTTTATTTTGACATAACAACTCTAGCGATTGTCTATATCTCTACTTTACCAGGAACAAAAAGTAAAACGAAAATAAAAATTGTTTATGATGAATTAGAAAATATATGGACTGTATATCCTGTTAAATAGTGAGGTAGAAAATAAAGAAGGGAAAATTTAATCAAAAAAATTTATGGAAAAAAACGGTGACTTTGCTATAAATAAATTAAAGGATTTTCTATTATCTGAAATTAATAAGATACCTTGGAAGAGACGAAAAAAAATTTTTAAAAAGTAAAGATGGTGAAGAGAAAAAATTTATTTAAGGAATATTTGTATAGTGGTAATAAATACAAAGGAACTTTGCTGGATGGCAATCAATATTTGATAAAAAAAGAAAATAATCAAGCAATTGTAATTGATTCAGTATCAGAAGAGTATTCAAATGATTATAAATACACTAGATTTCAATTACCTGTTGAAGATTTAATATATGTTATTAACTCAACTTTCGCAGCCCAAATTAGGCAGGTACGCCTTGATATAATTAGGCAATCCGGCAAACCATTGTTGTAGTTGACTTTTGATTAACTTTTTGAATTTCTTATTTGTTTTTTCCAAGGCATCTTCAAGAAGCTCGATAAGTTGTTGAAGTGCAACAGCCCAATCAAGCTCATTTATTTCGTCACAAAGTTCGTAAAACATACCACCAAGTGTGCGGTCATCTGTGCTGCAACGATTTTGCCATGATAAAAGAATATATCTTGCAAATACAATGGTTGTATGGCTTATAAGTGAATCATAAGACCTGCCTTGAAATTCCTTTTGTAATTTTAGTAGCGATTTTGTAGCCTTGAAAAAGACTTCAATATCCCAGCGCATCCCATAAATTCGTATGATTTCTGTCTCTGTTAACGTGCAATCTGTGCTTAAAATGGCTAACCATTCACTTCTTTTGTTACGGTTTCGGACGAATACAACTTTTACCTGGACACCATTTGCCATCGTTGTACGAATGGAGCGCAAGATGTTTTTATTTCCTGATGTAGGTGTCGCTAGGCGGTAAAGTTCTTTTAACCCGACTCGCTTTTCATTTACTAGATAACGTTGATTCGTGGCCTTAACCATACCGATGACATCGATGCCTTGTTTCACGATAGATTGAATAAGGGGTTGTTGGGTAAACCAACTGTCCATTAACACGTAAGAAGCATCAATTCCTGCAGAGAAAGTGCTCGGGAAATCATAGATGGTATCTGTTCTGGCGCAGTTTGTAGTGCTTCTACACGTCTTTTATAACCTAAAGTGCGTTTGTCTACTTTATCCGAGATGTCATTTATTCTAGACTTCTTTGAGCTTAATAACGAGAAATCAATTGGCATGAAGGTAGCACCATCAGACCAGCCTAGCGTAAGCATACGAAAGCCTTTATAAAAACGCATTTTATGAGATGCATGGTCAAAACAGCGCGCAAGCAATTCCACCTTTTTACTACGGTTTCGTTCATATGAAGAATCATCAATGATCAATACTTTTGGACGGTCACTTTTGGTCAAGCGATTGATTTTATAAATAGTTGCTGTGCTTAGTAAAAGTAAAAATCGACGCCAAGAAAATTTGGAATGATTTAAAAAGCGATAAATAGTATCTTTCTCGGGAAGGTTTTCAGATTTCTTACTCTCGAGTAGACGAAACCAATTTTTTTGTTCAAATATCAAACAAAAAACAAGCTTGAAAAGATATGCACAAGAGAACCCGAAGTCTTTTGTAATTCCAGCATTCCATAAGTGTTTAAGGATCTGTAATTCATTAAATGCAGATTTCAAATCATTTGGTAGTTGATTATTTTGGTCATTATTCGCTATCATAGTAGGAGGCACCTCATCTATTTGGTAGTTTTTTCTCGACAATTAAACTATACCAAAGGTTGGGGTGTTTTTCTTTTATAAATACTTTTGTCAAGCAACATAATGAAGTACTGAATGTCTTATACCGGATAACGATTATATGTTATTTTTACACTGCGAAAGTTGAGTTATTAATAATAAAAATTTGATATTAAAAGGTTTATCATAATGTTTGATAATTTACGATCAACTAAAAATAGATTAGATAATTAGCCACTAACATAGTAAAACCTGTTCATACTTATGTTCATTTATCGAATATTAACGACTACTTTTAAAGAGGATATAACTTCCAAATGTATACCCAAATGAAGTCCTTATTTCTTGTAAATTACTTAAATATTTTCTAATTATGGCGGAAAAGTGGATCTTTCTTCAGATTCTTGTCTATTCATATAGCGAGTCCCTCAATCTCTCTTTCTCGATCATCTAGTTGCGGGATAGTATATCTTACAATTATAATCTTTTATTCTTCAAACGGGATTCTCCCATTCTTTTCGGGCTTTTATGTTTATATTTCAATTTTCAGCTAGAGGAGCTTTCGATCTAAAAAATTTTCTTCTCAAACATATCCTTTTCCCACCATTTTCTATATATAAAGGGTGAAGGGAGGTGAAGGAAATGGCAGAAGCGAATTTACTAGATTCTAGGCTTAGACTTGTGTTTGAAGCTGGGGTGGATGATGACGGCAAGCCGATTTTTAAGGCGAAAACTTTTAACAATATTAAAAAGACGGCCGGAGCAAATGAGCTTTATGAAGCAGCCCAAGCAATTTCAGCGCTCTGTAACTATTCACTAGATTCAATTGAGCGCAGTGATAATTATGATATTGTCGGTTAAATGTCGCAAAAACAAAATGGGTGAAGGTGGTGAGTGAAGTGGTAAAGACGCTGGAACTTCAATTTGAGACGGAAGCTGGAAAAACAGCGAGCTTATCAGTGGAGAGTCCAAAAGAACCGATTGAAATTTCTGCTCTTAAAGAGGCAATGGAGAAAATTATTAGTTCAAACGTATTTTACACTGATAATGGTCATTTTACAGCAATAAAGGGAGCACGGGTTGTTGAGCGGAATATCATTGAATATGAAGTTGTTTAACTAAAAGGGCCGGTTTTTTTTGAACCGGTCTTAAGTCATATTTAGAAAATAACTGTCCTCAGCCTGGATCAATGTGCCGAGCAACGAAGCGAAGTAGAACTGTCGTTAATAGTCTACCAAAAGGGATACAAAAATTTGTTCCATGTCTTTTATAAGAAATGAATGTATAACTAAATGGAAGAGGGAGGGTGGGCAAATAAATTGAGAGAGTTAGAGGTAACACTTTTAACATTAGAGAAGCAATTGATGTATGATCGAATGAACGATTTTAAAACGATTTTATCGAAGGATTTTCTGGAATTTGCTCCATCAGGTAAAGTGTATAATACGTAAACGATGAGGGTCCACGACAGATTCCATTTATCATTACGGACTTCCGTGTAAAATTATTATCGCAGAACATTGCTCATGTGACCGATCAAACGGAATCAAAGTTTGATTGATGGGTTCAAATCATTGAGAAGCTCTATTTGGCGCAACACAATGGCGTCTTTATTTTCATCAAGGAACACGGACGATATAGATGGATATCTTCAAAAAAAATACTTTTTATTATTTTATCTAGAACTTCAATAGTTTAAAGCTTTTTTAACAACTATATCGCTGAATGGGCTTTTAGTTTGATTAACATAAAATACATAACTTTATGATCGAGTTCGCCTTTAGGCGGATTTTTTTTTTTTTACCTCTTTCAATTCACTAAATGTTGATCGGGGTTAGGATGATCTTTATGTTTCATAAAAACATATTTAAAAACAATTGACTTTCACGTTACGTGATACTTTATAGTATGTACGAAAGGAGGCGCAGACTTAGTGAAAGTAAAAGAAGTGGCAGATTTAGTTGGGATTAGTGTTCGTACACTACATCATTATGATGAGATTGGATTGTTAACTCCAAACGAAATAACCGAATCAGGTTATCGCCTTTATTCCGAAAAAAATCTTGAGCAACTGCAGCAAATTTTATTTTTTAAAGAACTGGGCTTTTCATTGAAGGAAATAAAACATATCATTAACAGTCCTACGTTTGATCGAAAGGAAGCATTGATTTTACAACGGAAAATGTTGCTTGAGAAACGGAATAGAATCGATAAAATGATTGTCACGATTGATAAAACAATTAAACATATGATGGGAGAAATTCAAATGACAAAGGAAGAAAAATTTGCGGGGATTCACTTTAGTCATAATCCATATGAACAGGAAGCTCGTGAACGTTGGGGCGATCAAACTGTTGATCAAACAAATGCGAAGTTAGCGAAAATGTCTAAAAATGAACAGAAGCATTTATCTGAAAGATGGCAGCTGATTTTTCAAAAACTCGCCCTTCTTCTTGATCAATCTCCTGACAGTCTAGAAGTTCAAGCGGCAATAAAAGAATGGTATGTTTTTTTAAATGAACATTTTGGTCAATACTCTCTCGAGGCATTTAATGGATTAGGTCAACTTTATATTGACGATGAACGATTTACTAAAAATATTGATAAATATGGAGAAGGCTTAGCGAAATTTATGAGTGAGGCAATGAGCGTCTTTACGGTTAAAGGTAGGGGCGACAATGGATGAAAATAGTTATTGAAAATACAATCGAACAATATGAAAAATTATTTTCTATTGAAACAGAAAGAGAAAACTACTTTCGGTATTCAATGATGAAGCCTTTTGAAAAAATGTGGAACATGATTCATGTTCCTTTAGAAGCGAAACAGCCTAATGGGTACGATGTGATCATGGCTACTAAAATGCTTGGATATTTGGATGTATCGGATACGACTATTGGCAAAAAAGCGTTGGACACTTTTAAAGAAATTCAAGCGCTTCAAATTGTACATGACACTTTAAATCACTTAGTTCATTTTATTCAACAAAACAATTTATATATCAATGCTGATCAACTAACATTTGGATTGTATATTGCTGATCCGCAAAAGCTAAAGCTGCAAAAAGGTTATTGTGGCTTTGGGGGAATTCCAGGTTTTATTCAAGTAACAATGTATCCTTATTCATACAATATTCCGAGACTTCCTGCTCTAATTGCTCATGAGTTTCATCATAATGTTCGTTTTTCATATTTTGATTGGGATCATGGGAATGTTACTGTCGGTGATTATTTGATTATTGAGGGGTTAGCTGAATCATTTGCAAAAGAACTTTATGGTGAAGAGCTTTTAGGACCTTGGGTCACTTCTGATAAAGAAGATTTGCAATACTCGATTGAAGTCATGAAAGATGTATTAAATGTTAAAGGATTTGCTGAAGTGAGCAGCTACATGTTCGGTGATATGTACGCAATAGAACAAGGATACGAACCTGTTGGTTTATCACCATTTTCCGGCTATGCAGTAGGATATGAAGCAGTGCAATCTTTTATGAAAATGAACCATGTAGGGATAAAAGAAGCTACATTACTTAGTACAGAAGAAATAATCAATCATTGCCCATTGTTTTCTAAATAATCTTTTAAAGACGTTGATCAAAACGATAAGGTACACAAATTCGCTTCAAGTCAATCCCAAGATATTTATTAAAAAATGGTAAATGTTTTACTTTTTTCATGAACCTTCCTTGACTTTAACGAAAAAACATGGTAACTTATAAGGAGCCGTTTTGCATCGGATAGATTAAAAAGTAACACTTATTCAATATTTTGTTGAGTAATGGATACAAAGCTATACGTTGTAAAAAATGGTTAATATTTACACACGGCAAAATGCCGTAAGGAGGTTTTTTTTAATGAAAAACGGTAAAGTTAAATGGTTTAACAGTGAAAAAGGCTTTGGATTTATTGAAGCTGAAGATGGAAACGACGTATTTGTTCATTACTCTGCAATTCAAACTGAAGGTTTCAAAACTTTAGAAGAAGGTCAAGAAGTTTCTTTCGACGTTGTTGAAGGAGCTCGTGGACCACAAGCTGCTAACGTAGTTAAAAAATAATAGGTTATCCTATAAATGAACAGTCTAGCCAATTGGTTAGACTTTTTTTTATATTGTCAATGTCAGTTATAGTTAATGTTCTTTTGTTATAATGGTAGAGAGTGTGAGATGAACGAGTTGAAAGAGGTGCTTGGCATGAAATTTATACATACTGCTGATTGGCATTTAGGAAAGCTTATTCATGGTGTTTATATGACAGAGGAGCAACGTGTAGTTTTGAATCAGTTTGTAAAGCTAGTTGAGGAAGAACAGCCTGATGCGGTTATCCTTGCTGGCGACGTATATGATCGTTCCGTTCCGCCGATCGATGCTGTAGAGCTTTTAAATGATATTATGTTTAAAATAAATGTTGAATTAAAGATACCAGTTCTATCGATTGCTGGAAATCACGACAGTCCAGAGCGGCTGTCATTCGGAAATTCGTGGTATCGACAAAGTCAATTTTATTTAATGGGGAAATTAGAAAAAGACATTCAGCCGATACATATTAACGGGGTAAATTTCTATCTCCTTCCATATACTGAACCGGGAATCGTTCGCCACCTCTTCGACAATCAATCCATCCATTCCCATCAAGACGCAATGAAGGCATTAGTGAACGAAATTGAAAAAACATTAAATCCGAACGAACCGAATGTTTTCGTTGGCCATGCTTTCGTCTTAGGTGGAAAAGAAACAGATTCAGAGAGAACTCTCTCGATAGGAGGTTCTGGCTGTGTAACAGCTGATGTATTTGCACCATTTTCATATACAGCCCTCGGCCACCTACATAGCCCTGATGCAATTAAGCATGATACGATCTATTATTCTGGTTCATTATTAAAATACTCCTTTTCTGAAGCAAGACAGAGAAAATCTATTTCCATTATTGACATGAAGGATGACGGAAGCTTTGATCTCCGGTTTCGCTCATTGCAGCCCCATCATGATATGCGAGAGATTGAAGGTTACTTAGACGAGCTTCTTGATCCAAGTTATGATGAAAAAGAAAACGTCAATGATTATTTAAAAGTGACATTGCTTGATGAGGGAACAATTATTGATCCAATTAATAAGCTGCGCCAAGTATATCCAAATGTCTTACATCTAGAAAGGAAAATTGACCTCATAAATTTAAAAAAACGTCATTCAGTTCATTCAATTAAAGCTGAAAAAAAGTCAGAAATTGAGTTATTTCAATTGTTTTATGAACAAATGACAACAGAAGAGTTTACCGAGGAGAAACGGGCTGTTATGACGTCGGTTATTAATAAAGTGCTGCAAGAGGAGGGGGCGAAATGAGACCGTTAAAGCTGACGATGCAGGCGTTTGGACCATACGCCGATAAAGAGTGTATTGATTTTACAAAGCTTGAAAATAGGACGATGTTTGTCATTTCTGGTAAAACAGGAGCTGGTAAAACAACGATTTTTGATGGGATTAGTTATGCGATTTATGGCAGAGCAAGCGGCAACGATCGAAATGGTTCCGAGCTTCGCAGCCAATTTGCACAAGACCACATGTTGACAGAAGTAGCGCTTGAGTTTTGGCTGCGAAATAATACGTACTATATATGGCGCTCCCCTCAACAGGAAAAGAAAAAAGAACGGGGGAATGGGTATACGACGATCAGCGCAAAGGCTGAACTGTACGTATTAAATGACCAAGGAGAAAAGCAGCTTTTAGCGGCAAATGTTCGTGATGTTGATGAAAAAATAAAAGAAATTATGCAAATGGACAGCAACCAGTTTCGGCAAATTTTAATGATTCCACAAGGGGAGTTTCGCAAACTGCTAATTTCCGATAGTAAAGAGAAGGAGGTCATTCTGCAACGGCTTTTTCATACTGAAATATATAAACGAATAGAAGAAAAGTTAAAAGAAGAGGCAAATCAGTTAACAAAGTCTATTGAAAAGCTAAGAGAAGAGCGAAACCATACCGTTCGAGCGATTCAAGTCATTCAGAGCGAGGAATTAAAAAGCTGCTTAGAAGCAGAAAATACAAATGACAATTTAATCATATCGCTTTTAACAGAAGAGATCGCTTATATGAACGACGAACTGGAAAGGTTAAGCGAAATAGCAAGAGAACAAAAAGAAGAACGAGACAGATTAACACAAAAGTTATTTGAAGGAGAGGCAATAGTAAAACAGCTCACGGTAAGAGATGAATTAAAACTCAAAAAGGCTAAGCTCGAAGAAGAAAAAGATATATACGAACAAAAGGAAGCGGAAATCACATTAGCTCATAAAGCGAGTATTTTAGCACAGCAGGAAATGCTTTGCCACCGTCTGAAACGAGAGCTTGATCAAGCAAATTTGCAGTTGACTGCGATAAGTGACAATACAAAACAGCTGTCACAATCTTTAAAGGCACAGCAGGAGGCATTGGAACAAGAACTGGCCCGTGAGAATGAAAGAAAAAGCTTAGCAGATGAAATTAATCGGCTTAACGGCATGGAAGATGATGTGTATTCATTTGCTCGCTACCAAGAAGCCGTTACCAAATTAAAGGATACAATAGAAGGGGAAAAAAACCGCAAGGACCGCTTTAATAAACGAATGAACGCTCTTGATATACATATAAAACAATTGCAAGCAGATAAAGAAAAAATTGAAAAAGGCCAGCTTCGTTTTGTTGAAAATGAACGAACGCTAGATAAGCTTACTTATGAACTTGCTATGCTAGATAAATATAACACGTTATTTATTGAACTTCATGATGAGAATGCATCATTTATGAGAAAAAAGAAAGAGTTTGAAAATATAACTGCCAGATATGAAGATGAAAAAGCCCTTCTTTATGAGATTGAAACAAGGTGGCATCGAGGACAAGCAGCGATGCTTGCAAAAACACTTCATGTTGGGGAGCCATGTCCTGTTTGTGGATCAACGCATCATCCCCAGCCGGCAACATCATCAGATCAATTGCTTCCTACTGAAGACGACTTGCGTGCCGCAAAGCAGCAAATGCTTCAACTAGAACGAGATAATTTAAATGTAGAGCGAGAATATTATAGAATACAGCTCGAAATTAACTCATTGGAGAAATCAGCTACAGAACTTGCTGCAGAGCTGCGCACAATTCATCCGAATTTTTCAGCCGAAACGTTACGACAGTTGAAAGCGGAACTGTTGCAAAAGCAAACAGAATTGCAAGTGGAACAAAATGATTTAAAACTAGAGAAAAAACAGCTTGCAAATATGACTGCAACGATTGTCAAACTTGAGAATGAACAAGCTGAATTGAAAAAAAAAATGGAATCAATCGAGACAAGCTTAAATAAATTAACGATTGAATTTACGGAAAAAAACACAACGTTAACTCGAATGATGGCGACGATTCCAGAAAATTTACGTACAATTCAAGCATACGAGGCAGAACGAAATGCCGCTCAGAAAAAACTAAAAATGATGGAAAAGCAGCTTGAGGACATGCAGCAGAAATATCAACGTACGAAAGAAAAATTCGCAAGTGAACAAGCACGTTTTGAAACCGTTCAAAAGCAAGGAACTGAGCTGGCTACAAAACTAGAAACCGAACGAGAGTTATTTAAAGAAACGATGTTATCACAAGGTTTTAGCAATTATACTACATACAGAACTGCGAAACGGACAGAACAAGAAATAAAAATACTTGAACAGGCTGTTCGCCGTTATCGTGAGGAACTACGCTCTGTTTCTGATCGCTATCTCGAATTGGCCGAGCTATTAAAAGATGTGAAAGTGCCTCAAATCGACAAATTGAAAGAGATAATCGCTTCAATAGATGAACAATATACGAAGTTACAAGATGATTATACGAGCCTATTAATGAAAAAGAAGGATAATGAAGAGATTCGTCAACGAATTGAAAATATAAATAGCGAGTTGAAAGAGTTAGAAGCAAGCTATCAAATTATTGGACATTTATCGGAAATGTCAAAAGGACAAAATGTTTTGCGGATTACGTTTGAGCGCTTTGTACTGGCATCTTTTTTAGATGATATTTTACAAAAAGCAAATGTAAGATTAACGAAAATGACGGGAGGGCGCTATCAACTTTTAAGAAAAACCGATCGCTCAAAAGGGAATGTTCAAAGTGGTCTTGAACTTCTCGTTTTTGACCAATATACAGGTCAAGAACGTCATGTGAAAACATTATCAGGGGGGGAGAGCTTTAAAGCGGCATTGTCCCTTGCACTTGGTTTAGCTGATGTTGTCCAGCGACATGCAGGAGGGGTTTCATTAGAGACGATGTTTATTGACGAAGGTTTTGGAACATTAGATCCCGAATCGTTAGATCAAGCTGTTGAAGCATTAATTGATATCCAAAACAGTGGCCGTCTCGTTGGGATTATTTCTCATGTTCCTGAGCTTAAAGAACGAATTGATGCCCGCTTAGAAGTAGTGGCTACAAAGACGGGGAGTACGGCAACATTTGAGTTTTTAAATGGATAAATAGCGTTTCCTTGAACATTTTGCAGTTTCAAGCTACAGAAAAAAGAAAAACTTATTAGTAGGTGGCACCAGTGGATAAGAGATATTTTACAATCGGCATGGCAGGCCATATTGATCATGGGAAAACAACATTAACGAAAGCGCTCACTCATATAGATACTGATCGGCTAAAAGAAGAAAAAGAACGGCAAATTTCTATTGAACTTGGCTTTGCCCCATTGTATGAAGATGATGAGTTGCAAATTTCTGTTATAGATGTACCGGGACATGAGCGATTTATTAGGCAAATGATTGCCGGGGTGACAGGCATTGACTTAGTCGTCCTCGTAGTCGCAGCGGATGAAGGAGTCATGCCGCAAACGAAGGAACATCTTGATATTCTTCGTTTTTTAGGAGTTAAAAATGGAATTGTTGCGATTACAAAAATAGATCGAGTCGATGAAGAGTTTATCGAATTAGTAAAAGACGATATTTTCGCTGAATTAACGGGAACGGTGTTTGAAAATGCCCCGTTTGTTCTCGTTGATAGTATTTCAGGGAAAGGAATAGCGCATTTAAAGTCGCTTATTATCGAATCGTTAAAAGATCAGCAAATGCGGGATGCAGGGGGAGCCTTTCGCTTACCGATTGACCAAGTTTTTACTGTGAAAGGTCAAGGTACTGTCGTGAGAGGAACAGTTTTTGAAGGAGTTGTTGCGGAAGGGGAAACGCTAACGATTTTACCGAAAGGATTAATCGGAAGGGTTAGACAAATACAAGTCCATCATAAACAAGCAAATCAAGCTTTTGCAGGGCAACGAACGGCGATTAATTTAACAGGAATCTCTAAAGAAGACATAAAAAGAGGGGATGTCCTCGTTTCATCAGACCATTTTACAGTGACAAACACAATTGATGTTGCTCTTCGTATTGTTGGCGATTTAGATTATATTGTTAAACAACGAATGCCGATTAAATGTCATATTGGCACAGCTGAAGTAATGGGCCGGATTGTTTTCTTTGACCGAAATGAATTGTTAGCAGCTCATGACGAAATTTTGTGTCAGCTACGTTTAGATGAAGAAGTTGTGACAAAGCGCGGCGACAGATTTATTATTCGCCGTCCAAGCCCCCAAGAAACGATAGGAGGCGGCTGGGTAATTGATGCGAGGGGAGAAAAATATCGCTTCGGTAAAAAAACTGTTTCTGAGCTTGAAAAGAAAAAGAAAGGTACACCGAAGGAAAGAATTATTTCTGCATTATTAGAGGAAAAAAGCTTATCTTTTACGCAATTAATAAAACGAGCTGCACTTGAAGAACAGACGTTAAAAGAAAAACTTAAAGATGAAGCATTTATTTTATACAACGGAAGAGAATATACGCTTCAAGCTATCGTTTTAAACATTCAAACAGAAATGAAAGAGCGGCTGGAAACATTTCATAAAGAATACCCGTTAAAGAAAGGGTTAAATAAGGCTGAGTTATTTCAAGGGTTAGAGCTGGATTATCCGAAAGGGCTACTTGAATATGCGGCAGATCAAGCTGTTACCTCAGCTTTATTAGGGAGAGCTGGCCAGTTTCTTTTTCAGGTGGATTTCAAACCGCATGTTCCAAATAACTGGAGGAAACGGACAGAGCATATGCTTGAAAATTTGAAAATAGACGGGATGAAGGTAGAATATTTAAGCAATTATCTCGAAAAGGCAGGAATTCCAGACTTATTAGTTCATGACTTAGTCCGTTTCCTTGAAGAGGAGGAATTGGTCGTTTCGCTTAATGATCAGTTTTATTGGCATGGTGATATTTTCCGCGAAGCCGTAAAAACGTTGCGGAATGGAACTGAAGATGAGTTTACAGTTGGTGAAGCTAAAGATATTCTCGGGCTGTCACGAAAGTATATCATCCCATTTCTGGAACGCCTTGACAGTAAACAATTAACGAAGCGGATAGAAAATAAAAGGAGATGGCAATAGATTTATTTTCCCATGATATATCGGTTTTTAGAGAGCATCAACTGTGGTTTAATCTTCCCTAAAATTTTCCTTTTCATTTTGTACTTGTTTTGAGATAATGGATATATATTCATATAAAAACTAGGAGGCGAATCGTTTGTATTTCTTTGGTGGATTACTTCTATTGTTTATACTGGGTATTTCCATAGCTACTTGGGGGATTCTATCATTATATAATCTATGCATAAAATAAAGAGAATGATTTGTCAACAGTTTGAAAGGAGCCAATTGGCTCCTTTTTTTGGTGCGCCCGGCATGCGCATGAACTATAGGGTGCAAGTCCCGAACCCCGAAGACAGAAGTAGAGGTTAGCCAAGAGCAAGGGTGTCCGTGGTGACATGGAATCTGAAGGAAGCTGGAGGCAAAACACCGATCCGAGGAACACGAATCTCATACAAGGCTAGATATGATTGAGTGAGTTTGCCAAACAAAATAAAGCTCTTTCTGTCGAAGGTCATATCAAGTAAATGAGGCGGATAGATGGTGTGAAAGTGGATGCGCTTACCCGGGGAGGTCTGACAGAAACGTGAAGTTCCCTTCATAACCTACTTGGTGACAAGTAACTGAACTGTCAGAAGTCAGCAGAGGTCATAGTACGAGTTGGTCTAGAACAACTTGGAATATAAATGTCAACATAAATATGTACAATTTCGCTTGTTTAAGAATGTACAAAATTACTCGCTTTCTATTGTAAAATGATCCTTTAAACGATACGAGTCTCCGATCATTGTGACGACTGTCGCATGGTGTAAAATACGATCTAGAATGGCATTTGCTAGTTTGGGTTCCTGAAAAACTTCATCCCATGCTTTAAAATTCACATTGGTCGTTAAGATGGTACTTCGCTTCTCATATCGCATATCAATCAGCTGGAAAAACAGTTTTGCATCTTCTTGCTCAATCGGTAAATAACCGATTTCGTCAATAATTAGTAGTTTATATTTTGTAAAATGCTTTAAACGGGCTTCCAAGCGATTCTCTAGTCGTGCTCGTCTTAAATTTTGAATTAAATCATGGCACTTAATGAAATAGGTGCTCGTCCGTTTCTTTGCTGCCGCAATCCCTATCGCGGTCGCCAAGTGGGTCTTGCCTACCCCACTTGGTCCTAAAAAAACACAATATTCTCATTCTGTTCAATAAAGCGAAGTGTTAAAAAATCTAGAATTTGCTGTTGATTGACTGACGCTTGGAAGGTAAAGTCGAAATCCTTTATTTCCTTCAAATGTGGAAACGCAGCGACTTTCACCATCGATTGAATCATATTTTGTTCCCGTACATCAATTTCATAGTTGGTCAATTTAATTAACGTATCAATGAATGACATCTGGTTCTTTACACCAAAATCAACAACCTCATTTAAATGCACGACCATTTGCTTTAGCTTTAAATACTCCAAATTGCTTAATAGCTGCTGATAATTAGTAGCTGGATTCATGACTTATACACATCTCCAATCGTTGCTAGATTTCTTTTAGCCAATTCATCTATTTCGGGATAGTAAGGGGCCGAAATAACTAGGGTTGCTTTATAATGCGCCTCCTGATAATTTAATTTTGATTTGCCGATTGGATGTTGTGCGATAAGTTTCATGTTATAATAAATCCACAATTGATCATCATACACCTGTAGGCCTACTTTCTTTCCTTGATATTCTGGTGGTACGGAGTACTGGTTTGATTTGTAGGAAATCATGTTCGACGCATTGACTTTTACAAGTGTATGCGTGATGCGATAGGAATCTCTTACATTTTCAGTTGGTAGCTGGAGTAAGTGATTCCTTTCTTTTTTGAATTCAATGATTGGAAGTTTCCCTGTACCTTGGTGAATCTGATGATTCACTCGATTCGCCAGATCCTGTATAAACTGATGCAACTCCTCTAATGTTAATTGACCTTGATAAGCGTGTATTTCATCTATCAGCTTCATGGTTGTTTCTATTTTCCCTTTCGTCCTTGGCCGTCCAGCAATACATGCCCTTACCTTAAAACCAAAGTCTTTTGCGAATTGCTCAAACTTTGCATTCACTTTACCTCTATAATGTTCTCTGTTCTAGCCTCATCCATGACTGTTTTCATATTATCCGTAAGGATTTCCCTAGGAACACCACCAAAGGTTTCAAAGGCTTCTGTTAAAAAGGAAAACAATGTACTTTGTGACTTCGATACACTTAAATGAAATACGCGGAATCTTGAACTAGAAAGAATGAGTGCAGCCACATTGACTTCAACTTTTTCACCATCTTTCGTCTCAAATAAAATGTTTTCTTTCCAATCTAGTTGCGCTTGTTCACCAGGCGGCGTCTCATAACGAACCGTTCCCTTTGGGGAAGCGATGCGCTGATCCTCTTCAAAATAAGCATTAAATTCTGGTGTACGTGCAATATAGGCTCGAAAAGTGGAAGCCCCACAATCAAGGCCATGATTGTCCTTTAAATACTGCCATAGCACTCGTCGATAATAAAACACCTGTTTGGAGTCTTCTGATAACAAAGCAGCAATTACTTCGTAATATTCATCAATTTTTGACGTTCTCTGTCTCGTTTTCTTAGGTACAAAACCATTTAAATATTTATCAATCGTTCGGCGGTCTACCCCTAACTCCTTTGCCAACTTGCTCTTATTAATTTTCATTTTCATATACTCCATTATTTGTTTAAATTTTGGTAAGTCTGAAAGACTATTAATCTCAATATTAACATCAACATTTAGCGATATATACATAACTAGTCACCTCAAGACTAGTATGTAGAATGGAAGCAAGAATGTACATATTTATCCAAGCGTTTTTGTACATATTTAAGATAGCATTTCTAACTTGGAAGGACTGAACAATTAAGAAAGAATAGCCCTTGGCTTTCCAGTTTGGATGAATGAACACAGAAAACAGAGAAACCTCACGCTTAGAAAGTAGTGGTGAATCCCACGAGGGTAAATTGAATAGAACTGCAAAAGTGGAAGGAGTTTGGAATGTCGCTATTTCGTTTTTTACTGAATAGAAAATTAATGATTGGACTATTTGTCATTTTTTATTTTTGTATTTGGTATCATTAGCGTTGCATAAATAAGGACGGAATATTCTGTAAATAGACCAGTGTTATTTTTTGCTAAAAGAACAAGGGCTAAACAAAGGTGCTCTGTTCATTTGGTAAAAATATACATTTAATGCTTAGGTGACAGCAACTGTGTATGTGTTTACGGACTTGCTCTATTATCGAATTTGCGAATCCAAATGTAAGCAGGCTTCCAAAGTGCTGCCTTTAACCAACGACTAATCCGGAGTAGGCTTTTTTTGCTTTTCATCTCCAGTTGGATTAGAACATTTAGACAGTAGGCAATGAGTGCAAGATAAATTTGATTCTGAATCGCTGTTTCACCCATACCATAAAAGTGTTTGATCTTTACATGCTGTTTTAGCCATTTAAAAAACAGTTCAATCGCCCAACGTTGACGATAAATTTCGCTGACTTCGTCAGGTTCTAAATCGAAACGATTCGTTATTAACCTAAGAATGTTTCCTTTTGTGTCCTCAACTTCAAGGAGGCGGAAGACATTCTCTGTACGATTTTGAGTAGAGCCAATGTAAACCATTCTATCTGATAGAACAGTAGACTTTTCAGGAACCGAAAAGGATTCTACCTCACGAATGACGGCGTTTTTCTTTAATCTTGATACAAAGAAGTAGCCATCATCCATCATTCGATCGAACCCGTTCGTAATCAACATATCCGCGGTCAAACACATACATGGCTTCCTTATCATCAACGAGAATTTCCAATTGATTTCTGTCATGTTCTTTGGCTGTTGTAATTACTGCTTTTTCAGGGTATACAGTATCATTATTCATGAACACAAGTCGCAAATGCAGCTTGACACCAGCTTTTGTTTTGCGGAATTTTGCCCACTTATAATTCGTCAGGTTTAATGGAAGTGTACTGGAGTCGATGATTTTTAATGGCATATGCTTTCCGTTTTTAAAGTGAATTTCTTTTATTTGGTGCACAAGCTCCAAAAATAATCGGGAAAGAATAGCTGGATTGACTTCATTGTTTTTTCTTGATAATTGAGATTTACTGATTGATTCAAAACCTAAGGCTTTTTGAAGTTGATCATGAATCAGTGCGTCACTCATTTCTTCCAGACTCTCGAATCCTTGTAATTGAGCAAGCAACATAAGCTTTATGTAGGCTACAGTTGTCATTTTTTTCGTATAATGATCTTGCTTACTTTCTTCTACTTGTTCAAAAAGTATTTTTTTGAGTTTATAGGTGTTATCCATTTACCAAATGATGATTTTAGTGTATTCTTGTCCATATCGGTTATCCTTTACTATTGGATTTGGACAGGGAATCACCTGTACTTCCATTGTAAAGGATTTTTTATTGCTTGAAAATTAATTACTAACTATTAGGGATCTTCATAACTTTCAATATTCATTAATGCAACGCTAGTGATTTGGTATGTATCCTTTAAAGAAGCTTGATAAAGAACTTTTGCCAAGCGTATCATTTGATCATACAATAGTCGTTGTTGAGATAAAGGATATGCCGGCAACAGATGTAGAACAATTTGTAAGTAAACCGATTGAACAAGTCTTAACCGGAATTAGTGGAAACGACGTCAACAATAGGAAACAGTACAGCTTTAATTGAGATAGAGGAAGGAAGAGGCGACGAAGTTACGAAAGAAATTGAAACAGCTGTTCATGATTTAAAGGGCAAGCTGCCAGCTGATATTTCTGTTACCCAATTTTCCACAAACCAATCGTATGAATTTTTTATGGATTTATCTAGGAAAAAATGATGGATGAGATGTCTAATTTCGCAAAAAAATGTAATCAAATTACGACTTGAAGCATTACCTGAGGTTCGCGAAGTTCAATTAGTTGGTTTAGAAGAAAAGGAAATAGTCATTGAGCTTAAAGCGGATAGGTTAGAGGAGTTAGGTATGATTCTATTGATGGTATAACAGAAAACGTGCTTTACGGTGGGATTAATTCACACATATGTTGTTGATAGCTGAATTTTGCTTACCGCCGGATTTTCATGGTATTATTTCACTGTTAGGCAAAATCCGAATGATCAAAGTTCATCAATGCTTATAAGAATGCTCGTTCTCGATCGATAAAAAGACACTTTCCATACATTAGATCAGAAAAAGTAGCAAAAGCACAACGAATTCTGTCTAAACGTAAGAAAGGTTCTGTACGTTGGAATAAGTAACGCATAGTAGTGGCTAAATCGCAAGAAAAAGCAGCAAACCGATGTCTGAATTTTCTTCACCGCAAATCAAAAGAGTTAGCTTCTAGCTTCCAGTGATCGAGGACTTAAACATCTTAAGCCCTTCACTTTGGAAGCGTTTATGACAATGTGGTTGGGGTAAGTTACTACTTTTTAGAGTACAAGCTAAAAGAACAAGGGAAACAACTAGTAAAAATTGATAAGTGGTTCCCTTCCACGAAGAAACGTTCCTGCTGTGGTGCAGAAAAACCTATGAAACTATCTGAACGTACATATTAATGTTCTTGCCGTTACGTAGCAGATCGGGACAATCATTGAGCAATCAATATCAAAAAAGAAGGATTACGCTTATTAGACTTATCATAGAAGCAAAAACTTGGAGCTAGAGGATTAGCTCGGTCATTTTTTGCTAGTAAAAGTAAGTAGAGAAGCCCCTACTTTAATCAGCTTGTAAGAGCGATAAGTGGTGAGTAGTTCATATTAGCATGTCCATAAAGGGATGATCGTGATTTGGGTGAGTATCGATCTCTGAATGATATGAAGGTGATAATAATGGAAAAGGAAAAATTAGTGCAAACGGTAGATTCTAAATATATTCAGCAGCATTTAGCAAATGAACGTACATATTTGGCATGGGTTCGTACTGCGATTGCGATTATTGGTCTCGGGTTTCTGATCACGAATGTACATTTCTCACTCAAGCCTTTCTTTAGTCAAACGGGCGATATGTTGGCAAATATTATCGGAATTATATCTGTTATTTTCGGGGTTGTGACGATTTTAATATCAACCTATAGTTATTTTAAAAAGCTCAAAACCATTAATGAACAAACATTTAAAGCTTCTAAGCTTTTTGTCGGAATACTATCGACTCTCTTAATCGTCATCATCCTTATTTTCGCTGTTTATTTGTTCTTTATTATATAAAAAAGTTGCAATGACGAAATGAACGCTCCAAAAACGAGAGGGCACTGGAAAAGTCCTTAAAGGGATTTCATAGCGAGTAAGTGAGCGACTTGTCCTTCATCTACTCGCCTTTTTGGAACCCGTTGATTTCCGTTTCAGGCGGACGCTTTCCGCGGGCGGGCGAGGCGTCGCCGCCTTCCACTCCAATCAACTAGTGTCATTACCATGAAAAGTATTTCTTTCCTCTAAAAAATGTCCTTTTTCCTGTCTACTAAAATAAAGTAAATGCAGGTGGTGCTCTCCATAATTTCAACCTAAGAAACGCTCAATTGAAGTCCATATATGGCAATTTGTGATCTCCTCATGCCAAAAAGATAACAGGCTTCGTCAAATGAATGAATTTGGCGATTTTTCGTTTATATGAGAAGAGCTAAAAACGAAAATTGGATAATGGTCGAATTGAAATTCCTTCTATCCAGATGTTCAAGTATTGATTATGAAAGGCGATTCATGTTCTTTTCCAGTGCGATTTCAACAGTTTTCCCAATTAACATATCTAATAGTCCGACATCTTTTAGACGCAGTCGACGAAATTTTGTCAGGGAACTTAGATCGATAACGTCATCTTCTGGTGCCATATGTAAGAAGGATTTAAAGGACCTATCGTATTGCGAACGCTCTACTAAATCAACGCCTGATACATATGCCACATATACAAAAGCACGGTATAATCAAAAGTCACCAAAAGAATTCTTACAAGAGAAATCAAAATGTTAGAAAAGAAGAAGACAAGTTCGAATACAATAAGGATGCGGGTCGATTTGCTGTAAAGCCGGGCTTTTAGCAGTTCGAAAGGCACTGATTGGTAAACAAAAAACCAAGTAGAGACACACTATTTTTGGAGATTGAAAAATGCAAGATATGACCATCTCAGTAAAATAGGAATAATGTACCGGCTTTATAACTATTGATTATAGGTATTATTATATATTTACTGTTTTGTTATTAACTGTATACAATGAATGTGTAAAATATTCCTAGTTTCATATGGAGGTGGGGGTTACACTAAATTTTTTGCGGAAACTAAGAAGTCACAGAAGTCTTGGGAGCAGTTTTTAATTTTAAAGAGGGAGGAATAAACTTGAAGAAACTTGCTTTTTTATTATCGTTGTTATTAATCGTTGTTCCAACTCAAGGTTTTGCCCAAAGTTCTTCAGATAATCATGTAAGTAAAGACCAGATTGATAAAATTTTATCAATCTATCAAAACGTATCAAAACAAGAGATCATGAAGGAAATTAATCAAACTTCTAAAGCTTTAGGCATCAGTAAGGGGAAAGTTGCTGATCAAATGTATTCAGAGTTGAAAGAACAGCAAGATTTAGCTGCTAAAGAAGAACCGATCCGGATTGCTAGCCCTGGATCTGGCGGTACGACAGTTATTGATTCTAGTACAAAAGGCAACATTTTTTATGAGACAGCGGCAACTGCTTTAATCGAACACGGCCATGTAGGGATGTACTATACTGCTGATACTTTAGTAGAGTCAGTGCCTTCTTACGGGGTGCGGTCATTAAATCGCTCAAACAAAAAAGTAGGTGAAGGTGCGAGAATTATGACTGTTTCCAACACAACATCAACAGAAAAAAATAGTTCTGCAAATTGGGCTTACAATAGAATTGGAGAGAGCTACTCTTATAACTTTGCAACGAATCGTTTAACGTCTTGCACGGGTGATAAAAATTGCTCTAAATTAGTTTGGTGTGCATGGAAAAATGTAACAGGACTAGATTTAGATTCTAACGGAGGTCTCGGTGTATATCCAAAAGATATAAGAGACCATAGTCGAGTCACTGCGATCAAATATTACTAAATAGTAGAAAAAAGGAGGAATCTAGCATTCCTCTTTTTATACTTCTTAATAAAGGAAGGGTAAAAATGACGGGTAAAAGGAAAAGCATCGCAGCCTTGATTGCTGTTTTTGTTGTATTGGCGGGAGGGATTTGCTTTTTTTTCTTTAAGTTTGGAGGGCATTCTGCTGTTACAAAAAAAGTGGATCTCAATCAGCCTTTTGCTAGTATCATCTATTCATCCTCAGCTGTTGTAGGTGAAGGTGAGAGCCATACTATTTTTGTGAACAAAGAAGGCAAGATTTATGATATTAAAGGTGAAGGTGTAGAATCAAATGCAAATGCATTAATCGAAACAAAAGATCATCTAATTATGAATGAGAAGACAAGTGTAAACACGATAAATAAAAAAACGAATGCCATTCATTCAAATCGCAGTACTTGTGAGATTTATTCAGGATATGGTCAATCTGCAGGTTTTTTGGATGATAAAAATATTTATTATGCAATTTTTAATCAAGGATATAAAGATGATTTTGAAAGCTATCGCTCAACTATTAGATGGGGAATGAACAGTAAAAATAGTTGTAAAGATATTGAAGAATATATCATCACACAAGGAAATGATGGTCAAAAGATTTTCCTTATGACAACTGATTTAGAGCAGGATGGGGCAGAAAACTTATATTTAATGACGCTTGAATTAAATGGTGAAAAGCTAAAGCAAAAGAAAACGTTACTAAGTGAAGCGAGTATTGAAATTCCGTTTTCTAACTTATTAGAATATAAAAATTCACTTTTCTTTACATACTATCATAAACAATCGGATAAAAGCTTTATTAAGTTGTTAGAGATTCATAAGCAAGACGCCGTCATCATTAACGATTATATTTTAAAAGAATACTTACCTAGCGAAGATCCTACATATTATCCATTTAACATGAACAGTTCTACAATAGTTGGCAACCAGCTTTACTTTGTCGATGGCTTTGGAAATGTTTATTCCTTTCACCTAGATTCAAAAGAAGTGAACCGGCAGTTTTCCTTTTTAGATTATGAAAGAGATGAATATTACTATGACGAATTTATTTATTTAAAAAACGACGACTTATACTTTTTTCATTACGACCGTGCTCTGAATACACATATGATCGATCAATATTCACTAAATGGGGAAAGGGTAGCGAGAGTAAAAGTACCTGATTTAAAGCAAGTTATTTCACAAGGCTTAACCGAGCAATTCATCTATGATTTTAAAGTGATTGATTAAAAACGGTCAGCACGTAGCTAAAGATGATCAGTTACGCTGTTTTGGCTTAGAATGCTTTACGTGTTACATATTTCATACTTTAAAATAAAGATCTGCCCTTCGTTTGATGGGCAGTCATATTATAGATAAAAAATTCCGAAAGACTGCTTGAATACACCTGTCAGTTGAAGCGCTAAGCAATGAGGCAGAAGCGATCGTCTGTTAACAGTCAGCCCGCCCATTCGTTTGATGGGCGGGCTATATTTATCTCGTTAATTATTCATAATCGTTGGAAGCCAAAGGACAAGATCTGGCCAGTAAGTAATCATAAGAAGGGAGGCAAGTGAAACAATTAAAAACGGCCAAATTGCTTTTGTTAATTGTTCAAGCTTTACTTGACCGAGTGCTGATGCAATATATAGCCCAGCACCTACCGGCGGAGTTAATAAACCAATTGTTAAATTTAGACAAATAATGACCCCAAAGTGGACAGGATCAATATTAAAATTAGCCAGCAACGGCGTGAAAATCGGAACTAGTATAATAAGAGCAGCAATTCCATCCATAACCATCCCTATTAATAGTAAGAATATGTTTACTAATAAGAGAAAAATAATTGGATTTTCTGTAAGAGATACCATCCATTCAGCAATTGCTTGTGGAATTTGTTCAAAAGACAGCATCCAGCCGAATAAATTTGCCATAGCAATTAGCATTGTAATTGTCGCAGTAGTAATGGTTGTGTTAATTATCACTTTAGGAAGATCTTTAATTGTTAATTCCCGATAAAAAAAGAACCCGATTAACAGTGCGACAACACAGGCAATGGCAGCTGATTCAGTCGGTGTGAAAATTCCGCTTAATATCCCAGCAATAATAATAACAGGTACTAATAAAGCAGGGATCACTTCAATGAATGAACGTCCTATTTTACTCAGACTGGCTCTTTCTGAACTTTGCCATTGCTGTTTTTTTCCTGTATAAGCGATAAGTAAAATAATACTAAGTCCAAGAATCAAGCCAGGTAAAATGCCTGCCAAAAACATCGTTCCAATTGATGCCCCGGATGAAACACCATAAATAATGAAGAGCATACTTGGAGGGATAATCGGTCCAAGCAGTCCGGCTGCTGCGGTTGTCGAAGCACTGAACTCTCTTGAATATCCTTCCTTTTCCATTGCTGGAACCATTGTTCTGCTCATCATCGCAATTTGCGCAGTTGCCGAACCGATAATGGATGCTAAAAGCATATTAGAAACAACGTTTACATATGCCAAACCGCCTCTAAAGTGTCCAACGATTGTTTTTGAAAAATGAATCAGTCTTTTCGTAATGCCGCCTGAGTTCATTAACTCTCCAGCAAGCATAAATAACGGAATTGCCAGTAATCCATAGCTTTCAAGCCCTGAATATAGGCGCTGTGGAGCTGTAGGCAGCAGTCCTAAATTATTACTTAAAATGATATATGAAATTGTTGTAATTCCAAGTACAAAAGCGATAGGCACTTGAAGTAAAAGCAAGATAATGAAGATGATCAATGCTGCCAGCAAATGTTACGCCTCCTTTTCTTGACGGAATTTTTTGATTAGTAAATCTAGAGAGTGAATAAAGATAAAAAAGAAGCTGACAGGAACGCTTAAATAAGCAATGATCATTGGCATCTGCATCGAATTGGATTTTTGCAATAAGACTGTAGGCGACGAAAGCCAAATAACTGACAAGTAGAAAATATATACAACGAACAATAATAAAGCTAAAATACTGATTGCCATTAAAATCATTCTTAATTTCCCATGAAACTTGTCCATAAAAAGTGTAATTACAGCAGACTTTTGGCTTTTAATCCCCATGCTCCCGCCGATGAAAGTAAGCCAGACGAGCGAAAAAATAGCCGTTTCTTCTGACCATGTTAAAGGAGCATTTAAAGCGTACCGAAAGACAACTCCTGCAAAAAGCGAGCTAAGCATTAACGTGCATAATATAATCGCTAAGAGCTTTTCAATGTTAAAAACCAAGTTACTTATTTTGTGAATGAAATTCATACTGCCTCCTCCATTATTCAAGCGACTCTATAAATGATTTAATAATCGGAGATTGTTGTTGATATTTTTCTTGAATTTCCTTTTTAATAGCAGCAAATGAACTGATATCAGATAGTTCTTCTACCTCTACACCAGCCGCTTTAAGCTTTTCAAGATTCTCCTCTTCACGTTTAATTGCTTCCTCGACCCCCCAATCAACTGCTGTTTTAATCGCTTCGTTCACAATATGTTGATCTTCTTTTGACAAGCTTGAGTACGATTGTTTACTCATGACAATGACTGCTGGAAATGTCATATGATTTGTTAACGTTAATTGCTTCGCGTTCTCATAATATTTTTCAGTTACTAGCGCATCTAAATCAATATCAATTCCATCAATGACACCAGTTTGAAGTGACGTATAAACTTCCGGAAGCGGCATTGCAGTAGGACCTGCTCCAGTAGCCTTCCAGAAATCTTGAATGATTGGGCTTCCGATAATTCTTACTTTTTTACCTTTAAGATCATGGGGCGATGAAATATGATCATCTTTCAATAAAATGTGGCGATTACCGACAAAAATAAAATCTAAACCAACTAACCCTTGGTCTTCCAGCTCTTTTAACATTTCGCGTGCTGCCTCAGATTGTCTAGCCTTATTAGCTTCATCTAAGTTTTTAAATGTAAAAGGTAAAAACCACGCATTTAAAGATTCTTGACGTGTACTCATATAGGCGTTCGTTAAAAATCCAAAATCAATTGATCCCGTTTCAAGCTGTTGCACCATATCTTTTTCTTGTCCTAATTGGGATGCAGGATAAATTTCAAGCTTCATTCTCCCGTTTGACAGCGATTCAAGCTCTTCGCCAAATTTCTCTGCGGTTTTGTGCCATATATGATCTTTTTGCGTCACATGAGAAACCTTAAATGTGTAGGCTGAATTCTCATTGTTTGATGATTCAGTTTTCTTTGAGTTGTTTCCACAGCCTGTGATCGTGAAAGTAAGGACTACAAAAAAAAAAAGAGCTAGCAATTTTGTGTAAGTTGTTTTCATGTAAAATTCCCCCCTTTGTTGTGAAAGTGTTTTCAATTATCAATAGCTTAATAGGCAGGATAAATAGATTATATTTATGTGCGATATCGCTGAAATCCTGCAATCCCCGTTTACATTATCGAAATAGTGAATTCAATTCACTTTTATTATAACGGGATCGAATTGATTGTCAAAAAAAATTTAGAAAATTTATTTTATTTGAAAATTTTACAATTCAATATGTAAGATGAATAATCGAAGGTGGATGTCTGTTTTTAACGTTAAAGGAATGAGGGCGTGCTATTTTTAATCAATAAAGCCAACAAATCGAAGGAGATTGTTGGCTTTAGACTGTAAAAATGATTGGGGAAATAATCCAATATTTACTTTGCGCTTTTATCTTTTTGATAACCGAAAATGTTAGAAATCTCGGTTGACATGTTTAGCAAATATGCAGCAGTTTTGCTTTCAATTGTTTGTGGAATATGCTGAGAAAATCCAACAACGGTTATTGCACCGAGCAAACTAGCACTGTAGTTAAACAAAGGAATAGAAATAGATGATACGAATGGGACAAGAGGTTCCTTTGCAAAAGCAATGTGATTTTTTTTAATCTCTTGCGTTTCTTGTTCAAATAACATTTGCTCTTCATTAGATAGTAGATTTAATTCATTTGTTTTCCATTCTTTTATAAGAGCTTGATCGTTAAATACCGAAAATATTTTCCCTGAAGATGACAAAATAGGTAATTTAGTTCCTATTTGTGCACCGATATTTAAGCCTTGACTTGAACTCCAAATATTAGCAATCACAGGACCTTCATATGTCCATACGGCTAATAGTGAAGTTAATGAAGTATTTCGGCTTATTTCTTGTAAATATGGCGTTACTTTACTAATCGTATCTTGGTGACCAATCGCTGCCACACCATATTCAATTAGTTTACTTCCAAGTATGTATGTTCCTTCTCTTTTATCTCGATGTAGAAGGCCTAAATGTGTTAACGTATTTAAATATTTATAAAGGTTACTTTTGGTAATATTAGACAATTCCTGTATGTCAGAAAACTTTAGCGGTTGTTCCTGTGACGCGATTAACTCGACAATGCTCATACCTAATTGAAGTGATTGAATCATAGAATTATTTTTTTTCTCATTAACCATTCTTTTATTCTCCTCGATAAGATCAAATTTTCCTCAGTATATCAGAGAAAAGCGTTTCCATCCAAAAGTTGAGAAAAATAACAATAAAAATAGTCTCCTTATTATGGTAAAAGAACATGTAAATGTTCATTTGGAACGAGGACGATCATTAAAAAATTTGAAAATATTTACTTTAAATATATATTTTAATACAAACTAAATAACACGGATCGATTCTTTATAAAAAGTGACAATTTAATGACCAAAATGTTCTCTTGATCGGTTTAGGCTTGAACTGATGATAATTCTTAAAAATCCCCTTTATCACAAGCTCCAAGCAGGTTTAACACTGTCAATATGTTTAAAAACTGTCGCTTAGATTTTACAGATTCATCACAATTTAATTCTATACTAAAGGCGTTAAGTAAATACAACAAACTTCATGGATGGAGGGGGAAGAGATGAACTTTCCTGTCGTTGAATTCCCGTGGCTTGGAAATGGAACAGTAATTGCTATTATTGCAATTATTCACGTAATTGTTAGCCATGGAGTAGCTATCGGGGCTTCGACCTTAATGGTATCCCTCGAATATAGGGGGATGAAAACGAACAATGAAAAGCTTGATGGAGTGGCGCGGAAGTTTAGTAAATGGATACTAATCATAACGACCACAGTTGGTGCGATAACAGGGGTTGGAATTTGGTTCTCTACAACTGTCATCCAACCAGATTCAATCGGTTCATTACTGAGAATTTTCTTTTGGGCATGGTTTGCAGAATGGATCGTCTTTATAACAGAAGTGGTTCTTTTAATCATTTATTTCTACACATGGGATAAATTTAAAGGAGCTAAAAAGGTTATTCATAACCGAATTGGTTGGGCGCTTGTCATCTTTTCATGGTTGACTGCAGCCATTATTACTGGAATTTTATCAGCAAAATTAACTCCAGGAAAATGGACAGAAACATTATCATTCTGGAATGCATTTTTCAATCCAACTTACATGCCGTCTCTAGCTTTTAGAACGTTTATTGCTTTAATGTTAGCGGTTGCATTAATTGCCTTTCTTATTAATATTTTTATCAAGGATAAGGATTTACAAAAAGAGGTTTATAAAGTATTTAGTTTTTGGACAGCCATCTCCTTGCCAGCTATCTTAATAACTGGTGCCTGGTATTTGGCCAACATTCCACAAGAAGCTTATGACCTTGTCGTTTGGTCAACTGGAATGAGCGAAAACATGTTTAAAATCGTTAATCTTCTTGGTCTTGCTGCTTTTCTTATTTTTGCATTTTGGATGGCGAAATCACCCAAGAAAGTACCGCTTATTTTATCACTTGGAGTATTGGTTGCTTCAATGGGATTCATTGCAGAGTTTGAAATGGTACGCGAATCTGTTCGTAAACCGTATATCATTTATAACTATATGTATGCCAACGGTACACTGGCGAAAGATAAGGAACAGTATAAAGAAGAAGGATATTTGGCAAACTCTACTTTTGCAAAGGTGAAGGAAGTAACAGAAGAAAATAAAATGGAAGCTGGCCGTGAATTGTATAAAGGTCAATGTTTAGTTTGTCACACTGTCGATGGTTGGAGAGATAAACGCGCATTTTCTAATCGTCTTAACGGCTGGACAGAGGATTCAATAGCAAATTATATTACAACCCTTCATGAGACAAGATATTTTATGCCTCCATTTATGGGAACAGATGAAGAACGTAAGGCATTAGCACATTACTTGTATAATGTTGTCAATGAAGAAAATCAATCAACAGCAATGGAGGGGGATCAATAATGTGGCAATTAGGGTCGATTATACCGAAAGATATTGAATTAGTGATCCCAGGAAATATTGGTTTTTTTGAAATCTTACTTGTTATTAGCTTTTTACTTCACATTTTATTTGTTAACATTACAGTCGGTTCTTCATCCCTTGCTGTTTTTCAAGAAATAAAAGGGATCGTTAAGAAAGATAAAAAATACGACAACTTAGCTTTCCAATTAGCAACACATGCATCGATAATGAAAAGTATTGCTGTTGTAATTGGGGTAGCGCCGTTATTAATTATTAGTGTTATTTACACACAATATTTTTATCCATCAACATTATTAATTGGTAAGGCTTGGTTGTCACTTATTATTCTATTAATCGCTGCTTTTCTCATTTTATATTTATATAAATTTAGTTGGGATAAAATGGGCGGAGGAAAAAAGAAACTACACGTTTTAATTGGTGCAACTGGTAGTTTACTATTACTATTTGTTCCACTCATTTTCATTGTGAACGTTGTCTCAATGCTTTATCCAGAAATGTGGGAAGGCTCAAAAGGATTTTTCCATGGTTTAGTATACTATCCACAAATTTGGCAAAGATATTTCCACTTTATTTTAGCAAGCTTTGCCGTTGCAGGATTTTATCTATACTTTTGGAATGCACGAGCTGAGAGAAAAATTGCTGATAGAGCGGGCATGACGAAAGAAGAAAAAGCAGAAGTCGTTAAAGATGGCAAAAAGTTTGGTGTAAAAGTAATGCTTTGGACAACATTACTTCAATTAGTAGCAGGAACTGTTTTATTAATGAGTTTTGAACGCGATATTATGATGCTTTATATGGGAGATAGTGCTTTACTAACAGGACTGCTAATAGGTTCAATCTTTATCACTCTATTACTTTCTTTCTTCTTATATTTATTGTTAAAGCATGATAAAAGAAAATACTTTATTTTATCTATGACTACTTTCGTTCTTGTTCTTGGTTTAATGGGATGGATGCGCCACGAATTGCGTGAATCCTACTTAGAACCGTATAAGGCTGATAACGTAAGAACAACTTCTATAGAAGTAAGCGAATAAGAGAATGAAAAAATAATAACGACAAACACAGCATCTGTCTATAAACATGATAGATGCTGTTTATTTTTTGATAGCTATGTTATCTAACACGATGATTTATTAGAAAGACCTTTTTCTAAAGTAGAAAAGCGTATGAGGTCACTATCTCATAAGAATCAACAAAATAAAGTCTGTTAAAACTTTGTTTCAATTTTGCTTTGTGAGTGAGACTTACTATTTTCCCCCTTTTTCATATTTGCAAGAAAGACGCCAAAAAGCGTTATACATCCGCCAATTATCGTAAGCTGAGTTGGTGATTCACCGAGCCAGATCCAAGAAATTATAAATGCAAGAGCAGGAATTAAATAAAGGGAGCTTGTCGCTTCAGAAGCCCCGACACGACTTGTAACATAGGCTAAAGCGATATAAGCAATTACAGTTGGAAAGATTCCTAAGTAAACGACATTCAAGGTCACTTTAAACGGAGCTGCCATTATTTCCTCACCAAGTCCAGGAAGAAATATAAGCATAAACAACGTTCCAGCCCAGAGACAATAAGTCGTAAATGCAAGTGATCCATATTTTTTTAAATAAGGCTTTTGAAAGGCAAAATAAATACTCTCGACAAAAGCGGCAATAAGAACGAATAATGCCCCGCTATTCAAATGAAGGTGATCTGAAGAGCCGAGGGAAATGAAGGCAACGCCTAATAAACTAACGACTGCGCCAATCCAAGCCGATATTTTTAATCGTTCTTTGAAAAAGAATAACGATAATAGAGCAGTAAAAATGGGCGCTGTTGAAATAATTAAACTAGCGGCACCAGCGCTCACTGTCATTTCTCCATAGTTTAAAGCTGTATGATAGGCAGCAAAGCCGAATCCCCCAAGAAGCAAAATCATCGGAATATCTTTTATATGTGGCAGCCTCATGCGCGTAATAAGAGCGAAAATGACAAGAGCGAGAGATCCAACAAGAAGACGCAGTAAAGTTAAATGCAAAGGGCTATATGCTTCTAAGCCAATTCGAATCGCTGGAAATGCCGAAGCCCAAAGAAAAAAATAGTTATGCTGTACCCTATAAATACTGACGGTGTTTTTTTTTTTTCTCTTTCATGATTTATTTAACACTTCCTTAAAAAAATTTCGCATTTTGCATTTCGTTATGACTTGTTTCCACCTAAATAGCAATCGTTTCATTTTTCGAGGAAAAAAAACTTTTTTTTCTTTTTATTTAATTCATCTTTTTTATTTTACGGACTATTTGCAAAAATGTCCTCAACCAGTTAGTCTAAAAAAGACCAACCACCTTTTTAAATGAGGGATTGTAAGATGAACTTGAAACTAAATGATCGAACACCTAAATATCAACAAATTATCACTTTTATACGTGATAAAATTTCCAATGGAGAATGGCCGATTGGAAGTAAGATCCCCAGCCAACGCCAACTGGCGAAGTTGCTAAATGTAAACAGAAGTACTGTTATTACCGCATTAGAGGAATTAGCGGCAGATGGCTTAATTGAGGGTAAAATGGGGAAGGGAACAATTGTTATTAATAATACATGGTCATTATTAGCAGCAACCTCACTTCCAAATTGGAATGATAATGTTCCGTTAGGGATATATGAGCCTAGTAAAACAACAGTTCAAGAGATTAATGCTACAGAGTCGAATTCAAGTTTAATCCAACTAAGCAAAGGTGAGCTGTCCCCCGAACTTTTTCCGTTGCAGACGATGAGGGATGTAATGAGAAGAGCAAGTGAAAAAATGAGTTCATTTGGATATGAGGAACCGAAGGGATCACTACATTTGCGTGAAGCGATAAGCAACTATTTATTAACAATTGGTATTAAAGCTTCTCCTGCCTCTATTTTGATTGTGAGCGGGGCATTACAGGCATTGCAGTTAATATCGATTGGTCTTTTAAAAATAGGCTCAACGATTTTACTAGAAAAACCTTCGTATTTGTACTCACTTCATTTGTTTCAATCAGCAGGGATGAAGTTAACTGGTGTCTCATTAGATCAAAGCGATTTTTTTACGCGAAAGTCGAAGCGAGAGCAAGCGATTTTATATACGATTCCGTGCTTTCACAATCCGACAGGAAGATTATTATCATCTCAACATCGTCAAGAAATTCTTAAATTGTGTGAAAAAGAACAGCTCCCAATGATTGAAGATGATATTTATCGAGAGTTGTGGATTGATGAAAAACCGCCGTTGCCATTAAAAGCCTTCGATTCCTCAGGTCATGTTTTATTTGTTGACAGTCTATCGAAAACTTTAAGCCCCGGCTTGCGAATTGGCTGGATCGTAGGATCAGAGCCTGTTATTGAGCGTTTGGCGGATATTAAAATGCAAACAGATTATGGTTCAAGCTCGATCTCGCAAAGTGTTGCATTTGAATGGCTTGATAGCGGTTTATATGAAAAGCATTTAGTTTACGTAAGAGAGCAATTAAAAGTACGAAGGGGGATTGTGCTATTCGCATTAGAAACTTATTTAAGCGATATTGCTTGTTGGGAGATCCCATCAGGAGGATTGTTTGTCTGGATACAAATAAAGCCGAAAATTTCAATGAGAGATCTGTTTATGAAGGCACGAGCTAATGGACTGCTTATTAATCCTGGCCATATTTATGGGGAAGATTCAGGACGTTATCTTCGGCTTTCTTATGCGTATGCACCCATCCTTGAGTTGAAACAAGGAATTCAACAGCTTAGTCAACTAATCAAGCAGCTTATTAAAAAATAATTTTTTATTAGATGTTGTCGAATTAGCTACATATTCAAAAATATGACATAATAAAAAAATAGTTTATTTTCGAGATTTTTTGTATAATATAAGTAAAAGAATACATATATTTAAAAAAGACCAAAGATGTTGTTTCATCTTTGGTCACAATAGAACAGTTCCCTTTAAAGGGGAGATCGGGCGTAGAAATGAAGAAATAATCCATCTTAGCCGGCAAGCTCAAGGGTGGGTTATTTCTTTTTTTGGTTAAATGACAGCACTGAAATGACTAAACCAGTAAAAGCCAGTGCAAACATCAACGCTTCAAAAACTGACAACAGCATCACCCCCTCCTGTTGGGATGAATGCCGACCACCCTTAAATAGAAAGCCTGTTCTATCGCTGCTTTTATTTTATCATAAATTTCCACTTAAAGTGAAATTTACTATTCGCATCATAATAGTTTTTTAGGGTTCTTCGTGTAAGAAAGCAGTCTTATACGACATTATGGAACTCGTGTTCTCACTCGGATATATCGTCAGAATAGCTAAAAAAATTGCTTCTAAGCTAAATCCGTTTTTTTATACTGCTGTAACATCTTTTTTTTGATTTTGTTCCCTACTGTAACGTTTGTAACGAATATAAAAAATAGTTGTTAACGATAAGGAAATAATCCCAAATACAATCACCATCATTTTTAATCCAATTAAATCTAACAGAAAACCTGTTCCTAAAAGAACGATTTGGAAAATGATCCGATCAAGCATGTTTCGAAATGAAAAGAAACGTCCATGATATTTTTTAGGCATTTTTGTTTGGAATATCGTAGCGGCTGTTGGGAAAAAGCATCCAACTGCAAAACCAAAGACAGCGAATGAAGCGATTGTTAGTAATTTGAAATCAACGAAATATAATGACAATTGGGCTAACCCAATTATAACGGAAAAGAAGAACATAATTCCATAAGGTGACCATTTATGACTGATTTGTTTGATGAAAAAAGCTCCAATCATAAAAGCAATTCCTTCTGCTGCATAAATCAATCCTTTCACGGAAGGATCATGATGAATTTCACTGATATTGATGACCATTAAGTTAAAACCACCGATAAATAACAATGGTACAAGGGTCATAATTAATGTCATCATAATAATTGGAAAACCTTTAATAATCGGCAATACTTCTTTAAAGTCACCTTTTGATTGATTTTCAGAAATATTTTTTTGTTTGTTCGTTTCTTCAATTTGTAAAAATAACGTAAAAATAAAGAGAATAAAATAAGCGATAAACGATGAGATGTATAGCATGAATAGCGACATTACAACGAGCATTGCTCCTGCAAGTGCGGTGCCAATAACTCGAGACAAAGTTGCGACATTCATATGAACTCCATTTAATTGCAATAAATCCTTTTCCTTCACAATGAGTGGAATAGCTGATTGGAGAGCGGGAAAATAAAAAGCGGCAGAAATTTGCATGCTAATCATAAATAACACCATCCACCAAACGGAGCCCGTGTAAATAGCGATAAACATAAAGACGACACTAAACATTCTGCCTAAGCCTGAATAAACCATGACTGTTTTCTTTTTTGTCTGATCTATTATTTTTCCGGCGAGCGGACCAACGATAATACCTGCTAGTAACCCACTTGATAAAATTAAAGATTTGACAAAATCAGAAGGTATTTTATCTTGCATAAATTCTAAGTTTCCGATTATTCCCGTCCATAAGCCAAGACCTGCAATAAACTCACCAAATAAGATAATCCATACATTACGGTTTCTCCACATAGGCAATTTCCTCACAATATTTATTTCGATTTTCGAATTGTAAGCAATAGTATACTTGAATTTATATGAGTTGTCATTTAATTTGATAACAATGAAGCTTTAAAAACAAGGAATGTTATGGTATAGTTATGAATGTATTGTAAATTGAATATTTGGCACTGGGGGTGCCGGGATATGGCCGGCTGAGATTAAGACCCGATAGTCTTTGACCCTTGAACCTGATCTGGTTAAAACCAGCGTAGGGAAGTGTATGGATTTTCGTCATGCATAAGCAGATTCCCCTTGCCGGAGTCTGCTTTTTTGACTACAGCCATGATGTTCTTTGTTTATTACCGCTTTCACTTCCAGTGCTATTACATTGGAGGTGTTTTTTATTGATAAATAAATGAAGCTATTCGTGATATAGAAGTGTGAATGAAAAACGACTGATTCAAAAAAATAAGCGAGTAGAAAACGGAGGATGAAAATATGGCAAATTTAACCCCATTTCCAAATAGTAAAAAAGTTTATATAGAAGGATCGAGACCAGATATAAAAGTTCCGATGAGAGAAATCTCTCAAAGTGCACCTGAAGAAAATCCGCCTGTACGAGTGTACGATACTAGCGGACCGTATACAGATACTCATTGCGATATAAAGATAGAAAAAGGATTGCCGCCCCTTCGTAGACAATGGATATTAGAACGCAGTGATGTTGAGGAGTATTCGCCTAGAGTAACATTCGAAGACAATATATTTACAAATAAAAAAATAGTGAGAGCGAAAACAGGAAAAACTGTCACCCAAATGCATTATGCAAAAAAAGGGATCATTACACCGGAAATGGAATTTGTCGCTATAAGGGAAAATCTTGATCCAGAATTTGTATGCAAAGAAGTTGCGTCTGGAAGAGCAATTATCCCTGTAAACATTAATCATCCCGAGAGTGAACCGATGATTATCGGGCGAAATTTCCATGTGAAGGTGAATGCTAATATTGGAACGTCTGCAGTTTCTTCATCTATTTCTGAAGAGATAGAGAAAATGACATGGGCCATTCGTTGGGGAGCAGATACGATTATGGATTTATCCACTGGAAAACATATTCACACGACAAGAGAATGGATTATTCGTAATTCTCCTGTTCCAGTCGGTACTGTTCCAATCTATCAAACTCTCGAAAAGGTCGATGGCATTGCGGAAAACCTTACGTGGGAGATTTACCGTGATACGCTAATTGAGCAGGCTGAACAAGGTGTTGATTATTTTACAATCCATGCAGGGGTATTATTACGGTATATTCCTTTAACAAGTAAACGAACAACTGGAATTGTTTCTCGCGGCGGCTCGATTATGGCGCAATTGTTTTTAGCCCATCATAAAGAGAATTTTCTTTACACACACTTTGAAGATATTTGTGAAATTTTAAAAAGATATGATATTTCGATTTCATTAGGTGATGGGTTACGACCAGGTTCTATCGCGGATGCTAATGATGAAGCACAATTTGCTGAGCTTGAAACATTAGGCGAATTAACGAAAATCGCTTGGAAGCATGATGTTCAAGTAATGATTGAAGGGCCTGGACATGTCCCGATGCATTTAATTAAAGAAAATGTAGAAAAACAGCAACAACTTTGTCATGACACGCCATTTTACACATTAGGACCACTTACAACCGATATTGCACCAGGATATGATCACATTACTTCAGCAATTGGGGCAGCAATGATTGGTTCATTCGGTACAGCAATGTTATGTTATGTAACGCCAAAAGAGCACCTAGGGTTACCGAATAAAAACGATGTGCGCGAAGGAGTAATCGCCTACAAAATTGCTGCACATGCAGCTGATTTAGCAAAAGGTCATCCGGGAGCACAGTTACGAGACGATGCTTTATCAAAAGCCCGTTTTGAGTTTCGCTGGAATGATCAATTTAATCTGTCTTTAGATCCGTTGCGAGCAAAAGAGTATCATGATGAAACACTTCCAGCAGAAGGAGCTAAAACAGCCCATTTTTGTTCAATGTGCGGTCCAAAATTTTGTTCAATGAGGATTTCTCATGATATTCGAAACATGTCGGAAGAAGAGATTGAAAAAGGATTGAAAGAAAAGGCAAAGGAGTTTGTCGAAGGTGGCTCATCTATTTATCAATAAATCGGAAGCAGCTAACGTCGGTGAGCTAAAAAGAGAAATAAAGAAACATAAAGAACATATTCAGCAGCTCCAAGCTGAAATTAAACACATTCAACATCATTGCTTGCATGAGTATGTTGAGATGACAGGTTATCGTCAATGCAAAAAGTGTGAAAAAGTAGAGGTTCTTTATTATTAAGCTTTATAAACACATCATTCTCACAATTATGTAGCATAGCAAACAGATTAAAGCTGAATCATTGGTACCGCAGAAAAGAGTGCCAATTGTTCAGCTTTTTTTAATTAGTTAAAAAGAATGATGTTAGTTTCAGAGTTGAATATGTTATAGTAATTAAGAGCCATTTATTGGGTTTTTAATCATTTTTAGTTAGTTTGAATTGATAAGTGAATACGTTAGATTGAAAGGATGTTTTTGCCGGATGAAGAAATTATTCAATGTTTTACTCATGTTACTTGTTCTCGTATTTAGTATGACGGCATGCAGTACGACGGAGGAAGCAGAGCAAAAAGCAGACGAAAAAAAATCACAAAGTATTAAAATGAAAGAAGATCAATCAGCTAAAAAAGAACAAGCTGATGAAAAGCCTGGGACGATCGGTCCTTTTTGGAAAATCACTCATAATGACAACGTTGTCTATATGTTAGGTTCAATTCACGTCGCGACTGAAGATTTTTATCCTTTACATGAAAAAATTGAAACAGCATTTGATCAATCAACATATTTAGCAGTTGAAGCGGATATTTTTAATATGAATCAATTGCAAATGCAGAAAGAGCTAGAGGAAAAAGCGAAATATGCAGACGGAAAGACACTGCAAGCCGACTTACCAGCCGATTTATACAGCCAGCTGAAATCAGAGTTGCAAGAGTACGGGATTAATATATCAATGTTAAATGAATATGAAACATGGTATATTTCAATGGTTTTAGAGGGCCTGCAAGCGCAAAAGCTTGGCTACGATTCTGAACTGGGAATTGATTATCACTTCTTAAAAAAGGAAAAAGATGATAAAGAGATCATTGAATTAGAAGGAGTAACCTTTCAACTCGATTTATTTGATCAATTATCTCCGGAAATCCAAAAAAAATTGATAGAAGTTTATTTTGCTGAAAAGAAAACCGCTAAAGAAAACATAGAGAAGCTCGTAACCGCTTGGAAATCAGGTAACGCTGAACAGCTTAGTCAAGTTTTACTAGAGTCTGAGGATGATAGTGAAGAGTATAAGCAATTTAATGAAGTGTTTATGGATCAACGAAATAAAGATATGGCTGTTAAAATTGAAGAGTTTTTAAATAGCGAAGAAAAAGGAACTTATTTTGTTATCGTCGGGGCGGCTCATTTTGTGGGAGAGAACGGCATCGTAAATATACTCCAAAATAAAGGATTCACTGTGGAAGAACAATTTTAAAAGTACTTTTACAGGAAGGAGTTCATTCAATGAAAAATGTACTATTAATCGATGGTCACGATTATTATGAACGGGCAAAAGGCAATCTTACTAAGGAAATGTGCTCTTCAATCTATCATATACTTAAGGAAAAATATGAAATTAAAACGACGGTTGTATATGATGGATATGATGTTCCTGATGAAATCGAAAAATTCAAATGGGCAGATGTTATTATCATCCAAACACCAATTTATTGGTTTAATCTCCCTGGTGTGCTGAAAAAGTATATTGACGATGTATTTGAACCAAATATATTTTTTACAAAATCCGAATCCGAAAAGTTTGGTCGCGGCGGGCTGTTTACAAATAAATACTATATGCTTTCTCTTAGCTGGGGTGCATCTGAAAAGGAATTTTCGAAAGATCACTTGAACTTTCTTGAAGGGAAAAATGAAGATGAAGTCCTTTTTAGCGTGCATAAAACAATGGAGTATTGCGGATTGAAACCGTTAAAAACTTTCTCATTATATAAAGCAATGCGAGATCCTAACCTTGAAAAGAGATTGGCAGATGTAAAAAAACATTTAAAAGATATTTTTCATATATAGCTTTTTTATAGCCCTCTTAAAGGAGTTCATAAAACATCACCTGTGTAGGAATTAAAACTGTGGAATTCGGGAATAAAAAAGTAATCTAGTTGAAATTACGAAACATTTTAATAATTAGATTCTGATCATAAGGGGTTCAATTTCATAGAAATCTGAATTCTGGGGCTCGGTAACTAAAATCGATTAGCTATTATGAACATAGATTCAACATGATCAATACCCAAACGTTCGATTATGAAGATCGTTTAGGTATTGATCAATTAATTAGAAGTAGTAGTATATCTTCCAGGTCCTTTGAATACTTCTCTCACATGCCAGTTTAAGTAGAGATCGTTCGGATTATATGTTGGCTGTAACGGTGATTTGATCGTTTGACCATGATATTTCATTAACCATTCTTCAAAGCCGTTATTGCCATGTGCGTATTCTGAAACAATCATCTTTCTAGATGGATCAATTGTAAAAACTCCACGATCGAAAAGTTTATGGTGGAGAGAGCAGAGTGCAATTCCATTTTCCTCAATATCTGGACCGCCTGCTTGGTGCCATTTAATATGTGCAGCTTCAATTCCAACTAAATGATGACCTAAGTGAACACGGAAACCGCAAACCGCACAAGAATATTCATATGCTTTTAAAACTTTATCTCTAAAATCCCGGTCTCTTTTCTTTTTTATTGTACTAAAATCAAGCCCAATAGCTGCTAAAATATCTTCATGAATAGTTTCTGGAAAGTGCAGTTGTAAAATCATTTCAGTTATTTCCTGGGCTAAACTAGTATCTTTCTTTAAGAGTTGATAAACATCGGTTGTAAATCCCCCGGCAATGTTTTCCTCAATTAATTTTTTATTACTAGGGTTTTTCGTATTAACCTGATCGTTAGACAGCTCCCATAATCCATCATGCACTAAGCGGACAAATGGTTCTTCTGGATGATAGGATTTTCTCACTGGTCCGAATTCTATTAGTAACTCTTTAAGTTTCTCTTTTATTTCACTGTAAATGAAAAGTCGCTGACTGTTATTTTTTACTTGACTAATGGCGTAAAGTAAAAGTAATGGTTTATGAGGAGCTCTCACACCTTTTTTTTTCCAGACTGCTAACGTTTTTACATGCTCAAGTAACTTTTCTCTATTCAATCTTTTCACCAAACTTCCCATTTTGCCTCTTACACTTTCATTCTATTGTAATACAGATTAATCGTGGTGAACAAATCTGTTTTAACATGGACATTCATAGGTCTTTAAGCATCATAATTGGTGCTATAGTTGTATAGACAACTAGATGGTAATCTTGTTATTTTAAAGATACAGCAGGAATAGACAGACAAACTATTTAAGAGAGAGGGGTAAGAAATATTGAAACATTCTAAAAAGCTGTTCACTGTTATTTTGTTGCTCGTTGTCGTCATATTTTCCTCTGTATTTCCTAAGCAAACAGCGCAAGCCACTACAGAAAATTCCAAACGGGATGTATCTATTAGAGTGATGACTTACAACATTCATGCAGGTAGTGGATCTGACGGAACGTATGATCTCGAAAGAATTGCCAAAGTGATTGAGCAATCAGGCGCAGATGTGATTGGTCTTCAGGAGGTTGATGTTCATTGGGGGACGAGAAGCGATTTTGAAAATGGAATAGCCAAACTGAGTGAGAGGCTAGATATGTTTGCTTTTTTCGCACCAATCTATGACCTTGATCCTTACCAAGAGGACGAGCCTCGAAGACAATTTGGCGTAGCTGTGTTAAGTAAATACCCAATCATTTATGCAAAAAATCAACAAATGACAAGATTATCTACTCAAGACACAAACCCTTCACCGCAACTTACACCTGGATTTGCAGAAGTTAAAATTAATGCAAAGGGAGCCATTTTCCCCTTTTATGTTACACATCTCGATTACCGATCTAACCCTTATGTAAGAGAGTTGCAAGTACAAGATATGTTAAATATTTTCTCGCAACTGCCTGGAGAAAAAATTCTCGTTGGAGATATGAATGCTTCACCTGACGCCCCAGAACTTTTACCATTGTTTACACATTTTAATGATGTTTGGATCTTAGCTGGTAATGGATCGCCTGGCTTTACATTTTCTGCACTTAATCCGAATAAGAGAATCGATTATATTTTCACAACTGCTGGTATTAAAATAGAAAATGCACAAGTACTGTCAACTTTAGCTTCAGATCATTTGCCTGTCATAGCGGATGTCACTCTTCGGCGTGGAACTAGTAATCATTGAAAGGAGAAAAAAACATGAAAATATGTTGTCGTTTCCTCGGTATGTTACTTATTCTTATTCTCGTTATGAGTGGACCTTTGTCTGCTGTTACTTCAGCAGCCTGGGATGATCCGACAAGGCCGGGATGGAAGGATGATCAAGCAGCAAGAGGATGGATACAAAGTAAAATTCAACATATGTCTCTTGAAGAAAAAATCGGCCAGCTGTTTATGATTCATGTTTATGGGAAAACCCCGGAAGACGCAAGTTATGAAGAAACGAATGTAAGACAAAATAGAGGAGCAAAAAATTTTAAAGAGGCGATTGAAAAATACCATATCGGCGGGGTTATTTATTTTAACTGGACAGATAATATTGGAACTCCGCTTGATGCTCAACAAGTTAACTCTCTCTCGAACGGATTACAAAAAATTGCAATGGATCAGCGCATGCCGATCCCGTTGTTAATTGCTACCGACCAAGAAGGTGGGGTAGTAGCAAGAGTGACTGAGCCGGCAACTGTTTTTCCAGGGAATATGGCAATTGCCGCTTCCCGGTCAACAGCTTATGCGGAAAAATCCGCTGAGATCATGGGTGCAGAGTTAAAAAGTCTTGGAATTAATATGGATTTGGCCCCAGTGCTAGATGTCAACATAAACCCTGACAATCCAGTTATTGGAGTGAGGTCTTTTTCAGAAAGTCCTGAGCTTGTTGCTGATCTTGGTTCAGCTCAAGTGAAAGGATATCAAAGTCAAAATCTGATCGTGACTGCAAAGCATTTTCCCGGACATGGTGATACGAATGTTGACTCTCATTACGGTCTTCCAATTATTAACCATGATTTAAAAACGTTGCATGAAGTTGATTTAAAGCCTTTTAAAGCAGCGATTCATAACGGAATTGATGCGATTATGCCGGGACATATTGTCGTCCCTGCTCTTGATGACTCCGGACTCCCAGCGACATTATCGAAACCAATCTTAACTGATTTGCTTCGGAAGGAATTAGGATTTAATGGTGTTATCATTACTGATAGCCTCGGAATGTCGGGGGCGAACGTCGTTCCTAGAGAACGTGTTCCTGTAGAAGCTTTTAAGGCTGGGGCTGATATTCTTCTTAATCCTCCAGATGTTGAGCTTAGTTATAATGCAATGCTTAATGCCGTACAGAGCGGTGAGATCTCTGAAAAACGTGTAGATGAATCTGTTTTTAGAATCTTAATGTTAAAGTTTAAAAGAGGTCTTTTCCATTCCCCTGAAACTCCTGCAGATGAAATACAAAACATTGGTACAGATGATCATTTGAATATAGCAGCTGAAATAACTGAAAAAAGCATTACGCTCGTAAAGAATGACAACGACATATTACCATTGAAACAAGAGCAGCAAATATTTGTTACTGGACCTTCAGTAGGAAATCCAAGTATGCTTTCACAGCTGCTTACTGAGAAAGGAATCAGTTCTAACAGCTATCCAACTAGCACTAATCCAACGAGTGCTGAAATCAGTTCGGCTGTAGAACAAGCACAAAATGCTCATATCGTGATTGTAACAACATACACAGCAAATACAAATTCGGCTCAAAAAGAGCTTGTTCGTGCTTTGAAAGACTCCGGAAAAAAAGTTGTTGTTGCATCGATGCGGAATCCATACGATTTGCTTGCATTTCCAGATATTGATGCCAATGTGTTAACGTACGGGTTTCGACAAGTTTCTATTGAAGCATTAGCAAAAGTTTTGACTGGTGAACTGTCTCCGACTGGGCAGCTTCCTGTGACTATTCCGACATTATACCCATACGGTCATGGTTTAAGCTAT